>NZ_JBHVDH010000001.1:446157-1092360 GCF_042802855.1 Streptomyces sp. NPDC057445 | reverse complement strand
GAAAGCGGGGGCCCAACGCCCCTGTAGATTTAGCACCACCCGTACCCAATGGGGCGCCGGGCCCTCGACAGGGCCCGGCGCCACTGTCGTACCGGACCGTCGCGCGGGCCGCGCGCGCCCTTGCGGAGTCGACGGTGACGGCTTCACGACCCTGTGGGCTCTCTGAAGGAGGACCACCCGCACCCGGCCGAGGGCGAGCTGCCGACGGCAGGCTGTGTGACGGGGAGTACGTGACCGACGCGGGCGAGTCATGGCCCGGGAGCAGAGCAACGAGCAGGCCTTGTGCGGGAAATGAGACGTGCCGACCTGTATCCGCAGGGAACGGCCCGTGAGCCCGGATTCGCGTGCGCAAGCGGAGGTGGGGGCCTCGGCCGGCTTTGTCGACAAGGCAACTGGTCCTGATGGAGGCTCGATTCCGGGACTACGTCACACTTACACGCCCGCACGCTGGTCAACTCCCCTTATTCCGGGCATCGCACGCGCAACGACCTTGACGTGTCCGTGAAAAGTGGGAAGGCTGACGCGCGGCATGCGTATTTCTGGGGCGCGTGTGGGCGGGGGAGACGAAAGTTGACCCCCAGCGGCCTCTGCCTCATGACGCTGCATCAATGACATATAGCTACTGGGGGTAGCAGCCAGATGACCAAGAACACGCGGGTCCGTGTGGCACGGATAGCCGCTGGTGCGGTGATCGCCGCCGGCGCGTCCCTGACCGCCGCGGGCGCCGCTCAGGCTGTCGGCATCGGCGTGGACGTCGTGGGCGTCAAGGCCGAGGCCGGGGTCTCCAAGGAGGGCCTCGAGGTCGGTCTCGGCGTCGGCAACGACGACGAGGGCGGCGACAACAGTGGTGGCGACCAGGGTGGCAGCACCATCCTGGGCCAGACCGACGGTGGGACCACGACCGACGGTGGCACCACCACTGACGGTGGGACCACGACCGACGGTGGCACCACCACTGACGGTGGCACCACGACCGATGGTGGGACCACGACCGACGGTGGCACCACCACTGACGGTGGCACCACGACCGATGGTGGGACCACGACCGACGGTGGCACCACCAACGGCGGTAACGGCAACTCCGGCGGTAACGGCAACTCCGGGGGTAACGGCAACTCCGGGGGTAACGGCAACTCCGGCGGTAACGGCAACTCCGGCGGTAACGGCAACGCTGGTGGCAACGCCAACGGCGGTAACGGCAACTCCGGCGGCAACGCCACCGGCGGTGGCGACCAGGGCGGCTCCGCCGCCACCGGCGGTAACGGCGGCACCGACGGTGGCGCCGGTACCTGCACCGTGGACCTCGACGGGGCCGAGTGCGCCGACAACACGGACACGGACAACGCCGGCTCCCAGCCGGTCGAGCAGGGTGAGGCCAAGGAGGAGCTGGCGGAGACCGGTGCCGGCGAGACCACGTTCCTGCTGGTCGGCGCGGCGACGATGATCGCCGGTGGTATCGGCTTCCGGATGCTGCCGCGTCTCGTCGGTGGCGGGCGTACCGCTGTCTGAGTTTCGCGACAGCCGCTGTAGCGCTACGTGATCAGCAGTAACCGCACGTAACAAGGGCCCGAGGTGCTTCTCAGCACCTCGGGCCCTTGCCTGTGTCCGTGCGGGGGACCTATACGGTCTGGTGTGCCAGCAGTGCCACCGCGGCCACCAGGACCACCAGCAGCGTCAGCAGCGCGGCGGGGCTCAGGCCGGCCAGCGGGCCCTCCTGCTGGAGGCGCTCCCGGTTGGCGCGGCAGACGGGGCAGCGGCCCTCGCTGACGGGTGCCGCGCAGTTGGCGCACACCAGTCGGTCATAGGTCATGCGCTCTCCTCCTCCCGCGCGGGGACTCGCCTGCCGAGCCGTTTTCTCCGCGTTTCTCGGCGTGTCTTCTCCGCGTCAACGCTCGGGGAAACGCTTCCGTTCCCCCTACCACTGTGCCAGCTCCCGTGCGTTTCGGCGCGCCCCGCCGGATTACTCCGGTTCCGACCGGCTCCCCAACCGGACAAATGCCGCAACGCCGGGCGGCGACTGCACGCGCCGCGCCCAGTCGCGTAAGGTCACGCACACCTACTCCCGGCTGACCGTGGTGCACCCGTGATCCGATTCGACAACGTCTCCAAGACCTATCCCAAGCAGAACCGCCCCGCCCTGCGCGACGTCTCCCTGGAGGTCGAGAGGGGAGAGTTCGTCTTCCTCGTGGGCTCGTCCGGTTCCGGCAAGTCGACCTTTCTGCGGCTGCTCCTCCGCGAGGAGCGTGCCAGCCACGGGATGGTGCATGTTCTGGGCAAGGACCTCGCGCGCCTGTCGAACTGGAAGGTGCCGCACATGCGCCGCCAGCTCGGCACGGTCTTCCAGGACTTCCGCCTGCTGCCCAACAAGACCGTCGCGGAGAACGTGGCGTTCGCGCAGGAGGTCATCGGCAAGCCGCGCGGCGAGATCCGCAAGGCCGTCCCCCAGGTTCTCGACCTCGTCGGTCTCGGCGGCAAGGAGGACCGGATGCCCGGAGAGCTCTCCGGTGGTGAGCAGCAGCGCGTGGCCATCGCCCGGGCGTTCGTGAACCGCCCGATGCTGCTGATCGCGGACGAGCCGACCGGCAACCTCGACCCGCAGACCTCCGTCGGCATCATGAAGCTGCTGGACCGGATCAACAGGACCGGCACCACAGTGGTGATGGCGACCCACGACCAGAACATCGTCGACCAGATGCGCAAGCGCGTCATCGAGCTCGACCAGGGCCGGCTCGTACGCGACCAGGCGCGCGGCGTCTACGGCTACCAGCACTGAAAGGCTGAACGACTCGCCATGCGTGCCCAGTTCGTACTGTCGGAGATCGGCGTCGGTCTCCGCCGCAATCTCACGATGACCTTCGCGGTGATCGTCTCCGTGGCCCTGTCGCTCGCCCTCTTCGGCGGTGCGCTGCTCATGCGTGAGCAGGTCAGCACCATGAAGGACTTCTGGTACGACAAGGTCAACGTCTCCATCTTCCTCTGCAACAAGAACGATGCGGAGAGCGACGAGAAGTGCTCCAAGGGCGCGGTGACCGCCCAGCAGAAGGAGCAGATCGAGACCGATCTCGACAAGATGGACATCGTCGACGAGATCCACCACGAGACGGCCGACGAGGCCTACAAGCACTACCGGGAGCAGTACGGCGACACCCCGATCGCCGCGACGATCACACCGGACCAGATGCAGGAGTCGTTCCGGGTCAAGCTCAAGGACCCGGAGAAGTACCAGGTGGTGGCCACCGCCTTCGCGGGCCGGGACGGCGTGCAGTCCGTCCAGGACCAGCGCAACATCCTGCAGAACCTGTTCGACCTGATGAACGGCATGAACATCGCCGCGCTGTTCGTCATGGGCCTGATGCTGATCATCGCGTTGATGCTGATCGTCAACACCGTGCGTGTTTCGGCGTTCAGCCGCAGGCGTGAGACCGGGATCATGCGGCTCGTCGGCGCGTCCAGCTTCTACATCCAGATGCCGTTCATCATGGAGGCCGCCTTCGCGGGGCTGCTGGGCGGCGCGGTCGCCTGCGTCCTGCTGCTGGTCGGCCGGTACTTCCTGATCGACAACGGCCTGGCGCTCTCCGAGAAGATGCAACTCGTCAACTTCATCGGCTGGGACGCCGTGATCACCAAGCTTCCGCTGGTGCTGGCGATCGGCCTGCTGATGCCCGCCGTTGCCGCTTTCATCGCGTTGCGCAAGTACCTCAAGGTGTGACAAGCGCCCCTGGCGTCGTACGGTCAACCACCGTACGGCGCCTTTCGCTTGTCCTAGAGTGGGCGCCATGCCGGGCCCCGAATCACCCTCGATGCCCCGTGGTTTCCGCCGCGGGGCGGCCCTGACACTGGTGTTCGCGAGCGTGCTCGCCACCGCGTCGGCCACGGATCTGCTGCCCCGAGGCGGCGCGAAGCCGGCCGAACTGCCCGCGGCGCACGCCGCCGCCTCGACGGTCGACCGGGACGAACTCGCCCGAGCCGCCGCCGAGGCCATGGCCGACGGGAAGTCCGGGGCAGATGCGGCAGAGGAGGTCGTCAGCCGCAGCGGCGACCGCTGGGGCGCGGTGTACGACAAGGGGGAGTACGAGGAGTTCGAGCAGGCCCTCGACGGCGCCTACACCGGCGTCGGCCTGTGGGCGAGGCGCGGCGCCGGTGGCCGGGTCGAGGTCTCCCGGGTGCAGCGCGGTGGCCCCGCAGAGCGGGCCGGGATCCGGGCGGGCGACCAGCTGCGGACGGTCGACGGGAAGCCCATAGACCGGCGCCCGGTCAGCCAGGTGGTCGCGCTGCTGCGCGGTGACGGCAGCGGTGACGGCAGGAACGCCGGGGCCGGTTCGTCCGTCGTTCTCGGCCTCCAGCGCGGCGACCGTTCCTGGACCGAGACGCTGCGCAGGGCCCGGCTCGCCACCGAGGCCGTCACGGTCCAACGGCTCGACGGCGACGCTGTGATGATCAAGGTCGCGTCCTTCACCAAGGGCACGGGCAAGCGGGTGCGGGATGCCGTGCGGGATGCCCCCGCGGGCGCCGGTGTCCTGCTCGATCTGCGGGGCAACGGCGGCGGCCTGCTCTCGGAGGCCGTCACGGCCGCCTCCGCCTTCCTGGACGGCGGCCTGGTCGCCACGTACGACGTGCACGGCGAGCAGAAGGCTCTCTACGCCGGCTCCGGCGGCGACACCGAGCGGCCGGTCGTGGCCCTCGTCGACGGCGGCACGATGAGTGCGGCGGAGCTGGTCACGGGGGCGCTCCAGGACCGGGGCCGGGCGGTCACGGTGGGTTCGCGCACCTTCGGGAAGGGGTCGGTGCAGATGCCGGAGAAGCTGCCCGACGGCTCGGTGGCCGAGCTGACCGTCGGGCACTACCGGACTCCGGCCGGTCGTGACCTCGACGGAAAGGGCATCACCCCGGACCTCACGGTCGGTGAGGGGGCCGAGGAGCGGGCCCGGACAGTATTGAGTGGCCTCGGGACCGGGTCGTAGTGCGAAAATGACCGCACTATGGCAAAGGAAAAAGGGCGCAAGCTGATCGCGCAGAACAAGAAGGCGCGGCACGACTACCACATCCTCGACACCTACGAGTGCGGTCTCGTGCTGATGGGTACCGAGGTGAAGTCGCTGCGCCAGGGGCGGGCCTCGCTGGTGGACGGCTTCGTCCAGATCGACGACCACGAGGCGTGGCTGCACAACGTGCACGTGCCGGAGTACAGCCAGGGCACCTGGACCAACCACAGCGCCCGGCGCAAGCGCAAGCTGCTGATGCACCGGGCCGAGATCGACAAGCTGGAGTCCAAGTCCCAGGAGACGGGTCACACGATCGTGCCCCTCGCCCTGTACTTCAAGGACGGGCGGGCGAAGGTCGAGATCGCGCTCGCCAAGGGCAAGAAGGAGTACGACAAGCGGCAGACGCTCCGGGAGAAGCAGGACCGGCGTGAGACGGACCGGGTGATCTCGGCGGCGCGCCGGCGCCAGCGGGCCTGACCGGGACCGCGAGGCGGCCCGTTCCGCCCCGGGGCAGCCTGCCGTGCCGCCCGCATCGCCCCTGGGACACCCCGGAGGGCCGCGGGAATACGCTGGCGACGTCCTGCGTTGGTCACGTACGATGGCACCTGCCCCTCACAGCGGGGGCAAGCCACTCTGTCGCGCACAGCGGGGCAGGGATTGAAAAATCAACATGGGGATGATCGGTTTCGACAGCGGATGTCGAAGCAGGGGAAGCGAGCCGAGGAAGCGGCAATGATCTCGTAAACCATATGTCGCAACCAATAATCGCCACTTCCAAGAGCGATTCCCGCGCCTTCGCGCTCGCTGCCTAATTAGCAGCTAGCGAAGGCCTTCGGGTGTCAGCCCGGGGCTGTTCCCGACCCGGATCCTGGCATCAGCTAGGGGACTAAACCTCTAAGCCCGGTCACGGGGCCTAGAGGGAAATCAAACAGTGACTGAGCCCGTCGGAGACTTGTTCGCGTGATCTCCGGGGCCGAGAAAATCGCAGCGAACTGCGCTCGGAGAAGCCCTGATTCTGCACCGTTGGACGCGGGTTCGATTCCCGCCATCTCCACTCATCCCATGTGGGCAAAGGCCCGGCAGCCGTCACGGCAGCCGGGCCTTCGTCATGCCTGCCAGCGCCAGCGCGATGCCCGCCGCGACGACCGGGATCCCGTAGCCGTAGGCGGCGCCCGCGTGCTCCACGGTCCATCCGCCCGTCGCCGAGCCCGCCGCGACACCGCCGAGCAGTGCGGTGACGGCGAGGGTCATGCCCTCGTTCAGCCGGGCCGCGGGGGTGAGGCGCTGGATCACGCCCATCCCGGTCACCATCGTCGGAGCCGTCGCCATCCCGGCCACCAGCAGCGCACCGGCGAGGGCGAGCAGCGAGCCGGATGTGGTCGCCGCGAGCAGCGGCAGGGTCATCAGGGCCGTCATCGCCGCGAGGCACGCGACCAGGCCGGCGCTGCGGCGGGCCCTGCCGTACGCCAGTCCCGCCACGCACGACCCGGCGGCCTGCAGGCCCAGCACCGGTCCCGCCGCCGGGCCGTCGGCGAACGCGATCGTGACCACCTCCATGGACCCGAACACCGCCCCGGTCGCGAGGAAGACCGCGAGCATCGGGGCCATCCCGGGGACGCGGAGGGGCGAGCCCGCGAGGGTGCGGGGCGCGACCGGCGGCTCCGTGGCGCGCTGAGCCGCGAACACCAGCACGCCGGTGAGCAGGAGCACGGCTCCGACGAGCGTGCCGGCTTCCGGGAACAGTGCCGAGCAGAGAAAGGCCGCGAGCACCGGGCCGAGCATGAAGCACAGCTCGTCCGCGGCCTGCTCGAAGGAGTTCGCGGTGTGCAGGGCAGCCGCGTTCCCGGGCGTGGCCTCCTTGAAGATGTGGGCCCAGCGGGCCCGGGACATCCCGCCCGTGTTGGGCATGGTGGCGGTCGCGGCGTACGACGCGAAGAGCGTCCAGTCGGGGGCGTCGTACCGTACGCACAGCAGCAGGGCGACCTCGCCCAGCACGGCGAGCGCGGTGGCGGGAACGGCGACCCTCGCCTGGCCGTAACGGTCGACCTGCCGGGCCGTCCACGGGGCGACGACGGCGGTCGCGGCGAGCCCGGTCGCGGTGACGGCTCCGGCGAGCGCGTACGACCCCCGCGCCCCCGCGATCATGATCACGGCGCTCACCGCGAACATCCCCATGGGGAGGCGGGCGATGAGGTTGCCGACGGTGAAGGCGCGGGCTCCCGGGGTGCGGAAGAGACGAGTGTACGGGCCCGGCGGGCGCTGGCGGCCCGGCTCCTGGAAGGGCGGGGCGAGGACCAGCGTCCCTCCTGCCGTGGTCATCCTCTGTGGGTTGCTGCGGGCGGTCTTGTCAGGCATGGATCAAGGCTCGCCGGGGACGCCCTTGTGGGTCCAACACCTGTTCGGAGTCCATTGACGCACCCTTGTTGTAAATTCGGCGGCATGCCCCAGGACATCGAGCCCCGGCTGCTGCGCGCCTTCGTCGCCGTCGCGGGCGAGCTGCACTTCACCCGTGCCGCCGCCCGGCTGTACGTCGCCCAGCAGGCGCTCAGCCGTGACATCCGGCGGCTGGAGCGCGAGTTGGGCGCCGAGCTGTTCGTGCGGACCACCCGGCAGGTGACGCTCACGGCCGACGGAGACCGGCTGCTGCCGTACGCGCGCCGGGTCCTTGCCGCCCATGACGAGCTGGCGGCCGCCTTCGACGACGCCGACCGGCCGCTGCTCGTCGACCTCAACAGCGAGGGCATGGTCTCGGGGCGGGTGCTTGCCCGGGCCCGGGAACTCGCCCCCGGCAGCGAGCTGATGGCCCGCTTCGAGAGCGGGCTGACCGGCGCGGCCGCGGAGATCGTCGCCGGCCGGCTCGACGTGTCGTTCGGCCGGTTCGCCGGACTCGATCCGTCCGTCCGTGCGGTGCTCGAGCACCAGCCCGTACGGTTCGAGCCGATGGCCGTACTGCTGCCCGCGGACCACCCGCTGGCGGGACGCGACGAGGTGGAGCTGGACGCGCTCGCCGGCGAGTACGTCTACGCCGGGGCGGGCAATCCGAAGACCCTGGAGTGGACCGACCTCGCACGGCGGCTGTTCGAGGGGCGCGGTATCAAGATCTCCGCGCCCGCGCCCGTCGCGCTCGGCAGAGAAGAGTTCCGGCGGGTGATGGCGAGATACCGCCACCCGGTGCTCGCCGTCGTCGAGTTCCCACCCATGCCGGACACCGTGCTGCTGCCGCTCGTCGCGCCGGTGCCGCTGTCGCCGCTTTCGCTGGTCTGGCGGCGTGGACTGAGGCATCCCGGCCTGGATGCCCTCCGGGCGGCCGCCACCCGGCTCGCCGCCGAGGAGGGATGGCTGGAAATGCCCCCTGACAGCTGGCTCCCGGACCGTGACCGGTCTCTTATGCCGGACAACAACTGACACAGAGACCCAAGTGTCAGCGCGGTGCGCTACATTCATGACCCGGGTGCAATGCGGTAGGAGCGCCAGGACAGGGTGGGGGCCCGTGTCCGGCGACAGATCCGGCCACGTCGTGTGCGCACCCGATTCCGTTCAGTGGGGGATGTGCGTACAGCAGTGGAAAATTGGCGAGAAGACGCCCGTTTGGGGCGTACGCATGAGCCCAACGAGGTCACCGTCCAGCTCGATGGACTGGGACGACAGCTCTCGGAACTCCGGGACGGGCCGACTCCCCAGGACAGCTCCGACGGACCGGTGTTCGTCGACGCGAGCGGCCGGCGGAGCAAGAAGCTGCGCCGTGTCGGGTGGGTCCTGGCCATCGCCTGCGCCTGCTACGCCATCACCCTCGTCGTCGCCCTCGCCGGCGGCAATTCGAAGGCGCCCTGGCTGCTGATACCGGGCCCCGAGGACGAGAAGAACACCAGCACGGTGCAGGAGCAGCCGGCCGCCACCGACTCGCCCGCCGATCCGGTCGCCCCGGGAGGCACGCCCGGCGCCCCCGCACCCACCGACTCCACCGGTGCCGTCATCCCGCAGCAGCCGGATGGCACCTCCGGCGGTCCGCGCACCAGCGGCCGGCCGAGCGCGCCGGCCGCCCCCGGCCCCAGCACGGGGCCCAGCGACGGCGGCCCCGACGCGGGCGCCGACGGCGGTGCCGAGGGCGGCCTGCCCGACCCGGGCCCCTCCGTGCCCGTGCCTCCGGGCGGCGGTCCCGGCGGGCAGGAGCCCCCGCCGGCATCCCCGGACCCCACGGACACCGCGACAACACCGACGGAAGAGCCGCCCACCGATCCAGCGGCGGGCGAAGGCGGCCAGCAGGCCGCGGAAGGCGCACAGTAGATGAGAACCTCCGCCAGGCGAGCCCGTCCTACCGCGCGGGTCGTTCGCCGCAGGCTGCCCATGCGCTATCTGCTGCCCCTGCTGTTCCTCGTCGCCCTGCTCGCGATGCTGATGCTGCGCGGCTACGTCCACAGCGAGATCCTCGCCGACCACCGTGTGCGGCCCCCGGCCGACAGCGATCAGGTCCCCGAGAACATCCTCAAGGGCGGCCCGGTCATCGACGCGCGCGGCGGCATCACGCCCAAGGCCATGAGCGTCCCCGACAAGACGCTGGTGCTGACCTTCGACGACGGTCCGGACCCCGCCTGGACACCGAAGGTCCTCGACAAGCTGAAGGAATTCGACGCGCACGCCGTCTTCTTCGTGACCGGCACCATGGCCTCCCGCCACCCGGAACTGGTGGAGCGGATCGTCGCGGAGGGCCACGAGATCGGGTTGCACACCTTCAACCACCCGGACCTGTCGTTCCAGACGCAGCGCCGCATCGACTGGGAGCTCTCGCAGAACCAGCTGGCGATCGCCGGCGCCGCCGGCATCCGGACCTCCCTTTTCCGGCCGCCGTACTCGTCGTTCTCCGCCGCCCTGGACAACGAGTCATGGCCGGTGACGCAGTACATCGGCAGCCGTGGGTACATCACCGCGTTCAACAACACGGACAGCGAGGACTGGAAGCGCCCCGGCGTCGAGGCGATCGTCAAGCGCGCGACGCCGAAGGGCACCGAGGGCTCCATCGTGCTGATGCACGACTCCGGTGGTGACCGCTCCCAGACCGTCGCCGCGCTGGACCGCTTCCTGCCCGAGATGCAGCAGCGGGGCTACGAGTTCGCCAATCTGACCGAGGCGCTCGGTGCGCCGAGCGCCCACACCCGGGTCACGGGACCGGAGCTGTGGAAGGGCAAGGCCTGGGTCGCGGCCGTCGCCGTCTCCGAGGAGACCACCGGCGCCCTGACCGTCGGCCTCGCCGCGATCGGCGTGCTCGTCATCGCCCGCTTCGGGCTGATGCTGGTGCTGTCCTTCGGGCACGCCCGCAAGGTGCGCCGCCGCCGCTTCCGCTGGGGCCCGGCCGTCACGGAACCGGTGACGGTGCTGGTCCCCGCGTACAACGAGAAGGAGTGCATCGAGAACACGGTGCGCTCGCTCATGGCCAGCGACCACCCCATCGAGGTGATCGTCATCGACGACGGCTCGACGGACGGCACCGCGGACATCGTCGATGCGATGTGGCTGCCGAACGTACGGGTGGTGCGTCAGGTCAACTCCGGAAAGCCCGAAGCCCTCAACAACGGCATCCGCAACGCCCGCCACGACATCATCGTGATGATGGACGGCGACACCGTCTTCGAGCCGCCCACCGTGCGTGAGCTGGTCCAGCCCTTCGGAGACCCGCGCGTCGGCGCGGTCGCGGGCAACGCCAAGGTCGGCAACCGCGACTCCCTCATCGGTGCCTGGCAGCACATCGAGTACGTGATGGGCTTCAACCTGGACCGGCGGATGTACGACATGCTGGGCTGTATGCCCACCATCCCGGGCGCGGTCGGTGCCTTCCGCCGGGAGGCCCTGGAACGGGTCGGCGGCATGAGCGAGGACACCCTTGCCGAGGACACCGACGTCACGATGGCGATGCACCGCGACGGTTGGCGGGTCGTCTACGCCGAGCGGGCACGCGCCTGGACCGAGGCCCCGGAGTCCGTTCAGCAGTTGTGGTCCCAGCGCTACCGCTGGTCGTACGGCACCATGCAAGCCATCTGGAAGCACCGCAGGGCCGTGATCGAGAGCGGTCCGTCCGGCCGGTTCGGCCGCGTCGGCCTCCCCCTGGTCTCGCTCTTCATGGTGCTCTTCCCGCTGCTCGCGCCGCTCATCGATGTGTTCCTGCTGTACGGACTGGTCTTCGGCCCCACCGAGAAGACCGTCGTGGCCTGGCTCGGCGTCCTGGCCGTCCAGGCCGTCTGCGCCGCCTATGCGTTCCGGCTCGACAACGAGCGCATGGTGCATCTGATCTCGCTGCCCCTCCAGCAGATTCTCTACCGGCAGCTCATGTACGTGGTGCTGCTGCAGTCCTGGATAACCGCACTCACCGGCGGCCGGCTTCGCTGGCAGAAGCTCCGCCGTACCGGTGTGGTGGAGGCGCCGGGTTCGATACCGAGCCAGCGGCAGAGCAGTGAGGACCGGAGGCCTGTCGCATGACCACCCATTCCCTCGACATGGGCGGTGTGCCCCAAGCCAGGGCCCGGCACCGGGCCGAGGCTGCCCCGGCGGCCGCACAGAAACGGCCCGGCCGTGACCGCTATCTCGACCTTCTGCGTGCCGTCGCCCTGGTCCGCGTCGTCGTGTACCACATCTTCGGATGGGCCTGGCTGACGGTCCTCTTCCCCTCCATGGGCGTGATGTTCGCGCTGGCGGGATCGCTGATGGCACGCTCGCTCGCGCGGCCCGCGTGGAGTGTGATCCGGGGACGTGTCCGGCGACTGCTGCCGCCGATGTGGGCGTTCTCGGCGGTCGTTCTGCCGGTGATCCTCTACTTCGGCTGGAAGCCGGTGAAGGAAGAGGGCATCTGGTGGTTCATCAAGCTGGCCTGGTACATCGTCCCTGTCGGTGCACCGCCGTTCCCCTGGGAGAGCGGTGACAACGCGGGACTGCTGGAGAACACCTGGGCGGTGCAGGCCGTGGGCCCGCTCTGGTACATCCGCGCATACCTCTGGTTCGTGATCGCCTCGCCTCTGCTGCTGTGGGCGTTCCGCAGAATGCCGTGGGCGACGCTCATCGCGCCGCTCGGACTCACCGCCGTCGTCGGCTCCGGGCTCATCACGATTCCCGGCGAGACCGGAAACGCGATCACCGACTTCGCTTGCTACGGCTCCTGCTGGGTACTCGGCTTCGCCCACCAGGAGGGCATGTTCGAAAAGGTCCCGCGCTATATGACGGTGTCCGCGTCCGCGCTGATCATGGCCTTCGGTCTGTGGTGGGCCTCCGGGCATCTGACCGCCGACGGGTGGGACCTCAACGACATCCCGCTCGCCCAGGCGACCTGGTCGTTCGGATTCTGCGTGATCCTCCTGACGTACTCGCCGTCCTGGCAGCAGCTGCCCGGGAAGCTCGCCCGTCTCGACAGCCTGGTCACCCTCGCCAACAACCGTGCCGTGACGATCTACCTCTGGCACAACCTGCTGATCATGGCGACGATTCCGATCATCGACCTGTCGTGGGAGATCCCGTTCGTCGACGAACACCTGGGGACGTACATCGAGTCGGCCTACACGTGCCTGATGCTGATCGCCGTATGGCCGCTGATCGGTCTGACGATCGTCGCCGTGGGGTGGCTGGAGGACGTGGCGGCCAAGCGCAGACCGCGGTTGTGGCCCAACGGCGCGTCGCGCACGAAGAGGCGCTCACACCAGGCCTGAGCCCCGGGTGAGAGCAAGGTTCCACATCGGTCACCTCACGGCACGGGACTGAAACCCGCCTTCCCTAGCTTCGGATCCACTACCCGAAGCAGCAAACGGAGGCGTGCCATGGCCGGCAGGTGGATCGAGCGGTGGGACCCGGAGGACGAGGCCTTCTGGAAGGAGAAGGGCGAGCGGATCGCCCGGCGGAATCTGGCCTTCTCCGTACTGTCCGAGCACATCGGGTTCTCCATCTGGACCCTGTGGTCGGTGATGGTCCTGTTCATGGGGCCCGAGTACGGGGTGGACCCGGCCGGCAAGTTCTTCCTGATCGCGACGGCGACCCTGGTGGGGGCCGCCATCCGGGTGCCGTACACCTTCGCCGTGGCGCGCTTCGGCGGCCGGAACTGGACCATCTTCAGCGCGCTGATGCTGCTGCTGCCGACCGGCGCCGCCTACCTGGTGATGGAGCCGGGGACGTCGTACGGGACGTTCCTGGCGGTCGCGGCGCTCACCGGCGTCGGCGGCGGTAACTTCGCCTCGTCCATGACCAACATCAACTCCTTCTTCCCGCTGCGGAAGAAGGGCTGGGCGCTCGGGCTCAACGCGGGCGGCGGGAACATCGGCGTGCCGGTGGTGCAGCTCGTCGGGCTGCTGGTGATCGGTACGGCGGGCGCCGCGCACCCGAAGGTCGTGCTCGGCGTCTACATCCCGCTCATCGCGATCGCCGCGCTCTGTGCCGCGCTGTTCATGGACAACCTCGCGCCCGTGAAGAACGACACCGGTGCGGCGAAGGAGGCCGTGAGGGACGCCCACACCTGGATCATGGCGTTCCTCTACATCGGGACGTTCGGATCCTTCATCGGCTACAGCTTCGCCTTCGGGCTCGTCCTGCAGACCCAGTTCGGGCGTACGCCCCTGCAGGCCGCCTCGCTCACCTTCATCGGGCCGCTGCTCGGCTCCCTCATCAGGCCGGTCGGCGGGGCGCTCGCGGACCGCTACGGCGGGGCGAGGATCACGCTGTGGACGTTCGCAGCGATGGCCGGCGCCACCGGTGTCGTCGTCCAGGCATCCGTGGCGAAGTCGCTGCCGGTCTTCCTCGTCGGTTTCATCGCGCTGTTCATCCTCAGCGGGCTCGGCAACGGCTCCACGTACAAGATGATCCCCGGCATCTTCCAGGCCAAGGCACTGGCCAAGGGGATGACGGGCGAGGCGGCGGAGGCGTACGGCCGCAGGCTGTCGGGCGCTTCGATGGGGCTGATCGGCGCGGTGGGTGCGCTCGGCGGGCTCGGCATCAACCTGGCCTTCCGGCAGTCGTTCCTGACGGCGGGCTCGGGGACGGGCGCGTTCGTCGCCTTCCTCGTCTGCTACGCCGTGTGTTTCGCGGTGACCTGGGCGGTATACCTTCGCCGGCCCGCGACCCGGCCCGCACCGGCCGCCACCGCGGAGGCGAAGCCCCAGCTCAGCTACGCCGAGGTGTGAGGCCGCGTGGACCGGTATGTCTCGTAACGACGCGGAAATGCAACCGAACCGAGCCTGTCACGCCCGCTTGCCAGGCTCGGTCGGCATGTACGACGGACAGCACCTCTCCGCTCCGGGGCCGCTCGCCGGCTTCACGGTCGGCGTCACCGCGGCGCGCCGCGCCGATGAACTCGGCGCACTGCTCCAGCGTCGCGGTGCGACCGTGCTGCACGCGCCCGCCCTGCGGATCGTGCCGGTCGCCGACGACGGTGAACTCCTCGCCGCGACGAAGGAACTCATCGGCGACGCCCCGGACGTCGTCGTCGCCACGACCGCGATCGGCTTCCGCGGCTGGGTCGAGGCGGCGGACGGCTGGGGCTGCGGCGAGCAGCTGCTCGACTGCCTGCGCGGCGTCGAACTCCTCGCGCGCGGGCCGAAGGTGAAGGGGGCGATCCGGGCGGCCGGACTGACGGAGGCGTGGTCACCGACCTCCGAGTCGATGGCCGAGGTGCTGGACCGGCTTCTCGCAGAGGGAGTCGAAGGCCGTCGTGTCGCCCTGCAGCTGCACGGCGAACCGCTGCCGGGATTCGTGGAGGCGCTGAGGGCCGGGGGAGCGGACGTCGTCGTCGTACCGGTGTACCGGTGGATGCCGCCGGAGGACGTGGCCCCGCTGGACCGGCTGCTGGACGTCACCGTCGCGCGGTCGCTGGACGCCCTGACCTTCACCAGCGCACCGGCGGCCGCGTCGCTCTTCTCCCGCGCCGAGGAACGCGGGCTGCTCCCGGAGCTGCTGGACGCCCTCGGCCACGATGTCCTCGCGGCCTGCGTGGGGCCGGTCACCGCGGTGCCGCTGCAGGCCCGCGGTCTGGACACGGTCCAGCCGGAGCGTTTCCGGCTCGGACCGCTCGTCCAGGTCCTCTGCGTCGAACTCCCCTCGCGCGCCCGGACCCTGCCGATCGCAGGCCGTCGTGTCGAGATCCGTGGCCACGCGGTCCTGGTCGACGACGACCTGCGCCCCGTCCCGCCCGCGGGGATGTCGCTGCTCAACACCCTGGCCCGCCGCCCCGGCTGGGTGGTCTCCCGCGCCGACCTGCTCCGCGCGCTGCCCGGCGCGGGTCGCGACGAGCATGCCGTCGAGACGGCCATGGCCCGGCTGCGTACGGCACTCGGGGTGCCCAATCTCATCCAGACCGTGGTGAAGCGGGGTTACCGGCTGGCGCTGGATCCGGCGGCGGACGCCAAGTACGCGGACGCCTGACCTCCTTCCTCCCCGTCGCCGCGCGACGAAGCGGACAGGGCGCGGCACAGGCAGATCAGGGCCGTGGTGGTCATGGAACCGCCCGGGCGACGTTCCAGGCCACCCACGGCGCCTCGAAGGCCTCCCGGGAGGCCGCGGGGGCGGCCGATGCGGTGGCCAGGGTTCGTCGAGGGGGACGTTGGCGAGCGAGGTGACGGCGAGGACGGTCGCGTCGAGGAAGAGGGCCGCGACCATCCAGTGCCGGACGGACGTGGCCCGCTGCTGCCAGGCAGCGGGACCCGTCAGCACGAGCGCACCGAAGAACGGGCTGAAGTACACCGGGTTCCGGATCACCTCGTTGATGTCACGCATGACCGTGACGTACGTACGGTCGTCCCCGCGCGCCGGCAGTACTCGCCGACGCCGCTCGCAGCGCGTGCTCGCCAAGGTGGCGTTCGAGCCGGTCGGCGCAAGCCCGTTATCTCCGCATAGACGGTGAATTGGCGCGACCACCGGCTGGTCGGGCGCATCCTGAACGATGATCCGCCTCCTGCGCGAGGGGTTCCGGCGACGGGCCGTCACAGGCACCCTGAACTCATGGGCATCGGCTCGTACGAGTGGCGGTTCGATTCGGGACGTGTGTGTCTGGACCTTGTGGCGAGCGGGGAGCCCGCCGCGTCCGGCCCGGGCCCCCTCGACCGGCCGGAGCGGCTCGGCCGCTGGCTGGTGGCCGCGGGGCTGCTGCCCGCCGGCACACCGCTCGACCCTGTCGGTCCCGACTGGGTCGACCGCTTCACCGAACTCCGGGACTGCATACGCCTCCTGGTTTACGCACAGGTGGAAACCGGCACAACCCGCCCACCTGGCGCAACCCGCCCACCCGGCACGGCGCTCGACCTGCTCAACGCGCTCGCCGCCGACGCCGCCCCGCCCGCCGTCAGGGCCGTACGGGGCGACGACGGGGCGCTCGTACGCGCCCCGCTCGCCCGGCCCGAGTGCGGCGCGCTGCTCGCCGCGGTCGCGCGCGACGCCGTGGACCTGCTCACCGACCCCGTCGCCCGCGCCGGGCTGCGGCGCTGCGAGGGCGACAACTGCCGCCGTGTGTACGTCGACACCTCGCGCGGACGGCGCAGGCGCTGGTGCTCCAGCGAGGTGTGCGGCAACCGGGAGCGGGTGGCCCGGCACCGCCGCAGGGCGGCTGTCGCGCGTGCCTGACGCGGGGTTCGTCACCGCAGTTCGGAGCGTGTTCAGGACCTCGCAGGGGGCCGGGCCCCGACCCCCATGGAAAAGATCTTGAAAGATTTTCCGTGCCCGTTGAGACGATCGCCCCATGCCTCCGTAGTGATGGAAGACAGGGAAGCAGTCCAGACATCAAACAGGGTCTCGACCGGGAGGTTCAGGTGCGCAAGGATGCCGCCGTGGCCGATGACCGTTCAAGGCAGGCCCGGCATCGAGCTGTGACACCGCGCACCGGTTCCTCCGTCCCCGACGAGGAGCTGATGCGCGCGCTGTATCAGGAGCATGCCGGACCCCTCCTCGCTTATGTACTGCGCCTCGTCGCCGGCGATCGCCAGCGGGCCGAGGACGTCGTGCAGGAGACGCTCATCCGTGCCTGGAAAAACGCCGGTCAGCTCAATAGGGCTACCGGCTCTGTCCGACCCTGGCTGGTGACGGTCGCACGCCGCATCGTCATCGACGGTCACCGCAGCCGGCAGGCCCGGCCGCAGGAGGTCGATCCGTCGCCGCTGGAGGTCATGCCCGCGGAGGACGAGATCGACAAGGCGTTGTGGCTGATGACGCTTTCGGATGCGCTTGACGATTTGACCCCGGCGCACAGGGAAGTACTCGTCGAGACGTACTTCAAGGGGCGCACGGTCAATGAGGCGGCCGAAACTCTCGGCATACCGAGCGGGACCGTGCGGTCCCGTGTTTTCTATGCACTGCGTTCCATGAAGCTCGCTCTGGAGGAGAGGGGGGTCACGGCATGAACAGGCAGGATCCGTACGGACAATACGGACAGTCAGGAGAGTCCGAGCAGGGATCGATCCATGAAACCGCCGGGGCGTACGTCCTCGGCATTCTGGACGACGCGGAAGCCACCGCCTTCGAGGCACATCTGGCGGGCTGCGACATCTGCGCCGCCCACCTCGAGGAGTTCGCGGGGATGGAGCCGATGCTGGCCATGCTGGCGGAGTCCCCCGGTGGGCAGCAGCCCGCCGTGCCGCCCCAGTCGGCCGGGCTGCCGTTCAGCAGCACCCTCATGGAACCGCCCTCGCGCCGGCCCGGTGCGTCGGTCCCGACCGCGCCCAGCCCTCAGCTGCTGAACCGGCTGGTCGGTGAGGTCGCCGTCAAACGCGACCGCAAGCGACGGCGCAGCATGTACATGATCGCCGCATCGGTGATCCTGATCTTCGGTGGTCCGGCCGTCGCGGTGGTCGTCACCAACGACGACGCCTCTGCGGGTGTCGCCGCTCCCCACCCGACGAGCCCGGCCGAGGACGCCTTCTTCAACCACATGGAGGAGAAGGTCGAGGCCACGGACGCGATCTCCAAGGTCACCGCCACGGTCGGCCTGGAGAAGAAGGCCTGGGGCACCCATACGGTCCTGGAGCTCAAGAACGTCAAGGGCCCGCTCAAGTGCAACCTGGTCGCCGTCTCGAAGACCGGCGAGGAAGAGGTGGTCACCTCCTGGGCCGTGCCGAAATGGGGCTACGGCATCCCGGACAGCACGAACGAGATGGCCAAGAAGCCGCTGTACGTGCACGGCGGCGCGGCCATGGAGCGGAACGACATCGACCACTTCGAGGTCCGTACGTTCGACGGAAAACGCCTGGTCGAGGTAGACGCCTGAGATTCTCGGCCTGACACAGAGGCCCCCCTTCGCGTACGGTTGACGGCTGCCCAGTGCACGTCAGAAGGGGGCCTCGGTGGCCGCGCAGGAAGCCGCTGTCGACACGGTCCGGGACCGTGAGATCGGTGTCGAACAGGAACATCTGGACCAGGTGTACCGGCGTCTCGAGGAGAAGATCCACGAGGCCGAGTTCCTGATGCACGACGCCGCCAAGCGAGGTCAGGTCGGCACGCCCGGCGCACTCGCCGAGCGGGACGCCCAGGTCTACCGGGCCGGTGTCCACCTCAACCGGCTCAACAACGAGTTCGAGGACTTCCTCTTCGGCCGGATCGACCTGCTGCGCGGCAAGGACGGCCAGAAGGGCCCCGACGGCGCGTACACCTCGGTCGAGCCGGCCGATGACGCCGTGCGGGACGACAACACGGCCGAGATCGCGGAAACCCTCCACATCGGCCGTATCGGCGTCCTCGACTCCGACTACGCGCCGCTGGTCATCGACTGGCGCGCCCCGGCCGCCGCCCCCTTCTACCGCTCCACCCCGGTCGACCCCGGCCGTGTGGTGCGCCGCCGGGTCATCCGCTCCAAGGGCCGCAGGGTCCTCGGGGTCGAGGACGACCTGATGCGTCCCGAACTCAGCGCCAGTCTGGGCGGCACCGAGCTGCCCGTCATTGGCGACGGCGCGCTGATGGCCGCCCTCGGCCAGGCCCGCAGCCACACCATGCGCGACATCGTGGCCTCCATCCAGGCCGAGCAGGACCTGGTGATCCGCGCACCCGCCGCCTCCGTGACCTATGTCGAGGGCGGCCCCGGCACCGGCAAGACGGCGGTGGCGCTGCACCGCGCCGCGTATCTGCTCTACCAGGACCGGCGGCGGTACGCGGGCGGCATCCTGGTCGTCTCGCCGACCCCGCTGCTCGTCGCGTACACCGAAGGCGTGCTGCCGTCGCTCGGCGAGGAGGGGCAGGTCGCGATCCGCGCGGTCGGCTCGCTGGTGGACGGCGCGGAGGCGACGACGTACGACGACCCGGCGGTCGCCCGTGTCAAGGGTTCGTCGCGCATGCTGAAGGTGCTGCGCAAGGCTGCGCGCGGCGCCCTGGAGTTCGGCGACGCGCCCGACCGGCTGCGGGTCGTGGCCTTCGGGCGGCGACTGGAGCTGGAGGGCGATGAGCTCCAGCGCATCCGCCACAACGTGCTGGGCGGCACCGCGCCCGTGAATCTGCTGAGGCCGCGCGCCCGCCGACTGCTCCTGGACTCGCTGTACGCCAGGTCCGGCGCGGCGACCAGGCACACGGACCCGGAGCTGGCTGCCGAGCTGCGGTCGTCGTTCGACGAGGACGTCTCGTCCGAGGACGCGTTCATCGCGTTCCTGGACGCCTGGTGGCCCGAGCTCACCCCGCGCGGTGTGCTCGACGCCATGGCCGACGAGAGGCGTCTCGGACGGTGGGCGCGCAGGATCCTCAACCCGGGCGAGGTGCGCCGGCTCGCCCGCAGCCTGAGGCGCGACGGTCTGTCCGTGCACGACGTGGCGATCCTCGACGAGCTGCAGATGCTGCTCGGCACCCCGGCCCGCCAGAAGAAGAAGCGCGAACTCGACCCGCTGGACCACCTCACCGGTCTGGAGGAGCTGATGCCGCAGCGCGAGGAGACCCAGCGCGAGCGGGCCGAGCGGCTGGCGGCGGAGCGCATCGAGTACGCCCATGTCATCGTCGACGAGGCGCAGGACCTCACACCCATGCAGTGGCGCATGGTCGGCCGCCGTGGCCGCCACGCCACCTGGACGATCGTGGGCGACCCGGCCCAGTCGTCCTGGGCGGACCAGGACGAGGCGGCCGAGGCCCGCGACGAGGCGCTGGGCACCCGCCCGCGCCGCCGCTTCGAGCTGACCGTGAACTACCGCAACCCGTCCGAGATCGCGGAGATTGCCGCCCGGGTGCTGGCCCTGGCGATGCCCGGGATGGAGTCCCCGCGAGCGGTGCGCTCCACCGGCGTACGCCCGCGCTTCACCGTCGCACGGGACGACCTGGAGCGGACCGTGCGGGAGGAGGCGCAGCGCCTTCTCGACCAGGTCGACGGCACGATCGGCGTAGTGGTCGCGATGAACCGGCGGGAGGAGGCCGCTCGCTGGCTGGCGGACCTCGGCGACCGGGTGGTGGCGCTGGGCTCACTGGAGGCGAAGGGCCTGGAGTACGACGCGACCGTCGTCGTGTCCCCGGCGGAGATCGTCGAGGGTATCTCCCGGGACGGCGCGCGCGGGGGAGAGTCCTCGGCCGGTCTGCGCGTGCTGTACGTGGCGCTCACCCGGGCGACGCAGCAGCTCACGATCGTCTCGGGGAAGGCGGACTCGCCGGACGCGGACGGTGTGCCGGGCCTGCTGAGGGGCTGAGGTCTCTCGTTCGGAACGTGCCGGGCTCGCGTGTCCTGGCGCCGCGAGCCGTCGGACGGCCGCCAGACCTTGCGGTCCGCACCTCGCCGCGTTGTCGCCGGTCGCCGACGTCCCCGGCTGCCGCTGGGAGGTGCCCCACCGCGTGGGCTCCTTGCCCCCGTAGGTCCGTTTCGGGGTCAACTGGCCGTTCGGGGAATCACCTTCCGGGACTCTTTGTTAGCCTGTCTGTGGCACCGGCTCGATCCAAGCCCCCGGGCCCAACCTTCGTCGCTCAGAGCGACCACTTGCCGCGAGGCGAGCATGGCGGGTCGGTGCCACTTAAAACGAGGAAGGAAGAGGTCCGCGTCACCGTGGGTGGCGCGGGCCTCTTCTGTTTCCCAACGGTTCTCGTATGGTGGAATATGCTTTCCGAAAACTAAACGACCAGTATTACCTGCTACTCGCAGGTAGGTGCGACCATCGGATGGCCTCGTCCGGCCGATCGCCGGACGTCGCAGCAATGAAGCTAGGGAAAGCAGAGGAATCCGGCCATGGCAACGGCGCCCAGCGTCTCGTACTCGATGACGGTCCGGCTGGAGGTGCCCGCGAGCGGAACCGCGGTGTCCCAGCTCACCACGGCGGTCGAATCCTCCGGCGGTTCGGTCTCCGGTCTGGACGTCACCGCGTCCGGTCACGAGAAGCTGCGGATCGACGTCACGATCGCGGCCACCTCCACCACGCACGCGGACGAGATCGTCGAGAAGCTGAGCGGCATCGAGGGCGTCGTCCTCGGCAAGGTCTCTGACCGTACGTTCCTGATGCACCTCGGCGGCAAGATCGAGATGCAGTCCAAGCACCCCATCCGCAACCGTGACGACCTCTCCATGATCTACACGCCGGGTGTGGCCCGCGTCTGCATGGCGATCGCGCAGAACCCCGAGGACGCCCGCCGCCTCACCATCAAGCGCAACTCCGTCGCAGTCGTGACGGACGGCTCCGCCGTGCTCGGTCTCGGCAACATCGGCCCCATGGCCGCACTGCCCGTCATGGAGGGCAAGGCGGCCCTCTTCAAGCGCTTCGCCGGCATCGACGCCTGGCCGCTCTGCCTCGACACCCAGGACACCGACGCGATCGTCGAGATCGTCAAGGCGATCGCCCCCGGCTTCGCCGGCATCAACCTCGAGGACATCTCCGCGCCCCGCTGCTTCGAGATCGAGGCGCGGCTGCGCGAGGCCCTCGACATCCCCGTCTTCCATGACGACCAGCACGGCACCGCGATCGTGGTGCTCGCCGCGCTCACCAACGCACTTCGCGTGGTGGGCAAGGCGGTTGGGGACGTACGGGTCGTCATGTCCGGCGCCGGAGCGGCCGGTACGGCCATCCTGAAGCTCCTCATCGCGGCGGGCATCAAGCACGCCGTCGTCGCCGACATCCACGGCGTCGTGCACGCCGGCCGCGAGGACCTCGTGGAGGCGGCGCCCGGGTCGGCGCTGCGCTGGATCGGGGACAACACCAACCCCGAGGGCGTCACCGGCACGCTGAAGCAGGCCGTCGTCGGTGCCGACGTCTTCATCGGCGTCTCCGCGCCCAACGTGCTGGGCGCGGAGGACGTCGCCGCCATGGCGGACGACGCCATCGTGTTCGCGCTCGCGAACCCGGACCCCGAGGTCGAGCCGGCAATCGCCCGCCAGACGGCGGCAGTTGTGGCCACGGGGCGCTCGGACTTCCCCAACCAGATCAACAACGTGCTGGTCTTCCCGGGCGTCTTCAGAGGGCTCCTGGACGCCCAGTCCCGTACGGTGAACACGGAGATGATGCTTGCGGCGGCAACGGCCCTCGCGGACGTCGTCACCGAGGACGAGCTCAACGCGAACTACATCATTCCCTCCGTCTTCAACGACAAGGTCGCGGGAGCGGTGGCGGGAGCCGTGCGCGAAGCCGCGAAGGCGGCAGGCGCCGCAGTGACGGGGAACACGTCGGTCTGACGTCCGTCCACGGCGCGTCGCGGGTCGCGGGGTCAGGAGCGCCCCTTTAGGGTGGCGGTCCATGAGCCCGCGACCGGGCAGGCATGCACTTGCGGTGGTCGTACGGCGGCTCCCGCTGTGGGCCGCCACGGCTCCGGGGAGTCCCCGAGGAGTCGACGGAACGTCACCACGACGAGGCAGTGGCGCTTTTCGTGTGACTCCGAAGGGTGCCGGATTGGCTTTCCCGCCGGTGGTGGGGGCAGGATGCGTAAACGGGCGCGAGGGTCTGACAGCAGACCCGGGTCCGGGGACTGTCCGAGGGCCCTGGCAGCATCGGCTTCGATCTCACGCCTCACAGGCAAGAAGAACACGGGAGTAACAACATGAACCGCAGTGAGCTGGTGGCCGCGATCGCCGACCGCGCCGAGGTGACCCGCAAGGACGCCGACGCCGTGCTGGCCGCTCTCGCCGAGGTCGTCGGCGAGGTCGTCGCCAAGGGCGACGAGAAGGTCACCATCCCCGGCTTCCTGACCTTCGAGCGCACCCACCGTGCCGCTCGCACCGCTCGTAACCCGCAGACCGGCGACCCGATCCAGATCCCGGCCGGCTACAGCGTGAAGGTCTCCGCGGGCTCGAAGCTCAAGGAAGCCGCGAAGGGCAAGTAAGCCCCAGCAGCACCATACGAGGGCGGCCACTCCAGGGACGGGGCGGCCGCCCTTGTCGTTCTCCGGCGGGCCCCTCCGGGCCTCCGGGGCCGGAGTCCCCTGCGGTGGGGCAGGGGCGGGCGTGACCCTGCCCGCGTACGGCGCAGCTTCCTGCGCCGGTGCGCCTCGGGCGACCTCGAAGAGGCCGGGTGCCCGCGGCGGCTGCTGCCTGGTGCCGACGCCCTGCCGGGGCACCGGGCCACGGACTGCCGCCCGCGCCCGCGCGGGGCGCCGACTGCCGCTCCCAGCCACCGCGCGCCCGCGCGGTGCCAGGGCCCACGGAGGCCCGGGCCTGCAGCCCGTCCCCTCCCCGGGGTGAGGGCTGCTGCCGGGGCACCGGGCCATGGACTGCCGCCCGCGCAGGGCGCCGACTGCCGCTCCGCGCGCTGGCGCGGTGCCAGGCCCCCGAGGGCCCACGGAGGCCAGGGCCTGCAGCCCGTCCCCTCCCCGGGGTGAGGGGCTCCAGCTGCGTGCCGTAGTGCCACGGGCCCGCAGCCCCCACACCGCCGAGGCCCGCAGCCGCCCGGCGGCCGGGGGGTGGGTGTCCGGCCGTGCGGCCGGGTGGCGGCCGTGCCCGCCGTCCGCGCTCGCGGTTGCCGGGGCCCCGCCGGGCCGTCCCGGCGGGGCGAGGCCCGCAGCCACCCATGCCCAGGACGTGCGTGTCCGGCCGTGCGGCCGGGTGGCGGGTCGGGGCACCTCCACCGCCCGCTCGCGGGGCCCAGGGGTCCCACCGAGCCGCCCGAAGGGCCGAGGCCCGCAGCGCGAGGCGGGGCAGCGAAAGGCGTCACTCTGTCCGCCTGTCCGCGGGTCGTGCAAACGGGTGTGAACGGACAGGTGCGATGCCCTGGGCGCGGGAGTGGCCCCTGGGGACTCTCCGCAGTGGTCTCCGGCTTTCTGCCGCATCCGGGCCGGCCCATATGCGACGCGTGGGCGCTGCTGGAGTGGGCCCCGCCGGCGCCCAGCGGTGTCGGTCCGGGGGCGTCGGCGGCGCCCCGTCCCAGCAACCACCCACAGGCCCGCCCCGCCCTCCCCTGGAGCAGCCCCGCACCCTCGCCTGCCCCGGAAAGCCTCAAGCGCCGGACAAGCTGGAAACGAAACCAGCTTGTCCGGCGCTTGAGGGACGAAAGAGGAGGGGGCGCCGACCGGGCCCTGCGTCAGACCACGGCGCCCTTCGGGAGCTCGACCTTCGCGCCCAGCTCCACCAGCTTCGCCATGAAGTTCTCGTAGCCCCGGTTGATCAGGTCGATCCCGTGCACCCGGGACGTCCCCTGGGCCGCCAGTGCCGCGATCAGGTACGAGAAGCCGCCCCGCAGGTCAGGGATGACCAGATCCGCGCCCTGGAGCTTGGTCGGGCCGGAGACGACCGCCGAGTGCAGGAAGTTCCGCTGGCCGAAGCGGCAGTCCGAGCCGCCCAGGCACTCCCGGTACAGCTGGATGTGCGCACCCATCTGGTTGAGCGCAGACGTGAAGCCCAGCCGCGACTCGTACACCGTCTCGTGCACGATCGACAGCCCGGCCGCCTGCGTGAGCGCCACGACCAGAGGCTGCTGCCAGTCGGTCTGGAAGCCGGGGTGCACGTCCGTCTCCAGGGCGATGGCGTTGAGCGAGCCCCCCGGGTGCCAGAAGCGGATGCCCTCGTCGTCGATCTCGAAGGCGCCGCCGACCTTGCGGTAGGTGTTCAGGAAGGTCATCATCGAGCGCTGCTGTGCACCGCGCACATAGATGTTGCCCTCGGTCGCCAGCGCCGCCGACGCCCAGGACGCCGCCTCGAGACGGTCCGGGAGCGCCCGGTGGGTGTAGCCGCCGAGCCGGTCGACACCGGTGATCCGGATCGTACGGTCGGTGTCCATGGAAATGATCGCGCCCATTTTCTGCAGGACGCAGATGAGGTCCTCGATCTCCGGCTCCACCGCCGCGTTCGACAGCTCCGTGACGCCCTCCGCGAGCACCGCCGTCAGCAGCACCTGCTCGGTCGAGCCGACGGAGGGGTACGGCAGCCGGATCTTGCATCCGCGAAGCCTCTGCGGCGCCTCGAGGTACTGCCCGTCCGCCCGCTTCTCGATCTTCGCGCCGAACTGGCGCAGCACGTCGAAGTGGAAGTCGATCGGCCGGCCGCCGATGTCGCAGCCGCCGAGTCCGGGGATGAAGGCGTGGCCCAGCCGGTGCAGCAGCGGCCCACAGAACAGGATCGGGATCCGCGAGGAACCCGCGTGGGCGTCGATGTCGGCGACGTTCGCGCTCTCGACGTGCGTCGGGTCGAGCATCAGCTCGCCGGGCTCGTCACCGGGGCGCACCGTCACACCGTGCAGTTGCAGCAGCCCACGCACGACCCGCACGTCACGGATGTCGGGCACATTGCGCAGCCGGCTCGGCTCGCTGCCGAGCAGCGCGGCGACCATAGCCTTCGGCACCAGGTTCTTGGCGCCGCGGACGCGGATCTCGCCCTCCAGCGGGGTTCCGCCGTGGACAAGCAGTACATCGTCTGTGCCGGTCATGAATCTCGCGTTCCGGAGGGTCCCCCCGGCGGAGCTGGGGAGAGGTCGGGCAGGGGCCAGGGAAAAGGTTAAGGCCCTCCTACCCCTGCTGCGTAAGGCCAAGGGGGGCCCGCATGCGTAATGAATTCGGCACAATACGCTCCGTTCGGACGTACCTGCGGAGGGTTACCATCCGCTTGCTCCGGCCCCCGCGCCCTCCCGCTGCCGCGGTGCGCCCTGAGCTGCGTCGGCTCACACTGCGCCGCTCGCTCCCCGCGGAGGGCGAAGATGCGGGATCATGTCTCGCATGACCGAGGTGTCCTCCCTCACAGGGCGGCTGCTCGTCGCCACTCCGGCCCTCGCGGATCCGAACTTCGACCGCGCGGTCGTTCTCCTGCTCGACCACGACGAGGAGGGCTCACTCGGCGTTGTCCTCAACCGGCCCACCCCGGTCGGTGTCGGCGACATCCTGGAGTCCTGGGCGACGCTGGCCGGCGAGCCCGGTGTGGTCTTCCAGGGCGGCCCCGTCTCGCTCGACTCGGCGCTCGGCCTCGCCGTCATCCCCGGTGACGAGGGGCCGCTCGGCTGGCGCCGGGTGCACGGGGCGATCGGCCTCGTCGACCTCGAGACCCCGCCCGAGCTGCTCGCGGCGGCCCTCGGCTCCCTGCGGATCTTCGCGGGGTACGCGGGCTGGGGTCCCGGTCAGCTGGAGGACGAGCTCACCGAGGGTGCCTGGTACGTCGTGGAGTCGGAGCCCGGCGATGTGTCGTCCCCGCGGCCCGAGAGCCTGTGGCGGTCGGTCCTGCGCCGGCAGCGCAACGAGCTGGCGATGGTCGCCACGTACCCGGACGACCCTTCGCTCAATTGAACCGCTCACGTGAACCGCTCAGGCCGGACCCCTCCCCCTCAATCTGTCGCCCTTCAGTACCCTTGGCACTTATGAGCACTCTCGAGCCCGAGCGCGGGGCAGGTACGGGCACCCTCGTGGAGCCGACACCACAGGTGTCGCACGGCGACGGCGACCACGAGCGCTTCGCCCACTACGTCCAGAAGGACAAGATCATGGCGAGCGCCCTCGACGGCACTCCCGTGGTCGCGCTGTGCGGAAAGGTCTGGGTTCCGGGGCGTGACCCCAAGAAGTACCCGGTCTGTCCGATGTGCAAGGAGATCTACGAGTCCATGGGCTCCGGCGGCGACAAGGACAAGGGCGGCAAGGACAAGTAACCGGTCTTAGGTCCTTCCGTTTCTGGACGGCCCCTGGGGCGCGCCGCGGCGCGCCCCAGGGGCCGTCTGCCGTTGCGCGGGTGTGCCTGCCGTCGGCGGAGCGGGTGCGTTGCGCATGCCGCGACGCGGAGTGGGAGCTGTCCCGGTCATGAGGCCCTGAGCCCGAACAGCCGCCCGGGCGGCCGCGCTTGCCCTGGGTGCGTGGAGGACGGCGGACTCGCACGCCGCGAGGAGTTCGCCCGGCTGCTGAGGCGACGCGTAGGACACCGACACCATCGCGAAGCAGTGGCGCGGTTCGTCGGCGTACACGCGCTCTTCTTCTTCGTATCTTCTTCGTACTCGTGCAGCGACGCATGGTTTCGGGACCGGCCGGAGGGTGAAGGACCGACGCGATGACCCTTACGCATCTGGTGCCGGCTCCCCGCGTCGTCGAGTGCCGGGCGAGCAGCCCCGGGCGCCTCTCGCTCGACGCGAACACCACGGTGGACGCGCACCCCGGCACCGAGGGCGTGGCGCGTCGGCTCCGCGACACCGTCGGGGCGGCAACCGGGCTTCCGCTTGCGGACGGCGGCGGGCCCCGCAGCATCCTTCTGCGCATCGGCGCCGAGGTGGAGCGGGAGTTCGGCCCGGAGGGTTACCGGCTGTCCACCGACGGTTCGGTCGAGGACGTCGCCGTGGTCGTCGAAGGCGGCAGCGCCGCAGGGGTCTTCTGGGGCGTACAGACACTCCGGCAGCTGCTCGGACCCGATGCGTTCCGCAGGGCACCCATCGGCCCGGCAGGCCGGGAACGGGAACTGCCCACGGTCACCGTCGAGGACCGCCCCCGCTTCCGCTGGCGCGGTCTCATGCTCGACGTCGCCCGCCATTTCGTCCCCAAGGACGACGTCCTGCGCCACCTCGACCTCCTCGCCGCCCACAAGCTCAACGTCTTCCACTTCCACCTCACCGACGACCAGGGCTGGCGCGTCGAGATCGAGCGCCACCCGCGGCTCACCGGTGTCGGCGCCTGGCGTTCCCGTACGAAATGGGGCCACCGGGCCTCCGGCCTCTGGGACTCCAAGCCGCACGGCGGTTACTACAGGCAGGACGACATCCGGGAAATCGTCGCGTACGCCGCCGAGCGGCACATCGCGGTCGTTCCGGAGATCGACATTCCGGGGCACTCGCAGGCCGCCATCGCCGCGTATCCCGAACTGGGCAACACCGACGTCGTCGACACAACCGCCCTTGGCGTGTGGGACGACTGGGGCATCAGCCCCAACGTGCTCGCCCCCACCGAGAGCACCCTCCGCTTCTACGAGGGGGTCTTCGAGGAACTCCTCGACCTCTTCCCGGCCGCGGTCTCCCCGTTCGTCCACATCGGCGGCGACGAGTGCCACAAGGAGCAGTGGAAGGCGTCCCCGTCCGCCCAGGCCCGCATCGAGGAGTTGGGGCTCGCCGACGAGACCGGGCTCCAGGCCTGGTTCATCCGTCACTTCGACAACTGGCTGACCGCGCGCGGGCGTCGGCTCATCGGATGGGACGAGATCCTGGAGGGCGGCCTCGCACCCGGCGCTGCCGTCTCCTCCTGGCGCGGTTACGCCGGCGGGATCGCCGCCGCCCGCGCGGGCCACGACGTGGTCATGTGCCCCGAGCAGCAGGTCTATCTCGACCACCGGCAGGCCGAAGGGCCTGACGAGCCGATGCCCATCGGCTACGTACGCACCCTGGAGGACGTGTACCGCTTCGAGCCCGTTCCGCCGGAACTGCGGGGCACCCCCGCGGCCGCGCACGTCATCGGCACCCAGGCCAATGTCTGGACGGAGGTCATGCAGGACCGCTCTCGGGTCGACTACCAGGTCTTCCCGCGCCTCGCCGCCTTCGCCGAGGTCGCCTGGTCCGCGCTTCCCGCGCCCGCCGACCGCGACTTCGCGGAATTCGAGCGGCGAATGACGGCGCACTACGGGCGCCTTGACGCCCTCGGCGTCGACTACCGGCCGCCGGGTGGCCCGTTGCCGTGGCAGAAGCGTCCCGGTGTGCTCGGACGCCCGATCGAGGGGGCGCCCCCAAACGTGTGAGCCCGGTCGCAAGACGGGTGCCTCGCCCACGAGTCCCTGGGACCGTGGAAGGCCGTAGGAAAAAGTCCTACAAGGGACGCTGAAGAGCGACAACCCGCATGTGACGGCACTGTCACGACAAAACGGACCATCCATCTTCTTCGGGATGTCCGGGACAGAACCGCCCTTCGCGGACCCTCGCGTCGGACCGCTCGGAAGATGTGCCAGAGTTGCCACGTCCGGGCTGTGAGCACGTACGGTACGGCAACACAGGCGGACAGCCGGGACACCGGGAAGGGGCAGCTGGGTTGACCACGCACGCACCGCAGGCGGCGCAGTCCGTGACGCTGCCGACCTCGCTCGACGAGGCCGTGGCGGCGCTCACCGCCATGCCCGCCGCCGTGCCGGTCGCGGGCGGCACGGACCTGATGGCGGCCGTCAACAAGGGCCGGCTGCGGCCCGCCGGCCTCGTCGGTCTCGGCCGCATCAACGAGATCCGCGGCTGGCAGTACCAGGACGGCCACGCGCTGCTCGGCGCCGGCCTCACCCATGCCCGGATGGGCCGGCCCGACTTCGCCGCGCTCATCCCGGCGCTCGCCGCGTCCGCGCGCGCGGCCGGGCCTCCGCAGATCCGCAACGCGGGCACCCTCGGCGGCAACATCGCCACCGCGGCCCCCACCGGCGACGCCCTGCCCGTCCTCGCCGCCCTGGAGGCGGACCTGGTCATCGCGGGCCCGGGAGGCTCCGGCCGCGAGATCCCCGTCTCCCATCTGCTGGCGGGCCGGGACATGCTGGGTCCGGCCGAGCTGATCGGCTTCGTACGCGTACCGCTGCTGCACGCCCCCCAGGTGTTCCTCAAGGCCACCGGCCGGACCGGCCCCGGCCGCGCGTCGGCGTCCGTCGCCGTCGTCCTCGACCCGGCGCGGCGCGGGGTGCGCTGCGCGGTCGGCGCGATCGCACCGATGCCGCTGCGCCCGCTGGAGGCCGAGCGGTGGATCGCGTCGCTGATCGACTGGGACGGCGAGCGGGGGCTGGCGCCGGAGGCGCTGGCGGCCTTCGGGGAGTACGTCGCGGCGGCCTGCATCCCGGACCCTCAGGGCGACGAGCAGATGCCGCCCGCGATCCTGCATCTGCGGCGCACGGTCGCCGCGCTGGCCCGACGAGCACTGGGGAGGGCGCTGTCGTGAGCACCGAAGAGAACGGTTCGCAGCAGCCGTCACAGCCGCAGCCGTCACAGCCGCAGCAGCCACGGCCGCGGCATGAGGGCGGCCGCTGGCAGCCCATCCCGCAGGGCGAGTACGACAACGACATGACGGCCTTCGTCCAGCTGCCCCCGGACGGTGCCCTGGACGCCCCCCTCGCGGCGCCCGGGCACGGCTATGTGCCCCCGCAGATCACACCTCTGGCGCCCGCGGCCGGGACGGACCCGGGCGCCACGGGCACCTGGAGCGTCCCGGAGGACATCGCCCGGGGCGCCACGGGCGGAGCCCCGGCGGGCGGGGAGGTACGGCGCTGGCCAGAGCCCGCGCAGGAGCCGCGCGGCGCCGCGGCCCACGACCCGCATGCCACGGGGCAGTGGACCTTCCCGGAGGCCGCGGAGCCGGCCGCCGACGGACCGACGGAGCTCACCGGCCGGTGGACGATCCCGGTGGCACAGGGGGATCTTCCGGACGAGTCGGGCGAGTTCACGACATCGGTACTGGCGTCCCAGTGGAGCGGTGGTGCTCCTCCGGCCACGCTGCCGGGCGGTGCCCCCGCGCCCTGGGCGACGACGCCCGAGCCCCCCGCCGGGCCGGAACCGGCCGACGAGCCCGCCCCGGAACCGGCAGCTACGACGGCATACCCGCCGACGCTGCCCGGCGGCGCGCCTGCGCCCTGGGCGACGGCGCCGGAGGAGCCGGCCGGCGGGCCCGGCCCCGAGGCCGCGGCAGGGGCCCCGGCTTCGGTGCGCGTACCCGAGCCTGACGTTCCGGCGTCCCACGAGGCCGGACCGCGCCCTGACGACGTCGTGCACGAGGCCGGCGTACCGGACTCCGGCACCGGCGCTCATACGGAAGCCCCCGACGCCCCGCACGGCGACGAGCCCCCGCACGGCGACGAGCCCCCGCACGGCGACGAGCACCCGCAGAGCGACGAGCGCCCCCACAACGACGAGCACCCCCACACGTCGTACGTCCTTCGCGTGAACGGGGCCGACCGCCCCGTCACGGACGCCTGGGTCGGCGAGTCGCTGCTCTACGTGCTGCGCGAGCGCCTCGGCCTCGCCGGCGCCAAGGACGGCTGCTCGCAGGGCGAGTGCGGCGCGTGCAACGTCCAGGTCGACGGCCGGCTGGTCGCCTCCTGCCTCGTTCCCGCGGCCACGGCGGCAGGCTCCGAGGTCCGTACCGTCGAAGGTCTGGCGGTCGACGGGGAACCGTCCGACGTGCAACGGGCCCTGGCCAAGTGCGGGGCCGTCCAGTGCGGCTACTGCATCCCGGGCATGGCCATGACCCTCCACGACCTGCTGGAGGGCAACCACGCCCCCACCGAGCTGGAGACCCGCCAGGCGCTGTGCGGCAACCTCTGCCGCTGCTCCGGTTACCGCGGCGTCCTCGACGCCGTGCGCGAGGTCGTCGCCGGGCGCGAGGCGAGCGCGGCCGCCGCTGCCGCCGAGCCCTCCGACGAAGCCGCTCGCATCCCGCACCAGGCGCCCCCCGGGGCGGGTAGTGTGCAGCCCCACCCGCATGACGGAGGCATGGCGTGAGCAACGACGCGGCCACCGCGGCCACCGCGACGCCCCAGGCGGTCGACAACCCTCAGCAGGAGCCGCCCGCCCACGGCCTCGGCGCATCGCTCCCGCCGGCCGACGCGCGCGCCAAGACCGAGGGCACGTTCCCGTACGCCTCCGACCTGTGGGCCGAGGGCCTGCTGTGGGCGGCGCTCCTCCGCTCCCCGCACCCCCACGCCCGTATCACCTCCATCGACACCTCCGCAGCGGCCGACATGCCGGGCGTACGTGCGGTCATCACGCACGCCGACGTACCCGGGGACCCGGCGTACGGCCGCTGCATCGCCGACCGGCCGGTCTTCGCGTCCGAGACCGTCCGCCACCACGGCGAGGCGATCGCCGCGGTCGCGGCCGACCACCCGGACACCGCGCGTCTCGCCGCCGCAGCGATCATGGTCGAGTACGAGATCCTCGAACCGGTCACCGATCCCGAGAAGGCGTTCGCCGCCGACCCGCTGCACCCCGACGGCAACCTCATCCGGCACATCCCCCTCAGCTACGGCGACCCCGACGCGACCGGAGCGACCGTCGTCGAAGGCCTGTACCGGATCGGACGCCAGGACCCCGCGCCGATCGGTGCCGAGGCAGGCCTCGCCGTGCCGCGCCCCGACGGCGGTGTGGAGATCTACACCGCCTCCACCGACCCGCACACCGACCGTGATCTCGCGGCCGCCTGCTTCGGCCTGCCGCCGGAACAGGTGAAGGTGGTCGTCACGGGTGTTCCGGGCGCGACGGGCGACCGCGAGGACCCGGGCTTCCAGATCCCGCTCGGCCTGCTGGCGCTGAAGACCGGCTGCCCGGTGAAGCTCACGGCCACCCGCGAGGAGTCCTTCCTCGGCCACGCCCACCGTCACCCCACCCTCCTCCGCTACCGCCACCACGCGGACGCCGAGGGGCACCTGGTGAAGGTGGAGGCCCAGATCCTGCTCGACGCCGGTGCCTACGCCGACGCCTCCTCGGAGTCGCTGGCCGCCGCCGTCGCCTTCGCCTGCGGCCCGTACGTCGTCCCGCACGCCTTCATCGAGGGCTGGGCGGTACGCACCAACAACCCGCCCTCCGGCCATATGCGCGGCGAGGGCGCGATGCAGGTGTGCGCCGCGTACGAGGCCCAGATGGACAAGCTGGCCGCCAAGCTCGGCCTGGACCCTACCGAGATCCGCCTCCGCAACGCCCTCGCGACCGGAGACCTCCTCCCCACCGGCCAGACCGTCACCTGCCCCGCCCCGGTCGCCGAACTGCTGGAAGCCGTCCGCGAGTTCCCGCTTCCCCCGCTGCCCATGGACACCCCGGAGGACGCCTGGCTCCTGCCCGGCGGCCTTGAGGGCGCCGGCGAGCCCGGCGCGGTACGGCGCGGTGTCGGCTACGCGCTCGGCATGGTCCACATGCTCGGCGCGGAGGGCACGGACGAGGTGTCGACGGCGACGGTCAAGGTCCACGACGGCGTCGCCACGGTCATCTGCGCGGCCGTCGAGACCGGCCAGGGCTTCTCCACCCTGGCCCGCCAGGTCGTCCAGGAGACCCTGGGCATCGACGAGGTCCACGTCGCCTCCGTCGACACCGACCAGCCCCCGGCAGGACCGGCCACCCACGGCCGGCACACCTGGGTCTCGGGCGGTGCGGTCGAGCGCGCGGCGAAGATGGTCCGCACCCAGCTCCTCCAGCCCCTGGCCCACAAGTTCGGCATGTCCACCGAGCTCCTCCAGATCACCGACGGCAAGATCACGTCCTACGACGGCGTCCTCTCGACGACGGTCACCGAGGCCATGGACGGCAAGGAACTCTGGGCCACGGCCCAGTGCCGCCCCCATCCCACCGAGCCCCTCGACGACCACGGCCAGGGCGACGCGTTCGTCGGCCTCGCCTTCTGCGCGATCCGGGCGGTTGTGGACGTCGACATCGAACTCGGCTCCGTCCGCGTCGTCGAGATGGCCGTCGCCCAGGACGTCGGCCGCGTCCTCAACCCGGCCCAGCTGGCCGTCCGTATCGAGGCGGGCGTCACGCAGGGCGTCGGCGCGGCCCTCACCGAAAACCTCCGCACCGCCCGCGGCCTGGTCCGCCACCCCGACCTCACGGGTTACGCACTCCCGACATCCCTTGACGCTCCGGACATTCGCATCGTCAAACTCGTCGAGGAACGCGACGTGGTGGCCCCCTTCGGCGCCAAGGCCGCCAGCGCGGTCCCGGTCGTCACCTCCCCGGCCGCCATCGCCTCCGCGGTCCGCGCGGCAACGGGCCGCCCGGTCAACCGCCTCCCGATCAGGCCGCAGGCGGCGGTGGCGGTGCCCAACTCGTAGCTGTGTGATCCGCGTTGCACCTGCAATGGTGAGGTGCGCGGTGTCACCGGTGGTGACTACAGTGATCCCCGAAGCTTTGTGTTGAACGGGGAGGCGTCGATGGCTGAGGACGATGGGACGGGGCGGCCGGTGTACGCGCGCGCGTCCACGGTGAGTACGGGCGGAGGGCTGAACCCCAGCTCCATGGACCTGGACGTCGACGCCGACGAGCTGATCAAGTTCAAGAACCGGGTGGACGGCCTCCTTTCGAGGCTCAACGCATCGGCTGCCGCGCCGACGAAAATGGCAGACGGCACCGTTCCGGAGGGTGGTCTCGGCAAAGGCTTCGGCGAGGCCGAGATGCTGTACACCGCGTACCGGAACGTCCGCGAAGAACTTCAGAAACTCTCCGATGGTCTGGCGGGTCAGATCTGGGGCCTTAGCACCGCGATCGACGGTTCCCGCAAGGGCTATGAGCAGATCGACGACGACATCAAGCGCCGAATGCAACGCGTCGCAGAGCAGGCCCGAGAGGACATCGCGCAGCGCGAAGAGGAGAAGCGTCGCCAGCAGGAACCGGCCAACGACGAGCCTGCGAAGAGCCCCCGTCAGGGCGATTCGTCGGGCGGCACGATGTGATGACGGTAATCATGAGAGCACGGGGAATGAGGGGGCGCCGTCATGGCTGAGAGCGGTGCGGGAGGCGGACTGGTCGGGGGATTCCTCGGCCGGATGTTTGTTTCCACCGACTTCGAGTCGCACACCCACGCGGAGTTGCTGGCGATGGTGGCTTCGGCGAACCCGGACACCATCAAGGGCCATGCCGATCAACTGGCGGACGCGGCCAAGGCGATCACGGAGATCGGCGAAGACCTCAAGGCCTACGTGACTGCCGTCAAGTGGAAGGGCGAGGCCGCCGAGGCGTTTGTGAATTGGGGCGAGCAGACATCGCTCGCCACGATCAAGCTCGGGGAGTACAGCGCGGTCGGCGGCAAATGGATGGGCAACGCTGCGCAGACGCTCGTTGAGGTGAAGGCCAACCTGCCGAAGGTGGACGCAGACGCCAAGCAGAACCTCGACGCTGCCTTGAAGTACCACAACGACCCGGATTCGCGGACGCTGGCGCAGGAGGCGCGGGCGAAGCTGGACGGGGACCACGCGGAAGCCGTTCAGCAGATGAACAAGCTGGCGCAGTCGTACACGTTCTCGGCGATGTTCATACACACGGCGGAGGCGCCGACGTTTCCGGCGCCTCCGGAGAGCTTCGTCCCGAAGGGCCATTACGGTTCGGAGTCGGTGGTACGCGACGGGACATACGCGGGCGGAGGCGGTACGGCGGGTAGCGGCTACTCGTCGTCCAACCCTACGAGTTCATTCCGACCGGACCCTGTGACATCGGCACCCGTGCACCTGGCGCCCGCGCCCTCCCTCGACCGCCCTGCGGACATGGAAATCAACAGCCTGGAGACGTTGCCACAGTCGTCGCAATCGCCCGCGACCGCCACTCCGCCGAGCGTGCCTCCTGCCGGCCGTCCGGAGGTGGGGACGACGCCGCCGGTCGGCATGGTCCCGCCTGCACTCACAGGTCGAACCGGTGGTCCCGGCCCGGTGGCTGGCCGCCCCGGCATCGGCGGCGTCCGTCCGCCGGCCCTGCCGGGAGCCGGCCCACTGGGCACAGGTCCCGGCGCCGCCCGCATGCCACAGGGGAATGGCATCGTCGGTGGTCGTCCCGTACCACAGAACTCGGGCCGCCCGACGGGCGGCATCCCGCGCGGCACTGTGATCGGTGGCGAGGGTATGCACGGTCGTCCACCGATGGGCGCCGGACCCGGCGGTGGAATGCAGGGTGTCCCGGGTGGTCAGGGTGGCTTCAACGGTGGGCGTCGTCTCGGGTACGAGGCCGGGGGGATGGTGGGCGGCCGGGCACAGCAGCCCGGAGCGGCCGCTGCCCGGCCCTTCACCCCGGGGGGCACCGGTCTGGTCCGCGGGGCGGACAGCGCGGGTGCGTCCCGTGCTGGGCAGGCAGGCTCGGCCGGACGCTCGGGCATGACGTCTCACTCCACTCGGGGGACCGGGTCCCACGAGGAGGAACGGCGCGGGAAGCGTCCCGACTACCTGTCGGAGGACGAAGAGACCTGGCAGCAGGGCAACCGCCGTGTTGCGCCCCCTGTGATCGATTGACCGTATTCCCGCTAGGACCAGAGGAATTTCATGCACACCAGCAGCACCGGACTCGGCAGGCTGAGCACGCCTGCATCAGCTCTCCTCGCAGTGCTGCTGGTTGGCGTGGCCTCAGCCCCTGCTCATGCCGACTCGATTCGGTCGAGGCAGTGGCACCTGAGCGCCATGAAGGCCGACGAGATGTGGAAGGTCAGCACAGGCAAGGGCGTCACGGTCGCCGTGATCGACTCGGGCGTCAAGGCCATCCCTGAGCTTGAGGGACAGGTTCTCGAAGGCAAGAGCTTCTCGACGCAATCGGATGACGCGCGTATCGACCGTAACGGGCATGGCACGACCATGGCCGCAGTCATTGCGGGGACGGGAAGACACCCGAAAGGTGACGGCTCGTTCGGCCTCGCGCCCGGGGCGAAGATTCTACCGGTGAAGGTCGATTTGGGTGCGGGCAAGAGCGACGACATCCAAACAAGCAGGGCGATCCGTTACGCCGCCGATTCCGAAGCGAAGATCATGAATATCTCGCTCGGGGGACCTTACGACGGGTCCGAGACCCGCAAGGCCGTCAAGTATGCGCTTGGAAGGGGCAAACTTGTCTTCGCCGCTGTGGGCAACAGCGGAAAGCATGGCTACACGAACTACCCTGCTGCCACGCCGGGGGTTGTCGGCGTCGCAGCTATCGGCAAGGACATCAAGGCAACCAAGGAATCGCAGATTGGCGCGCACGTCGACCTGGCGGCACCGGGTGAGGGCATCATCACCGCTTGCACGGGAGAGACGGGGCTCTGCGATTCCCACGGCAGCAGTGACGCCACCGCCCTCGCCTCCGCCTCCGCGGCCCTCATCTGGTCCAAGTACCCGAACTGGACCAACAACCAGGTTTTGCGCGTCCTGATCAACACCGCCGGTGCCCCCACCAGCGGAGCCAAGCGGAACGACTACATCGGCTACGGCGTAGTCCGTCCACGCATCGCCCTGTCCCAGACCGTCGACCCGGGCCCCGCCGACGAGTATCCCCTCCCGGACATCAAGGCTGCAGATCCGAAGGCGCCCAGTGCGGCGCCGACGCCAGCAGCAGGTGCCGAGAAGCCGGCCGCAGCCGCCAAGGCCTCGGACAACGGAGGCCACACCACCCTCTGGATCGGCCTCGGCATCGGCGCCGCGGCGCTGCTCGGCGCTGCGATCGCTGTGCCTGCGATCCGCGCCCGGAGAGGCTGAGGGCGCTGGGTTCGCTGAGGGCGACCGGGTTTGCCTTCATCGGTCCCACTGCAGGGTGTGCTGCAGCCTCAGGACGTGCACCCGCGCTCAAGTTCACCACGCGCGAGTTCGTCCCTCATTACGGACCCTGATCTCGTATATGTGCGAGCACCGAGCTACCCACGGAGGAGCCGTGTCGTTCGAGAATGAGTGGGCTGCTGCTCGAAGCGAAGCGGCGGCCAACGTCAGTATGCGACTCAACAGCGTTGACGACGGAAACGGAGGACGAGGAGGCCCTGGCACCCAACTCCATGTGGATGCCGATGTACTTGAAGGACGAGCGGGAGCAGCTGACAAGGTCCTCACCAGTTTCATGCAGGCTGATGATGGAGCGATGAAGGAAACCAAGCTGGTCGGGGGATCGCTGAAGGGGTTCAAGTCGGCGGAAGCCTTCGAGACCTTTCACCAGCGCTGGGAATCGCAGATGCTCTACATGCGTGGCCTGCTCAGTGAGAAGGTGGCGGGGGCTCTTCGAGGTGCCGCGGCCGATTTTCGTGCAGAAGAAGCCGAGAGGACGGCGCGCATGAAGGGGATCCGTGACGGCAAGGGCGATGAGCCCTCCAAGCCGACGGTCAAGGGTTGATAGCAATGGCACTGACGTATAGCCAGGTAAAGCAGGCGAACCTGACCCCTTTGTCCGAGGCGTTGACCAAATGGAAGACTCTTCCCGGCGCGCTTGAGGAGATCTCCCGCACTTTCGGGTCCACGGTCACGAAGAATCTTCGCGAATCCGACTGGATCGGTGAAGCGGCACAGGAGGCATTTTCGACATTTTTCACCGTGGAGCGAGAATTCTATCGAGCTGCCGAAGAGGCAAAGGATGTTCATGGTCTTCTGAGTAACGCGTACGGTCAACTCAAGTCAGCACAGATTCGGCTTAGTGATGTCGAGACCGCTGTTGCTGAGGACAAGTATTTGAAGATCTCCCCAGAGGGGAGTGTATTTGTCTCCGTTCCGTCAGGCCAGACGGAACATGCGGCAGCACTTCAGAAGTCGTACCTGGAGACTGTTCACTATTACAACGACGCCGTGAAACGGGCCGTAGCGGACGCCAGCGAGGCGGACGAAGCTCTGCATTTCGCGCTTTCGCAGGATCATAATGGTCGAAAGCGAGGATTTGATTCAGAAACTGCGAGCAGTGTCGATGAGGCCATGGCGCAGAGGAAGTCGGCTGAAAGGGATGCCAAGGCGGCGACGGAACTGGCGTTTGCCGCTATCTCAGGAAAGGAGCTCACGGCGGCGCAGCTCGCTCGTGTGAACCGAATTCTGGCCAGCCATGAGGGCGATCCCTATTTCTCGGAGAAGTTCGCTGTTACGCTCGGTCCTCGGGGTACCGTGAACTTCTGGCAGGCGGTGGCGGACAAGCAGCAAACCGACGAGAAGGAAGTAGAAGCCCTTCGGGATCTTCAGAAATCACTTGGCCACACTCTTGCGACAGCAACCCACTCCGACAGTGCTGCCATGCAAGGCTGGAAGGATGGCATGGCCCTCATCGGCCCGGAGCGGATCAAGGATATCAACTATCGCGCTGGAATTCAGTCGGAAGGACCTTACAGCTTCCAGGTCATGGGTAGCCTGCTTCGCTATGGTGAATATGATACGAATTTCTTGAAGGATTACGGAAAGGAGCTTATCTCCTTCGAGCGGGACTTCAAGGGGAAAGCAGAGGATCTTTGGCGCCCCGACGGTGCCGCCTACTACCTCAATATCGGTGGAACCGATATGGGGCAGGACCCGATGGCCGGGTACATGGAAGCGCTCGGGCACAACCCCGAGGCGGCCAAGCAGGTGTTCAGTTCGACCGACTGGGCCGAGTACGATCCCGGGAAGCCGCCGGAAGAACAGATGGATGCCGACCTGAAGTACCTTTTGACCGGGCGGGAATGGCCCAAGGACTCTGTGCTCGGCAAGGACAGTGATCTCGGGTACGGGTACGACGAGTTGGGTCATGCCCTTGAGGCTGCGACGCTCGGGGTGTCGTACGACCAGCCCGATCTCGGGGCGCGGCGAGACGCTTCGACGGTCAATGTTATGGAGCAGGTGACCAGCATTGTCTCCAAAGACACCGATTTTATCAAGGATAAGCCGGGGGTCGGGGATAGTCTGGCCAGGATGGGTGCCGGTTACATCGATGATCTGAACTGGTCCCTAGCGCATGAAGGGGGTGCGGTCGGATCAGCCAACCCTGATGCTGTTTTCAAGCACAGTGGCCCGAATCATATGTCCATGGACGAACCCTCCGCTCGGAAGTTCATGCAGATCGTCGGGCAATACGACGGGAGCTATCAAGTCCTTTCGTCCGCTCAGCAAGCGTTCACCAACAGCGCCATGGTCGCCTACCCGGATGACCTCGAGAAGGTTCGAACGGCGGTCAACGTCGGTGCCTACGCACATGGGATTCTGGATGAGGCACGGATATCTGATGTGAACGAATTCTATAAGGGGGAAGAGGACAAGGCCAATCTTGAGTACGAGAAGAGTGCGGCCTGGAAGCAGTTCGGAATGAGCTCGGCGCTGAGCATCGGAGCCGGAATTGCGGTTACCCCCTTCCTCGGGCCTACGGCTGGTATTGCCACAGCAACACTCGTTCCCATGCTGGTCGATACGGGAACGGCCGCGATCGAGACATATTGGGGGAATGAATACAGTGAGGAAGCTTTGGAGAAGGAGGCAGATTTCTCCAGCAAGGCCAGCCTGAATGCCGAGGATTTCGAGCAGCTCGGAAAGGTGCGGGCTCAGAGCCCGTTGCTGAACTATATGGAGTTGCACCAGGTTGATCCGGGTCTTCGGACAACGTACGGACAAGAGGCACTTAACGCCTACGATCGAGGCGCAAACTCTGCTGATCGGACGGATGGCAATAAGTGAGTACGTCATGGAACGCGGTGACCCACCCGCGTCGACCGGCAATGCGTGGTTCGGCCGTGACGCTGCTGGCGACGATGCTGCTGGGCGTAGTCGGATGCGCCAGCACTGATGACGCAAGCTCGCCGAGGGAGAGTGCGGCGAGCCAGGCTGGGCTGTCTGCCGAGCAGATCTGTGGCGGGCTCTCGAACGCGGGTGGCGCCGCACTCGCCCGCGTGGCCGGGGTAAAGCGTTTCACTCAGGTGGGGTCACCTGATATCGGCTCGCTGGCGGACCAAGTGGAGGGGTGGATCGGAGGGGGCCCGGCGAGCCCCGCCGATTTTTGTCGAATCACGCCCGTGGGGCTGACCGACGGGACGAGCCGAGCCGTGGCCGTCGGCAGCGACATCTATGTGTCTTTCGAACGGGTCGACGCCCTACCACCGTCGGGAGGAGGCGCCAAGGGAAGCGTCCGGGTTGACTCCGTTGGATTGCGGGCCAACGGGACCATTGAGGGCGCGGACATCTATTTCACGTGCGTGCTGCCCCGGTCTTCGGCTGCCGAGGGTGCTGAGTCGATTATCCGCAGTCGACTGCAGTACTCGGCAACTGCCGCAGCTGGCGCGTACAGGGACAACGTCACCGTGCTCCAGGATGTGACGCACGGTCTCGCGGTAGCGCTCAAGTGCACAAACGATGGCGGTGTGCCCCAGCCCAACGGGAGCTCACGGTGAGCCACTCTCGGTTGCCGTCGGGCGGTGCGCCCAATGCAGGGAGGCGAGTGAGTCTGCCTCGAAGGACTTCAGTGAAAGGTCCGCGGTGGGGAGTTCGTTTCTCGAAGGCGATTCCTGCCCTACCAGAACGAGACGCTCAAGGGCCTGCGGGACGCCGACGGCGAACTCAGCACCAAGGAGTTGGCGGACGATAGTCCCTTCTGTCGGCTCCAGACCCGCGTGACGGGACGTCACGTTCGGAAGTGGCTGAGGGAGACCCGGTCGTGCGTTTGTGCGCATTCCGTGCACACGAGGCGGCCGCAGTAAGACCCGATCGGGCGCCCTCATAGGGTGGAAGCGCCGGGCTGCCGGCTGCAACTGGTTGTGATCGAGGGGGAACATGTCGTTCGACGAAGAGTGGGCATCAGCTCGCGCCGCCGCCACCGCGAATGTCGGCATGCAGCTGAACCACGCGGACGGGGGATCGTCGAGCGGTGTGGGTGCCGCGGACTACAAAGTCACGTCGCCGGACCTGAAGGCCGTCGGCAACGAGGCCCAGGAGCTCTACCACTGGTTCGAGACGGACGCCTTTCACGCCGGAGCTCAGACGGACTCGGCGTCCACCAGCCTTGACGCGGACGGATTTTCGACGGGATCGGCCCTCTGGACCGCTTGGGACACGTGGCGTACGCAGTCCGAGACCCTTCTGAGCGCCTGCGCGCACATCCACAACCACCTCGAGGACACGGTCATCAGCCACGCGAACCATGAGGAAGTCCTGGTGACCAACTTCTCCATGTCCATGATCGACAAGCACTTCAGCTGAGGAGGGGGCGCAGGTGTTGAAATTCGATCAGGTCCTCCACGCCAGGCTCGGCAGCCTGAAGGAAGCGGTCACGGACTGGTCCGAGACGGTCACCAAGCTGGAGAAGACCGAGGACAAGGCAGTGAACGGCCTGCTCAAGAAGGCCGAGAAGGCCGACTGGGCGGGCGAGAACGCGGGTGTGACGCAGGCCTTCGTGAAGAAGACGGCCAAGGAATTCGGAGATGCGCTCAAAGAAGCGACCAGCATCAGGAACATCCTGAGGGATGCCCACGGCGAGTTCCAGGCAGCGAAGAGCGAACTGGAGAAGCTCGTCCAGGATGCTCCTGGCAAGGGGATCAGGATCGACCCCGACGGCACGGTGAGCTATCTGGTCCATCCGGACCGCAGGAGCAAGAACTACGACGGGCCCAAGCCGGAGCAGGCCGACTTCGATGCCATGCGCTCCGCCATCAAGTCGGCCGTCGAGCGTGCCAACGACGCCGACGACATCGCCTCTCGAGCGCTCCGTGCCCTGGTCGGCAAGGACAAGAACAATTTCTCGGGCACCAGCTACGACTCCCTCAAGGACGCGTCCAAGGCGCAGGACGCCGAGGACGCGAAGCTCGCCCACGAGCTCTACAAGAAGGGCGACGAGGCGACCCCGGAGGAGATCGACAAGCTCAACAAGCTCTTCAAGAACAACGCCGACGACCGGTACTTCGCCGAGCGGTTCGCCCTGGAAGTCGGCCCGAAGGGCTCGATGGAGTACTGGGCGGACATGGGCGACCCCAGCGACGGCTCCCGCCTGGGCATCGACCATCGCGACAAGCTCACCGAGCTGCAGAAGAACTGGAGCCTGACGCTCGCCTCGGCGACCCACTCCACCAGCCCGGAGATGGAGCAGTGGAAGGCCGACGTCATCAAGGCGGGCAGCGAGCCGATCCAGACCCGAGGCACGCATCCGTACGGTTTCCAGGTCATGAGCAACCTCATGCGCGTGGGGGACTACGACGACAAGTTCCTCCGTAATTACGGCAACGCGCTCGTCGTGACCGAGAACAAGATGACGCACGGTGGCTCTCTCCCTCCCGGTCGTGCATGGTTCCAGCCGCAGCCGTCCCATCTCAACTGGATGGAAGGCGGCAACGGCCAGGACCCGATGTCGGGGTACATGGAGGCGCTCGGCCACAGCCCGAAGGCGTCCACGGAGTTCTTCAACAGCGACATCGATCTGACGCCGGAGAACGCCAAGGACGACAAGAAGCTCAGCGCGTTCGACTACTTCACCAAGGACCGCGACTGGCCTGAGGAGCTCAATTCCAAGGGCGACATGACCAAGGAGCCGGGTTACAACGCTCTTGGTCATGCACTGGAGTCCGCGACGACCGGCCACCCGTACGATGCGCCGACCGAGGGACTGAAGGACGTACGAACGGCCGAGAACGCCGAGGTCATGCAGAAGGTGGTCGAACGGTACGGCGACGACCCGAAGTACATGCACGAGCAGCCGGGCATCGACGACAGTCTCGGCAAGATGGGCGCGGCGTACATCGACGAGCTCGACCGGTCGATGGAGCAGGAGGACGGATCCTCCATGCGGGAGGTCCCGAACTCACCGTTCGGGAACAACGGTCCGGACGGCAAGTCCCGCTTCGGGGACAAGTTCGACACCGAGCTGCTGTTCAACCGGGACGATGCGATCAACTTCATGGGCACCGTGGCGCAGAGCGAGTCCGGTCACGGCCAGTTGTCGGCGGCGCAGACGCTGTACACGACGAGCGTCATGGACGAGGTTGGTCCGAAGCCGGGTTCCGGGCCCGCAAAGGACCTCGACTTCACCGACGCCAAAACGGCGCTGCGGATCGGCGCAGAGACGCACGGCATCCTCGACGAGTCACGCATGGCACAAATCGACCAGGACTACACCAAGGACTCAGAGGAGCACAAGAAGGCTATCGGCAGGACCACGGAGTGGGTCAAGTTCGGCGTGGGCGCGGCGGTTGCGGGAGGTGTCGTGGCGCTGACCGGTGGCGCAGGGGGCGTGCTCGTGCCGCTGGCGGCAGAGACAGCAGGCGGCGCCGTGGTGACCTACCTGGGCATGGAGGCCGACGACACGGCCGAGAAGTACGAGAAGGACGAGGCTCTCAAGAAGAAGTCCGACGACCTGAAGGACGATGCGCTGCGAACGGGCAAGGAGAATGCCCTTGCGCCGGCTCAGGCCTACGCACAGGCCCCTGGATGGAGCAAGGACGACAGCAACTACATTCAGGAAGACCTGACCAAGTACGTCAAGGACAGCCGCCTGCATGCCAAGGACGACTCCCTGCCCGATCCGTACGAACCGAAGAAGTGACATGCGAACCGCACTGAGAACGCTCATGGTTCCCGCTCTCGCCGTTTTCCTGGCGGCGACAGCGGGCTGCTCCGACGACCACGACGGCGAGGGTGTCGCGAAGGGCAAGCAGGCCGAAGCGGTCTGCGGTGCCTTCGCCAAGGATGCGCCGGCCCTCGGCGCGCTCAAGGCGCTTGTGGGAAACGGTGGTCTCGTCGACGACCGTTCTCAGCGCGACGAGACGCTCAAGGCCCTGCGGGACGCCGACGGCGAACTCAGCACCAAGGAGTTGGCGAACGGTAGTCCCTTCTGTCGGCTCCAGACGGCCTCCGACGGGGAGGCGGCCCTCGACATCGTCTTTCGTGAGGCCGTGGCATTCCCGGACGGCAGCGACACCGCGTCCTTCGCCGCCTTCTCCACCGGCGAGTCGGCGCAGGCATCGGACCGTTACGCGAAGATCGCCTTCAAGTGCCGGATGAAGGAGTCTGCGAAGGAGATAGGCGTCGCCGCGGAGCTCGAGCGACCGGGCGAGACCAAGGCCGCGCAGAAGGATCTTCCCGCGCTCCAGGTCACGGTCCTCAACGCGGCTGCCCGTACGGTTGCGGCAGGGTTGGGCTGCCAGAACGACACCAAGCTTGTGGCGGGTGTCCCGTCTGCGGCGGATCGCTGAGCGCTTTTCCGGGAGGACGTAGGTGACATGTCGGCGGCGTTGAGAAAGTCGATCCTCCCCGTCGTCGCCGTTATGGCGGTGACGACGGGCTGTTCCTCCGGCGGCGACAACGGCACGGCGGAGGCGGACCGGGGCAAGTCGGCCAGGGAGGTCTGTGGTGCCTTCGCGAAGGATGCCCCGTCTTCTGCCGCGCTGAAGGCGATCACCGGTGACGAGCGTTTCAGGAGCGATCTTTCCGAGCCGGAGAAGGCGCTGGAGACTCTCCGGGATACCGCCCGTTTCGGGCTGGGTGAGAATGCCCGTATACAGGGCATTCCCTACTGTCGGCTGCTGCCCGTCAAGAATGCGGACTCAGCCGTCCGTATCGACCTCCGCCCGGTCCTGGCCGCCCTGGAGCGGGATCCGCGCCTCGAGGGCACCGTCACGTACTTCACGTCCGGTGAGCTCGCGTCATCGTCCGAAGCTCTCGCATCGGTCTTCTTCACATGCCGTATGAAGGTTCCCGCTCACGAGATCGTCATTCAGGCGCAGCTCGAAGGGCCGGACCTGAACAAGGCCCCGCAGAAGGACATCAGGGCGCACCAGGTCACGTTGGCCAACGCCGTCGCGCGGAAGGTCGCCGTCGAACTTGGCTGTCGGAACGACACCAAGCTGGTCAGCGGCGTCCCTGCCCCCGCGCCCGCCCGGTAGTCATCGAAACGGCCGCCCCCACACCTGGGAGCGGCCGTTTCGCGTGGTCGTCGAGGCCGTGACCGGAATTGAACCGGTGTACATCGCTTTGCAGGCGATTCCCTGAGCCACTCGGGCACACGGCCGTGTCTGTCGTGCGTGTCGTGCGTGTCGTGCCTGTTCTGTCCTACGCGTCGAACGTAGGGCCCGGAGTGAAGCCGCTCAAGGGCCGCGCCGAGGCTGCAATGCGACTGCCATACGCCGTTCACGGGCGGCAACGGGGTTCACGGGCATTCACGGATGTTCACGGCGCGCCACAGGCCGGCGGACCCTGGTCGTAGGGCCAAGGACCGACCCGGACCCCGTCCCGCGACAGGGGCGATCGGCGAACATGCCCCTTACCCTGGGCCCATGACAGCCCTCAGATCGCGCCGCACCGACGGCGGCGGTGCCGTCGAAGTCGACGATGCGCCCGGCGGTGTACTCGGGCGCGAGCACCGCGCCCTCAGTATCGGCATCGTCTCCGTCGTGCTGCTGATCGCGTTCGAGGCGACCGCCGTCGGTACGGCCATGCCGGTCGCCGCACGGGAGCTGCGCGGGGTCGAGCTGTACGCGTTCGCGTTCTCCGCGTACTTCACGACCAGCCTCTTCGGGATGGTGGTGTCGGGGCAGTGGGCCGACCGCCGGGGGCCGCTGGGGGCGCTCACCGCCGGGATCGGGGCGTTCGCGGCCGGGCTGGTGCTGGCGGGTACCGCCGGGGCGATGTGGCTGTTCATCGTCGGGCGGGCCGTGCAGGGGCTCGGCGGCGGGCTGGTGATCGTCGCGCTGTACGTCGTCGTCAGCCGCGCCTACCCGGAGCGGCTGCGGCCGACCATCATGGCCGCGTTCGCCGCGAGCTGGGTGGTGCCGTCCGTGGTCGGGCCGCTCGCGGCCGGGACGGTGACCGAGCAGCTCGGCTGGCGCTGGGTGTTCACCGGCATCCCGGTGCTGGTCGTCGTGCCACTGGCGCTCGCCCTGCCCGCGATACGGCGGACGGCGTCGGGGCCGGTCGACCCCGAGGCGCCCGCCACGGCCTTCGACACCCGGCGTATCCGGCTCGCGCTGGCGATATCGCTGGGCGCCGGACTGCTGCAGTTCGCCGGCCAGGATCTGCGCTGGCTGTCACTGATCCCGGCCCTTGCGGGCGCGGCGCTGCTGGCACCCGCCGTGCGCGGGCTGCTGCCGCGCGGCACGTACCGGGCGGCGCGGGGGCTGCCGTCGGTCGTCCTGCTGCGCGGCGTCGCGGCCGGCTCCTTCATCGCAGCGGAGTCGTTCGTACCGTTGATGCTCGTCACCCAGCGGGGGCTGTCGCCGACGCTCGCCGGACTTTCGCTCGCGCTCGGCGGGGCGACCTGGGCGCTCGGTTCGTACGTCCAGTCCCGGCCGCCCGTGGAGCCGTACCGCGAACGGCTCACCGCCGTCGGCATGGTGCTCGTCGCGACGGCGATCGCCACCGCGCCGACCGTACTGATCCCGTCCGTGCCGGTGTGGATCGTGGCCGCGGCCTGGGGCTGGGGCTGCTTCGGGATGGGACTGGTGATCAGCTCCACGAGCGTGCTGCTGCTGCACCTGTCGGCACCGGAGGAGGCCGGTACGAACTCGGCCGCGCTCCAGATCTCCGACGGGCTGTCCAATGTGCTGCTGCTCGCGTCGGGCGGCGCCGCGTTCGCGGCGCTGGGGGGAGGCGCGGTGGGCGGTGGCATGAGCGGCCACGCCGTTTCCGCCGCGGGCGGCTCCCACCCGGCGGCCTTCGCCGCCGTCTTCCTGCCGATGGCGGGTGTGGCGCTCGTAGGAGCGTGGGTGGCGACGCGCCTGCGGGTGCCCGCCGGCTCGTAAACCCGGTGTGCCGGAGGCGTGCTGGTCGCTACGTTCAGTCCATGCACCACCCGAACGCGTACGAGAACGTCTACGAACAGGCAGCTGCGCTGCTGCACGCGATCGCCACCAACCATCCTTTCGTCGACGGCAACAAGCACACCGCGTGGCCGGCCACCGCCACCTTCCTCGCCCTCAACGGCGTCGATCTTGCCGATGCCGACCAGGACCGTGCGTACGACCTGGTCGTCGCCGTCGCGAGCGGCGAGAGCGACGCGGTCGGTGCCGTCGGAGAGGTCCTGGGAACCCTGTGACGCCTGTCGCACTCCGCCGGAACCCGGCCTCGTCCGGCCCGGACCGCGGCCGGGCCACCGATAAGGTGGCCCGGTTGTCGTACCTAACGCCCTAGCCGAGAGCCCGCCCGTCACCCGCCGCCGCCCTGCCTGAGGCTGCGCGCGGCCCATTGGTTCAAACCGGAGATCGTGACTACTACCGCCTCCCACCATCTCTCACCCGCCTTCCCCGGCCGCGCCCCCTGGGGCACGGCCGGCAAGCTGCGCGCATGGCAGCAGGCCGCCATGGAGAAGTACATCCAGGAGCAGCCGCGCGACTTCCTCGCCGTGGCGACCCCCGGCGCCGGTAAGACGACCTTCGCGCTGACTCTCGCGTCCTGGCTGCTGCACCATCACGTGGTCCAGCAGGTCACCGTCGTCGCGCCGACCGAGCACCTGAAGAAGCAGTGGGCGGCCGCGGCCGCGCGGATAGGCATCAAGCTGGACCCCGAGTACAGCGCGGGCCCGCTGAGCAAGGAGTACGACGGCGTCGCCGTCACCTACGCCGGTGTCGGCGTACGCCCGATGCTGCACCGCAATCGCAGCGAGCAGCGCAAGACCCTCGTCATCCTCGACGAGATCCACCACGCCGGCGACTCGAAGTCGTGGGGCGAGGCGTGCCTGGAGGCGTTCGAGCCGGCGACGCGCCGTCTCGCGCTCACCGGTACGCCCTTCAGGTCCGACACGAACCCCATCCCCTTCGTCATGTACGAGGAAGGCAACGACGGGATCCGGCGGTCCGCCGCCGACTACACCTACGGGTACGGCAACGCGCTCGGCGACGGAGTCGTCCGGCCCGTCATCTTCCTCTCCTACAGCGGCAACATGCGCTGGCGCACCAAGGCGGGCGACGAGATCGCCGCCCGTCTCGGTGAGCCGATGACCAAGGACGCGATCTCACAGGCCTGGCGCACGGCGCTCGACCCGCGCGGCGAGTGGATGCCGAACGTCCTGCGTGCCGCCGACCGTCGGCTGACCGAGGTGAGGAAGGGGATCCCGGACGCCGGCGGTCTCGTCATCGCCTCCGACCAGGACTCGGCGCGCGCGTACGCCAAGCTCATCCGCGAGATCACCGGAGCGAAGCCGACCGTCGTGCTCTCGGACGACACGGGCGCGTCGAAGCGGATCGACGAGTTCAGCGACGGCGACGACCGCTGGATGGTCGCCGTCCGCATGGTGTCGGAAGGCGTCGACGTGCCCCGCCTGGCGGTGGGCGTCTACGCCACGACGATCTCGACGCCGCTGTTCTTCGCACAGGCCGTCGGCCGATTCGTACGGTCCCGGCGGCGCGGCGAGACCGCGTCCGTCTTCCTGCCCACCATCCCCATGCTGCTCGGCTTCGCCAACGAGATGGAGGTCGAGCGCGACCATGTGCTCGACCGGCCGAAGAAGGACGGGGAAGAGGACCCCTACGCCGAGTCCGAGAAGGAGATGGACGAGGCGAACAAGCAGGAGGACGAGGACACCGGCGAGCAGGACATGCTGCCCTTCGAGGCGCTGGAGTCCGACGCGGTCTTCGACCGTGTGATGTACAACGGCGCCGAGTTCGGCATGCAGGCCCACCCGGGGAGCGAGGAGGAGCAGGACTACCTCGGCATCCCCGGGCTGCTGGAGCCGGACCAGGTGCAACTGCTGCTGCAGAAGCGGCAGGCGCGGCAGATCGCGCACAGCAGGAAGAAGCCGGACGCGGAGGCGGACCTGGTGGAACTGCCGGCCGAACGAAGGCCGGTCGTCTCCCACAAGGAGCTGCTGGAGCTGCGGAAGCAGCTGAACACCATGGTGGGTGCGTACGTCCATCAGAGCGGCAAGCCGCACGGGGTGATCCACACCGAGCTGCGGCGGGTGTGCGGAGGGCCGCCGAGCGCGGAGGCGACGGCGGGGCAGATCCGGGAGCGGATCAAGAAGGTACAGGAGTGGGCGACGCGGATGCGGTGATGCCCGGCGCTTCGGGGCGCTGATGCGGTGACGTCCGCCGGACCGCGAGCGGGCTCACTGGCTTCGGTTCTCACGGCCTTCAGGCTCTGGACGGGTTCCGGGCTCTGGCGGGTTGCGGCTCTGACGGGTTCCGGGCTGTCCATGGGCTTTCGGGCTCTGACGGGTTCCCGGCTCTGTACGGGCTTCCGGGCTCCGACGGGTTCCGGGGCCTCCCGGCCCTCCCGGCCCTCCCGGCCCTCCCGGCCCTCCCGGCCCTCCCGGCTACGGAACGGCCGGGGCTTCGGGCTCACCGGTCCTCCTGTTCCGGTCTCCGGGAGGACTCTCTGGTTCCGGTCTCCTGAACGACCGGGCGGCTTTCACCCGACGCCGAAAGCCGGGTACCGCGCGGATCGGCCACAGACCTCCGAGACCGGTCGGGCGGCCCCGGCAGGCCGACGGGCCCGCAACCGGGCTTCGGGAATGTCGCCACCATCGCCGAACGAACGTCCGAGTCGTCCCGTCCCGGGTCCCCCCAAGGGGTGTGAAAGCGGCCCCGGCGCCCGGATTCTGGACGAGGTCTTCCGCTGAGCGGAGTCGATCGCTACATTTCCCCGCATTGACAACGCCCCGTGGCAGCGCCGCCGCGGAGCGCAGCCGGTGTGCCAGGACCTGCCGGCGGCCTCTGGGTGCGTGCGGTCGCTCCGGGGGACCGGTGCCGCAGCACAGCCCGCGAGAGCGTCGCCGACACTCACTCCCGAAGGAGAGGGCGTCGTGACCGCGGAAACTTCCCAGACGCTCGACAGAGGACTGCGCGTCCTCAAGCTGCTCGCCGACACCGATCACGGCCTGACCGTCACCGAGTTGTCCAACCGGCTCGGCGTCAACAGGACCGTCGTCTACCGCCTGCTCGCCACGCTGGAACAGCACGCGCTCGTCCGCCGGGACCTGGGCGGCCGGGCCCGGGTGGGGCTCGGCGTGCTGCGCCTCGGCCGCCAGGTGCACCCTCTCGTCCGCGAGGCGGCGCTGCCCGCGCTGCGCTCGCTCGCCGAGGACATCGGAGCCACGGCTCATCTGACCCTGGTCGACGGGGCCGAAGCACTGGCCGTCGCGGTCGTCGAGCCGACCTGGACCGACTACCACGTCGCGTACCGGGCCGGGTTCCGCCACCCTCTGGACCGCGGCGCCGCCGGCAAGGCCATCCTCGCCGCCCGCCAAGGCGGCCTCACCGAGCCCTCGTACACGCTCACCCACGGCGAACTCGAGGCAGGCGCGAGCGGCGCCGCCGCCCCGCTGATCGGGGTGACGGGCATAGAGGGGAGTGTGGGCGTCGTGATGCTCGCCGACTCCGTCCCTGAGCGGGTGGGCCCGCGCGTGGTGGACGCCGCCCGCGAGGTGGCGGACGCGCTGCGGTGATACGTACGGCAGGCGCGGCGTCGAGTCGACAGGGCCCTGTTCCCCTCGCCGCGCGATGCCTGCGGCCCACGCAGCCCCGGCCCGCAGCCCCAGCCCCCGGCCCGGCCCTCGGCGCCGAGGCGCAGCGGGCGGACCGCTAGATTGACTCCGTGTTCCTCTCACGTCTCTCGCGCCCCTGGGCTCTGGTCGTAAGCGCCACTCCCGTCGTCGCACTGCTCGCGGTCGCCGGGCTGGCGCCGCTGCCGTTCGCCCTGGCCCAGCCGGGGCAGACCACGAATGTGCTGGGGTCGGACAACGGGAAGCCGGTGATCACGATTTCCGGCGCCCCCACGCGGAAGACGGCGGGGGAGCTGCGCATGACGACGATCATGGCGACCGGGCCCTCCGTGGATGTGGACCTGGGCGATGTGGTGGACGCCTGGTTCCGTACGGACCGCGCGGTGCTGCCGCACGACTCGGTCTACCCGTCGGGGAAGTCGGACAAGGAGATCGAGAAGCACAACGTCGCCGAGATGGAGAAGTCCCAGGACAGCGCGGTCGAGGCCGCTCTGGGTCATCTCGACAGGAGTCCGAGGACCGTGAAGGTCACCCTGAGCCTGGCCGATGTCGGCGGACCGAGCGCGGGGCTGCTCTTCTCGCTCGGCATCATCGACAAGCTCGAGGGCGACGGCGCGGGGGGCGACCTCACCGGCGGCCGCAACATCGCGGGCACGGGAACGATCACCGCTGAGGGCAAGGTCGGCGCCGTTGGCGGGGTGGCCCTGAAGACACAGGCGGCGGCCCGCGACGGGGCGACCGTCTTCCTCGTTCCCAAGGACGAGTGCGCGGACGCCAAGGCCGAACTCCCCAAGGAGATGCGGCTGATCCCGGTGACCACGCTGGACGAAGCCGTGCACGCGCTCCGCGCCCTGGACGGGGACGAGAGCAAGGTCCCCACCTGCTGAGGCAGTTTCTCCGCGCGTGACCTCAACGCTGTCGGGCTCGCGGTCGCCGGCGAGGTGACGGTCGTCCAGGCCTCGCTCCTGCGCGCCGGCGCCGGCCGTCAGGCCGCCGCGGTACGCGGCCGGGGCGCGGCGACCAGACGCAGGCCGAGCGAGACCAGCGCCCAGCCCAGCTGGGCTCGCAGGACGGCCCGGCGCGGTGCGACCGACCGGGGCCGCGTGGTGGTCGCTTCCCGGTGCAGTTCCCTGGCGCGCAGTTCGTGCAGATGCAGGTGGATGTCGCTGTGCATGACCTGGTCCCTTCGATCGGTTGGGTCGGCTCGCTCGGGGCCCGTCGGTCCGTTCGGGGCCCGTCGGTCCGTTCGGTTCAGTCGGTCTTCTGGGGAAACGCGTGCAGATGGAGCCGTACGCGCTCAGCGCCCTCCGCGGGCTCGACCTCGCGATAGCTGTCGACGAGCGCATGGAGCCTCTCGCCCAGCTCCCGTAGCTGGGCGGGGGACAGGCGGAGGGTGAAGTCGCTCATGTCCGCGCTCTTCGGCCACTCGTCCGGCCAGTCGCCCATCGTGCCCACCCAGGTCGAGAGCTCCTGGGTGTGCATCGAGGCGACTTCGTGCAGCAGGACGCTCATGGCGCCGCGTGTCTCGGGATCGGGGTCCATGTAGAGCGACTCGTCGATATATGTGCCCTGCTGGGCGGCCTTCCACCAGCGCTCCCTGCCTTTGCCGAGCTCCGGATCGTCCACCACGAAGCCGTGCGCGGCGAGCTGGCGCAGGTGGTAGCTCGTGGCTCCGCTGGACTCGCCGAGTCGCTCCGCGAGCTGGGAGGCGGTGGCCGGGCCGTTGCGCCGCAAGACGGTCAGCAGCCGCATCCGCAGGGGATGGGCCAGCCCGCGCAGCGACCGGGGATCGAGCGTGCGGGTCGGAAACTCTGCGGGCTCGGGCTCGAGCCCTTCCTCTGATTCGGGCATGGCTCGACAGTAGAGTTGCAAAGAACATGTTGCAAGTACTTCTTTGCAAGGAGTTCTTTGTGTCCGGCCTCCGGGTGTCTACAGGCCCGCGTCCGCCGCCGCCTGTTCCACCAGCGGGATGATCCGCAGCCGTACGGGGTTCTCCATCACGATGGCCGTCGAGGCCCTGACGATTCCCTCGAAGCCGACCACCCGGTCGATCACCCGCTGGAGATCCGCGTTGGAGCGGGCGACGAGCCGGCAGAGCATGTCGCCGTGGCCTGTGGTCGTGTGCAGTTCCAGCACCTCGGGGACGGTGGCGAGATGTGCCCGCACATCGGCGCCCTGGCCCTGCTTGATCTCCAGCGTCGCGAACGCGGTGACCGGGTAGCCGAGGGCCGCCGGGTCGACGTCCGGACCGAAGCCCCGGATGACCCCGCTCGACTGGAGCCGGTCCAGGCGCGCCTGGACCGTGCCGCGTGCGACGCCCAGACGGCGTGACGCCTCCAGAACGCCGATCCGGGGTTCGCGCGCGAGGAGCACGATGAGCCTGCCGTCCAGATGATCGATCGCCACGACCGGCCTCCCGATGGTCATCCTGTACAGATCGCCCGAACATATCGGGCAGCGTCTGGACAGGTTGCCCAGCCGATAGACAAACTATTGCGCAGCTTGTGGATCGGGGGGAGTCTGCCGCCATGACTGAGATCCAGGAGCAGACCCCTCACACCGCTCGGCAGGCCGACCCCTTCCCGGTGAAGGGAATGGACGCGGTCGTCTTCGCCGTCGGCAACGCCAAGCAGGCAGCGCACTACTACTCGACGGCCTTCGGCATGAAGCTCGTCGCGTACTCGGGACCGGAGACCGGCAGCCGTGAGACGGCCTCGTACGTCCTGACGAACGGCGCCGCGCGCTTCGTCCTCACCTCCGTCATCAAGCCGTCCAGCGACTGGGGCCGCTTCCTGGCCGACCACGTCGCCGAGCACGGCGACGGGGTCATCGACCTCGCCATCGAGGTGCCGGACGCCCGCGCGGCGTACGCGTACGCCGTCGAGCACGGCGCCCGCGGCATCGAGGAGCCGTACGACATCAAGGACGAGCACGGGACCGTGGTGCTCGCCGCCATCGCCACGTACGGCAACACCCGCCACACCCTTGTCGACCGGTCCGGTTACGACGGCCCCTACCTGCCCGGGTTCGCCGCCGCCGACCCGGTCGTCGAGCCCCCCGCGAAGCGCACCTTCCAGGCCATCGACCACTGCGTGGGCAACGTCGAGCTCGGCAGGATGAACGAGTGGGTGGCCTTCTACAACAAGGTCATGGGCTTCACGAACATGAAGGAGTTCGTGGGCGACGACATCGCGACCGAGTACTCGGCGCTGATGTCGAAGGTCGTCGCGGACGGCACGCTCAAGGTGAAGTTCCCGATCAACGAGCCCGCGATCGCGAAGAAGAAGTCGCAGATCGACGAGTACCTGGAGTTCTACGGCGGCGCGGGTGTGCAGCACATCGCGCTCGCGACGAACGACATCGTGGAGACGGTGCGCACGATGCGCGCGGCCGGCGTCCAGTTCCTGGACACGCCCGACTCCTACTACGACACGCTGGGCGAGTGGGTCGGTGACACCCGGGTGCCGATCGAGACCCTGCGGGAGCTGAAGATCCTCGCCGACCGCGACGAGGACGGCTATCTGCTGCAGATCTTCACCAAGCCGGTCCAGGACCGTCCGACCGTCTTCTTCGAACTGATCGAACGCCACGGCTCGATGGGCTTCGGCAAGGGCAACTTCAAGGCCCTGTTCGAGGCGATCGAGCGCGAGCAGGCCAAGCGCGGCAACCTGTAGCGCGGGCGCCGGTCTCCAGCGCCGGTCTCCGGCAGCAGATACCGGTGGCCAGGAGCCAGGAGCCAGGAGCCAGGAGCCAGGAGCCAGGAGCCAGGAGCCAGGAGCCGGTCGCGGCACCGGCCGGGCGGAACCCTCCGCCCGGCCGGTGCTCAGCCCGCCGGGCTCGCCGGGCTCGCCGGGCTCGCCGGGCTCGTCGGCGGTCCCGGCTCCGGCGCCCGGCTCCCGCCCTCCGGACCGTGTCCGTCCTGGCCGGCATCCGCCGGTCCGCGCTGATCCCGGTTCCCGTTCTCCGGTGGGCGCACGTCCTGACCCTGGTCCTGCGGTCCGCGGCGGCCTCCGCCCTCGTCCTGCGGCCCACGCCCGGCATCCCCTCCGCCCCCGACCGGGTTCTCGTTCCGGCGGCCCTCCTCCCCGCTCCTGGCGTCCCGCGAGGACGGCGAGGCCGAGGCCGAGGCCGAGGGCGAGGGTGTGATCTCCTCGGGCTCGTCCGGTTCGCTCAACGGCGGCCGGCCCGTGACGTCGTCGGGCGGGCTCCCCAACGGCGCCTCACCCAGTTCGGCGAGGGCCTTCTCCGCGGGCTTCACCAGCAGGGGCGAGAAGTACGGGTTGATGCGCAGGGCCTCCGCCAGATGCCGGCGCGCCGGGCCGCCGAAGCCGAGCGCACGCTCGATCTTGCCCTGGTGGTACGAGAACAGGGCGTTGCGCATCCCCACCGACGCCACCCTCTTCGCGTACACCAGCCCCTCGTCCGACCGCCCCGCCCGGTGCAGCGCCCACCCCAGCGCGTCCGCGACGTACACGTTCCGCCGTCCGCGCTCCCACTCCTGCGTCAGCCGCCGCACCGCCGCCTGGGCGTCACCGTGGTCCGCCTCGTAGCGCGCGAGCACCAGTTCCTCGCTCACCCCGAACTCCCGCGCCAGCGTCGCCCTGGTACGGACGAGTTCGTACTGCGTGCGTGCGTCCCCGTCCAGGCCCAGCGACTCGTAGAGCTCGCCGGCCTCCAGCGCGTACTCCGGCAGCGGCAGCACCTCCAGCGCGTCCTCGTAGTCCCGCATCGCCTCGTCCTTGCGCCCCAGCGCCGCCAGCGCCCGCGCACGGCCCGCCAGCGACGGATGGTGCCCGGGGTCGAGCCGCAGCGCCGTGTCGTAGTACCCGACGGCGTCGGCGGGCTCCCCCTGCTCCCACGCGAGCTCACCGAGACGGTGCAGGGCCACGGCCCTCTCCGCCTTGCTGCCCACCCGTGTCGTCGCTTCGTACGCCTTCGCCGCCGCGTCCTCGCGCAGCCCGTGGTCGCGGTTCACCAGCGCGGCCCGCCCCAGCGTCGGCGCGGTGCCGGGACGGAGCTTCTGCAGCATGTCCAGCGACCGCGCCGCCGCCTTGTAGTCGCCGAGACCGCTGTACGCGTCGATCAGGACCGGATAGGCGGTCCAGCGCTTCGGGGTGCGCGCCCGTACGCCCTCCGCCCAGCGCTTCGCCGACGCGTAGTCCCGCCGCGCGTTGGCCAGCGCCGCCATCCCCAGCTCGGCCTCCGCGTTCCCCTTCCCGGCAGGCAGTACGGCCAGCGAACGCCTGAGCGCCTTCTCCGCCTTCGGGTAGTCCGCCCACCCGCCGACCAGTGCCGCCCGCTCCACGTACGCGGAGCCGAGCTGGGCCCACGCCGCCTCGTCGGCCGGGCGGGACCGTACCCATCTCTCGCGGTTCGCGATCAGCGCGGACAGATCGTTCAGCGACGCGGGCGCCCCGGCACCCGCCGCGAGCATCGCGCGGGCGGCGGGCCCGGAAGCGGGCGCGGGAGCGTCCTCGCCCGGGCCGAGGACCAGGACTCCGGCGACCAGTCCCGCGGCGACCAGTGTGCCGATCGCGGCATTCCTGACGTGTGGCGAGTATCGCGTCTTCATGGCGATCACTGTGCGCCGACATCCAGCCAATACGAAGAACACACCCGGTGCGGCCAACCGGATGGCAGCCGGGTTCACACCGATGGCCCCCGGTGCCAGTCTGGGATCATGGACGATCTCCTCTCCCGGCTCGTTTCCGGGTTGCGTGCGGGCCTCCCCGCAGAAGCCCTGATCACCGACCCGGACATCACGGCCTCGTACGCCAATGACATGGCGAGCTTCTGCGACGCGGGCACCCCGGCCGTCGTCGTACTGCCGCGCACCGTCGAGCAGGTCCAGCACGTGATGCGCACCGCGACCGAGCTGCGTGTCCCGGTCGTCCCACAGGGCGCCCGCACCGGACTGTCCGGCGCCGCCAATGCCTCCGACGGCTGCATCGTTCTCTCCCTGGTCAAGATGGACCGGATCCTGGAGATCAGCCCCGTCGACCGGATCGCCGTCGTCGAGCCGGGCGTCGTCAACGCCACGCTCAGCCGCGCGGTGGGCGAGCACGGCCTGTACTACCCGCCGGATCCCTCCAGCTGGGAGATGTGCACCATCGGCGGCAACATCGGCACCGCCTCCGGTGGGCTGTGCTGCGTCAAGTACGGCGTCACCGCGGAGTACGTCCTCGGCCTCGACGTCGTCCTCGCCGACGGCCGCCTGCTCAGCACCGGCCGCCGCACCGCCAAGGGCGTCGCCGGATACGACCTCACCCGGCTCTTCGTCGGCTCCGAAGGCAGCCTCGGCATCGTCGTGAAAGCGGTCCTCGCCCTCAAACCGCAGCCGCCCCAGCAGCTCGTCCTCGCCGCCGAGTTCCCCTCGGCGAGAGCCGCGTGCGACGCGGTCTGCGCGATCATGGAGCGCGGTCACACGCCGTCGCTCCTCGAGCTCATGGACCGTACGACCATCCACGCCGTCAACAGGATGGCCCAGATGGGCCTCCCCGACTCCACCGAGGCGCTGCTGCTCGCCGCCTTCGACACCCCCGACCCGGCCGCCGATCTCGCCGCCGTCGGCGAGCTGTGCACGGCCGCCGGAGCCACCCAGGTGGTGCCCGCGGAGGACGCTGCCGAGTCCGAGCTGCTGCTCCAGGCCCGCCGGCTCTCACTCACGGCCCTGGAGACCGTCAAGTCGGCGACGATGATCGACGACGTCTGCGTACCCCGTTCCCAGCTCGCCGCGATGCTCGACGGCACGGCGGCCGTCGCGGAGAAGTACGACCTCACGATCGGCGTCTGCGCCCACGCGGGCGACGGCAACACCCACCCCGTCGTGTGCTTCGACCACACCGACCCCGACGAATCGCGGCGCGCCCGCGAGTCGTTCGACGAGATCATGGCGCTCGGGCTGGCGCTCGGCGGCACGATCACCGGCGAACACGGCGTGGGCGTACTGAAGAAGGAGTGGCTCGCACGGGAACTCGGGCCGGTCGGCATCGAGTTGCAGCGCGGGATCAAGCAGACCTTCGACCCGCTGGGCATCCTCAATCCGGGCAAGATCTTCTGAGGCTTTCGCCCTGTCGTTGCAGGCCTGCCGCTCGGGCCTGCCGCTCGGGTCTGCGCTCCGGGCGGCCCCCGGCCGTCCCCGCGAGGACCAGGACCACGGACCTGGTCCTCATGCCCGATGGTCCCGGACACGGCCCGCGTTCTAGCGTGGAAGTACGTCGACGAAGGAGGAGCCGTGCCCGCTCGTCTTGACCACACCATCGTCCACAGCCGCGACCGTTTCGCCGGCGCCCGCTTCCTCACCGGCCTGATCGACGCACCCGACCCCAAGCCCTTCGGCCCCTTCGCCAGCGTCCCCCTCGCCAACGGGGTCACGCTCGACTACCTCGACGAGCAGGCGGACGCGGACGTCGTCTCCCAGCATCTGGCGTTCCTCGTCTCCGACGAGGAGTTCGACGAGATCTTCGGCCGGATAAAGGAGCGGGAACTCCCCTACTGGGCCGACCCCAGGCACGCCGAGCCACAGCGGATCAACCACCACTTCGGCGGCCGCGGGGTGTACATCGACGACCCCGACGGCCACTCCATCGAGTTCATCACCCACACCTACGTGTAGCCGGTTCCACCGCGAGGCAGCCCCCGCCCGCGCTTCGGGGCCGTCCGTCGAAGTTGCCGTACCGAGGAAGGCGATGCGACGCGGAGGGAGGGGAGCGCCCTCGCCGATGTGAACCCCTGTTACCGGGGTCGGCAGTTCACCGACGGGCAGTGGCCCTCCCCAGCACAGCACGCAGGGTGACGGGCCGCGCCCGGGTGCCGCCGGCCGTCGCCCACCGGCAGCAGGGCACCGCCATCGCCTGCCGGGGCACGGCCTACGCCTCCCGGTCCCACGCCTCGCCGTCCTGCGGCTCGTCCGCGGGTCTCGGGGACTCCCCGCCGAACGCGGGGGACGGGTCCCGCAGCTTCAGGTCGTCGGTGCGGGCCGGGGCGGGGGCCGGTGAGAGGAGTTCGGCGAGCTCGTCGTCGAACGCGATCTGTCCGGCCTCGCTTCCCGGCGGCGCGGCCCGCAGCGTCAGCTCCAGCCAGGCGGAGAGCTGCGCGGCGGACGCCTCGAGCAGGGCCTCCCCGTCCGGCGACGTCAGGGCGAGCAGCACGACGCTGCGTCCCTCCACCTTGGTCGGCCATATGCGGACGTCCCCGTTCCCGCACGGCCTGAAGACTCCCTCGACCAGCAGCTCACGGGCGAAGGTCCAGTGCACGGGGTGCTCCGAGCCGATGTGGAAGGTGATGTGCACGGCGTACGGATCGGCCGTGCGGTAGGTCAGCCGGGCGGGAACCGGGACGCTCCGCTCCGGCGACAGGACCATGTTGAGCTCCAGCTCGCGTTCCACCACGGTGTCCATGAGAGTGCGACTTCCTTTCCTGGTACGAGGCCCGGGCGCGGGCCACGCAGGGAGAGAGCGCCTTCCCCGCCGACTATTACGCGACTTCCGTCACCAACTTCTCAGTCGGTTCGGGCATAGTTGCGGTGGTGAGGCACAGCGTTACCGGAAAGTGGGCCTTATGGCAGGACTGGCCCAGGGTCGCGCGGCGGTCTGATAGATGTGGACCCTGATTCGATGCCCTCCAGGCCCTCCAGGAGATACGGGACCACGGTGATGAGCGCCCCAACCCCGGCAACCGGCGACGGAAGTCCCGCGGCTGGTTTCTATCCAGATCCGTCCATCCCCGGATATGTCCGGTACTGGAACGGCGCGGCGTGGGTGCCGGGTACGAGCCGGCCGGCGCCCAGGGACGGCGAGTCCCTGCCCGCCCCGCCGTCGGCCGTGTCGGCCTATCCCACGGCGCCGCACACGCCCTCGGTGGAGGAGACCGGCCCCGTCTTCCTGGACGAGGACCCGGAGACGACGGCGGGCAGCGGCCACGGGCCCGCCTCGGCCTGGCATGCGGACACCTCCCAGCAGTCGGGTTTCGGCGGCGACCGTGACCACCGCGTCTCGTGGGGCTCGACGCCCCAGGACCCACGTGCGGGCGGTGCCGGTGCGGACGGCCTCGCGGCGTCGGCGGGGCTGCCGTCCGCGCCGGCCCCGGCCGAGAGCTGGGGTGCCGCCACCGGCCGGGACGCGCGCTCCCCGGGAGCGCCCGCGGCAGCCGGGTCCGGTGCCGATCCTCGTGCCGCTTCCGGTGTCCGTTTCGACCGTGCGCCCGGCCCGTCTGCCGACGGTGACGACGGAGCCGGCGGGGCTGCCCCGGCGGACCCCACGGGCGGTGCGCTGCCAGGAGTGCGCAGCGTGGGCGGTCCTGACCCGGTGCCCGAGGGAAGGGCCACGAGCCGCGCCCAGCAGCCGACGGGCAGCACCGCGCCCGCCGAGGGGACGATGACGATCCGTCCGCCCGACCCGCAGCAGCCCCTGGCACCGCAACCGTCCGAGAGCCTGCAGCAGGCCCGGCCCCAGGCGCAGTACATGCAGCCGCAGGCGCCGCCTGCCCAGCCCCAGGTGCCCGCACAGCAGCAGACACCGTTGAGCGCCGGGGTCGGGGGCGGTGCGGCGTCCTGGGCGCAGCAGGTCCACCAGCTCGCCCAGGTGCAGGCGCAGGCCGAGGCCGAGCGACGGCCGGTCGTTCCCTGGAAGCCGCCGGTCGACGACCCGTTCCTGCAGGCCGCTCAGGCGCAGGCGGCGGCCCGGCCCGCCTCGCTCGGGAAGCGGTTCGCGGCGCGGCTGATCGACACGCTCGTGCTGGGCGCCGTCGCCGGAGCGGTGTCGTTCCCGTTCATCTCCACGGCGCTGACGCACATCGACGAGAAGATCGAGGCGGCGAAGCTGTCCGGCGAGACCGTCACTGTCTGGCTGCTCGACGGGACGACGGCCACGCAGTTCGGTATCGCACTGGCCGTACTGCTCCTGCTCGGCGTGCTGTACGAAGCGCTGCCGACCTCCAGATGGGGCCATACGCTCGGCAAGAAGCTGATGGGTCTCGAGGTGCGGGACATCGAGTCGTTCGAGCCCCCGGCGTTCGGGGCGGCGCTGCGTCGCTGGCTGGTGCACGGAGTGCTGGGCGTGCTGGTCATCGGCGTCGTGAACGTGCTGTGGTGTCTGTTCGACCGGCCGTGGCGGCAGTGCTGGCACGACAAGGTGGCGCACACCTTCGTCGCCGGGTGACGCGGCTGACGCTCTGTCAGCCCTCTGGCCCCGCGGGTCCCCCGAACGGCGGGTGAACCGTTGCGGGGCCCGGCCGGGCGCGGTGCACTGCCCCCATGAGCAACGATCAGCCGCCCGGCCAGCCACCCGAGGACGACCCGTTCCGCAAGAGGCCGCAAGAGCCCACGCCCCCGCCCGGTGGATCCCCGCCGCCCGGTGGACCCCCGCCAGGAGGCCACGCGCCGGGTGGGCCTCCGCCCGGTGAGGGCCCCTACGGCGCGCCGCCCCCCGGCTCCCCGTACGGAGGCGCCGGCGGCACGCCCCCGCCGTACGACGGCGGCGCCTACGGCGGCGATCCGTACGGCGCGGGTGATCCCCTCCACGGCATGCCCCCGCTCGCCGATCCCGCCAGGCGCGTCCTCGCCCGTGTCATCGACTGGCTGATCGTCCTCATCCCGCTCGCGCTCATCGGCATCCCGTTCGGGATCTACCGCGGGGTCGGGTCGGACGACTTCGACGACTGGGTCACCGACGTCAACAACGGCGCACAGTGGGTGTTCCAGATCATCTCGATCCTGGCGTACGTCCTCTACGACACCCTGCTGGTGAGGCGGGACGGCCAGACCGTCGGTATGAAGCTGCTGAAGCTGCGCGTCGCGATGCTCAGCGACGGGAGCACTCCGGACACCGGCTCCTCGCTGATGCGGGCCGCGGTGCTCTGGCTGCCGCAGCTGATCTGCTGCCCCTGCCTCTGGCCGCTCATCCTGCTGATCATGATCCTGGTGGACAAGCCGTACAGGCAGGGCCTGCACGACAAGGCCGCCAAGACGGTGGTGGTGTCAACGGCGCAGTGAGTGCTCGCCCATGCGCGGCGCGGCTCCCGTACGCGCGTGGGCGACGGGCACCCGGGTGACGGTGTCCGAAGCGGCCGGGGCATCACCGGTGACGGCGGCGGCGCGGTTCGTACGGACCGTGCGCGCCGCCTTCGCCCTGGCCGGCAGCGGGACGGTCACGGCGACCAGCAGACCCAGGGCGAGCGCGGCCATCCCGATGACGGAGACGCCGATGCCCGTGGTCGTGCGGGAGAGCAGAAGCATGGCGACGGTCGAGATGACGACGGTGGCCGAACCGTAGGCGAGCTGTGCGGCAGTCGGACGCGGCATGGCGGTTTCCGTCCCTCGGGGCATCAATTCGGTGGTGAGTCGCAACGGGTCGCACTGTCTCGCGACTCTACGACGGTGGATGCCCGAGAGGAACCGGTAGTAAGCGTGACCTAACCCACGGTACTGGTGCATGGGGGGCGCATGGAGTCATCCGTTCCGGGGAGTGGACGGTTCGGTGCGCCTGTCGGCGTTTCGGGAGGGGCCAATAGGGTTTTCCCTTGACTCTGCGCACCCATGTGTCCGAATACCGGAAACTCGCTACTGCATAGTGTAGTTGGCCTGTCCAAGTCAAGGGCTGTCTTTTCTTCCTCAACTCCGGTCGAATGTCGTCACTTGTGACGCGCAGGCGCGCGCGGATCCACCCCACATCCTTGGTTCCGTGTTGACGCGGGCGCGGGGGAGGACACCTCAAGTGACCAGCAGACGACGGGCGATCAGAGCGTCCGCGGTGTTCGTGGCGCTCGCCGCGACCGGCGCGACGGCATCTGCCTTCACCATGGCCCAGGCCGACAACCACAGCACGGCCGGCGTCGAGCGACACGACCCGGCGCCGGGCGCGGTCCCCGGCAAGGGCGGCGAGAAGGCCCATGTCGAACACGACCTCGAGGGGCCGTTCAGCAAGCAGCAGGACCAGCAGCGCCAGGCGGCGCTGGAGCAGGTCATATCCGGCGACGCGACCGTGCAGAAGCGCGGCGCGTCGAACGTCGTCAAGCTCGACAACAAGAAGTACGTCGAGCTCGGCCGCGAGAAGACCGACAAGATCTTCACGATCCTCGTGGAGTTCGGCGACAAGGTCGACGACACCACGATGTTCGACCCGGACGGCACCGGCCCGAAGCCGGCCGTCAAGAAGTACGGCGGCACGCCGGGCCCGCTGCACAACAAGATCGCCCAGCCCGACCGCAAGGTCGACAACTCCACTGCCTGGCAGAAGGACTACAACAAGAAGCACTTCCAGGACCTGTACTTCGGCAAGGGCAAGGACAAGAAGGGGAACCCCAAGCACTCGCTGAAGACCTACTACGAGCGGACCTCGTCCGGCCGCTACTCGGTCGACGGCACCGTCTCCGACTGGGTCAAGGTCGACTACAACGAGGCCCGGTACGGCTCCAACTACTGCGGCCAGTCCAACTGCAACAACGTGTGGGACGCGGTCAAGGACGGCGTCATCGCCTGGACCGCCGACCAGAAGGCCAAGGGCCAGACCGACGCGCAGATCAAGGCGACGCTGTCCCAGTACGACCAGTGGGACCGCTACGACTTCGACGCCGACGGCAACTTCAACGAGGCCGACGGCTACATCGACCACTTCCAGATCGTCCACGCGGGCGAGGACGAGTCCGCGGGCGGCGGCGCAGAGGGCCCCAACGCCCTGTGGGCGCACCGCTGGTACGCGTACGGCACCGACGCCGGCAAGACCGGCCCGGCGAACAACAAGGCCGGCGGTACGCAGATCGGCAACTCCGGCATCTGGGTCGGCGACTACACCATGCAGCCGGAGAACGGCGGCCTCGGTGTCTTCGCCCACGAGTACGGCCACGACCTGGGCCTGCCCGACCACTACGACACCTCCGGCGGCGGCGAGAACTCGACCGGCTTCTGGTCCCTGATGTCGTCCGGCTCCTGGCTCGGCACCGGCCAGGACTCCATCGGCGACATGCCCGGCGACATGAACGCCTGGGACAAGCTGCAGCTGGGCTGGCTCAACTACACCAAGGGCAAGGCGGCGACGAAGTCCACCCACAAGCTGGGTGTGGCCGAGTACAACACCAAGAACCCGCAGGCCCTCGTCGTCGAGCTGCCGAAGAAGAAGGTCACCACCACCATCGTGAAGCCCGCAGAGGGCTCCAAGCAGTGGTGGAGCAACATGGGTGACGACCTCAAGAACACCCTCACGCGCTCCGTCGACCTCACCGGCAAGTCGAAGGCGTCCCTCGAGCTCTCGGGCTGGTGGGACATCGAGGCCGACTACGACTTCCTCTACGCCGAGGTCTCGACGGACGGCGGCGCCACCTGGACCGCCGTCGACGGCACCGCCGACGGCACGGCGATCCCGCGTGACGCGAGCGACGCCCCGGCGCTGACCGGAGCCTCAGAGGGCAACAAGAAGCTCGTCTACTCGCTGGACGCCTACGCGGGCAAGAAGGTCGACGTCCGCTTCCGCTACCAGACCGACGGCGGCGCGGGCGGCAAGGGCTTCACGGCCGACGCGATCACCGTCAACGCCGACGGCGCCCCGCTGTTCTCGGACAACGCCGAGGGTGACGACAACGGCTGGACCGCGAAGGGCTTCTCCCGTATCGGTGAGTCCTTCACCAACGAGTACGAGCAGTACTACCTGGCCGAGAACCGTCAGTACGTCTCGTACGACCGGACCCTGAAGGTCGGCCCGTACAACTTCGGCTTCAAGGCGCCGAAGGACGGCTGGGTGGAGCACTACCCGTACCAGAACGGTCTGCTGATCTGGCTCTGGGACACCTCCCAGAAGGACAACAACACCAGCCAGCACCCCGGCACCGGTCTGGTCCTCCCGATCGACGCCAACGCCCAGCCGCTGAAGTGGGGCGACGGCACGCTGATGCGCAGCCGGATCCAGGCGTTCGACTCGACCTTCAGCACCTACCCGTCGGACACCGTCACGCTGCACAAGGCGGACGCGGCGCGGCGGATCGGTTCGCACGCGGGCAACCCGGTCTTCGACGACCGCAAGGGCGTCTACTGGTACAAGGAGAACCCGACCGCCGGTGTCCAGGTTGCTGACACCAACACGCGGATCTCGATCGTCAAGGAGCCCAAGAGCGGCCAGACGATCACCGTGAAGGTCGGCCCCTCGACGAAGTAATCTGCATCGTCGCAGGTCAAAGCATGATCGGCCGTCGCCCTCTAGCGGGCGGCGGCCGATCGTGTTTAGGTGCGTCTGACCGAAGTTCTTATTGACAGTGAGCACGGGGGAGTGTGGGGCATGCCCGGCGGAGGCTTCTGCAAGCTGCCAGGAGGCAGTGTGGTGGTCGCGATAGGCCTGCCGAGTCCGGTGGGCGACGGCAGCACGGTGCGTGTCCTGGTCCACGCGGCGAATCGCGCCCGCGCCCTGACCAGGCTGCGGAACCTCGGACTGCGCGCGGTCTACCTGCGGGGGAACGCCGAGCCGCCGACGCCGGACGAGATCACGGCCGTGCTGCACCATCCGGACGGCCTGCTGTGGCGCACCCACGACGAACGGACCCAGGAGCTCTGGCACCCGATACGGGCGCTGCTGCGCCCGGCGAGCGGCGCGTAGGCGGACGCCGGAGGGCGGGCCCTGCGCGGGGGCGTCACACCACCGGCTTGCCGGACAGCTCCACGCCCGCCTGCCGCATCTCCTCCAGTGCACGCTCCGTCGTCTCCTCGGCGACTCCGGCCGTGAGGTCGAGCAGCACATGGGTGCGGAAGCCCTCGCGGACCGCGTCGAGCGCGGTCAGGCGGACGCAGTGGTCGGTGGCGATACCGACGACGTCGACCTCGCTGACCTTGTGGGCGCGCAGCCACTCGGCGAGCGTCGAGCCGTTCTCGTCGGCTCCCTCGAAGCCGCTGTACGCCGCCTCGTACGCACCCTTGTCGAAGACCGCGTCGATCGCCCCGCTCGCGACCGCCGGGGCGAAGTTCGGGTGGAAGCCCACGCCCTCCGTGCCGGCGACGCAGTGGGCGGGCCAGCTGTCCACGTAGTCGGGGTCCTCCGAGAAGTGGTCGCCCGGGTCGACATGGTGATCGCGCGAGGCGACCACATGGCGGTAGCCGGCCGTGGCCTGGCCGATCAGGTCCGTGATGGCGGCGGCGACATCCGCGCCCCCCGTCACCGCGAGGCTGCCCCCCTCGCAGAAGTCGTTCTGAACGTCCACGACGATCAATGCGCGGTGCATGGCGGGTGTCCTTCGGTGGTGGGGGGCGTGTGGATGGAACGCGGTCCGGCGGCAATGTTCTGAGGGTAGAGACTCCAACCGCCTTGCGGGAGGGGGCATTTGCCTGCTAGTAGCGCCTCCGTTGCCCCAGAGGCCGTCTGTCGTTCATACGAGTCACATGTACTCCGTGGGGATCACCGGCTCACCGCGGGACAGCTGGGTCGCAGAGAGCGGCAGTCCCGCGCGGGCCGCGGTGTGCCGCTCGCGCGCCGCGTCGAGCGGCTCGCGGGTGACGACCTCGCCGCCCTTGACCAGCTCCACCAGTAGGTGCCGGTCCACGAGTTCGTCCGGCACCGGACCGGCGCCGAGCACCTCGGCCTCGGCGACACCCCGCTCGTCCACCCGGCGGGCGGCCCACTTGCGGCCTCCCACGGACAGCTTCCCGACCGTCGACTTCTTCGCCACCGACGTCAGCGGGGCCTTCGGATCGGCCGACCCGGCGCGCGCGACCAGCTTGTAGACCATGGCGCAGGTGGGGTGCCCGCTGCCGGTGACCAGCTGGGTGCCCACGCCGTAGGCGTCCACCGGCGCTGCCGCCAGCGACGCGATCGCGTACTCGTCCAGGTCCGACGTCACGACGATCTTCGTGTCGCGCGCGCCCAGCTCGTCCAGCTGCTCGCGTACCCGGTGGGCGACCAGCAGCAGGTCCCCCGAGTCGATCCGTACGGCGCCGAGTTCCGTCCCGGCGACCTCCACCGCGGTACGGACGGCCTCGGTGACGTCGTAGGTGTCGACGAGCAGCGTCGTACCCCGTCCGAGTGAGTCCACCTGGGCCCGGAAGGCGTCCCGCTCGGTGTCGTGCAGCAGGGTGAAGGCATGGGCGCTGGTGCCGACGGTAGGGATGCCGTAGCGGAATCCGGCGGCGAGGTCGGAGGTGGAGTCGAAGCCTCCGACGTACGCGGCGCGCGCGGCGGCGACGGCGGCGAGCTCGTGCGTGCGCCGGGCGCCCATCTCGATGAGCCGGCGCCCGCCCGCGGCGGACGACATCCGGGAGGCGGCGGCGGCGATCGCCGAGTCGTGGTTGAGGATCGACAGGATCACGGTCTCCAGCAGCACGCACTCGGCGAAGGAGCCCTCGACCCGCAGGACCGGCGAGCCGGGGAAGTAGACCTCGCCCTCGGGGTAGCCCCAGATGTCGCCGCCGAAGCGGTAGTCGGCAAGCCACCGCAGCGTGGCCTCGTCGACGATGCGCCGGTCACGGAGGAAGTCGAGCATGCCGGCGTCGAAGCGGAAGTTCTCCACGGCGTCCAGGACGCGCCCGGTGCCCGCGACCACGCCGTAGCGGCGGCCCTCCGGCAGCCGGCGGGTGAAGACCTCGAAGACCGAGTGGCGGTCGGCCGTGCCGGCCTTCAGCGCCGCCTGGAGCATCGTGAACTCGTACTGGTCGGTGAAGAGCGCGGTCGACGGCACGTCCACCGGAAGGCCCAGATCCGCAACGTTCACAACGGTCAACCTCGCACTCTCGTCTCACGCGGCCGGCCGGGTCGGCCGGGGTCGGGTCCCGCGGACGTCGACGTCTGGATGCGGCGCCCCCGGATGCAGCCATGCTCAGGATGCTACCCCTAATTTCGTCAGAGTGACGAGATGTCCGCGATTCGGCCGGGGTCGTTTGTGCGACGCGGCCTCTCGGGTGGCAGCATGGGTGGAGTGACTGTGCCCACTGAGATCGAACGTCCCCAGTCGGCCGAGGAGGCCTTCGCCGTACCCGAACCAGATGTCCCATGGGTGACGATCGTCCACAACGATCCGGTCAATCTGATGAGCTACGTCACCTACGTCTTTCAGGCCTACTTCGGCTACTCCAAGGACAAGGCCCACAAGCTGATGCTGGACGTCCACCACAAGGGCCGCGCGGTCGTCTCGAGCGGCAGCCGCGAGGAGATGGAACGCGACGTGCAGGCGATGCACGGCTATGGGCTGTGGGCGACGCTCTCCCAGGACCGTAAGTGATGGCCGGCCGTTTCGAGGCGCTGCCCGGTGGCGGCGCCGCTGTCGCGCTCGACGAGGTCGAGATCTCCATCCTCCGCTCGCTCTCCGTCCAGCTGCTCGAGCTGATCGGACCGGGTGACGAGCCCGCCAAGGGCGAGGACCCCCTCGCCGCTCTCTTCGCGGAGGGCCCGAGCGAGCCGCCGTCCGATCCGGCGCTGGCCCGGCTCTTCCCGGACGCGTACGGCGAGCCCGAGGGCAACGGGGACGAAGAACTACGAGAGTTTTCGGCCGAGTTCAGGCGCTACACGGAGAACGATCTGCGTACCCGCAAGCGGGACGACGCCCTCGCGGTGGTGCGCAGCCTCGACGCGCTCGCCGCCACGGGGGAGGGCGGTGCGGTCCTCAAGCTGACGGCCGACGACTCGCTGCACTGGCTGGGCGCGCTCAACGATCTCCGGCTGACCATCGGCACCCGGCTGGACGTGGCCGACGAGGACGAGAACGGTGACCTCTACCGGCTGCCGGACTCCGATCCGCGCAAGCCGATGGTGATGGCCTACCTCTGGCTCGGGGCGCTCCAGGAGACGCTTGTCGAGACGCTGATGCCGTGACCTGGGCGACTACTCAGGGTCGTCTTCTGTTCGCTCAGCGGACACTCAAATCCGGATAACGATCGCATCACCGCAGCGGCCTGGCTTGCGGTGATGCGATCTTTATGTCCGCTTCTTTCTGTGGTGCGCACCACATTCGCCCGAGTCGATCATTGCTGCCGGCGTGATAGATCTTCACGACCGCCCGGGGACGCCACCCATGTCACCCGGGGGCGCTTCGGCCGGCAGACCGCCGGTGGCACTCCATCCACATCCGGGGGGATCAGGACCTGGTCCGCGGAACCGCTACGCAGCGGGCGCGGATCAGCATGGAGAAAGGGCGCACCACCATGACCTCGTTGCAGGTCGACAAGCACGCCGGCGATGAGGCCGGGGGCACTTCGCAGGAGGGCTACGAGCGCGGGCTCGGCAGCCGGCAGGTCCAGATGATCGCCATCGGCGGCGCCATCGGCGTGGGCCTCTTCATGGGAGCCGGGGCGAACATCGCCAAGGCCGGCCCCAGCATCATCCTGATGTACGCCCTCGCGGGCGTCATCATCTTCTTCATCATGCGAGCGCTCGGCGAGCTGCTGCTGTACCGCCCCGTCTCGGGCTCGTTCGCGGAGTACGCCCGAGAGTTCCTCGGCCCGTTCTTCGGGTTCGTCACCGGCTGGACGTACTGGCTCATGTGGGTCGTCACCGGTATGGCCGAACTCACCGCCGCCGCCATCTACATGCACTTCTGGTTCCCGGAGATTCCTCAGTGGGTCAGCGCCCTGGTCTTCCTGGTGGTGCTCTTCGGCGTCAACCTGATCTCGGTCAAGATCTTCGGCGAGGTCGAGTTCTGGTTCTCGATGGTCAAGGTCACCGCGATCATCGGCATGATCGTGATCGGTCTCGGCGTGCTCACCCTGGGCTTCTCCGACGCCGGTGACACCGCCGCCGTCTCCAACCTCTGGGCGCACGACGGCATCTTCCCGAACGGCATCGGCTCCAGCCTGATGACGCTGCAGGGTGTCATGTTCGCCTACCTCGCCGTCGAGCTCGTCGGCGTCACCGCGGGCGAGTCCGAGAACCCGGAGAAGACGCTCCCCAAGGCGATCAACACGCTGCCCTGGCGCATCATCATCTTCTACGTCGGCGCGCTCCTGGTGATCCTCTCCGTCGTGAAGTGGACCGAGTTCTCCGCGGGTGAAAGCCCGTTCGTCCACGCCTTCGACAAGATCGGCATCCCGCTCGCCGCCGGCATCGTCAACTTCGTGGTGCTGACCGCGGCCCTGTCCTCGTGCAACTCCGGCATGTACTCCACCGGCCGTATGCTGCGCGACCTGGCGTCCAACGGCGAGGCCCCGCAGGCCTTCGGCCGCCTGAACGCCCGCAGGACCCCGGCCTTCGGCATCACCGTCTCCGTCGCCCTCATGGGCATCGGCGTCGTCCTCAACTACATCGTCCCGGAGAAGGCGTTCGGCTACGTCGTCTCCGTGGCCACCGCGGCCGGTATCTGGACCTGGATGATGATCCTCGTCAGCCACATCCGCTACCGCCGCGAGGTCGACGCCGGACGGCTGTCCGCCTCCTCCTTCCCGGCCCCCGGCGGCGCCAGGTTCAGCTGGGTCGCCCTGATCTTCCTGATCGGCGTGACCGGCATGATCGGCTACGACGCGGAGGCCCGGGTCTCGCTGTACGTGGCCGCCTTCTGGGGCGTCGCCCTGGCCATCGGCTGGGCGGTCCTGAAGAAGCGCAACCCGCAGCTCACCGAGCGCACCCGCGAGTACGCGGACGCCTCCAAGTAGCGACGGGTCACGTCTCACCGTTCTTCGGGTCATGCCGGGCTCCGCTCGCCCGGCATGACCCGATGCGTGTGTCCGGACCGGACACAGGACAGGACCGGTCCGGAGGAGACAGGGCTCGGGCGGCCTACGTGAGCCTGACGTCGTCCGCGCGGGCGTGAACCGTCACGCCCGCGTCGCTGACCGAGACGTCCGTCGGCGTGAGTCCGACGGGCAGTTCCGGCAGGGTGCGTTCCCGGCCGGAGAAGGCCTCGGCGATGCGCGGGCCGGCCGGGTCGACCTGACGGCCCGCGAACGACGCGGAGACGGGCACCATGGTGACGGTCCGCCCGGCCAGCTGCACCTCGGCCACGACGGTCAGCGGCAGGCCGAAGACCTCCCGGTCGATGCGCAGCCTTCCGTGGTCCGCGGACAGCGAAGTGCCCTCGCCCAGATCGGCGCCGAGGGAGCCGAAGGGCGCGGTGAACCGCGCGTCGGCGGACGCGGCCGTGTACGCACCGGCCTTCTCGCTGACATCGCGCAGTTCCACCGACGCCTGTACGGGCCGCCCTTCCCTGGTGACGGCATCGGCCCTTATCGCCACTTCGGGGAACGTTCCCTCGACTGCGTTCAGCAGAAAGGGAAAGGCGTCGATACTCACCCGCGGGGTGCCGACCACGGCTTTCTGCCGCCCGGCGATCCGGTCGGCGAGCCGCTCCTCCGCGACCGCGGCGGCGATCCGGTCGGCGACGGGCAGTGCGCCCAGCGCCACGCTCAGCGCGAGCGAGGTCCACAGCAGCTTTCTGCGCCCGTTGCCGCGCCCGCGCGTCCGGAACGGGTTCATGACGTGCTCCCGGTGCTCGCGAGGGGCACTTCGCCGGGCCCGGGGGATGCCGGGGCCGGTTCCTGGCCGTCGTCCTCGATGGCCATGTGCGGCAGCAGCCGGTCCAGCCGGCGGGGCAGCCACCAGTTGGCACGGCCCAGCAGGACCATCGTGGACGGGACGACCACCCCGCGGACGACGGTGGCGTCCAGCGCGACGGCCGTGGCCAGACCGATGCCGAACATCTTGACCACGGGGTCGTCGGAGAGCAGATAGCTGAGGAAGACACTGACCATGATCAGTGCGGCCGAGGTGATGATCCGGCCCGTTCCGGCGAGGCCGGTGATCACGGCCCGGCGGGTGTCCCCTTCGCGTAGATAGGCCGCACGGACCGCGCTGAGCAGGAACACCTCGTAGTCCATGGAGAGGCCGAACAGCACGGCGAACATCAGCAGCGGCACATATCCCGGGATCGGTACGGCCCCTTCGAGCCCGATCAGGGTCGCACCCCAGCCCCACTGGAAGAGCGCGGTGAGCACACCGTAGGAGGCGGCGACCGAGATCAGGTTCATCAGTGCGGCCTTCACCGCGACGACCGGGGAGCGGAAGGCCGCGAGCAGCAGCAGCGCGGCGACGGTGAGGACGAAACCGACGACCAGCGGCATCCGCCGTGCCAGGCGTTCGTTCAGATCGGCCTGCGCGGCCGTCGCGCCGCCCACGTGGGTCACCTGTCCGGTGCCCTCCGTGGCCTCGGGAAGCGTCTCGTCGCGCAGCCGGTCCACGAGTTCGGCGGTCGCCGGGTCACCGGGTGCGGTGGTGGGGGTGACCTGCCAGCGCGCATGGGTGCCGTGGGCATCCAGCTGTGCGGGACCCACGGCCGCGACGCCCTCGGTCGAACGCAGGGCGGTGGTGAGGTCCGTGACCCGGCTGTCGCCCGGCCCCGACGGGCGGGTGGGCAGGGTGGTCACCACCTGGAGGGGGCCGTTGGCGCCGGGACCGAAGGCATCGGCCAGCCGGTCGTACGCGATACGGCTCGACGTCCCGGGCGCCTTGTCGCCCGCGTCCAGCTGACCGAACGTCAACTGCGTGGCCGGGGCGGCCAGTACCCCGGCCAGGGCGAGCCCGGCGAGCAGACAGCGCCATGGTCGCGCGGCCACGTACCCCGCGATACGGCCCCAGCCGCGAGGGCGGGCAGGGCCGTCGGCGGCGTCCGTGGCACCGGACGCGGCGTCCCGTGGGCGCGCCTTCGGCGTGAGTCTGTGCCCGAGCAGCGAGAGGACGGCGGGCAGCAGCGTGAGCGTCGCCGCCATGGCCACCAGGACGGCGATGCCCGGTGCCAGCGCCAGTGCGTGCAGCAGCGGCAGACCGCCCAGTGCGAGCCCGGCCAGCGCGGCGATGACGGCACAGCCCGCGAAGGCCACGGCCTTGCCGGAGCCGGCCGTGGTGCGCGCCGCCGCCTCCTCGACCCCGGCACCGGCCGCCCGCAGCTCACGGAACCGGGTCAAGCAGAAGAGCGTGTAGTCGATGCCCACGCCGAGGCCGATCATCGCCGCGATGGTCGTGCCCGTGGAGGGCATGTCCATGAGATGGCCCACCAGGCCGATCGAGCACAGCGAGATGGCCAGCCCGATCGCTCCGTTGAGCAGCGGGACCCCGGCCGCGATCACACTGCCGAAGCCCACGGCCAGGATGACGAAGGCGGCCGCGAGACCGATGATCTCGCTGTGCCCGGTGTCACCCCGGTCCGCGGCGGCGGCGAGATCGGCGCCGGCGGTCACCTCGATCCCGGCCTCGGCGGCAGGCGCGGCCGCGTCCGTGATGTGCCGGGTGGTCTCGGAGGTGATGTCCCGGCCGGTGACGTCGAGTTCGACGAGGAGCTGGCCGGTGTGGCCGTCGGCGCTGAGGGCGCCGCGGCCCTTCGGCTCGAAGGGCGTGGTGACGGCGACGACGTGATCCACTTTCTCGATGGCCCGTGCGGCCTCGTCGACGGCCTTGCGCTGCGCGGTGGCGGTGAGGGCCGGGGAGCCGGGAGCCGTGTACAGCACGACGGGCTGCCGGCCGGATGCCGCGTCAGAGAAGGCCTCGGCCACGTCGCGTGCCGCCTGGCTGTCGCTGCCCGGGATGGTCACGGCCTCGGTGGTGACCCGCCCGAACGCCCCCACGGCGGCGGCCAGGGCGGTGAGCAGCAGTAGCCAGGCGGCCACGGTCCGCTTGGGTCTGCGGGCGCACCAGCGCCCTACCGACAGGAGCATCAGGAAAGTCGTCCCTCTCGTGCGGCGACGGGCGCGCAGGGCGCCCGTCCGGGGAACCCCGGTGAAGTTATTGCACTCAACGTGCAATCAGTGTGCAGTCCGCACGGTTGCATCGGGAGTGCAACAATGTCAACGCACGGATGGGAGGACCGGGGTGGACCAGTCGCTTCGACGGGCGCCGGACGGCGCGCGAAACACGGCTCGGGAACCGGCCCGGGGCGGCGGTTCCGAACGGGGCGATGGCCCCGGAGCAGGCCGTGATCCCGAACGGAACGCTGCTCGCGTACAGGGCGGTGCCGGTGAACGCGCCGTTGCGCGCGAGGGGGCGAGAGCCGGCGCCCCGGACGGTCGCACCGAGCGCGGGCGGCAGACCCGCGAGAAGATCGCCGACGCGATGCTCTCCCTGCTCGACGAGGGGCACACGCAGTTCCCGGCGGACCGTGTGGCCGAGCGCGCCGGGGTGTCCCGGCGTCTGGTGTTCCACCACTTCGCCGACATGGCCCAGCTCGCGGACACCGCCATCGCCCGCCGCCTGGACCGGCTGGCCGCGCAGATCAAGCCGTTGCCGACCCAGGGGCCGCGCGAGGAGAGAGTGGCGGCGCTCGTCGAACAGCGCGCACGCATCCTGGAGTGGATCACCCCGGCGCGGCTGACGATGATGCGCATGGAGCAGCTCTCCGAGCGCGTCGAGGAGGCCACCCGGCAGGTGATGGACTTCGCCCGCAGACGACTGACCGAGGTCTTCGCCGCGGAGTTCGACGCCCTGCCGGAGGAGCACAGGGCGGATCTCCTCAACGGGCTTGACGCGGTGACCTCGTGGGGCGCCTGGTACCACTGGCGCAGCGGCGGTCTGGACCCGGAGGTCGCCCGTCGTGCGATGGAGACCACGGTGCAGGCGCTGCTCGCCACGACGGACCGGCCGGCGCCCCCGCCTCTTCCCTGAGTGATCTCACGCTCTCACTCGAGGGTCCCCCTCGGGTTCCCCCCGGACCATCTCACTCAATGGTCCCCGGATCTCAGATCGAGGGGGCCTCCGCCTATTCTCGTCACCATGCTGACCATCACCCAGGCCCTGTACGACCAGATCGTCGCGCACGCCCGCGCGGACCACCCCGACGAGGCCTGCGGCGTGGTCGCGGGACCGGTCGGGGAGGGCAGGCCCGAGCGCTTCATCCCGATGCTCAACGCCGCGCGCTCGCCCACGTTCTACGAGTTCGACTCGGCGGATCTGCTCAAGCTGTACCGCGAGATGGACGACCGCGACGAGGAGCCGGTGATCATCTACCACTCCCACACGGCGACCGAGGCGTACCCGTCCCGTACCGACATCTCGTACGCCAACGAGCCCGGCGCGCACTACGTCCTGGTGTCGACCGCGGACACGGACGAAGCCGGCCCCTTCCAGTTCCGTTCGTTCCGGATCGTGGACGGCGAGGTCACCGAGGAGGACGTCGAGGTCGTCCAGGCGTACTGACGGCCGCCGCCCGAGGTCACGCACCCCTCCGGCCGCCGCGGCCCTTTCGCCGCCCGCCTCCCCGCCGTACGGGCCGCATCCCCCCATCCGTCCGCCTGGCGAACGGATGGCGTCCGCGATACGAGATCACATGCCGGAGGCCGCACCGGGAATCGTTACGATGACCGCATGGTTCCGAACGACGTGAGCGAGAAGACGCCGGGCACGCTGCTCGTGGCGCGGCTGCACGTCGACCTGTGCCGCCTCGCCAGCGCCATCTGTACGCGCTGCGCGGACCGCCGTCCGGCCTGAGCCGCGGCCCCAGCGCACGCACCCCTGCACCGAGCCCCGCGCGGGGGCCGATCCGCGCGTCCCGTACGCAACGCCCTACGCCCCTCCCGACAGGAGCCCACGACATGGCCATCGAGGTCCGCATCCCGACCATCCTCCGCACCTACACCGACGGCGCCAAGGCCGTCGAGGGCAACGGGGCCACCCTCGCCGAGCTGTTCGCCGACCTCGAGACCCGGCACACCGGAATCCAGGCCAGGATCGTGGACGGGGACCAGCTGCGCCGCTTCGTGAACGTCTACCTGAACGACGAGGACGTCCGCTTCCTGGACGGCATCTCCACCAAGCTGGCCGACGGCGACAGCGTCACGATCCTGCCGGCCGTGGCCGGCGGCATGGTCTGATCCCGGATGCGCTACGACTCCCCGCTCGCCGCGGTCGGCAACACACCGCTGGTCCGCCTGCCCCGGCTGTCCCCGTCGGACGACGTCCGCATCTGGGCCAAGCTGGAGGACCGCAACCCGACCGGATCGATCAAGGACCGTCCCGCGCTCCACATGATCGAGCAGGCGGAGAAGGACGGCCGGCTTACGCCCGGCTGCACGATCCTGGAGCCGACCAGCGGCAACACCGGGATCTCGCTCGCGATGGCGGCCAAGCTCAAGGGCTACCGCATCGTCTGCGTCATGCCGGAGAACACGAGCGAGGAGCGCCGCCAGCTCCTCGCCATGTGGGGGGCCGAGATCATCCCCAGCCCCGCCGCGGGCGGCTCCAACACGGCGGTCCGCCTCGCGAAGGAGCTCGCCGGGCAGAACCCGTCCTGGGTGATGCTCTACCAGTACGGCAACCCGGACAACGCGGGCGCGCACTATGCCACCACCGGTCCCGAGATCCTCGCCGACCTCCCGTCCGTCACCCACTTCGTGGCGGGCCTCGGCACCACCGGCACGCTCATGGGTGTCGGCCGCTACCTGCGCGAGCACAAGCCCGACATCAAGATCGTCGCCGCCGAGCCGCGCTACGACGACCTCGTCTACGGCCTGCGCAACCTCGACGAGGGCTTCGTACCCGAGCTGTACGACGCCTCGGTCCTCACCACCCGCTTCTCCGTCGGCTCGGCCGACGCGGTCACCCGCACCCGTGAGCTCCTCCAGCAGGAGGGCATCTTCGCGGGTGTCTCCACCGGCGCGGCGCTCCACGCGGCGATCGGCGTCGGCAGGAAGGCCCTCACGGCGGGGGAGTCCGCGGACATCGTCTTCGTCGTCGCCGACGGCGGCTGGAAGTATCTCTCGACCGGCGTCTACACGGCCCCGACGACGGAGGCCGCGATCGAGGCGCTGCAGGGCCAGCTCTGGGCGTGACGCTGCCATGAGTACCGCGGTCCGGGGCCTGGGGGTTCACCCCGGGTGCCGGACCGGGGGTCGGCAGCCGTGCCCCCGTGCCGAAACGCCGTTGCCGTCGCGTCGTCAGGGAGCCAGGTGTCGCACCTGGTCCCACAGGAGCGGGTCGACCGTGCCGACGCGGCGGCGGAAGTCGCGGACCCGCACCTTCCGCAGCTCGTCCGTCTCCAGGAAGCTGGCACGGCCCTGGGCGTCCCCCACCGTCCCCGGCGGCAGCGGGATCACTCCGGGGCGGGCGTCGCGGTACTTGCTCGTGATCTTGGCGACGTGCGCCGCGCCGCCATGGACCTGCAGCACCAGACACGGCCGGTCCTTGGAGCCGGGGCCGTCCTCGTACGGGACGTCGGCCCACCAGATCTCGCCCGGCCGGGGACCCCGCCCGGACTTCGACGGGGCACGGGCAGGGCGTTCGGCCCGCCTGCCGGGCGGCCGGGTCCGCCCCCCGGGCCGCACCCGCGACACCGAGGCCACCAGCGCGATCACCACCACCGCGCCGAGCGCGAGCCACCATGACGTGTCCATACCCGAGACGGTACCGGCGCGTAGGGCGACCCGCCCGCCCCACGTGCACGCCCCGCGCACCTCGTCCTATCCGGTGACAGGGCAGGTGAGTTCCCCCACAACGGGTAACCGCGAAGGAGCGGGCAGGCCTTTCGCGCCTTACGCTCGACAAACCGCACGACCTCCCCGCGCGCCCTTCAGCGTTCCCCGTTCTCCCGTCCACGGACGACCGTCCACGGAGGTTCAAGCTCCATGAAGCTCACCGTCGTCGGCTGCTCGGGGTCGTTCCCGTCCGCGGAATCGGCCTGCTCGAGCTACCTCGTAGAGGCCGACGGCTTCCGGCTGCTCCTCGACATGGGCAACGGCGCCCTCGGCGAGCTGCAGCGCCACATCGGTCTCTACGACCTCGACGCCATCTTCCTCAGTCATCTGCACGCGGACCACTGCATCGACATGTGCGGGTACTTCGTCGCTCGCTACTACCGCTACGACGGCGGTCGCTGCGACGCCATCCCGGTGTACGCGCCGGAGGGTGCGGAGCAGCGGCTCACCACCGCCTATGCGGACACCCCCTCGGACAAGTCCATGGGCGAGGTCTTCGACTTCCACGACCTCAAGCCGGGCGCGTTCGAGATCGGCCCCTTCTCGGTCCGCACCGAGAAGGTCGCGCACCCCGTCGAGACCTTCGGCATCCGCCTCGAGCACAACGGCAGGTCGCTCACCTACTCCGGCGACACGGGCCTCTGCGACGTTCTCGTCGACCTTGCCGAGGGCACCGACCTCTTCCTCTGCGAAGCGGCGTTCACCCACGGCAAGGAGGACATCCCGGACCTCCACCTCAACGGCCGCGAGGCCGGCGCCCACGCCGCCCGCGCCGGTGTGCGCAAGCTGGTACTGACACACATCCCGCCCTGGACGGACGCCGAGCAGAACCTGGCGGACGCGCGCGCGGTGTACGACGGCCCGGCCGAACTGGCGGTCCCGGGCGCGGTTTACGAGATTTAGGCCAATACATCCAGGGCCTCTCTTTCGGTCTTGCCGGGCTCGTGTGCCCTGGCGCCGCACCTCGCTGCGTTGCGGTCGGCGCCCCCGTCCCCCGGCTACCGCTGGGAGGTGCCCCCACCGCGTGGGCTCCTTCCTCCGCCTTGCGAGGCACACCGCCGGACCCCGCTCACCGGTCCGGCCTGACCCGAACGACAGACCCTAGGGGCAGGGCCGCGGAGGGGTATGCCCCGAGGTTTCCGCGGTCCGGGCGTGCCGGGTGGGACTGCCAGGTCCCGGGGAGGAACGGTCCCGGCCGTTGACGATGGTCTCCGCCGCCCGGCCCGAGAGGCCGCCCGAGGTTCCGGTCGTCCCGGGTGCCCGCGCCCTCGCGTTCCGTGCGGTCTGTCGCATATCCGCTGCCCGGGAGACGGGTGCGGCCCCGCAGGGAGGCCGGCCTGCGCCTCCACGGCGTGGCCGGAAGGCGGTGCTGCGCTCGCCCGGGCGATCCGGTGCGGTTGCCTCGTGTCCGCCGCCCGGGAGCGGGGCGGACGATCGGCGTCTCGTGGCGTGCCCCAGGAGGCGGTCCCGGACCCCAGTTCTCCCGGGGTGGCCGTATCCGACGCCAGGGAGCGGACGATGCCCGCGCGCAGACGGGCCCGAGGGGCCGGACGCTCACCTCCGGGGTTCCGGGGTTCCGGGGTTCCGGGGGTACGGCCCCGGCCAAGCCCCCGGGTGGGCGCACCTTGGGGCCGCGGCGCAGAAGGCGCATCGCACGCATCAGCACCCGGCAGACGCGCGCCGCGGCACCTCCGCCCGGCGTCCGACGGGCGCTCGTCCGCGGGCCGTCGATCGATTGCCCCGATAAAGTCTTACAAAACCGGCATATCGCTCGACCTGTGAGGAAACGTGGCCGATGACGTCGCGGACACCCGCCCGCCACCACCCAGCTCGCACAGCGTGGACGCGCCGGGGGAACTGAAGCACAACGCGATCGGCTTCCTCGATGCGCTCGTCATCGGCATCAACGCCACATCGCCCGCGTACTCGCTGGCCGCCGTCATCGGCGCCGTCGTGGCGATCGTCGGCATCTACGCCCCGGGGGTGGTGCTGGCGTCGTTCGTGCCGATGCTGCTGATCGCCTCGGCCTTCTACTACCTCAACCACGTCGACCAGGACTGCGGCACGACATTCTCGTGGGTCACCCGGGCCATGGGCCCCTGGGCGGGCTGGTTCGGCGGCTGGGCCATCATGATGACCGGCGTCCTGGTGGTCGGATCGCTGGCCGACGTCGCCGTCGGCTTCGGACTGCTCACCCTCGGCCTCGACAGCTGGGCCGCCAACGACCTCATCCGCCAACTGCTCACCGTGCTGGTCATCCTCGTCATGACGGCCATCTGCGTCATCGGAACCGAGGCCTCGGCCCATGTGCAGAACGTCCTCATCCTCGCGCAGATCGCCTCCCTGCTCGCCTTCGCCGTCGTGGCTGTCTACCGCGTCTACACCGGTACGAGCCCCGTCGGGTCCGTCGAGCCCGGCGTCGAGTGGCTGAACCCCTTCGGGGCCGGCGGCGCCGCGCTGAGCGCAGGCCTGCTGCTGGGCGTGTTCATGTACTGGGGCTGGGAGTCGGCCGTCAACCTCACCGAAGAAGTCAAGGATTCCGCCAGTGCCCCGGGGCGGGCGGGGATCTGGTCGACGATCATCCTGCTCGTGACATACCTGTCGGTCACCATCGCGGTCGTGGCCTTCGCCGGGCCGGCGTACCTGGCGGAGAACGCGTCCGAGGAGGAGTTCATCTTCGCCCTGCTCGCCCGTCAGGTCATGGGCGGCTGGGACTGGCTCGTGCTGGTCGCGGTCTGCACCTCCGCATTGGCCTCGACGCAGACGACGATCATCCCGGCGTCGCGCACGGGACTGTCGATGGCCCGACGCGGAGCGCTGCCGTCCATGTTCGCGCGCATCCACCCCCGCTTCCGCACGCCCGACGTGAGCACCTGGGCCGTCGCCCTGGTCGCCATCGCCTGGTACCTCGTCGTCAGCCGGATCAGCGAGAACGCCCTCTTCGACTCCCTCACGGCGCTGTCGCTGCTCATCGCGTTCTACTACGCGCTCACGGGCGTCGCCTGCGCCGTCTACTACCGGCGCCATCTCACCGACAGTGCCCGCAACTTCCTCCTCATCGGTGTCGGCCCGCTGATCGGCTCTGTGCTGCTGGTGTGGCTGCTCGTGCAGTCGGTCATCGACATGTCCGATCCGGCGAACTCCTACAGCGGCGTCTCGTGGTTCGGGCTCGGCCCGCCCCTCGTCATCGGCATCGGTATCGTGATCATGGGACTGCTCATCATGTTCGCCCGGCGCCTGACGACACCGCGGTTCTGGAGCGAACGCCGCGGTGTGGCCGATCCCGACGTCGTCCGCGCCATGGAGCACCACCACCACAAGAAGCCGCATGGGCCCACGGGGCCCGAGGAGTCCTGAGATGACGATCGTCCTGGGTTACGACGAATCGCAGGGCGCGGTGCGGGCGCTGCGCGTCGCCATCGAGGTGGCGTCCGCGTTCGGCGTGCCGCTCGTGGTGGTCTACGGCGCCGGGCCCCCCGGGGCCATGGGCGAGGAGTACAAGACCCACGCGGCGGCTCTCCGCCAGGTCGGCCAGGCCGCGCTCACGCACGCGGTCGAGGCGGCCGACGACGCCGGAGTGCCGACGAACGTGGAGATCGTCGACGAAAGACCGGCCCAGGCCCTGCTGGACGCCGCCGCCCGCCACGAGGCGCGTCTCATCGTGGTCGGCAGCTACGGCGAGAGCCCGATGCGCGGCGCCCTGCTGGGCTCGACCCCGCACAAGCTGCTCCATCTCTCGACGATCCCCGTGCTCTGCGTCCCTGCCGTCGACCGCCCTGCTGTGTGAGCCGCCGACCTGGACACCGACAGGCCGAAGCCCCCGTCCTCCAGGGAAGGACGGGGGCTTCGGCGTGGTTGCGGCCTCGCCGTGACCTACTTGGCCTCGGCCTTCTCCAGCTCGGCCAGCTCCTCGTCGGACTCGCGGCCCGGCGTGGGGAGGTTGAACTTGACGATCGCGAAGCGGAAGACCACGTAGTAGACCACCGCGAAGCAGAGACCGACCAGCGCCAGGCCCCACGGGTTGGACGCGATACCGAGGTTCAGCCCGAAGTCGATCGCGCCGGCGGAGAAGCCGAAACCGTCCCTCATGCCGAGCGCCCAGGTCAGGGCCATGGAGACACCGGTCAGCACCGCGTGGATCGCGTACAGCACCGGCGCGATGAACATGAAGGTGAACTCGATCGGCTCGGTCACACCGGTGAAGAAGGAGGTCAGCGCGAGCGAGAGCATCATGCCGCCGACGACCTTGCGGCGCTCGGGACGGGCGCAGTGGACGATCGCGAGACAGGCTGCCGGGAGGGCGAACATCATGATCGGGAAGAAGCCGGTCATGAACTGTCCGGCGGTCGGGTCACCGGCCAGGAAGCGGGCGATGTCGCCGTTCTTGCCGTGGTACTCGCCGGCCTGCAGCCACGGGAAGGAGTTCAGCAGGTGGTGCATGCCGACGGGGATCAGTGCGCGGTTGGCGATGCCGAAGATGCCCGCGCCGACGGCGCCGGAGCCGACGAGCCACTCACCGACGTTGTGCAGACCCGCGCCGAGCACCGGCCAGATGTAGCCGAAGACGACGCCGATGATCAGGCCCGCGAAGGCGGAGAGGATCGGGACGAGACGGCGGCCCCCGAAGAAGCCCGCCCAGTCAGGCAGCTTGGTGCGGTAGAAGCGCTGGTAGAGGAGCGCGACGACGATGCCCATGACCACGCCGCCGAGGACTCCGGCGTTGACCGCCTTCTCCGCCATGACGATCTTGCCGTCGACGACCGTGGCCTCCTTCGGGAGGTTGGGGTCGGTGAACGTGGCCAGCACCTTCTGGAAGACCAGGTAGCCGGTCACGGCCGCAAGTGCCGTCGAGCCGTCCGACTTCTTGGCGAAGCCGATCGCGATGCCCACGGCGAACAGCAGCGGCATGTTGCTGAGGATGGCGTCGCCACCCGCGAACATGAAGCCGGCGATCTTGTTGATGAAGTCCGGGAGGGACTCGTTGCCGAGCATGTCGCTGTTGCCGAGGCGGATCAGCAGCGCGGCGGCGGGCAGCACCGCGACCGGCAGCATGAGGCTGCGGCCGATGCGCTGCGCGACAGCCATCGCGCCGGAGCCCTTCTTCTTGTTGTCGGCCGCGGGAGCGGCGGTGGCCGTGGTCACAACTTCCTCCATCGGGCATGGCGCCGCCCGGGGCCGGGGGAAGGGGGACGGCGGCGTCTGAGGGGAACGCGGTGGACTGGACCGCGTGGTCTACACCAGTCAGAGGTGTAGACCTGTTGTAGCACGTGAGGTTTGGATAAGGAACCTGCGAAAATCCGACGCCTGGTCAGGTCTCGCGTCCGCATCAGGGCATTACCGGCGAAGGCCCCGAATCGCCGGGTCCGAAGGGCCTTCGGGTCACTGAGGACGGGCCGGCGGGGGGCGGGGGCGGGGCCTTCGAGGGTCCGACCGCCCGCCCCTACGGCTTGGTCTGACCTTCCTCCAGCTCCTTCTCCAGCTCCTCCGGCTCCCGCCCCGGTGTCGGGATGTCGAACGCCGTGATGAGGACACGGAAGAGCACGTAATAGACCACGGCGAAGCAGGCGCCGATCGGAATGATCAGCCAGGGCTTGGTGTCCAGGTGCCAGTAGACGATGTAGTCGATCACGCCCGCCGAGAAGCTGAAGCCCGCGTGCACGCCGAGCGCCCACGTGATCGCCATCGAGGCTCCGGTCAGCAATGCGTGCAGCCCGTACAGCAGCGGCGCCGCGAACATGAAGGAGAACTCCAGCGGTTCGGTCACCCCGGTGACGAACGACGTCAGCGCGACCGAGAACATCAGGCCGGCCACCCGTTTGCGGTGCTCGGGCCTGGCGCAGTGCGTGATCGCGAGCGCGGCGGCCGGCAGGCCGAACATCATGATCGGGAAGAACCCGGACATGAACTGGCCCGCGTTCGGGTCGCCGGCGAGGAAACGGGTCAGGTCGCCCTGCACCACGGTCCCGGTCGGCGTGGTGTACTCGCCCGCCTGGAACCAGAAGAAGACGTTCAGGAACTGGTGCATGCCGACGGGGATCAGCAGCCGGTTCGCGACGCCGAAGAGGCCCGCGCCCCAGGCGCCGAGGTCGATCAGCTGCTTTCCGAACCACTCCAGGGCCGCGCCCACCGGCTGCCACAGCAGCCCGAAGACCACGCCGAGGACGCAGCAGACCAGCGCCATGATGATCGGGACGAGCCGGCGGCCGTTGAAGAAGCCCAGCCAGTCGACGAGCCTGGTGCGGTGGTAGCGCTGCCAGATGGTGGCCGTCAGCAGGCCGATGAGGATGCCACCCAGCACCCCCGGGTTCTGGGGCTCGCCCTCCGGAAGGACCTTGGTCACCGAGCCCGCGACCGGGAAGGCCTTGAGGACGTTGTGGTAGACGAGGAATCCGGCGACCGCGGCGAGTGCCGTCGAGCCGTCCGACTTCTTCGCGAAACCGATGGCGACGCCGATGCAGAAGAGCAGAGGCAGTCCGAGCTTCGGGTCGAGAATGCCCCCGCCGCCTTTGAGCAGGATGTCCGACAACTTGTCCCAGAACGGACCGTGCAGATAGGCGTTGAGGAGAACGCCGAGGCTGACCAGCATGCCGGCTGCGGGGAGTACGGCCACCGGCAGTTGCAGGCTCCGGCCGACCTTCTGGAGCCCGGGGAGTAGTCCGCCGCTCCACCACTTCCGCCGCGGTGCGGCCGCACTCTCCGCGGTCATCGGGATCCTCCCTCGATGCACACTGGTGTAGACCAGTTGCGATAGGCTCGCCGGTGCCCGGTCGTGGCTCACGGGCAGGGTGCCGGTGATCGTCATCCTTCGATACGGGATCGCAACTCGCCCGCGAAGTTGGGCCAATCGTGAGTTAACGTGGCAAAACGACCATCGGCCTCCGGTGCCCGGCCGGGGTTCCGGGGGCACCCGGAACCCCGGCCGAAGAGGACTTAGGGAGAAACACATGGCCAGCAAGGCTGAGAAGATCGTCGCCGGGCTCGGCGGACTCGACAACATCGAAGAGGTCGAGGGCTGCATCACCCGCCTCCGCACCGAGGTCAACGACCCGGGCCTGGTGGACGAGGCCGCGCTGAAGGCCGCAGGCGCCCACGGCGTCGTCAAGATGGGCACCGCGATCCAGGTCGTCATCGGCACCGACGCCGACCCCATCGCCGCGGAGATCGAAGACATGATGTGAACCTCCCGCTCACCGCGGCGAGGGGCCCGTTCCACACCGGAACGGGCCCCTCGCCCACGTGCGGCTAGGCTCAGCACCATGTCTCGAATCGACGGCCGCACCCCCGAACAGCTCCGCCCGGTCACCATCGAACGCGGATGGAGCAAGCACGCCGAGGGCTCGGTCCTCGTCTCCTTCGGCGACACCCGAGTCTTCTGCACCGCCTCCGTCACCGAAGGCGTCCCGCGCTGGCGCAAGGGCAGCGGTGAAGGCTGGGTCACCGCCGAGTACTCGATGCTGCCGCGCTCCACCAACACCCGCGGCGACCGAGAATCCGTACGCGGCAAGATCGGCGGCCGGACCCACGAGATCTCCCGCCTGATCGGCCGTTCACTGCGCGCCGTCATCGACTACAAGGCCCTCGGCGAGAACACGATCGTCCTCGACTGCGACGTCCTCCAGGCCGACGGCGGCACCCGCACCGCCGCCATCACCGGCGCCTATGTCGCCCTCGCCGACGCCGTCTCCTGGGCGCAGCGCAAGAAGCTCGTCAAGACCGGCAAGCAGCCGCTGACCGGCACCGTCGCCGCCGTCTCCGTCGGCATCGTCGACGGCACGCCCCTCCTCGACCTCTGCTACGAGGAAGACGTGCGCGCCGAGACCGACATGAACGTCGTCTGCACCGGCGACGGCCGCTTCGTCGAGGTCCAGGGCACCGCAGAGGCGGAGCCCTTCGACCGCAAGGAGCTCAACGCACTCCTCGACCTCGCCACCGGAGGCTGCGCCGATCTCGCCGCGCTCCAGACCGAAGCTCTCGCCCGCACGCTCGGAGCGTAAAGAAGCAACCAACGGCGCCTTCGCCGGCGTCGTACAGGCACGGGCGTACGGGCCGAACCGTACGCCCGTCCGTGAACCCTGGGAGGGGACCGTTCCATGCGCAGTCGTCGTATCGCACTCGCCGTCGTCACCGCAGTCGCTCTCACCGGAGCCGTCGGCTGCAGCGCCGTCGACAAGGCACTGGACTGCGTCCAGACCGCCGACGCCATAGCCACCAGCGTCGACCGGCTCTCCCAGGCGGTCTCCAACGCGTCCGACCCCACCCAGCTGAACGAGGCGCTCAACGACATCGACCAGGAACTCGGCAACCTCAAGGACACGACCGACAACGCGGATCTGTCCAAGGCCGTCGACGACCTCGCCAAGGGCGTCGACAACGTCCGTGCGTCCGTCGAGAACGGCGACAACACCCCGGACATCAAGCCCATTACGGACGCCGCTGCCGAGGTCGGCAAGGTCTGCACGTCGTGACCCCCGCAGGGCCGTCGATACTGGGCGCATGACCCGCCTGATCCTCGCCACCCGCAACGCCGGGAAGATCACCGAACTCCGCGCGATCCTCGCCGACGCAGGGCTCCCACACGAGCTCGTCGGCGCGGACGCCTATCCCGACATCCCCGACGTCAAGGAAACCGGCGTCACCTTCGCCGAGAACGCCCTCCTCAAGGCCCACGCCCTCGCCCGGGCCACCGGCCTCCCGGCCGTCGCCGACGACTCCGGCCTCTGCGTCGACGTCCTCGGCGGCGCCCCCGGCATCTTCTCCGCCCGCTGGTCCGGCGCCCACGGCGACGACACCGCCAACCTGAACCTGCTCCTCGCCCAGCTCTCGGACATCGCCGACGAACACCGTGGCGCCTACTTCGCCTGCGCCGCCGCGCTCGCCCTGCCGGACGGCACGGAACGGGTCGTCGAGGGCCGACTGCCGGGCACGCTGCGCCACGACCCGGTCGGCACGAACGGCTTCGGCTACGACCCGATTCTCCAGCCGGAGGACTACGACGTGACCTGCGCGCAGCTGTCCCCGGAGGAGAAGAACGCGATCAGCCACCGGGGGAAGGCGTTCAGGGCGCTGGTGCCGGTGGTCAGGGAGCTGCTGGGCTGAGGCAGACATACGCCGACGGCTCAGCTCGCCGGGTGCGCGAGCTGAGCCGTCGGTCTTGGTGCGCCCGGTCGGATTCGAACCGACAAACACGACCACCTAAAGATCGCCGCTCAGCCCTTGGCGTACGGGCGCATGTGACGCGCCTACTCTACTGGGCGGAGCGAACCTCGGTAAGGAGAGGCCGGCCTCGCGACGGCGCGGCGCCCCCGCGACACCAGGTGCTGGTGATCGCGTGGCAGTTGGGGCAGAGGAGCCGCAGGTTCTCGACGCGATTGTTACGCCAGTTGCTATCGATGTGGTCGACTTCGAGGGGTAACGGCTGCCCTTGCCAGATGGGTTCGATCCCGCAGAGAGCGCAGCGTTCGCTGACTCCCAGATCGCGCACAGCCCTCTTCAGTCGCTCGTTGGGTGTGCGCTTGGCGTGCGTGGAGTGGATCTCCACCAGGATCTCCCCAGCCGACCGGCGACGGCGGTTGCCCCGCATGTTCTCCGTGCGCCGTGCTGCGACGAAGTGCGATGTGTCGATGCCCAGCGCGCGGATCCTGCGGCTGATGTGCGTGTGCTGGCCACCGACGACGTCGATGCCCAGGTGGCGGAGCACTTGGCACATGTTCGTCGAGACGGCGACAGCGGATTCCAGGGTCTCCCTCGTCCAGCGCGCTCCTTCCCGCTCGAAGTGCGATGTGTCGATACCCAGCTCCTTCATCCGCTCCCGGAGATAGGACCGCGACGGTCCCTTCGGGTCGACTCCCAATCGCGTCAACGCTTCCGGCAGCGTCCTTGTCGATCTCGCCGCCTCGGCAAGGCGCTCACGGGTGTATGGACTGACTGGCATCGTCCCCTCCGTCCGGCCGCGTGTTCGCTGCCTCGCACGGAGTGACGAACCGGTTATCGGATGGTCACGTCCGGCATGCGGAACGGCCCGCACTGCTTTGTGCGGGCCGTCCGGGCGGGAGGGTCCTCAGATGCCCATATCCTTGATGATCTTGGCGACGTGGCCGGTGGCCTTCACGTTGTAGAGGGCGCGCTCGACCTTGCCGTCCTCGTCCACGACGACCGTCGAGCGGATCACGCCGGTCACCGTCTTGCCGTAGAGCTTCTTCTCGCCGAACGCTCCGTACGCCTCCAGGACCGCCTTGGACGGGTCGCCGACCAGTGTGACCTTGAGGTTCTCCTTGTCGCGGAACTTCGCGAGCTTCTCCGGCTTGTCCGGGGAGACGCCGATGACGTCGTAGCCCGCGCCCGTCAGGAGCTCCAGGTTGTCGGTGAAGTCGCAGGCCTGCTTGGTGCAGCCCGGGGTCATGGCCGCGGGGTAGAAGTAGACGATGACCTTGCGGCCCTTGTGGTCGGCGAGCGAGATGTCGTTGCCGTCCGCGTCGGGCAGGGTGAAGTCCGGGGCGGTGTCGCCGGGCTGGAGTCGCTCGCTCATTCTCGGTTCTCCTCAGGGGGGTACGGGCGTACGGGACCGAGCGTAATAGGGGTGCCGTGGGGTGCGGCGGGCGTCGAGCTGACAGACTGTCGATGACGTAGACGACGTAACAGTTGACGAACCAGTACCGGATACGACCACGGAGGCGGCGCAGTGTCGGATTCCAGGACCCCTGCGCAGATCGAGGCGGACATCGTCCGCCGGCGCGAGAGGCTCGCCGAGACGCTCGACGAGATCGGGGTGCGGGTGCACCCGAAGACGATCGTCGGCGATGCGAAGGCCAGGGTCGCCGCGACCGTGGACCAGACGGCCGGGCGGGCGTTCGTCGCCGCCAACCGGCTCATGACGGATGTGAAGAGCCGCTTCGTGCATCACGACGGCGCGCCCCGCCTCGAGCGTCTGGTGCCGGCGGCCCTCGTCGCCGTGGGTGTCGTGGGGGCCGTGGGTCTGCTGGCGCTGTCGGCCAGGAAGCGGAAGGGGTGACCGGCACTCCCCCCGGAGGGGTGCGGTCCGGGTCCGGGCAGGTAGGTTCGATGTCGTGAGCGAGAACACGCACGACAAGCTGCCGATCAAGATGCTCCACGACCGGGTGCTGGTCCGGTCCGACGCCCCGGAGGGCGAGCGGCGCTCCGGCGGCGGCATTCTGATCCCGGCGACCGCGGCGGTGGGCCGGCGCCTCGCCTGGGCCGAGGTGGTCGCCGTCGGGCAGAACGTCCGCACGGTGGAGGCCGGGGACCGGGTGCTGTACGACCCCGAGGACCGGGCCGAGGTGGAGGTGCGCGGGGTCGCGTACGTCCTGATGCGCGAGCGCGATCTGCACGCGGTCGCCGCGGACCGGTTCGAGGGCGGCCAGGACTCGACCGGGCTGTATCTCTAGCCCCGTCCGGCCCCCGGCTCCAGCCGCATCTCCGCCGCACGCCGCCCTCGCCCCTTTCGCCCGGGCAGTGAGCGCGCACGGCACGAAGACGCACGGAAAGGCCTGGTGACCCCCCGGTCACCAGGTCTTTTCCGTCTCGGTTGGTAGCTTTGAGGTACCCGACGAGACGCGCCGTACCGGGCAACGCAAAGACGACGCACCCCCTTCACGAAGTCCGCGTCGTCCCGGAGGTGCCTGTCATGGCCTGGGTTCTGCTTGTTCTCGCCGGTCTGCTCGAGATCGGCTGGTCGGTCGGGATGAAGTTCACCGACGGTTTCACCCGCCTGTGGCCCAGTGTCCTCACCGGAGCCGGGATCGTCGCCAGCATGCTGCTGCTGTCCTACGCCGCCAGGTCGCTGCCGATCGGTACGGCGTACGGCGTGTGGGTCGGCATCGGTGCGGCCGGGGCGGCGGTGTTCGGCATGGTCGTGCTGAACGAGCCGGCGACCGCCGCCCGGATCTTCTTCGTCGTGCTGTTGCTCGTGGCCGTGGTGGGGCTGAAGGCGACCTCCGGTCACTAGTCGTCCGTCCAGTCGTCCGTCCAGTCGTCCGTTCAGAGGCCCGTTCACCGATGGCGGGGGGCGCTCCCCGGGCCGGGCACGGGCTGTCCGCTGCCTCTTTCCGTCGCGCCGCGCCTGGGCGCGGCGCCGTCCGCCCCGCCGCGTCCGTGCGTGCCACGGTCCGTCCCGCCGCTGCTGTGCGGGGCCCTGCTGCCGTAGAGGGGCCAGCCCGTCCTGGGGCCGGTGGGCATGACGCCGCCGACGCGCGGGGCGCTGCCGGTCGGAGCGCGGTGGGTCGGGGCGCCGTTGCCCGGGAGCGGGGCGGTCGGGGGGACGGCCGGCGGGGCCGGTGTCCTGCCGCCCGTCGGGCCGCGGCTGCGGTTTCTTGTGTCCGGTGCCCCCACGCCGACGTCCTCGTCCTCTTCCCGCTCGTCCTGCTCGTACCGGTCGTCGCCGGCCCACGGGTACCCGTCCACCGGGAGCAGTTCGTCGTCGAGGTCGACGCCCTCCTCCAGCTCGAGGTCGAAGTCGTTGATCTCGGTTCCGTCCAGCGCCGCCGCCGTGTACTGCGCCCAGATCCGGGTGGGCGGACCGCCGCCGCCGATACGGGGCAGGCCCAGCGCCCCGTACAGCGGTTTCTGCACCGCTGTGTCGGGGTCCTGGCCCATGACGGCGACGACGGTGGCCAGTTCCGGGGTGTAGCCGGCGAACCAGGCGGCCTTGTCGTCCTCCGCCGTGCCCGTCTTCCCGGCCGCGGGGCGTCCCGCGGACCGGGCCGCTGCCGCGGTGCCGTCCTCGACCACGCTCCGCAGCATCGCCGTCGTGGTGTCGGCGGCCTTCCGGCTGATGACCTGTTCGGTCGGGACCCGGGGCAGGTCGATCTCCTCGCCGCCTCTGGTGATGCTCTCGACGAGTGTGTATCTGCCGTGCCTGCCGTGGTTGGCGAGGGTCGCGTACGCCTCCGCCATCTCGAGGACACTGGCGGTGGCGACGCCGAGCGCGATCGAAGGGGAAGTCGTCAGGTCGGGTGTGTTCGCGGGGATGCCGAGAGCGACGGCCGTCTCCCTGACCCGTGCCGGGCCGACGTCCTGTGCCATCTGTGCGTACACCGCGTTGACCGACGCGTCGGTCGCCGCCCGGACGGTGATGGACCCGTAGGAGTAGTTGTCCTCGTTCTCCGGGGCGTAGCCGATGGGCCCGTAGTGTCCGAGGACCTCGCGCTGGTCCGTGCCGTCGTAGACGGTGTGGGGGGTGATCCGGCGGCCGTCCCGGGTGCGCGAGCCGTTCTCGACCGCGGCGGTGAAGACGAACGGCTTGAAGGTGGAGCCGACCTGGTAGTCGCGCCGGGTGGCGTTGTTGACGAACTGCCTGGTGTAGTCGATGCCGCCGTACATCGCGACGACCTTGCCGGTGGCCGGATCGATGGAGGCGCCGCCGACGCGGACATTGCGGTCGACGTGCCTACGCTTCTCGCGCTTGGACAGCACGTGATCCTCGACCGCCTTGACGAAGGCGTCCTGCTTCGGCTTCTGCAGCGTGGTGGTGATCCGGTAGCCGCCGCGCGCCAGGGTGTTGTCGTCGATGATGCCGTGGCCGGTGAGGTAGTCCTCTACGGCCTGGACGACGTAGCCGCGCTGGCCGGAGAGGCCGGTCGCGGGGCGGGCGGTGTTCGGCATCGGGAAGGTCATGGCGTCGCGCTCGTCGGCGTCGAGCCACCGCTCCTTCACCATGCCGTCGAGCACGTAGTTCCAGCGGGCGACCGCGGCGGCCTTGTTCTCCGGGCGGGTGGTCACGTCGTAGGCGCTGGGGGCGTTGAGCAGCGAGGCGAGATAGGCGCCCTCGGCGGTGCCGAGCTGGTTGACGTCCTTGCCGTAGTACGCCAGTGACGCCGCCTGGATGCCGTAGGCGTTGCGGCCGAAGTAGCTGGTGTTGAGGTAGCCCTTCAGGATGTCGCTCTTGCTCTGTTCGCGGTCGAGCTTGATCGCGATGAAGAACTCCTTCACCTTCCGGGTGACGGTCTGTTCCTGGCCGAGGTAGTAGTTCTTCACGTACTGCTGGGTGATCGTGGAGCCGGACTGTCTGCCCTTGCCGGTGAGGGTGTTCCAGCCGGCGCGGAGCATCGCCTGGGGGTCGATGGCCCGTTCGGAGTAGAAGTCCCGGTCCTCGGCGGCGAGTACGGCGCGCTGGACGGTGTGCGGAATCTGGGTGAGCTCGACGTTCTCCCGGTTGATCTCTCCGTCGCGGGCGATCTGGGTGCCGTCCGCGTAGAAGTACACGTTGGACTGGGCGGTCGCCATGGCGTTCGCGGGCGGGATGTGGACGAGCGTGTAGCCCGTGACGAAGCCGCCGATGAGGAGGAGCGCGACGACCAGGGACGTGCCGAGCAGCGCCCGCCAGGTGGGGACGAGGCGTCGCAGGCCGGTGCGCCGGGGACGGGGCCCGCGGCCTTGGCCGCCCTCATGACTCGTGCTGCTCCCGTCCTGCTGACCTGTGGTCATGCTGTCCTGGGGGGCGGGGTCGTGGGGCGGGGCGCCGGCGGTCGCCGGGTCCCGGGGGTGCCGGCCTCGTTGCTGTGCCTGCTCGTCGCTCATGTCGGTGGAGACTCCTCGGCCCCGTCGTCGCGGACGATGTCTTTTCGGGCGATTCGCTTGGTGTGCCCATACTGCACTTATCGTCCCGATAACCCCCGGACCCCTCGTCGGAATACGGTCGCGTGGCAGATCCGCCTGGGCTAGCGTCTTTCGTTCGGATCAGGCCGGATCAGTGAGCGGGGTCTGGCGGCGTGCATCGCAAGGCGGAGGAGGGAGTCCACGCGGTGGGGGCACCTCCCAGCGGTAGCTGGGGGACGTCGGCGACTGACGACAACGCAGCGAGGTGCGGTGCCAGGGCGCGCGAACCCGGCAAGATCCGAACGAGAGGCCCTAGGGTCGTGCGCTTTGGTGCCGACAGCTTCTATCGAGGAGAGGTGGCTGTGGTTCGGCTCTACGCGGCCGTCGCGGCCGGTGGGTTCCGGCGCTATGCGACGTATCGGGTGGCCACGGTGGCAGGGGCGTTCACCAACACCGTCTTCGGCTTCATCGTGGCGTACACCTATATCGCCCTCTGGGATGAACGTCCGCACCTCGGTGGCTATGACCAGCCCGAGGCGCTGACCTATGTGTGGCTCGGCCAGGCCCTGCTGATGGCCTGCGCCATGCTGGGCGGCGGCTTCGAGGACGAACTGATGGAGCGCATCCGTACGGGTGACATCGCCATCGACCTCTACCGCCCGGCCGACCTGCAACTGTGGTGGCTCGCGGGCGACTTGGGGCGGTCCGCGTTCCATCTGCTCGGCCGCGGCATAGTGCCCCTGCTGATCGGAGCGCTCGCCTTCGATCTGGCGCTGCCTCCTTCACCGCTGCTCTGGCCCGCGTTCCTGGTCTCGGTGGCGCTCGGCGTCGTCGTGAGCTTCGCCGTCCGCTACCTGGTGGCGCTCTCCGCCTTCTGGCTGATGGACGGCGCGGGTGTCCTCCAGATCACCTGGCTGGCCGGGATGTTCTTCTCCGGGATGCTGCTGCCGCTCACCCTCTTCCCCGGCGCGCTCGGAGAACTGGCGCTGGTCCTGCCCTGGTCCGCGCTGCTCCAGGTCCCGGCGGACGTCTTCCTCGGCAGACGCACCGGCTGGGCGCTCGTCGAGGCGTACGCCTTCCAGGCCGGGTGGGCGGTGGCGCTGCTCGGGGCCGGACGTCTGCTGCAGTCCCTCGCGACGAGAAGGGTGGTGGTCCAGGGTGGCTGACGCCCTGCGGACGCTGCACGGAGGCCTGCGCGCGTACCGGCTGATCGCCGTCATGTGGATCCGCTCGACGATGACGTACCGCGCCTCCTTCGCCATGACGGCGTTCGGGAACTTCGCGGCGACGGCGTCCGACTTCGCCGTGATCCTGCTGATGTTCTCGCACGTGGACACGCTCGGCGGATACAGCCTGCCGGAGATCGCCTTCCTCTACGGGGCCGCAGGGACGGCCTTCGGCCTGACCGATCTGGTGATGGGGTCGCTGGACCGGGTCGGGCGGCGCGTGCGGGACGGCACGCTCGACATCCTCCTCCTGCGGCCCGCGCCGGTTCTGGCGCAGGTGACGGCCGACCGCTTCGCGCTGCGCCGGCTCGGGCGGGTCCTCCAGGGGCTGGTGGTGCTCGGCTGGGCACTCCTCACGCTGGACATCGCGTGGACGCCGCTGAAGGTCCTCATGGTGCCGGTGATGGTGCTGAGCGGGGCGGCCATCTTCTCGGCGGTCTTCGTGGCGGGCGGGGCGTTCCAGTTCCTCGCGCAGGACGCCGCCGAGGTGCAGAACTCCTTCACGTACGGCGGCAACACGCTGCTCCAGTACCCGCCGACGCTCTTCGCGAAGGACCTGGTGCGCGGCGTGACCTTCGTCGTACCGCTCGCCTTCGTCAACTGGCTGCCCGGGCTGTACGTGCTCGGGCAGCCCTATCCGCTGGACCTGCCGCGCTGGCTGGCCTTCACGCCGCCGCTCGTCGCCGCGCTGTGCTGTGCGCTCGCCGGACTGGCCTGGCGGGCGGGCCTTCGTTCGTACCGGAGCACGGGGAGCTGAACCCTCATGGACACCATGGACACCACGGGTGACTTCATCGAACTCGACCGCGTCGAGAAGGTCTTCGACGTACGCCGCAGAGCAGGTCTGCTGCGACGGGAGAAGACGCGGGTACGGGCCGTCGACGGCATCAGCTTCAGCGTGCCGCGCGGCGAGATGGTCGGCTACATCGGCCCCAACGGCGCCGGAAAGTCCACCACCATCAAGATGCTGACGGGCATTCTGACGCCGAGCGGCGGCCGGCTGCGCGTCGCCGGGATCGACCCCTCACGCGAACGGACCCGGCTGGCACAGCGCATCGGCGTCGTCTTCGGGCAGCGCACCACGCTCTGGTGGGACCTGCCGCTGATCGACTCGTACCGGCTCGTCCACCGCATGTACCGGATCCCCGACGCCAGGTACCACGCCAACCTGGACCGGTGCGTGGAGCTGCTGGACCTGGGTGAGCTGCTGAACGTGCCCGTACGGCAGCTGTCGCTCGGGCAGCGGATGCGCGGCGACATCGCGGCGGCGCTGCTGCACGACCCGGAAGTGCTCTACCTCGACGAGCCGACCATCGGTCTCGACGTCGTCTCCAAGACGAAGGTGCGGGGGTTCCTGCGCGACCTGAACGCCGAGCGGGGCACGACCGTGCTGCTCACGACCCATGACCTGACCGACATCGAGCAACTGTGCAAGCGGGTCATGGTCATCGACCAGGGCCGGCTGATGTACGACGGGGCTCTGGCCGGGCTGCACGAGGTGGGGGCGAGCGAGCGGACGCTGGTGGTGGACCTGGACCGGGAGCTGCCGCCGATCGAGGTCGCGGGGGCGCGTCCGGTACGGGTGGAGGGGCCGCGCCAGTGGCTGTCGTTCCCGGCATCGGAGTCGGCGGCGCCGATCGTGGCCGCGATCGCGGCGGAGTATCCGCTGGTGGACCTGTCCGTGCGCGAGCCGGACATCGAGGCGGTGATCGCGAAGATGTACTCGGAACGCGTGACACTCTGAGCGTCCGCTTCCGCGTCTCGCCCCGACTCGTCTCGCCCCGTCTCGTCCCGTCCCGGTCTCGTCCCGTCCCGGTCTCGTCCCGTCCCGGTCTCGTCCCGTCCCGGTCTCGTCGCGCTGCGGACGTCGCGCCGTCGGGCCGCGGCACGAGACCGGCCGGGCCGACTGTGCACAACCGGATGTTCGGGCCGTGCCGCTTGATTACGCTTTCCGTATGACCAACGATCTTCCGGAGATGCGTGCCTCCGATGTCGAGCGGGAACGGATCGCCGAGCGCCTGCGCGATGCCGTGGCCGAGGGCCGGCTGGACATGGACGAGTTCGAGCAACGGCTCGACGCGACGTTCAAGGCGCGTACGCGCGGGGAGCTGGAGCCGCTGGTACGGGACCTCCCGGCGCCCGGCGGGGCGGCCGCCGCACCGGTCGCGGCTCCCGCCGGGGGCGGGGCCGACTGGTCGCGCCGTATCGGCAGGCCCGCGACCTCCAAGGGGGCGTTCGCCTTCTGGGGCGGCTTCGGGCGCAAGGGAACGTGGACGATCGGGCGCCGGTTCACCGCCGTCGTCCTGCAGGCGGGCGGCGAGATCGATCTGCGTGACGCGAACTTCGAGGACCGGGACGTCGTGATCCGCTGCATCGCGATCATGGGTGGTGTGCAGATCACCGTTCCCCCGGACATGGAAGTCGACGTCCGGGGCTTCGGCCTGATGGGCGGCTTCGCCGAGGCGGGCTCGGTCGAGGCAGAGATCACGCCGGGTTCTCCGCGCGTGACGATCACCGGCTTCGCGCTGATGGGCGGTGTCGGGGTCGAGCGCAAGCTCCGCAAGGCCGAGAAGCAGCGGCTGAAGGAGGCTCGCCGGCGCGAGCGCCTGGAGAAGGACGAAAGGGGTGGGGCACGCGGGGAGCTCGAGTAGCGGGGAGCTCGGGTAGGGGCCCGCCGCCTCCCTGCCCTACAGCCCTTTCCCTGCCGCCCGCCCCTGCCGTCCTGTTCCTGCTCCCTGCGCCCATCTGCCCCGCATCGCGACCCGCTCCGCGCCCGCCCGGGTTACCCGCGGGCCCGCGCGGGAACTCGAAGTGCGCCCCGGGAGTAGGTCAGGTAGGGAAGGGACGATACGTACGCGGACGGGTGGAGCGGATGAAACGCACTGAAGGCGCTGAGCCGGACACACCAGGGGACACGGACAGGGGCGCCGCCGGTACCTCCACCCCCGCGGACGCCCATGCTTCCGAGAAGCCCGCAGCGACGGGGAAGCAGCTCACGGCGGGCACCGCCGGGCGCGCGGACGGGGCGAGACGGCCTCCTGCGTCCGCGGGTGCCGCAGGCCGTACCCGCACCTCGCCGCTGCCCTCCTTCGCGTACACCGCCGCCGACGAGGAGAAACAACGCGGTGTGCGCCGGATGAAACTCACGGCCACCGGTCTGCTCCTGCTCGTCGCGCTGATCTTCGTGCTCGCCACCTGGGCGAAGAACGCCGGAGTCGAGGGCTGGCCCGGCTACGTCGCCGCCGCGGCCGAGGCAGGCATGGTCGGTGCGCTGGCCGACTGGTTCGCGGTCACCGCCCTGTTCAAGCACCCCCTCGGCATCCCCATCCCGCACACCGCGATCATCCCCACCAAGAAGGACCAGCTCGGCGCCTCGCTCGGATCGTTCGTCGGCGAGAACTTCCTCTCCGGCGACGTCGTACGGGCCCGGCTGCGCTCCCTTTCCCTCGGCGGCCGTTTCGGCGCCTGGCTCGCGGAACCCGCGCACGCCGACCGCGTCACCGCCGAGCTGTCGACGGCGCTGCACGGCGCGCTCACCGTCCTGCGCGACTCCGACGTCCAGGCGGTCGTCGGCGAGGCCATCACCCGCCGCGCCGAGGCGGCCGAGATCGCCCCGGGCATAGGAAAGGCCCTGGACAAGATCGTCGCCGACGGTGCCCATCACCGTGCCGTCGACCTGATCTGCGCCCGCGCCCACGACTGGCTGGTCCTGCACGGCGACTCCGTCATGGACGCGGTCCAGGGCGGGGCTCCGGGCTGGACCCCGCGCTTCGTCGACCGCAAGGTCGGCGAGCGCGTCTACAAGGAGCTGGTCAGGTTCGTCACCGAGATGCGTGACGCCCCCGGTCACCCGGCGCGCGGCGCGATCGACCGCTTCCTCGCCGACTTCGCCGCCGATCTCCAGGGCGACACGGACACCCGCGCACGGGTGGAGCGCATGAAGTCGGACATGCTGGCCCGGCCCGAGGTGCAGGACATCATCGCCTCCGCATGGTCCTCCGTCCGCGCCATGATCATCTCGGCCGCGGACGACGACCGCAGCGAACTGCGTCTGCGCGCCCGCGCCTCTCTCATGGCCTTCGGGGCCCGTCTCGCGACGGACGGCCGGCTGCAGCGGAAGCTGGAGGGCTGGCTGGAGGAGGCCGCGGTCTACGTGGTGACGACGTACCGCACGGAGATCACGTCCCTCATCAGCGACACGGTCGCGAGCTGGGACGCCGAGCACACGTCCCGCAAGATCGAGGCACACATCGGCCGCGACCTGCAGTTCATCCGTATCAACGGCACGGTGGTCGGTGCGCTGGCAGGCCTGGCGATCTATACGGTCGCCCATGCGCTGGGCGCGTGACCGGACCTTTCCTTCCGGCCCCGCGCCCAGCTCCAAGGGGGAGTTGCCCCTATGTACGGATGGGGGGCCGCACCCGTTCAACGCGGCTCCCCGGCTTGGGAATTGGGCGTCTTCGCCGACGGCGGCCGAGCGCCGTGACCGACCGACCTGCCGAGCCGGGCGTGGCTGCCGAGCCCGGGTGGCCCGCGGCTCCGGACGCCCCTCGGCCCCGGCCGGCCGGGTGTTCGCCGGACCGCTCGGGTGTCGCTCGGCCGGTCGCGTAGGGCCGCATGCCGTCGGCCGGTTGCCGGGTCGACCGGTGGCGCAGGGCCCGGGTGCCTCGGTGCGCCCGGGTGTCCCGGTGCGCCCTGGTGTCGGTCCGCCCGGTGTCAGGCCGCTCTGCGTGTGACGGCCCAGGAGGCGAGGGCCACCCCGCCCGCCACGGTGAACACGGCGGGCCAGGCCCCGACCTTCTTCGCCAGCGGATGCGAGCCGGCGAAGGCGGCGACGTACGCGGCGCTCAGCCCCGCGGCGGCCTTGCTTCCGGCCTGCTGCTGCCACTGCCGCGCGGCCACCGCGCCCGCGGCGGCCAGGGCGACCCCGCCGAGCGGACGCTTCCTGGTCCAGCGGGCGACGCCGTAGCCCCCGATGAGGCCGCTCGCCGCGACTGCCGCTGCCGGAATCCTGGCCATGGTGTGCCGCCTTTCGCTCGGTTCGCGCGGTGCGCTCGGTCTTCGACCGACGGCATTCGAGCCTAATCGAGCGGCGCTTTCGTCCGGGCGCCGGGCGCCCGGGACGTGGGCATCGGGCCGTGGGCGTCGACGCCTGTACGGAAGAGGTCGGCGCCGACCGCGAAGTCCGCGCCGACCGGCGACGTCCGCGCCGACCGTGGACGCCGGCCCGCGGCATCCGCGGAAGTCGGCCGCATCAGCGGAAGAACTGCCCCCGCACGGCGCCGTCCGGGAACTCCCCGGTGTGGATGTTGGAGTAGTAGTTGCCCGGGTTCTCGCGGACCCGCTTCACCACGTCCGGGTTCTGTCCCCCCAGCCGCCCGGAGACGGCGAAGATCCCGTCCGGCACCGGCCGGTTGAAGAAGTCGAAGACCACGTCACCGTTCTTGCCGAAGCGGCCCTTGTGGATGTGCCCCTTCGACGGGCTCTTGATGTTGATCCACGCCAGCGAGTAGTCGACCGCCGTCCCCTTCGGGTGCAGGAAGGTCACCGCGTGCCCGTCCGGGTCGCCGACCTTCGACGTGTCGTTCTTCGGGACCTCCTGGCCGCCGTTGGCAAGGGCCCGCAGCTTGCCGCCCTTGATGATCTCCAGCGGGTTGACGTTCCGCTTGAGCGGCTTGAGCTGGCCGCGTACCGCCCCGCCCGGGAACTCGGCGCTGTGAAGGTTGACGTAGAAGCCGGAGGGGTGCCTGCGGATGCGCTCGGCGAGCTCGGCATCGGTGATCGCGACCTGCCCGGCGGCAGAGTGCACGGTGTCGGGCATCGCGCTGCCGAAGAGAGGCACCTTCACGGCGCCGTTCTTTCCGGCGGCGCCCTCGTGGATGTGGCCGAGGCTGGGGACGAAGCCCTTCCACTGGAGGGCGAACGTGACCCGGTCGCCCTTCACCTTGACCAGGGCGATGGCCTTGCCGTCGGGGTCGTTCACGGCGGGGCCGCCCTGGACCGGGACCTCGTCGGCGCCGGAGAGTTCGGCGGCGAAGGCGACAGCCCTGCCGGTGGCGGGCCTGGTGAAGGTGGCCGCGCCGGCCGCCTTCGCGTCCGCCTTGTCCGCCACGGTCGTCTGCGTCTGCGTCTGCGTCTGCGTCTGCGACTGCGTTGCGTCGGCCGAGCCGTGGCCGCCATGACCGTCGTGCGCGATCGCCGGAGTAACACCCGCAACACCAACCACAATTGCTGCTGCTGTTGTGGCCAGAATTCGCCTCTGCATTGTTTTTGTCCTCCCGTTGGGCCCGGCCCGGATAGAGTCGGGTTCGCCGGGAAGTACGCACCGGAACTCGGGCTCGTTCAACTGAACATTACTGAATTCGATTGAACCGTCGGTCAGTTGTGCGCGTAGTAACTGACGTACCCACACACACCACACACGGGGGATCACCATGCGCAGGACCCGTTCACGTACGCGTACTACTACCACGCTTCTGGCAGGCCCGGCGGTAGCACTCGCCCTGCTCACCCTGACCGCCTGCGGCGGCTCCGACGAGCCTGCCGCGTCCGCCGGATCCACCGGCAGGCCCGCCTCCGCCGCCGCCTCCGTCAAGATCGCCGACTCGCAGTTCGGCAGGATCCTCGTCGACGATTCGGGCCGTACGCTCTACGGATTCACCAAGGACAAGCCCGGCGGCGGCAGTGCGTGCGACGTCGACTGCATCGCGGTCTGGCCCGCCCTCACCTCCCCCAAGGACGTCACCGCGGGCAGCGGCGCCAAGGCCTCCCTGCTGAAGGAGACCAAGCTGGGCGAGGGTGCGGAGCAGGCCACGTACGGAGACTGGCCGCTCTACTACTACGTCGGCGACGCGACGCCCGGTGACGTCAACGGGCAGGGTCTGGACGGCGAGTGGTTCGTGATCGGGGCGGACGGCAAGCTGATCAAAAAGGCGCCCTGAGGTATTGAAGGAAGGCTCCGTGACGTCATCCGGAATTCATGTCACGTTTCTGTCATGAATTCGTGACAGGAATATCCGCGGCGGCAACCCGCGCGGCAGCCGGATAAGCGGATCATTCGTGGGCGAGGCGGCTTCCCTGTCCGGTCGGGGCCGGGCTTCGGCGACGCGGCGCACGGAGCGGCCGCGGCGGCGGGGCTCCGGCCCCGATCCGTTGCGGTCACGCGCGGCGGAACGCACCCTGGATACAGAGACAGGGAGACTGCCATGCCCATTCTCGAGGAACAGATCGACATCACCGCACCTGGCGGCGTGGTCTGGGACCACCTGCACCAGGTCGAGGACTATCCACGCTTCGTCGGAGGAGTCCGCGAAGCCCGGCGCGAAGGTGCGTCGGGCATACACATGGATCTGCTGGCCGGCAGGGGCACCGCCCACGAGATCGATGCCGCCACCGAAGATCTCCACCCCAAAGAGACGATGACGTGGAGGACCAGCAAGGCCCCGCACCTGAGCGGCTCCGTCTCGCTCCTCCCGCTCGACGCGACCCACACCAGGATGCAGGTACGCATGGAGTACGACCCCACCGAGGCGCACAACGCCTTCGGGGGGCCCAAGGGATTTGCCCAGTCCTCCGCCATAGAACGGACCGTCCGGGCGGACCTCCACCAGTTCAAGGACCTGGTGGAACAGGCACATCCCGCCAAGTAACCGCCACGAGCCCCGCGCGCCGGGGCCGACGGAACCGGTACGGCGAAGGTGATCCGTCATGACGCAACACTGGAACATCGACTTGTCGTTCGAGGAAGACGGGACCCGCACTGCCTGCACGGCCTCCCTCAGTGGCCCCGACGCCCCAAGCGTCCTGGGCACGGGAGTGGCCAGGCGCAGCCCGGGCGACACCCCTGACACAAAGATCGGCGAAGAGCTGGCAGCCGCCCGCGCCTGCTCGAAACTGGCCCATGAACTGGTGGACCGGGCAGCCGCGGACGTGGAGAGCCACACCCACAGGCCGGCCGACATAGCCATGTGACCGAGCCGGTGGCCACGAGCACAGGGCCGGGAGCCTCCGCTCCCGGCCCTTGGTGTGTCCCGTGTCCCGTGTCCGGTCCGGCCTCCGGCCGGCCCGAGCGGCTCGACGGCCGCTCTCAGCGCGCGGCCCTCGGCGTGTTTCGCACCTCGAACCCCTCAAGCCCCTCGGGCGCCTCTTCCCACACCTCCACGCTTTCCACCACAGCGGACGGCGGCCCCTGCCGCGCCCATCGCACCAGCGTCTCGACGGCGTCCGGATCGCCCTCGAACACGGCCTCCACACGTCCGTCGGCCAGATTGCGCACCCAGCCGGACACCCCGTACTCACTGGCCACCCGCCGACATGTGTCCCGGAAGAACACGCCCTGGACCAGCCCGGACACGATCACACGCTTGTGCACCATGCCTCCGGATCGTACGAGCCGCACAGCACGACGGCGGGGCGACGCGACGCGAGCCTCGGCCCCGACAGGTGCACTCCGCCGACCAGGCCCGCCGCGCAGCCACGAGGGCTGACCGGCGGGTCTGGATCGTCAGGGGTGAACGTCAGGGGTGAACGTCAGGGGTGAACGTCAGGGCCAGAGCCGGATGGTCACTTCCGGCGTGGTGTGCTCCGGCCTGCCTTCGGTGTAGACGAGGTGCAGCTGGGTGTACCGCTGCTGCTCAGGATGCTGCGGCCATGCCTCGGGGCGCTCCAGTCGCACCATCACGGGGTAGTTGTGGAACTTGCCTGCGGCGCAGTACGGCTTGCAGTCGTTCACCACGTTGAGCCCGCGGCCCGTTGCCGACGTCGAGCCCCAGTGCGTCCACTTGAGCGCGATGAGGCTGCTGTTGCCGTCCCCGCACGCGATCAAGAACTCGCTGGGGCGCACCTGCGGCTTCGAGAAGCAGTCGACGATCACGACGTGAGCGCTTGGCTGTGACCCTACGGAAGGGGAGGCGGATGCCGGTACGACTGCCGCGACCGCCGCAGCGGCATAGATCAGAACCGCTGTCATCAGCTTGTGTCTCTGCATGTCTGCTCCCTAGCCCTTTCTCCGAGCCCACGTGGCCCTCCGTGCCCACTGGCCTACCGCGCCCCGTGATACCCGAATCCGGGGCGCGCGCCGGACGGCGCTGTCGACCCCCTCGCAAAGGTTGCTCCTGTATCGACGCTACGACCGTGCCCAGGGACACACCACCTGCACAGCCAATATATTCATCAAGCGACGAATATATTGGCCTGGTCCTCGGGACCGGGAAGCCGCTTACCCGTGGACGCGGCACCCTCCACGTCGTTCACCCGATCGGGGTTCCCGGCGGTGCGAACGAGTCTCTCCGTATGCGTGGACGTCGGGGTGTGCGCAGGCTGGGGGAGTGCCGCTGCAGGGCGTGATCCACGGTGAGGGGCGATGATCGTATCGGTGGTGTCGATGCCGGAAGGCGTCGTTGCCAGTGCCCCTGTGTCGGAGGCACGTGAGCGTCTCGCGGCATCCCACTTCCTGCTCGTGGACATCGGGCTGCCCAAGGAGACATCGCCCGGCGAACGGCCGGTCTCCGACGAGCTCGGCCTGGAGGCCGAGGGCCTGACATGGCTCGGCAGGGAAGGCGAATCCGTGCGGGCCGAGTACCTGGGGGACCGGGCCGGGTTCGTCGTGCCCGTGATCGAAGGCAGCAGGCTGGGCCATGTCCACGTCTTCGTGACCGAGCGGCACCTGGTCACGGTTCACCGAGGACCGATCGGCGTGATCGAGAGCCTCATCGCCCAGCTGCCGCACGAAAGACCCTCCGACGCTGTGGCCACGCTGTTCCTGCTGCTGGAAGAGGCCCTGGAGAGCTTTCACCGCTCCGCCGTACAGGCCTTGCTGGAGGTGGAGGACCTGGAGGACGAGATGTTCCAGCAACGGAACCCCCAGCAGGTGCACCGTCTGTCGCTCCTGCGACGGCACGCGGCCCTCCTGCACCACGCGCTCCTGCCCTATGCGGAGGCGGCGGACGAGACCCTCGCGCGGAGGATGATGAGCGGCAGCGTTCGGGAGGAGCGGCAGCGGCTCACTCGTGAGTACCAACGCAACATGCGGTTGGCCCTCACGAGCATCGAGTCCCTCCAGGACGCCGCCCGGCGTGCCTTCGCCAGCTACTCGTCCCTGGTGTCGGGCGAGCAGAACGGCGTGATCAACAGGCTCGCCATCGTGTCGACGATCTTCTTGCCGCTGACGTTCCTGACCGGATTCTTCGGTATGAACTTCAGCTACATGACGAACGAGTTGGAGAGCAGATCCGTCTTCTGGCTGCTGGCCGTGGGTCTGCAGACGGTTGTCCTGTTCATCGCCCTCTTCGTGCTGCACCGTAGCCGGCTCTGGCGAAGACTTCGCGACGACAACGGTGCCCCCGACGCAGCCGACGAGCGATGACCCCAAGCTGTCTCAGCGGAACAGGCCCGCTCGCAGTGCGCCCACGAACCGACCCCATGCGTTGCCGGCGACTGCCATTCGCGGGCCGTCGGGGAGCTTGGAGTCCCGCACTGCCGCGTCGGCGTCAGCGAAGCGCACTTCCACGCACTCCCCACCCGAGCCGTTGCTGTAGCTGCTCTTGAACCATCTGCCCTGGCCTGTCGTGCCGGTCGCCGTGCTCATCGGGAGTGCTCCTCCAGTACGTGCTTGATCAGTGCTGCCGATCGCGGCGGGCTGGAGGCGACGGCTCGCAGATTGTCGAAGGCTCTCGTGTACTGGCTCACGTCGCCGGGTGTCTCCAAGTAGATGGCATCGGTCAGTCCGTCGCGATACACCACATCGGGGTCCTCCTGCTCAGGGAAGCCGAGGATGGTGAAAGCGCCGGTCGCGGGGTAGGTGCCGGCGTCGAACGGCAGAACCTGCAGTGTCACATTCTTCAACTCGCCGACTTCCAGCATACGGTTGAGCTGGCGCCGCATCAGGGCTCGGTTCCCCACGACATGGTGCAGCACGCTCTCGTGAACGATGCACCACAGGTCGGGCGCCCCGTCTCGGGTGAGCATCGCCTGCCGTTCCATGCGTACGTTCACTGCACGGTCCAGGTCCGTCGCCGTGAGTTGGTTGGAGACTCGATGCAACTCGGCTGCGTAGTCGGAGGTTTGCACGAGGCCGGGCACGAACTCGCACTGGTACTGGCGCAGGCTCGAAGCGTCCTGTTCCAGGCCGATGTAGACGGAGAACCACTGCGGGACCCCGGCGCCGTGCGCCTGCCACCAGCCGCGCACCTTGGATTCCTTTGCCAGGGACTTGAGAAACTCGCGCAGCTCGTCCGTGGTGTCGTAGAAGCGGCAGAGCGCGTCCACGTCCGAAGGCTGTACTCGACCGCTACCCGTCTCCAGCCGGTTGACCTTGGAACCGCTCCAGTCGAGGGCCTGCCCGACCTGGTTGCAGGTCAGCTTGTTGTCCTCCCGGAGCTTCTTGAGCTCGATCGCCAAGCGACGGCGACGGGCTGTTGGTGAACCGGCCAAGGTAACTCCTCCTGCATGACGTGGCGTTCAGTCTCCTTGTGAAGGTGCTACGGGGCCAATCACCCGATCCGGCGAATCCCTTCGTGCACATTGCACGGCGGGACGTGCACTGCCATGCTCACCCATGTCGACACAGCATGTGGCCGAACGAACTCACTCGGTGACCGACCGACGGTCGGCGTACATAGGGAGCGGCATGGAAGTCGATCACTGTATGCAGAGGAAGCCGTGGGAACTGCCCTTCCTGGCTGAACCGCGGGAGGTCGCCGGGCTACGTCGCATCCTGCGTCTGCACCTCGGGATGTGGGGCCTTCAGGAGTGCGTGGAGGACGCTCAACTCTGCGTCAGCGAACTGGTGTCGAACGTCATCGCCCACGTCGGCCCGGGTACGCCGACGACGCTCGCGGTCGCGGTGAGGGGGACGCGTTTGCGTATCGAGGTCCGCGACCCGGACGCGCGTGCACTACCGACTCTCCTCGCCCCCGAACGTGAGGCGGAGTGCGGGCGCGGCATTGCCCTGCTGGACGCGGTCGCGGACAGTTGGGGCGTCGTCCTGCACACGGACTCCAAGGTCACGTGGTGCGAACTCGCGACCAGTCTCACCTCACCCGAGGGGCATGCCGGCGGAACCCGCGTCACACGGGCAGAGGCTCTGCTCGGTCTCTACAGTCCTGCCGAGCTTCCGAGAGCCCGGCACGGCAGCCGGCTGAGCCTCGCCACCGCAGAGGAGGCCGCAATCGACGCGATCGCAGACCTCCTCCACTGGCTGCACGCTCACGGCTGCGATCCGGACGGGGCGCTGGATCGGGCCCAGATGCACTTCGAGGCGGAGGTCGGGACAGCACTGGGCGCTCCGGCCTCGCCAGGGGTTACGGCACGCTGATTGGTTGTGAGCCAGCGGCTCTGTGCAGTGTCCGGTAACGTCGCCCGGGCGCGCGGTTGGTGTTCGGTTCGCGACGGTCGACCGGGTTTCGGGCAGAGTGGCGATCATCGAAGTGCAGGGCGCCAATGGCCACTGAACCCTTGCGTTCTCTCGCACGCGGGTAGTGCCCCGGCTGCCCTCCGACCTTCGTCACAAGATCACCCAACAGGTCGTAGAGGACCGGCGGGGAATCATGAACGCGCACGGGTGGCGAGTAAGTGGCGCCCCGGGGTCGGTGTGAATCACTGAGGCGTGGGTCAGGGCAGACCTGGTGTGCCGCCTGACCGCGGGCTCGGTACATGGTTGCACCCTGGCATCAATACGGGAGACTGGTTCCATGTCCCCGTCCGCTTCGACGCCGGCCGTCGCCGCCCGAATGAGTCGTCAGGCTTCCCGTGATACGACGCAGGAGTTGGCCGTTCGTCGACTGCTGCACGGCGGCGGCTTGCGTTACAGAGTGCACGTTCCCGTCCCGGGGATGCCCCGTCGGACCGCGGACATCGTCTTCGGCAAGCTGAAGATCGCGGTGTTCCTCGACGGATGTTTCTGGCACGGCTGCCCGGTCCATGCCACGAGTCCGCGGGCGAATGCCGAATGGTGGCGCTCGAAGCTCGACAGGAACATGGCGCGCGACCGAGAGACGACCGATCACCTGCTGTCCGCAGGCTGGATGGTCCTCAGGTTCTGGGAGCATGAGTCGGCCGAGGATGTCGCGCGCCGGATCGCCGCAAGTGTGACGTCCAGGCGATCGTGTGCTGGTGGGCGCTGACGCGACCTGTGGCCTCCTTGCAGGGTGCCACGTCGTGGGGCGAGACGTTCGCCGGCGACCTTGATTTCGTGTATCGGCCCCCTTCTCACCGAATAGTCTCTAGGGGTTATATGACGGTGGGCGTGCCGGTGTGCGCCGCAGGGTGACTGTGTCGTTCATGGAGCAATCCGCGGAGACGTGAGGCCCTGCGGTCCAGTCGGCTTCAGTGAACGAGAGCGGGGGAACGGTCGACTCCCATGGCCGACGAATTCGATAATATGTACGATACATTCAAGGCGCTTTTGGACACGTTTCCCCCCTCGGAAGCTGTCAAGCGGCTGGAGTTGCTCGGCATCAGTCCGGACATCGTTCAGCGGATCCGTGAGCGGCACGAACAGCAGGCCATCCGTATCAAGGAGCTCGAGGAACCGCACGCGGTGGTTCTGGGCAACCGGGACACGTGGTACACGGGGCCGCAGGTCAAGGACAAGTGCTGGCCCGCGATCGTGGATCTGCTTCGTAAGAACGGATGGTCGCAGGAGTCGGCGATCAACAGCCTTGACGATTCCTCGACCCGCGTCGTCTCGCTGCTTAATCATCCCAAGGAGAGGACGTTCTCCACCCGAGGCCTCGTGGTGGGGTACGTGCAGTCCGGCAAGACGACCAACTTCACCTCGGTCATGGCCAAGGCGGCCGACCGCGGCTACAAGCTCTTCATCGTCCTGGCGGGCATCCACAACGGCCTTCGACGTCAGACCCAGGCCCGACTGGTGCAGCAACTCGTGGAGCCCAATCCTTCGATGTGGTCCCAGCTGACCGGACTCGACAAGGACTTCACTCCGCACGAGAACCCTGCCTCCTATTTCGGGAAGAGCAACAGGACGCGCGTGCTGTGCGTGGTCAAGAAGAACGCGACGGTACTGCGCAAGCTAGCGCGATGGCTTGAGAAGGCCTCCGACTACCTTGAGGACTGCCCTGCGCTGATCATCGACGACGAGGCCGACCAGGCCACTGTGGCCACCAAGTCGATCAACCCCCTGATCCTGGATATCATGAGCTCCCTGCCGAGGTCCGCCTATGTGGGGTACACGGCCTCGCCGTTCGCGAACCTGCTCATCGACCCGAGCGCCGAGGATCTTTATCCCAAGGACTTCGTCGTCAATCTGCCCAAGCCCGAGGGCCACTTCGGCACCGAAGTCCTCTTCGGGCGGTACGCCCTCGACGACGAGGACCCTGAGCAGGTCGACGACGGTCACGACATGATCCGGTCGGTCCCTCAGGACGACGTCCCGTGCGTGCGGCCCGAGACCAGGGCCGACGTGGAAGACTTCGAGCCCGTCATCACCGACACGCTGCGGTCTGCAATCGAGTACTTCTGGCTGGTCACGGCTGCCCGACGTGTAAGGGCCACCGGCAATCAGCACAGCACGATGCTGATCCACACCAGCGTCAACACCGCGGTGCACAACAGCTTCGGGAAACCGCTGAAGCATCTACGCGACCGGGCCGCGCGTTCACTCTCGGACACCAGCTTCCTCTCACGCCTGCACAGTCTTTGGGAGAAGGAAACCTGCCGAGTCCCGGCCGAGGACTTCGGTGAGACGAAGGTTTCCTTCGAGGAATTGCTTCCCGAACTGCCGGGTGTCCTCGACAGTTGCCGCGTCATCATGGACAACTCCAGTAGCGAGGACCGCCTCGACTACGAGAACGGCCCGGTCGTGGCGATTGCCGTCGGTGGCAACACCCTGTCGCGAGGACTCACCCTCGAGGGCCTGTCAGTGAGCTACTTCGTTCGCGCCGTCTCCGCGTACGACACGCTTCTGCAGATGGGGCGTTGGTTCGGTTTCAGGAGCGGCTATGCCGACCTGCCGCGGATCTGGATGACGGACGAGTTGGCTGAGTGGTTCAGGCACTTGGCCACGGTCGAGACGGAGATGCGCCGGGACATCGACGTCTACATGACCGAAGCCGAGACGCCCCTCACCTTTGCTGTGAGGCTGCGCACGCACCCCAGCTTGCGGGTAACCGCGGCTGCCAAGATGCGCGACGCCGTTACAGCGGCCTCGTCCTACGGAGGGAAGCGGGTACAGACCCACTATTTCCACACCAACGCCGAATGGCTGCAGGTGAACATTGCCGCCGCACGCGAGCTGGTTGTTGCTTCTGCAGCGAGCGCGGTCAGAGTGGAGGAACGCCCGGCAGATGGTCGGTACCTCTTCCGCGACGTGCCGCACGACGCCGTGACCGACTTCCTGTCGGCCTACAGGTTCCACGAGAAGTCGCCGGAGAACGACGCGGACCTGATCATCGACTACATCCGGAAACGAGTCGCGACGGCCGGATCGCTGCGCCGGTGGAACGTCGCCATCGTCGGCAATCCCAAGGGCGAGGGCTTCACCTTTGCCCGAGGAGTGACCGTCGGACGCAACATCCGCGCTTGTCTCGATCTTCCCAATCCCACCCCGGATTTCGCGGACATCAAAACACTGATGAGCCGACGCGATGCTGCGGTGGACCTGACCGGGGACACAGCGAAGCTGGCCGAAGAGGCCATCATGGACAAGCGTCGTGCACAGCTCCCGGACACCGGCCTGCTCGTCCTTTACCCGATCGACAAAGTGTCCCAGCCGAGTCCGTCGAAGAATCGACGTGCCCCGTTGAACGCCGAGGAGCACGTAATCGGCGTCGGCCTGGTCTTCCCCAAGCCCAGGGACATGGACAGCACGGTAAAGAGGTACATATCCGCCAACCTGTCCAATGTGCGGATCGAGGACGAGGACTACAGCCTCCTCGACAGCGAGGACGCATGAACGACGACGTCCTCCGCACGCTCGTTGAGGAGCGCTGGGCCGCACTCGCGACCGAGCAGACCACGGGGGAACGTCGCCTACGGGTCTCCCAGTTGCCTGTTGTCGCCGCGTACGGCCCTCTGTCAGTGGCTGTCGATTACGCCGGCCACCGACACGTCCTGCTGCCCGTACCCTCGCAGCGCAAGATACGAACCGGGCTGGACGGGCCGGTGCTCCGACTGCGCAAGCGTGCACTGGAGGACAGGGAGACGTATCAAACCTACGCGGATCTGGTCTGCCTGCGCGAGGATCTCAACGACCTGTTCACGGAGTTGTGCGTGGACGTACTGGGTGCGACTGCTGAGCTTCCCGAGAATCCCATGAAGGCGCTCTACCTCGTACTCGATCGGTGGAGGTCCCTCTTCCGAACGCAGCCAACACCGCTGGGTCCCGAACAAGTCGCTGGACTCTTCGGCGAGTTGACGGTCCTGAGTCGACTTCTCGAGCGGGATGCCAGCGCCCACCGGCTCTGGCGCGGGCCTGATGGCCACTGCCACGATTTCTCGGCCACGACCATTGCCGTCGAGGTGAAGGCGGGTACCAACGGAGAAGGCCGCAGGCCGCGGATCCACGGCCTCGACCAACTCGAGGAGCCGGTCGGTGGGACGCTCTGCCTGGCCTGGTTCCGTCTGCACCGCACAGGCGTGAACGGCGTCGGCATCGCACTCTCGGAGTTGGTCGAGCAGGCGCTTCGGCTGTGCGACGACGAGGACGCGCTTCTGGAACTGCTGGCGCTGGCCGGATACCGACTCTCCGACGCCGGCCGTTACCGCGACGTGCGCTTCACGATCGGGGAGGAGAGGTGGTATCGGGTGGATGCCGACTTTCCCGGACTGACGGGTCGGGCACTTGTTGCGGCGGGTGTGCCGGTGTCGGCGCTGGATGTCGAGTACACGATCGACCTGTCCGGTGACATCCCAGCCCCCCTCACGACCGGCCAGGTGTCCGGGATGATCGACAGCCTGACTCAGGAGTCCGCATGACGGAGCCGCGCTGGTTTTCCCAGCCCTATCCGCCAGAAGGCGCGAGCGCCGCCGAGGGCATCCGCAATCAGCTCGGACGCCCGGAATTCGACCTGCTCACCATCCTGGTGCGCGAGTCCGCCCAGAACAGCTGGGACGCACGTCTCAGGACATCCTCCGAACCTGTCGACTATCGCATCGACATGTGGACGGTCGGCCCTGCGCACGCCGCCGCGTGGCGGGAGCTTCTGCTCGACGGCGCACCCGTGGGCGCGGAGAGATTTCCGCTGCGCGAGACGCTCAAACGCGGCCCGGCCCGGGTCCTGGCTGTCTCCGACCGCAGCACCCGGGGACTCGGAGGACCCACCCGGGCCGACGACGCCGTGGGCCCCGACCGGGACTTCGTCTCCTTCATCCGCAACATCGGCGAGCCGCGCGACACCGCGCTGGGTGGCGGAACCTACGGCTTCGGCAAGGGCATCTTCTACCTGCTGTCCAAGCCAGGAACCGTTCTCGTTCACTCCCGCTGCCGCACCGCGCAAGGTGGCCACGAGACCAGGCTCATCGGCTGCACGCTCTGGAAGAGCTACGTCGCCACCGAAGTCGGTGGGGACCGGCGGTACACCGGTCGCCACTGGTGGGGTGACACCTCGGGAGACGTCGTCGAACCGCTGGTCGGCACAGAGGCGGAGGTGACGGCTCAGCGCCTGGGTCTCAGACCTTTCGGCCCGCAGGAGACCGGGACGACCGTCGTCGTCATCGATCCGAACCTGGACGAGCTCGAGTCACAGGCGGCGGCCAACTACCTGGCCGACACCATCGCCTGGCATCTCTGGCCCAAGATGATCTCCACGGGCCTCAAGCCTGCGGCCATGCGCTTCAACGTCACCTGCGACGGTATTGAGCACTCCGTACCGGATCCACGGGAGACGCGTCCGCTCAATATGTTCGTTGCCGCCTACGAGACGATGACCGGCCCGGGCGGCAGTGATCTGGGGTGCAGAAAGCCCAGGCGGCACCTCGGGCGCCTGGGACTGGTGAAGAAGATCATGCCGCCCCTGGAGCCGACCCGCGCGTCGCGCATGCTCGACATAGAGGACCTTGTCCACCACGTGTGTCTGATGCGACCCGCCGAACTCGTCGTCACCTACCGTCCGGGTCCGAAGCCGCCGAGCGCGAACCAGGGCTATGCCGGCGTCTTCAGGGCCGACGAGGCCATGGACGAGGTCTACGCGAGAGCGGAACCCCCCACGCACGACGCCTGGAACCCGCAGTCCCTGGAGAGGCCCGAGAGCACCTACGTGCAGACGACGTTCAGGCGCATCAGCGAGGCATTGGACGGTCTGCTCTCCGTGGGTGGGGTCGCCCGCTCCGGTGCCAAAAACGTCGCGCTGGGCGCGGCCAGTTCGCTGTTCTCAGGGTTGGTGGGTGGCGCCTGGGGGATCGGTGGAGCCACTGCCTACTCCAAGCCGGGCAGCACCACCACCCGTGCGTCGAAGCGGGAGGCCGAGGAGGAGAGCTTGCCTCGTCCGACCTCGGGTCGACCCGTTCACAAGGGGAGCGCCTCAGGTGCGGAACAGCCCGCCGCCGCTGGCGGCGGGCCGGCCGGGGCGGGCGGGTTCACCGCCGATCGAGAATCCCTCGCCGAGAGGCCGGGGATCGGTGGAACCGGCACCGTGCACCGCCGTCCGCGCGTGCAGTACGTCGGCGAGCCGTACTACGACGATCGCAGCAACGATTCAGTGCTCGTCCAGGAGTTTCGGCTGCCTGTGGCCGGTCCGCAGCGGGTCCGGATGGACCTGGCCGTCACCCTCCCCGGTACAGGCGGGCGCGAGACGGATCCGCCCATCGGGGCAAGCATGCCCATGCTCATCGGCTGGGAGGCCTGCGACGGGCGCCTGTATGCCGCCGAGACTCATGTGATCGAGGGCGGCGAGTCCGTCTGGCGTGCCGTCGTGCGGCCGGCCCCGGACACGATGACCGAGATCGGTATCAAGGTCGAGGCGGTGAGGACCCCGTGACAAGGCGTGTTCTTCCGTATCGCGTACCGACTGAGGACGTTGTCGCCGCCGAGTCGTGGCTACTGGTGACCGAGGACGGCGAAGTCGCCATGCCTGATGCTCTGCCGGACTGGGACTATCAATTGGACCTGCATCTGCGCAGGACAGTCCGGGTGGACCTGGATCGGGCACGTTCGCAGTCCGGTCTTCCGGCAGATACGGCGCTCACGCTCGCGGTCGTGTGGACAGCCACCGGGTCCAACCTCAGCGGGCCGGGGCAACATGTACGCCTTGCGCAGGGTGGCACTGGTGCTGTGGAGTTGGATGTCCGACTGCGCGGAGCGGATCTGGGCGGTCTGCTCCTGCTCGACACCGTGCTCGTCCTGGCCGAGCGCCGGAGCGACGTGCGTCCTTCCTCACCCCGTCGGGCCGGCTCCGTCCTGTGGAGCGACAGGGAGGCTCTGCGACTCCAGGGCGACGCGCCACAGTTCCCCATGGCTGTGATCGACTTCTCCCTGACCTCCTTCCCTGACGAAGCGGCTTGGCACCTGCAGATCAGCGGGAGTCTGGAAAGCGCCACCATGGGATCGCTGCTCCTGCTCGTCAACGAGCGGAACACCGTCACCGCGAACGCATTCGAGAGGGCCGGCAGGCCTGGGCCCGTGGATCGGATCGTGCTCTCCGCGGTGTACGCGGACGCCGCCCGGATCATGATCGAGCACGCGCTCGGAAACGATGACTTTGCCGAGGACGCAGACTTCCCCGCCGGCTCATTGGGCGCGACCCTGTTGAGTCTGTTCGATCAGCTCTTCCCAGGGCAATCGATCACTGACATCCGTCTGCGCCAACGGCAGTCACCCGCTCTGTTCGCCTCGGATCTGCAGGCGGCGGTCAAAATGTTCGAGGTGTCATGAAGAGCTTTCTCTACCCCCGCCTGCTCGCCGCACAGGCCAGGCCGCTCTTCGAGGAGTACCGCGAGAAGGCAATCGCCGAGCTGGCCGGGCGAGTGGCCATCACCCACGAGTCGGCGGTCTATGTCGCCACCGGTGGCGATCGGGTCTCCGCCGGTAGGCTCCAGGAACTGCGTGTAGGCGTCGTCGACCTTGCCGAGCGTGCCGGTTTCCCAAGCGACTCCGACCGGGCGCGCAACGCCGACTTCGACCTTCGGCTCGCGGCTTTCCTGCACGCCGAGATGGGCATGGTGCCCGCCGAGGCCGCCTCGCGAGACGTCTGGGCCTTCCTCGCGCTGGTCCTGCTCCCGGACGTCGCCTTCTGGCGCTACCCCCATCCTCCCAAGGACCGTGTCCTCGGCACGGACCTCACGCGGCACGTCTTCGGCCGGCTGTGGTGGAGGGCTCAGCTCGTTCGCGCCTCCAACGACCCGGAGCCTTATGGCGCCCTCCAGATCCTCGGTGAGGCCGCGTTCGACCAGATCTATGCCCGACGGGCCGCGCTCGGCGGAAGCCCGCACATGGTCCGAGCTATTCTCCGGGTGTGGAAAGATCTTGACCTTACCGGCCTCAACGAACGCGACACGCTGCGTGACTTCCTCAAGAGGCTGCTCCGACTCGCGCCGTTCGTAGTCTTCGACGGCATCGAGAAACATGCGCTGGACCACGAGTTGCGCACTGTCGCCCAGGAGTCCGTCGACGCCCTACGCCTGTCCGCCTACTCCTTCAAGGACGACACCGTGCAGATCCGGCAGAGAGTGCCGGAAAGCGACATCGCGGCGGAATGGTCACTGAACGCCTCGCCGGAGGACCCGGCACCAATCTCGCGGTTAGCTCCGGCGGCGTCGGTGAAGTCGAGTCGTTTCAGGTCAGTTGAGATCTGTGCTGGGGCCGGGGCGCAGGCCCTGGGGCTCGAGAATGCCGGGTTTGACCCTGTGCTGCTCATCGACAGCAAGGCGGACGCCTGCTTCACCATCGACCTCAACCGGCCGGAGTGGGATGTGGTCTGCATGGACGTCGTGCAGTTCCACCCGAGCATGCGTCCGGAGACGGTGGGAGTTGATCTCGTCAGCGGCGGACTCCCCCGTGTGAAATCGTCGGCCACGGTGGGTCGCGCCGAGGACTCGGAGGAGAGGGCAGTCCTCAGGGCCGCAATAGGCCTTGCACGCGACATCCGACCGAAAGCCTTGCTCTTGGAAAACGTCCCGGACCTCGTCGAGAGCACCGACTACATCCCTGACCGTTCATGGATCGAAACCGAGCTCCGGAATGCGGGCTACCGCTCGAGTTGGCGAGTCCTCAATGCCGCGGACTTCGGGGTGCCGCAGAACCGCAGCAGCGGCTTCCTGGTTGCCCTGCAGGAGCCGTACTTCTTTCGATTTTCCTGGCCCGAACCGTACGATTCTCCGCCTCCGACCGTCGGTCAGGTCCTGGGCCCTTCAATGTCAGCAGCCGGCTGGCCCGGCGCAGAACGCTGGACCAAGGGCGCAGACCGGATCGCGCCCGCACTCGTCGGAGGCTCCGAACGCCGAGGTGGGGCCGACCTCGGTCCCACCGGCAGCAAGAAAGCGTGGGCGGCGCTCGGTGTGAACGGCAACAGCCTTGGCGACGAGATTCCAGGCGCGGACTTCCCTGCAGAGGGCCAACCCAAACTGACCGTCGACCAGGCAGCGATGATCCAGGCATTCCCTGGCGACTGGCGCTTCTTCGGCGGTAAGACGTCCAGGTACCGCCAGATCGGCCACGCGATGCCACCACCTCTCGCGACGGCGGTCGGACGTGCGATCGCCGCCGCCCTGCAAAGCTAGGATCAGCCCATGCACGCGTCCCGTCCCCTCGCCCCAGAGCCCATCACAGTCGTCGACCTGTTCTCCGGCTGCGGCGGTTTCACCCAGGGATTTCACGAGTTCCGCCCAGAGGGGGGACCGGACGGCGGACCCGTCTTCCACAGTATCGCGGCGGTCGAGCACAACGCCGCTGCGGCAGCCACGTACGCTGCCAACTTCGGGAGCGGCCGTTCCGACAAGGGCCTTCCACACGCGCGCGTCCACCTGGGAGACATTGAGGACTGGAAGCCGACGCCGGATGCCCTCCGCGCGGACGTGGTGGTCGGAGGACCTCCCTGCCAAGGTTTCTCGGCCTTGAACCGTGACAAGAAGGGCAGCGAACGCAACCGCCTTTGGGAGGAATACGTTCGGATTGTTGCCGCGATCCGCCCCAAGGTATTCGTCATCGAGAACGTTGACCGCTTCCTGAAGTCGGACGAGTTTCACAATCTGCTCGGCCAGGTGGAGGAGGGCGGTCTGCTGCACGAGTACCGGCTCGCTGGTCCTCCAGGCCACCGACCAACCGACACCGCCGAGAAGAAGAACAAGCGCTACCTCCTCAACGCCGCCGACTACGGTGCAGTGCAGGCGCGACGGCGAGCCATTGTCATCGGGGTACGCCGTGACATCGACAACGGTCGCGGGTTCACTTACCCAGCAACGACACACATCCGTCGTCCCAGACGCAGCACTGGTGTGCCCCCACAACCACTGGAGGGCGTCGGCACGGGGCCCTCGTACTGGCGAGCTGTCGACAGTGTGTTCAACGAGTCCGGCCAGCTCGAGATGAGGGGCACAGAACTGCCGGACGGAAAGGAGTACATCGCCGAAGTCGACGCGGTCGTTCCTGGTGTTTTCACGACCTGCGATCTCCATTTCCGTCGTACTCCTGAGGCGCTCTCCAGGGCTCGCTACGAGGCCATCCCCCCTGGTGGGAACCGTAAGAATCTGCGCGGTAAGTGGTACACAGTGAACGAATCCGACGAGATTCAGATCTTCGACGTCCCGAACCCCCCTGGAATAAATACGACGGTCAGATATCTATCGACTGAGAGTTGGGACAACCATAATTCTGGCACCGGCGATGTAATGGGGAGGCTCCGTTTGGGTGAGCCCTCCGTGACCATCCGAACCGAGTTCTTCAAGCCGGAGAAGGGGCGATACCTTCATCCGACGGTATCCCGGCCGATTACCCACTACGAGGCGGCCCGCATCCAGGGTTTCCCTCTCGACTTTCGCTGGTGCGGCTCCAAGACCGAAATTGCCAAGCAGATCGGCAACGCGGTGCCCATCCCACTCGGCACGGCCATCGCCTCGGCGATCCACACATACCTGCGCGGCTAACGGCCCCTCTTCGGTCTCCCCGAGTTTCTGCGGTGCGAGCTCCCCGGCGTGCAATGACCACGAGACCGTTACTCGGCGATCCGGCATGCACACATGCCGGCCGGCGCGCGCTTCGCCACCGGCGTCGCCTCTCGGACGACGCCGGGAGCTTCGTGTCAGCATCGAGGATTGAACCGTAAGTCGACCTCTGTGCTCATGGTCTCTGTGGAATTCGCGCGGCCGGTCACTGCGTTGTGACTACCCCGGGGTGACGCGGTCGATCACGGCGGAGTTGCTCCTGCTGGAATCGATGGTACGGAAGCGCAGCAGACCCTGGTGAGCACCGCCTGCAGAGGCTGGGGCGACGAGACAGAACGCCATGACCAGACTCTCCGGAGGGATGGTTCCCCCTGTGGGGACCGGCGTTTCCGGTTCGATCAGGGGATATAGGACCAGGACGCCGCGTCGGTCCCGGACGAGGGACTCGACGCAAGGGTTGCCCGAGCCGTCAGTCAGCGCCCCCGCTATGCGTAGTGCGACCGATCGATGCCTGGGTTCGCTGATCGCGCCGAAAAGATTGCCCCGGCGGCGGGACCGTCGCGCGAGCGTCATGGAACGAGATCCGAGAGGGGTCGCCTCGGTGCGACGTGTGGAGTTCTGCTGGGGCGCGATCAACAGCCAGTCATCGACCCCCGTCGACGACTTGCCCAGCTGGCTCAGGTACTCCAGATGCGGTGCGAACTGTCCCGGTGCGGACCAGCGAAGATTGTTCAGCACCGTGAGCAGTGCGCCGTGGCCGACATGACCCACAAGGGCGGGGTAGCTGTCCGTGCGGCCGAGCGCAGGGAAGGTGTACGACAAGTCGACCGGGTCGTCGGCCAGCAGGTCAATGACCGCGCGCCAAGTTTCCGTGTTGTGGCGCAGATCTACCGCGCTCACTGGATACGCGGACGGCTCCACCCACTCCCCGGGCGAGCGGATTTCGACGAGTTCCGCGTTGAACATCTTGTTGCGCGCTGACGGCTTTATCCAGGGCAGGTGCTGAGCCACAAGCGGCGGGATCTCGGCCGGGGTGACCTGTGGCTCGCCGTCGACCAGCTTGGCGTACTGCGCGAGCTGGCCGCGGAAGGTCTCCTCGTCCCGGCAGATGCCCTCGAACGCCTCGTAGAGATCGATGGTCTTGTGCTTGCCGAACGGCTCTTCCCGCCCGATGTAGAGACGCACGAGGTCGCGGTAGCCGTCGCGGAAACCGAACCAGCGGCCCATCTGCATCAGTGTGTCGGCCTGTTGCGTCTTGCGACGGTAGTACGTGACCGTCAGGCCCTCCACCGTGAATCCGCGAGAGAGCTTGGTGCCGCCGACGAGGATCTTCCAGACGTTCGGGGTGCGGTCGAAGTCAAGATTGGCCTGAGTGAAGTCGCGGTCAGTGTCTCCGTTGACGATGACGACCGGGTTGCCGCCCATGCTGATGAGTTGGCGTGCACGGCTGATGTGCGAGCGCAGGTCCTCGTACGAGGCTGGGATCGGCAGGCCATCCGCTCGCACTTCGCTGACCTTCTGGAAATCAGAGGCGAAGAGTTCGGCGAGGCGTACATGAGAGTCGGCGTTGCCGTACGAGGAGTGCCACATGGAGTTGAGGCGCAAGGCGAGCTGTGCGTGGTCGGCCATCCGTACCGACTCGTGTACCAGCATGGTGTGATGCCGGAACTTGGCTTCCGGCACGCCATGGGCCGTGCGGTAGAGCTTGAGCGCACCGGAGAGTACGAACGCATCCATCGCCTCCAGGAGCCGATCACCAGTGTCGTCGTAGATGCCCCGAACGTGGGCCTTCTCCTGGGAGTCGGCGATCGTGCGCTCGTCGGTCGGGACAGGTGAGTCCAGGTCGTGGAAGTCCTGCACACCCATGTAGCCGGCGGGACGCGGCAGCGAGATCAGGAAGTCGCGGGGGAATATGTCCTCGCTGTCGCCCGGGTCGATGAAGACGTTCGCGAACGGAGTGGCGGTGTAACCGACGTACTGGGCGCGGGGGAGCAGATCCAGAAGTTGGGTTATGAGGCCGTTGATCGCGGTTCGAATGACCCTGCCTTCTTCCCACTTCTTCGGGTCGATGGTGTTGACGGAGGCTTGATCGGACTCATCGTCGATGATCAGAGCAGGAATCTCGCCGAGAATCGGACCGATCTTCTTCAGGTCCTTCACGAGCTTGGTGAGGACCGACTTGTTCTTCTTGACGACCATGACGCGGGCCGCGGCGTGATGGAGGTTCGCCGGGTCATGCAGAGGCCGCGTGCGGTCCAGCTTCTCGTAGTCCAGCGCGCGGATTCCCTGCAGCAGGCTCTTGTAGTCGTCATCGCGTGTGGTGAGCCGTTCGATGTCGCAGGAGCCGAAGGCGGAGGGGCGGCCACCATGGGAGACGAACTTGTGCGGCCAGTCCTCGTCGTCCTGGTAATCGACGCCGATGAGAGCGTCGATGTCCTGAGGGTCAGCACCGCGCAGGATGTTCTCTTGGCCGATCAGCTCCATGTCGAGACGGCGTTGCGTCTGGCTGCGCAACAGGTTGAGCGTGCCTCCGAGAACGATCACCAGCCGGTACCCGGCGTCGATGGCCTTCGCCGTGACGCCGGTGAAGTTGGCAGTCTTGCCGGATTGCACATATCCGACGACCAGGCCGCGGGCTCCGTACGCTTCAGCTCGCGTCGGATCGGAGAGCCGCTCGACGACACTGTGGCTGGCCTCGTCGAGGGATGAGACGGCGGTATCGCTCCAGCCTTTCCGACGCAGGAGGTTCTCGTAGGCGGTCCAGTAGAACGACCGGGCTGCGGCGGCGTCGCGGGAGTACCAGGATTCGAACCTGTCGCTGATGACAGCCGCTCCAGGCTCCTTGTAGACGCGCACGACAGTGCTCAATGCCTTGCACAGGTCGGAATCGAAACCGAGGCGGTCATACGTGTCGGCTCGCCGCGCGTCGGTACGGGCGGGGGCCGTGGACCAATCCGCGCCCTCGTCCATGTCCCAGGAGTTGAGCCTATTGCTCCAGAGAGCGTGGAGATCCGCATCGCCAGAGACGAGGCGTTCGCGAAACAGGTCCAGGTTCGCGTCGGAGCCGTCCTTGGCCTCGGATACCGCGGCGGCGATGCGCCCGAAGTGCTTCGGGCCCCGAGGCATCGCTCCGAGCACGGACGTGTGAAGGTTGAGCAAGTGGTCAGTCATGGCTGTCCTCGGCGGTCAGACGTGCAGGTGGTCAGCGATCGGCGTCTGCGCGTGTGATTTCGCAGCGAGCCGCGGTCAGCAGAACGCTGTTCCACAGCGCCATCTCGTCGTCGCGCTGGGCGCTGGAGCGGCCCATCCTGAAGTTCTTCTCCAGCATCAGATAGAGCATCCCCTTGAGGACAGGGGCATCGTTGGAACCAGCCCGGCGGTCACCGTTGAACGCCTGGCGGTATGCCCTGTTGAGCCGTACGACGTGACCCTCGCGGTCAATGTCGAAGAAGGTGTCCGGCGGGAGAGCGTCCCACCGGAACGTGATCGGGTCCTCACCCTCGAGTTGAGGCAGCTCGTCGCGCAGCGTGCGCTTCAGCTTGGGGTCGACGCCCTTGCCGGGGGGAATGGCGTCCTTGCGTTGGACCTCGGTAGCGCGCTTGGCCGCATCTCGGTAAGTCGTCTGGGCTGCTGCCAGATAGTCGCTGAAAGTGCTGCCCTTGTCGTCAGATGCCCTCTCAAGGCCCCGGGCGAAAGCCGGCGTGACGTTTACACCGTCCTTCTTCACCGTGAGGCTGAAGACGTCGTTCGGGGCGGAGGGCAGGTCAAGCGCGATGCGGGCCAGATTGTGGTGGGACTCGGCGCTGCGGGTGCCGTTCCAGCCGCCGGCCTGGACGAGCCGGTCGTTGCGGTAGATGTAGAAGCCCTGACGGTCGGCGAGAGGACCGATGCCGCGGTAGGAGACGAGTGGCGATTTGGGCGGCCAGATGTGAGCGGTGAACCCTACGTCGCCGACGCCTTCGACGGGCGCTTTGTAGGTGCGTGGGTAGCCGGCCCGACCGGGTATGCGATAGCCGAACGGGTCGATCGGCTCGACTCCCCGGTGGTCCAGTTCTTCTCGCGTACGTACGTCTTCGACGACGACATCGATGTGGAAGCCGTCCCGGGAGAGAAATCGGTGGAGATAGAGCCCCAGATGGGTTTCCAGCTTCTCGATGGCGTCATTGAGAAAGCGGTCCGTCTGGCCGACGGTGATGGTGTCGAAGGATCGGACATTGTCCCATCGGACGATGGTGCCGTGCCAGCCGATCACCCCGTCGTACCGGTCCACGAGGTCTTGACAGTATCGGGCGTTGACGATGTCGCAGCTGAAATCGGCCTGAGCCCGTGCGGTGAGCCAGCGCCGGCCTGCGGCAGAGCTGCGCTTCGTGCGACTGATGACCGTGAGCGACTCCGAGTGCGAGAGGGACGCTGCCTTCAGACCTGCTCCGAAGTGGCCGAGGGCGTTCTCGGAGTAGTCCGCTCGTCCGCCGACAGTCATGGCGACGTCCAGGGCTGCCTCGTCCATGCCCGTGCCGTCGTCGACGACGAGGAGGCTGACGAGCCGGTCGTCATCCCGCAAGAAGCTGACAACGACGTTACGCGCGCCCGCGTCTATGGAGTTGTCGACAAGGTCCGCTATGGCGGCCTCGAAGCCGTAACCCTGATGCGTCAGCGATTCGACGTAACGGGCGGCCGGCGGCAGCCGTTTGCTGCCCTGGGTCGGAATGTCGAACTGCCAGTCGGCGGACGTGGTGTAGGGCATGACGGAAATTCCTCGCGCACGCAGGACTGGGCCCGAGTGGGGGAGGGGTGGCCCGTCAGTTCATCAAGTTGAACGCGAGACTACTGCATGCCCGTTACATGTGTCAGCCAGGTGGAGGAATTGTGATGAGGGGCCCGGGGCTGCTCCCGGCGGCGATGAGGCCTGACCGTTCGGTCAGTAGGTCAGGCCCGATCCACCCCGTGGCAGTCCCCGTACGCCGCCCCCGACCCGCACCAGCACGCCGCCCCCCGCGCCGGGGGCCACGGTGTCGCCCTGCCCCGGGCCGCCAGGGTCGTCGCGTACTGGGGGAGCAGGTCCGGGTCCGCCGGGGACGCGGCCTCGGAGGCCGCGAAGGCCTCGTACGAAGGGACCGTGCCCGTCACGATGCCGAGGTTGCCCGTGCCGGTGGAGGAGAGGTCGCGGAGGGCCGATTCGATGGACGCGAGGTGGCTGTCGTGGGTCAGGTACTCCGGTGTGAGGACGGGGTACGCGGCGAGGAGTTCGGTGAGCTCGGGCGCCGGCCAGTGGAGGACCGCCACCGGGAAGGGGCGGGAGAGGGCCGCGCGGTAGGTGCCGAGTTCGGAGCGGAGGCGGGCGATCTCGGCGCGGAGTTCGCCGGGGTCGGAGGAGCCGAGGGACCAGAGACGATTGGGGTCGTGGAGCTCGTCGAGGGGGACCGCCGCCGTGTGGAGGCGGTCCGCCAGGGTGTCCCAGGTGTCGTGGGGGAGGGCCAGGAGGCGGCGGACGCGGTGGCGGCCGGTGAGCAGGGACTGGGAGGCGTACGAGATCTCCTCGTCCGGGTCGACGAGGCGGCTGACGGCCATGGTGAAGGTGTCGTGCGCCGCGTCGAGCTCGTCGTGGGCCTCCAGGGTCTCGGCGACGATCTCCCACGGGGCCGCGTCGTCCGGGGCGGCCGCGCGGATGCCTTCGATGATCGCGCGGGCCTCGGCCTCGTGGCCGTACTCCCAGAGGTTCGACGCCTGCAGCGCCTTGACCAGGTGGGCGTTCTCCGGGCCGTCCGTGAGGAGGCGGTCGTACAGACCCGTCGCGCGGGCGCGGTCGCCCGACAGTTCCAGATGGGCCGCGGCCTGGAGCAGCAGCGGTTCAAGGTCCTCGGGGTACTGCTCCGCTGTGCGCAGCAGACGCTCGGCTTCGGTGGTGTGGTCGGCAGGCGTGTCGGGGCGCATGGAGCACACCGTACTGCTGTACGGGGCTTCGCAGGGCACTGGTGAGTTGGAGGGGCTGCCCTTATCGTGCGGCCGTGCGGGAGCGGATATCGGAACGGATACCGGAACGGACATCCGAGCGGATTCCAATGGTCGTACAGGGGCGGCGGACCGCCCGGGGCCGCCGGGTGGTGCTCGCCCGCGGGCTGTGGGCCGCGGCCGAGGTCGCCGTGACCGTCGGGGTCGTCGTCCTGCTTCTCGTCGTTCATCAGCTGTGGTGGACCAACCGGGAGGCCGGGCAGGGCGCGGAGCGTCAGGTGGAGGCCCTGGAGCGGGAGTGGGCCGAGCCCGCGCCCGGGCGGTCCGAGCAGGAGCCGGGCGTCGGGGAGGAACCCGAGGGCGTCGTGGATCCGGACGGCGGGGGGCCGGGCGCGCGGGATCAGGTCGACGGGAGCGACCCCGGTCGTCAGGCCCCGTCCCGGCGGAGTGGCCTCCACCGGGACCAGGCCTACGCGGTCCTTCGCATCCCCCGGCTGGGCGTCGTCGCTCCGGTCGCGCAGGGGGTGGCGAAACGGGGCGTACTGGACAAGGGGTACGTCGGGCACTACCCGGGGACCGCGCAGCCCGGGCAGGCCGGGAACTTCGCGGTCGCCGGGCACCGCAATACGCACGGTGAGCCCTTCCGGTACATCAACCGGCTGCGGTCCGGGGACACGATCGAGGTCGAGACACGGGACGCCGTGTTCACCTATCGGGTGGACAAGGGGCTGCCGCAGACGTCCGCGCGTGACAGCGGGGTGATCGCCGCGGTGCCCCGGAGCGTGGTGAAGCCCGGGTACGGCTACGGCGGCCCCGGCTACTACCTGACCCTGACCACGTGCACGCCCGAGTACACGTCCAGGTACCGGCTCGTGGTGTGGGGGAAGCTGGCCTCGACGCGGCCGCGCTAGCCGGAGGCCCCCGTGGTCCGCCTGCTCCGGAACGCGAGCGCGGCCACCGCGCCCAGCAGCGACAGCCCCGCCGAGACCACGAGCGCCGTGTTCGCGCCCGCCGTGGCCACCGCGATCGTCAGGGCGACGCCGGCCGACGAACCGATGTAGCGGGCCGTGTTGTTGGCGCCCGATCCCATGGCCGCGCGCTCGGGTGGCACGGACTCGACGGCCAGGCGGGGCAGGGCGGCGTTGAGCAGGCCGCTGCCGACGCCCGCGACGGCGAGGCCGGGCAACAGGCGCAGCCAGGCGCCGGGTCCGGAGACCGTGCCGAGCATCATGAGTACGCCGGCTGCCGAGAGGACGAAGCCGAGGGCCAGTTGGTGGCGGGCGGCGACACGTCCTGCGAGGCGTCTCGTCTGGAGGGCGACCACGAATGCCGTACCCGACCAGAGCAGGAACATCCATGCCGAGTCGAGCGGTGAGATCCCCTTGCCCCGCTGCAACAGCGCGGGGAGATAGCTGAACAGGCCGATCACGGCGAGGCCCGTGAACAGGGCGCCCGACGACGAGGCCAGGAACAGCGGGCGGCGGAACAGATGCAGGTCGATCATCGGGGCCGTGCTCCGGCGTTCGATGAGCACGAATATCGCGAGCAGGGCCAGCGATGCGGACGCGAGCAGGCCGACCGGGGCTCGCAGCCAGCCGTCGCGGCCGAGGGTGAGTGCGGTGAGCAGGGCGGTGAGCGACAGGCCGAGGGTCAGCGCGCCGGGGAGGTCGGGGCGGCCGCCGCGAGAGGCGCGGGATTCGGTGAGCGTACGGAAGGCGACGGCGCCGGTCGCGAGGGCGGCGAGTGCGAGGGCGTCGTAGGTGAGCCGCCAGTCGACGGTTCCCAGCACGCCCGCGAGCAGGGGGCCGACGGCGATTCCGGCGCTGACGAACGCACCCCACACACCCGTCGCCCTGATCCGTGCGCTGCCGGCCGGGTACGCGTGGACGAGGAGGCCGAGGCTGCTCGCGAGGATCGCAGCGCTCGCCGCACCCTGCGCGATGCGTGCGAGCGTGAAGGTCAGGGTCGAGTCGGTGAACGCGACGGCGCCGGTCGTGACGCCGAGCGCGAGTGTGCCCGCGAGGAACACGCGGCGCCGGCCGTAGTCGTCGGCGAGGCTGCCGGCGACGAGGAGGAGGACGGCGAGTCCGAGCGGAGTGCCGTTGAGCAGCCAGGCCTGGGCGGAGGCCGGGGTTCCGAAGGCCGCCGTCATCTCCGGGAGCGTGAGCATCGGCGCGGTGTAGTTCATCAGCGCGACGGCGGTCGCGGCACTGGTGACGGCGAGCGTCGCGCCCGGCCTGGTGGTCCGAGCCTCCGGTGATCGCGGTGGGGCGGTACTGGTGGGCTGGGCGAGGTCTGGCATGGCTCTCCGGGTCGGGTGTGTGGGTCGGGCCGGGCCGGTCGTGGTTCGGTGGACGAACCCCTTCCAAGGTTCGGTCAATGAACCTATCCAGTGCTGGTTCGGTGAATGAACCTGCCCGAGCTTCGAGCCTAGCATCATCGGTTCGTTCATTGAACCGATGGTTGTTAGGCTTGGGGCATGGCTCTGGGCAAGGACTACACGGCGCAGCAGTGCTCCATCGCGCGTGCGCTCGAGATCATCGGCGAGCGGTGGACGCTGCTCATCGTGCGCGACGCTCTTTACGGTGTGCGCCGATACAACGACTTCCTCGTCCACCTCGGAGCTCCGCGCGCGGTGCTGGCCGGCCGGTTGCAGGCGCTCATCGGTGCCGGAGTGCTGGAGAAGCGCCGGTACCAGGAGTCCCCGCCGCGTGACGAGTACGTCCTGACCGAGCGGGGCGTCGAGCTCTGGCCCGTGCTGCGCTCTCTCGGGCTGTGGGGGCGCGGCCTTCCGGGCGCCGAGCGGATGCGGATCTTCCGTCATGCCGCGTGCGGAACGGAACTGGGTGCTTACGGCGAATGCCCTGCGTGCGGGGTGGGCGTACCGCCCGCGGACGTCGAGATGCACCCGGGACCGGGACTTGACACCGACCCGTCGGACCCGGTCAGCCGGGCGCTGCTGCGGCCCCGGAGGCTGCTGGAGCCGCTCGTGACGGAGAGCCTGCCCGGCCGAGGGGCGGGGACCTGACGAGGCCGTGGATCCGGGTTGTCCACAGGGAACCCGGAGACGATTTTGCTCGTGTATAACGAATGAAGGTTCGTATCGCCCGTACGGAGAGATCGAAGGGGGCAGGCATGACCGGACGTTCGTGGCAGGTGCTGCGGCCGCTCGTGCTGCTGCTCTTCGTCCTCGTCGAGGTGTTCGTCGCCGAGGGGATCGGCCTCTCCACCGCTGTCGCACTCGCCGCCACCGCGGCCGTGGGTGCCGCGCTCGTCGCCTGTGCGCTGATCCTGTCGCGGTCGGTGCCGCGAGTGCAGCCGACGCGAATACGGACGGCGATACGCGACCGTGAGCAGCGCACGGCCTTCCTGCCGCAGCGTGACCCCGATGCCCGTGGCCGCACCAGGCCCCGAGCTCCCGGCTGCCCGTTCACGACGGCCGCGTAAGGGCAGCTGACCTCTCTCACCCCGGTTCTGCCCACACTCCCTGGCTTCCGCAGCGTCCTTCCGCGGGCCGTCACGCCGACATGTCTGTTTGTCTCTGGCACGACGGGACCCGGAGGGCCTCCATGTCCGTACTCACCTCAATCACGTCCGCATTCGCCTCACTGGTCGAGCAGCTCGCCGACCTGGTCCAGCCGGTGTTCCACGGGTCCGCGACCGCTGTCGCGATCATCCTGTTCACCGCGCTGGTGCGACTCGCCGTCCATCCCCTCTCGCGGGCGGCGGCCCGTGGTCAGAAGGCGCGGGCGCGGCTCGCACCCCAGGTCGCCGAGCTGCGCAGGAAACACGGCAAGAACCCGGAGCGGCTGCAGAAGGCGGTCATGGAGCTGCATGCCAGGGAGAAGGTGTCGCCGCTGTCGGGATGCCTGCCCAGCCTGATGCAGGCGCCGGCGTTCGTTCTGCTGTACCACCTGTTCACGGGCGGCAGCCTCGGTGGTGAGTTCCTCGGTGCCCCGCTCGGCGGGCGGTGGGCGGACGCACTCGGGGACGGAGGGGTGTTCGGGGCGGCAGGGCTCGTGTACGTGGCGCTGTTCGCGATCGTGGGGGCGGTGGCCACGTTCACCTATGTGCGCACGAGGCGACAGCTCGCGGCCGGCGGCCCCGGGGCCCAGGCGGCTCAGGCGGAGCTGCCGGGCATGGCGGCGGTGACGAATGTGCTGCCGCTGCTCTCCTTCGCCACGCTGGTCACCGTGGCCGTCGTGCCGCTGGCCGCCGCGCTCTACGTCGTCACCAGCACCACCTGGAGCGCGGTGGAGCGGGTGTTCCTCTATCGGGACATGCCGGCCGCCGGCGCCCTGGCTACCGCGGGGTAACGGTCCAGTGTGTGAACGGGGTCTTGCGGGGTGATCGGGACTCTTGGACGATCGACCAATCCTCCGATGGCCGCACCCCATCGGCCGGGGCTCACCTCGACCACAGGGAGAAGACCATGAAGCTGCTGCGTGTCGGAGCAGCGGGTTCGGAACGTCCGGCGCTGCTCGACCCTGACGGGGCGACCTTGCGGGACCTGTCCGGGCTGGTGGCGGACATCGACGGGGACCTGCTCGCCGACGACGACGCGATGGAGCGGATCCGGGCGGCGGCCGGGGCGGGGGAACTTCCCGTGCTCGACGCGACCGGGCTGCGCACGGGCCCGCCGCTCGCGCGCATCGGCAAGGTCGTGTGCATCGGGCTGAACTACCACGATCATGCGGCGGAGACCGGTGCGGCGACGCCCGCCGAGCCGGTCGTCTTCCTGAAGGCCGCGGACACCGTCGTCGGCCCGGACGACACCGTGCTCGTGCCGCGCGGGAGCCGTAAGACGGACTGGGAGGTCGAGCTCGCGGTGGTCATCGGACGAACCGCGCGCTACCTCGGGTCGGCTCAGGAGGCGCTCGCGCATGTCGCCGGGTACGCGGTGGCGCATGACGTCTCGGAGCGCGAGTTCCAGATGGAGCGCGGCGGTACGTGGGACAAGGGCAAGAACTGCGAGACGTTCAACCCGCTCGGGCCCTGGCTGGTGACCGCGGACGAGGTCCCCGACCCGCAGGCGCTGACGCTGAAACTCTGGGTCAACGGTGAGCCGAAGCAGAACGGTTCCACCGGCGACCAGATCTTCCCGGTGGCTGAAGTGGTGCGGTACGTCAGCCGGTTCATGACCCTGCATCCCGGAGACGTCATCAACACCGGTACCCCCGCCGGTGTCGCCCTCGGACAGCCGGACCCCAAGCCTTTCCTGAAGGCCGGGGACGTCGTCGAGCTCGAGATCGAGGGGCTCGGCCGGCAGCGGCAGGAACTGAAGGACGCGTAGCCGCCCGCAGACGGAGGGACGCCGGGAGGACCGCGGAGGGAGTGCGGGGGTTCACCCCCTCCGCGGTGCTCAGGTGGCGATGAGGCGGGTCAGTGCCTCGATCACCATCGCGTGGTCCTCGGCCTGGGGGAGGCCGGAGACCGTGACCGTGCCGATGACGCCCGCGCCTTCGACATGAATGGGGAAGGAGCCGCCGTGGGCCGCGAACCGGTCCGGGTCGAGGCGGGACGACTCCTCGAACGTCGTGCCCTTGGACCGGAAGCGGCTGCCGACGAGGAGCGAGCTCTCGCCGTAGCGCTCCACGACGCGGCGCTTGCGGTCGATCCAGGCGTCGTTGTCGGCCGACGAGCCCGGCAGCGCGCAGTGGAAGAGCTGCTGCGCGCCGCGCCGGATGTCGATCGCGACCGGAGCCTGGCGCTCACGGGCGAGCTCGACGAGCATCGAGCCGAGAGCCCAGGCGTCGTCGTATGTGAAGCGACGCAGCGTCAGCTGCCGTTCCTGGGCCTCGAGTACGTCGATGTCGGGTATGTGCGTCCCGCTCATGCGCCCAGCTCCACGGTGACGCCCTCGCGGGCTGAGCGGCGCGCGGCCTCCAGGACGTCGAGGGCGTCCGCGGCCTCGTGGGCGGTGACCGGGGGCGGGGTGCCCTCGCGCAGGGCGGCGGCGACCGCCGCGTAGTACGCGGGGTAGTCGCCCGGCAGGGTCTTCACGGGGGTTCCGCCTCCGGTGAGCGGGGACTCGCCCGAACCGATCCGCCCCCACAGGGACGGCGGCTCCTCGCCCCAGGGCACCCCGGGCGACGGGCGCTCACCGTCACGCAGAGCGGCCTCCTGGGGGTCGAGGCCGTACTTGACGTAACCGGCGGCCGAGCCGAGGACGCGGAGGCGCGGGCCGAGCTGGGCGGCGGTGGCGCTGACGTACAGATGCGAGCGGACACCGTTGGCGTGGGTGATGGCGATGAACGTGTCGTCGTCGGCCTCGGCGCCGGGGCGGCGTACGTCGGACTCCGCGTACACCCGGACCGCCGGCCCGAAGAGGACCAGGGCCTGGTCGACGACATGGCTGCCCAGGTCGTACAGCAGCCCGCCGATCTCCTCCGGGGCCCCCGACTCGCGCCAGCCGCCCTTGAGCTGGGGGCGCCAGCGCTCGAAGCGGGACTCGAAGCGCTGGACCTCGCCGAGTTCGCCGTCCGCGACGAGCGTGCGCAGGGTGAGGAAGTCGTTGTCCCAGCGACGGTTCTGGAAGACGGAGAGAAGCAGGCCGCGCTCCTCGGCGAGCGCAGCGAGCGCACGCGCCTCCGCGGCGGTGCCGGCGACCGGCTTGTCCACGACCACCGGCAGACCGGCCTCCAGCGCGGCGGTGGCGAGCGGGACATGGGTCTTGTTGGGGGACGCGATCACGACCAGGTCGAGTTCACCGGCGCGGGACCACAGCTCCTCGGGCGTGGCGGCGAAGCGGACCCCGGGGTACTCGCCGCGGACCTGCTCCCGCCGCTCGTCGCTCGACGTCACGACCGTGTCGAGGGCGAGGCCGTCGGTCGCCGCGATCAGCGGGGCGTGGAAGACGGAGCCCGCCAGGCCGTAGCCGACGAGTCCGACGCGAAGAGGGGCGGAGGCGCTACCAGTCACGCCCCCTACTTAAACAACGCTGTTGCCAAACTGCAAGCGGGGGGCACAATGGAAGCGTGAGGGTGAACTGGGCCAGGGCGATCGGAGCCTCCGCGGAGAGCGCGGGCGCCGCCGGGGCCGTCGGCTGGTCCGGCGGCCCCCCGGGCATCAATCTGCCGCTGCTGCGCAACCACAACGCGGCGCTCGTGCTCGATCTGCTGCGTACGGCGGGCGAGGACGGCATCAGCCGGGTGGAGCTCGCCGAGCGCACCGGGCTCACCCCGCAGGCCGTCAGCAAGATCACGGCCCGGCTCCGGGAGGAGGGGCTGATCACGGAGGCGGGGCGGCGAGCTTCGACCGGGGGCAAGCCGCGTACCGATCTGCGCCTGGTGCCGTCGGCGGCGTACGCGGTCGGGGTGCAGCTGGACCGCGACGAGATGACGGCGGTCCTGCTGGACCTGTCCTGCACCCAGGTCGCCACCCGCGCCGTCTCCGCCGACCTCGGCGCAGGGCCGGACGTCGTGACCGGGCAGGTGGTGGAGCAGGTGCGGGCGCTTCTGGCCGACGCCCTCGCCAAGAGCCGGGCCGAAGCCGGGAACCTGCTGGGCGGAGCTGCGGTGTCGGCGGAGGACACCGCCACGGGACAGGACGCGCACCCCGGAGCGGAAACGCAGGCGGGAGCGGAAGCGTTCGGGGAAACGGGAGCGGACGCCGGAGAGACCGCGGACGCGGCAGGGGAAGTGGACTCCGGAGAGGAAGCGCGGCCGGAACAGAAAGCCGGGGCGCGGGTGCTCGGAGTCGGGGTCGCCATGCCCGGGCCGCTCGACCATCGCGCCGGCATGCCCCACCGCGTCACCGGCTATCCGGAGTGGGACGGGTACCCGTTGCGGGACAGGCTGGCCGAAGTGCTGCGACTCCCGGTCGTGCTCGACAAGGACACCAATGCCGCCGCCCTCGGCCTGATGCTGCGCGGGGAGGGCGGCTCCTTCGCGTATCTGCACCTCGGCACCGGGATCGGTGCGGGGCTCGTGCTCGACGGGACGCTGTACCGGGGTGCTCGGACGGAGGCCGGGGAGTTCGGGCACCAGGTCGTCCAGCTCGACGGGGCCCTGTGCGCCTGCGGCAAACGCGGGTGCATCGAGGCGATGTGCCTGGCCGCCCTCGCCCGCGGCGACGTCACAGAGGCCGCACGGGTGCTCGGCGTCGGTGTCGCCAACCTGGCCGAGCTGCTCGACATCGACCAGGTGCTGCTCGGCGGCCGGTTCATGGCCGCGGCAGAGGGCGAGTTCATGAGAGGGGTGCGGTCCGCGATCGTCTCGCGAAGCCCGGTGCTGGTGGCGCCCGCGGGCGGTGGCGCCTACCGGGTCGCAGAAGGCGCGGCCCAGCTGGTGCTCGCGCCGGTCTTCGGGCGGGCCGAGGTGTCGTACGTGTCCCATCCCGCCTGAGGCGGTGCCGCGAGGCCCGGGAGGGGCTGCGCCGTCTCGCCGCTGGACCGGTCCGCTGAGCCGGTCGGGCGTAATTGTGTGACTTGTCCGACCTTTCATGCGTGGCGTTCCCAGGGCCGCTGCCCCGGGCATGGCAGCCTCTGGCCCGACGACGATCCCTGCAGCGAAGGGTTCCCCATGCGACTGCGCCGCCCCCTCGCCGCCGGAGCCGCCATCGCAGCGATCGCGCCCGCCGTCGTCGTGGGCCGGGCGTCCGCCGCCCCGGCCGCCCCCGCGCCTGCTCCGGCGGCCCCCGCACCGGCCCCGGCCGTCACCGCTCCCGCTCCCGCCCCCGGGCCCGCCGCCTCCGCGTCGGCCGCCGCCCCCGCCCCGGCGCCGGTCACCCCGGCATCGGCCCTCGCCGCGGGGCAGCCGTTCTGCGGGGACGTGCGCGCCGTCGTCTTTCCCGTCGCCACCAGCATCGAGGGCGGCCCGGCCTCGTACCGGGCCGGATCCGGCCCCGGGGAGTTCGCGGTCAAGCTGACCAACACCACGGCGAAGCCCTGCTTGAACATCCACCCGGTCGTCGTCCTCGCCGGCCGCGACCACGTGCTCACGCCCACCCGCATCCGGATGGAGTTCTTCGACGCGGGCAGCGGGATCTGGCGGTCCGTCGCCTTCGAGCGGACCGAGCAGGGTGAGGCGGTCGGCGTGTTCGGAGGGACGGGGAACGCGAAGGCGACGAAGAGCCCTCGGCCCGCCGGCGAATTCGGGGGTTTCGTGCTCCCCGGGCGCGCCAGTCTCACCGTCCCCGTGCGTCTGGCCTTCCCCGTGCAGGACACGCTCGCCGACTCCGTCGTCGCCAACGCCGCCGTCGTCCAGCGCCGCGGCGCCGACGGCGACTGGGTGGGCGAGTCGGCCGACTACCGCTTCAGCCTGCTCGCCTCCGAGGAGCAGCTGTACGAGGCCCCGGTCGAGTCCGACGAGCTCGCCAAGACCGGCGCCCGGTACGACATCGGCGTCCTCGCGGCCATCAGCGCGCTCGTCGCCGCCGGGCTCGTGCTCCTCGCGGGTGCCCACCGGCTCCGTTCCGGGCGCCACTGACCCGGCCGTTCACGCAGGTCTGGGAACATCCCCCGGTGGACCACCTGAACTACCCGAACGACCAGAATCCCGGTGCGCCCGTCCGCTCCGGCATCCCCGAGCACGGCCGCATCCCGAAGTACTACGCGGTGAAGGCTCAAGTGGCGGCCCTGATAGACGAACTGGGCGACGGCGGGCTGCTGCCCACCGAACGCGACCTCGCCGTGAGGTTCGAGGTGTCGCGCGAGACCGTGCGCCAGGCGCTGCGCGAGCTCCTCCTCGAAGGCCGGCTCCGCCGCCAGGGCAGGGGCACCGTCGTCGCCGGCCCCAAGCTGGAGCAGCCGCTGTCACTCGCCAGCTACACCGAGGGCGTGCGCCGCCAGGGCCGTACGCCCGGCCGTAACCTCATCTCTCTCGACCGTTTCCCCTGCCCGCCCCGGCTCGCAGAGGAGACCGGGCTGCGGCGGGGCGAGCCCGTCTGGCACATGGAGCGTGTGCTGCTCGCCGACGAGGAGCGGGTCGGCCTGGAGAGCACGTACGTGTCCGTCGCGCGCGTACCCCGGCTCGACGCCGACTTCGACCCCGACTCGTCCTTCTACGCCTACCTCCGGGACCGGCTCGGGATCGAGTTCGGGGACGCGGACGAGCGCATCGAGACAGTGCTGGCGACGCCCCGCGAGGCGCTCCTCATCGGCACTCCGCCCGCTCTGCCCATGCTGTTGATCCACCGGGTGTCGCGGGACACGGCGAAGCGGCCCCTGGAGCGTGTACGCACGCTCTACCGAGGTGACCGCTTCAGTTTCTCCGCCCACCTCGGTGGCTGATCGCCGCTGGTCACCTTCCTGGTCGCGCCCCCGGTCACCCCCTGGGTCGCCCGCTCGTCCGGCGCGCTCGGCGCCCCCTCTGTCGCCCCTGCCCCTCCCGGCAACCGGCCCGGATGGCACCGGCGAAAGATAACGAGAAGATAACGGGTCTAGGCCAAGCTTGATGGCCCGTTCACCGTCCCGTTGCCGACCGGCCCCCAACGGGCCACCAACCGCGAGGAGCGTTGCGGCCATGCGAGTCATCGTCGTAGGAGCCGGCGTGGTGGGAACCATGCACGCCTGGCACGCAATCGAACGCGGCCACGAGGTCGTACAGATCGAGCGGGAAGCAGAGGCCCGCGGGGCCAGCCTCCGCAACTTCGGCCAGATCTGGGTCAGCGGCCGTGCCGGAGGCGAGGAGTTGGAGACCGCGCTGCGGGCGCGCGAGCTGTGGGAGGGCATCGGCGCCCGCGTCCCCGAGCTCGGCTTCCGGGCCATCGGCTCGCTGACTCCGGTGCGGGGCGACCTCGAACTCGCCGTCGCCGAGGCGGCCGTGGCCCGGCCGGACGCCGCCGCCCGCGGCTACAAGCTGGTCACCGCCGAAGAGGCCCGCGTCATCAACCCGGCTCTGCGCGGCGAGTTCGTCGCGGCCCTGTACTGCGAGCGGGACGCCGCGGTGGAGCCCCGTACCGCGCAGCTCGCCCTGCGCAAGGCCCTGCTGGCGTCCGGCCGCTACACCTTCCTCCCCGGACGCGAGGTCCGCGAGGTCATCGACCGCGACGGCCGAGGGCGCAGCGCCGTGCGCGACGACCACGGCGATGTGCACAGTGGTGACGCCGTCGTCCTGTGCACCGGAGCCTGGCTCGGCGGACTCGTCCGCGAGCTCGCCCCCGATCTGCCCGTGCGCCGCGTCCGTCTCCAGATGGCGCAGACCGACCCGCTCGGCGAGCCGCTCACCACCTCCGTCGCCGACGCCGACTCCTTCCGCTACTACCCGGCGTACACGTCCGACGCTCTCGACGCCCTCAACGCGGGCCAGGCGCAGGAGCCGGCCGCCGCCGCGCACAAGATGCAGCTGCTGATGGTGCAGCGCAGCGACGGCGGACTGACCATCGGCGACACCCACGAGTACGAGCATCCCTTCGCGTTCGACACGCTCGAGGACCCGTACGAGCACCTCACGCGGGTCGTCGAGGGATTCCTCGGCCGTCCGCTGCCGAAGATCCGCCGCCGGTGGGCCGGGGTGTACGCGCAGTGCACCGACACCACGCGGGTCGTCCACCGCCAGCAGGTGCGCGACGGCGCCTGGCTGGTGACCGGGCCGGGCGGGCGCGGGATGACCTGCTCGCCCGCCATCGCAGAGACAACCGCCGACGAACTGGGCTGGTGAACCACATGAACACGCAGAACACCCCGCGCACGAACCTCGTCGTCCTCGACATGGCCGGCACCACCGTCGCCGACGGCGGCCTCGTCGAGCAGGCCTTCTCCGCCGCGGCCCAGCGCCTCGGCGTGGAGCCCGGCACCCCCGACCACGCCGCGAAGCTGGACTACGTACGCGCCACCATGGGCGAGTCCAAGATCTCCGTCTTCCGTCATCTCTTCGGTGACGAGGCGGGCGCCCAGGCGGCCAACAAGGCCTTCGAGGAGGCCTACGGCGAACTCGTCGAGGCCGGCCGCATCGCCGGGATCCCCGGCGCCCGCGACGCCATCGAGCGGCTCAAGGAGCAGGGCAGGACCGTCGTCCTCACGACCGGCTTCGCCCGCGTCACCCAGGACGCGATCCTCGGCGCGCTCGGCTGGCAGGACCTGGTCCCGCTCACCCTCTGCCCGGCCGACGCGGGGGGCCGAGGCCGCCCGTACCCGGACATGGTGCTCGCCGCGTTCCTGCGTACGGGAGCGGTGGACGACGTCCGGCAGATCGCCGTCGCCGGCGACACGTCGTACGACATGCTCAGCGGGGTGCGCTCCGGGGCGCGTGTGGTGGCGGGCGTCCTCACCGGCGCCCACGACAGGACGCAGCTGTCCGCCGCGGGCGCCACCCATGTCCTCGGCTCCGTGGCCGAACTGCCCGTCCTCCTCGAAGAGGAGGACATATGAGCCGCGGTGGTGTCCGCAGCGGCATCCGCTTCGACCGCGTCTGCGTCGCCTACGGAGGCAACACCGTTCTCGACTCGCTCGACCTGACCGTCGAGCCCGGCGAGGTCATGGCGCTCCTCGGTCCTTCCGGCTCGGGCAAGACGACCGCCCTGCGCGCGGTCGCCGGGTTCGTACGGCCGGTCTCCGGGCGGGTGTTCATCGGCGACCGGGACGTCACCGCTCTGCCTCCGCACCGGCGCGGCATCGGCATGGTCGTCCAGCAGTACGCCCTCTTCCCGCATCTGCGCGTCGAGGACAACGTGGCCTTCGGACTGAAGGCGCAGAAGGCACCGAAGAGCGAGATCCCGGGACGGGTCGCCGACGCGCTGGAGATGACCGGCATGGCGGCGTACGCCAGGCGCTATCCGCGGGAGCTCTCGGGCGGCCAGCAGCAGCGGGTCGCGATCGCCCGTGCGCTGGCGATCCGGCCGCACGTGCTGCTGCTCGACGAACCGCTGTCCGCGCTCGACGCCCAGCTGCGGTCCGGAATGCTCGCCGAACTCGCACGTCTGCACAGGGAACTGCCCGACGTCTCCATCCTGTACGTCACCCATGACCAGGTCGAGGCCCTCACGCTCGCCGACCGGATCGCCGTCATGGACAAGGCCAGGCTCCAGGACTGCGGCACGCCACAGGATCTGTACCGGCGCCCGCGTACGGAGTTCACGGCGTCCTTCGTCGGCAACGCGAACCTGCTGCCGGTGACCGTCGGCCCCGACACCGTGTCGTTCGCGGGCGCGGAGCTGAAGGTGCCCACCGGCGACGCCACACCGGGCGCGACGGCGACCCTGTGCGTCCGGCCGCACCTCGTGGGCCTCGGCGAAGGCCCCAACGCGCTGCGCGGCCGTATCGCGGAGGTCCAGTGGCGGGGTTCGACGCACCGGCTGTACGTGGACATCGACGGGCACCGGCTCAAGGCGGACCTGCGCGAGCTCAGGGAGACGCCGGCACTGGGGGACGAGGTGACGGTGCACTTCGCGCCGCAGGACGCGGTGCTGCTGGCCGCGGGGGTGACCGATGGCTAGTCCCGGCGGACGTCTCATGACAGCGGAACCGGCCACGGTGGCGGGGCCCTCGGACACCGCCCCGCGCGCCACCGGCCTGCCCGCGTGGGTCTGGTCCCTCCCGCCCGTCGCCGTGCTCGGCCTCGTGTTCCTCTACCCCCTCGCGCTCGTCGTCCAGGAATCCCTCGCCCCCGGCGCCTACGCCGACGTGTTCGCGTCCGAGGCGTTCCGTGAGGCGCTGACCACCACGGTGCTGCTGGCCGTGGGGTCGACCGCGGGGTGCCTCGTCCTCGGGTTCACGCTCGCGCTGATCATCGCGTTCGTGCCGTTCCCCGGCGGCAGGGCGGTCGCGAAGTTCATCGACGTCTTCCTCTCCTTCCCGTCCTTCCTGATCACGCTCGCGCTGCTGTTCGTCTACGGCAACGTCGGCATGGCCAACGGGCTGTGGACGGACGTCACGGGCGCCGCCGGCGGACCGTTCCACTTCCTGACGACACCCTGGGGCGTACTCCTCGCGGAGATCACCTACTTCACGCCCTTCGTGATGCGCCCGCTGCTCGCCGCGTTCTCGCAGCTCGACACCGCCCAGCTGGAGGTCGCCTCCTCACTGGGCGCGCGGCCCGCCCGCATCGTCCGCCAGGTGATCCTCCCGGAGGCGCTCCCCGCACTCGCGGCCGGCGGCAGCCTCGTGCTCGTGATGTGCCTCAACGAGTTCGGCATCGTGCTCTTCACCGGCGCCAAGGGCGTCACGACGCTCCCGATGCTCGTCTACAGCAAGGCGATACTCGAATCCGACTACGCGGCCGCCTGCGTCGTCGCCGTCGTCAACGTCGCGATCTCCGTGGGTCTTTACGGCCTCTACCGGGTGGTGAGCAAGCGTGCTGGTGCATAGCCGTACGGGCAAGTGGGCCACCTGGGCCCTGTTCTTCGCCCTCTTCCTGCCGCTCTTCGCGCTGCCGCTCCTCGTCATCGCCGTGGCGTCGCTCTCGACCAACTGGTCCGGCGCCTTCCCCTCGGGTCCGACGACCGGGCACTATGCCTCCGCAGTCCGCGGCGAGTCCCTCCAGGCGCTCACCACCAGCCTGGTGACGGCGGCCATTGCCAGTGCGCTCGCGCTCGCCGTCGGGACATGGGCCGCGCTCGCCGCGGCGTCGCTGAAGACGCGCGGTGGGGGTACCCGGGGGGCGGCCAGGCTGTGGGGGAGCGTCCTCGACACGCTGTTCATGCTGCCGGTCGCCGTACCGTCGGTGGTCGTCGGCCTCGCCGTGCTCGTCGCCTTCTCGCAGCCGCCGGTGCTCCTCAACGGCACGCCCTGGATCGTGATCCTCGCGCACACCGTTCTTGTCACGGCGTTTGCCTACCAGTCGGTTTCGGCGGCAATCCTGCGTCTCGACCCGATGTACGAGCAGGCGGCGGCCAGCCTCGGCGCCCGACCCTCGTACGTGCTGTGGCGAGTGAAGCTTCCGCTGCTGCTGCCGTCGCTGAACGCGGCAGCGGGGCTCTGCTTCGCCCTGTCCATGGGCGAGTTGAGCGCGACGATGATGCTCTACCCGCCGGACTGGATGCCGCTGCCGGTGCTGATCTTCACGGCGACCGACCGCGGCTCCCTCTTCACCGGTTCCGCCGTCGCCGTGGTCCTCATGGCCACGACGCTGCTCGTCCTGCTCGCCGTGTCCCGTCTGCGTACCCGAGCCTCGTACCGCTGAGACCCCGACCATCGGCCCCCTTCCGCCAAGTCCCCCACGGGCAGGCCCCGTTCTTCGCCCGGCCACCTGCCACCCCGCCAGAAAAGTCCCGTTCATTCCGCAAGGAGTTGTCCATCGTCATGCGTCGCAACCACCTCAAGCCGATCGCCGCCGTCACGGGCAGCATCGCCCTCGCCGCCACCCTCACCGCCTGCGGAGGCTCCTCCGCCGCCTCCGACGAGAAGGTCGTCACCGTCTACAGCGCCGACGGCCTCAAGGGCGAGAACGGCGACGGCTGGTACGACCAGGTCTTCAAGGACTTCGAGAAGGAAACCGGCATCAAGGTCAAGTACGTCGAGGGCGGCTCCGGCGAGATGGTGCAGCGCGCCGTCCGCGAGAAGAGCAACACCCAGGCCGACGTGCTCGTCACCCTCCCGCCGTTCATCCAGCAGGCCGACTCCAAGGGTCTGCTCCAGAAGTACGAGCCCGCCGGCTCCGACAAGGTCAACGGCGCCGACAAGTCCGGCGACGGCAAGTGGACCTCCGTCGTCAACAACTACTTCGGCTTCGTCTACAACAAGAAGGAGCTGAAGGACGCCCCGAAGACCTGGGAGGAGCTGCTCGACGGGAAGTTCAAGGACAAGCTCCAGTACTCGACCCCGGGTGTCGCGGGCGACGGAACCGCCGTCGTCATCAAGGCCATGCACGACTTCGGCGGCGAGGAGCCGGCGATGGCGTACCTGAAGAAGCTCCAGGCCAACAACGTGGGCCCGTCCTCCTCCACCTCCAAGCTCGCCCCCAAGGTCGACAAGGGCGAGATCCTCGTCGCCAACGGCGACGTCCAGATGAACTTCGCGCAGGCCCGGTCGATGCCGAACCTCGGCATCTGGTTCCCCGCGAAGGAGGGCGGCAGGTCCACCACGTTCGCGCTCCCGTACGCGGCCGGCCTGGTCGACGACGCCCCGCACACCGAGAACGGCAAGAAGCTCCTGGACTTCCTCCTGACCGAGAAGGCCCAGAAGCAGGTCAGCGAGATCGGCGGCGGCTTCTCCGCGCGCGCCGACGTCAAGGCCACCGACGCCAACGCCATCGAGCTGGCCAAGATCCTTGACGGTGTGCAGGTCTTCGAGCCGAACTGGAAGGACATCGACAAGAACCTCCAGAAGTACGTCGACTCGTGGAAGTCCGCCACCGGAAGCTGACCCGAACCCGACCCGAAGCCAAGAGTTCACCGCACGTCCCTGGCGGCCCGCGAATTGTCGCGGAAGGATAACGGGTACGGACCAACGCCCCCGCTACGGCGGGGGCGTTGGGCTGGGCGCGACTACCCCATAGGTCACCACTCCCCGACGGAGGACTCCAGATGCCGACTCCCGGCATTCCCCGCCGTACCGTGCTCGCCGCCGGCGCCGCGACCGCAGCGGTCGCCGCCGGCGCCGCCACCCTGGCGGCCGCTCCCGCCGCCCGTGCCGCGGCCCCGACGCTCCCGAACGGCACCAGCAAGGACAAGGTGCTCGTCGTCGGCATGGACGGCCTGCGCCACGACGGCATCGACGCGGCGAACGCCCCGCACCTGAAGTCGATGATGGCGAACGGCACCTACGGCACGTCCCTGCTCTACGCGAACCCGATGGCCCAGACCTCCTCTGGGCCCGGCTGGTCGACCATCTCCACCGGCGTCTGGCCCGACAAGCACGGCGTGCGGGACAACTCCTTCATCGGCAAGAACTACGGCAGGTACCCCGGCTTCCTCGCCCGTCTCGCCCAGGTGCGGCCCGAGCTGTCCACGTACGCGGCCGTCGACTGGAAGCCGCTGGACGCCCAGGGCACGGTGACCCCGGGCGCCGACGCCAAGCTGGTCCTCGACGGTGACGCCGGCGGCTACCCCGGACATGACGCCACCATCGCCGCCGACACCGAGTCGATCCTGCGGAACCAGAACCCGGACGTGCTCTTCGTCTACTTCGGCAACACCGATGTCGTCGCGCACAGCGTGGGCACCGGTCAGCAGTACCTCGACGCGATCGCCGTGCAGGACGGCTACCTCGGCCGCCTGCTCGCCGCCGTCAAGGCGCGCCCCTCGTACGCCACCGAGCGCTGGACCGTCATCGTCGCCACCGACCACGGCCATGTGAACGCGGGCGGCCACGGCGGCAGCTCCATCGAGGAGCGCAGGACCTTCGTCCTGGCCCAGGGCCCCGGCATCGCCGCGGGCGCCCGGCCCATCGACACCCGCCTCGTCGATGTCGCCGCCACCGTCTTCAAGCAGCTCGGCATCACCCCGGACCCCGCCTGGGGCCTGGACGGCAGGCCCATCCAGGAGCGCTCGGCCGACCCGTTCGACGCGCTGCAGACCTCACTGACCGCCCGGGTCGACGAGACCGGCATCCCGGCCTCCGTCCTCGGCTTCACCCACACCGCGCCCCCCGGCTGGTCGGTGATCAACAATGCGATGGGCACGGGCGGTGTCGCCGAGTGGCGCGGCTGGTCCTTCGCCACCGACGAGTTCTGGTCCCGGACCCAGCGCGACCAGTGGCGTGAGCTGAACGTCCGCTCACGGGGGGTCTTCGCGGTCGCCGACTCCGACGAGTGGGACGACAAGGCGAATTCGGGCGGCTACGACTCCACGCTGGTCAGTCCGGCGTACAACGTGAGCGGCAAGAGCTCGGTCAGGCTCGACTTCACCACCTTCTACCGTCAGGAGGGCAGCCAGAGCGCCCAGATCCTGGCCTCCTTCAACGGCGGCACCCCCACTGTCGTCAAGAGCTACACCTCGGACGTGGTCTCGCAGCCGCAGTCGGTGTCCGTCGCCGTCCCGGCCGGGGCGTCCAGCGTGAGCTTCCGCTTCCGGTACACCGGGGCCAACAACTGGTACTGGGTGCTCGACGGGGTCCAGGTCACGACTTCGTGACTAGGCTGGGTGATCCGGCCCGTGATTAGGCTGGGGGCGCCGGTACACCGTCGTGACGGCGCCCCATCAGCACACCGCACATCGCACTACGCGTACGGCAGGAGTCCGCTTCATGGCAGAGCGCAAGCCGATCGAGTCCTGGCTCACCGACATGGACGGAGTCCTCATTCATGAGGGCATCCCGATCCCTGGCGCCGACTCCTTCATCAAGAAGCTGCGCGAGACCGGGAAACCCTTCCTGGTCCTCACGAACAACTCCATCTACACCCCACGTGACCTGCACGCCCGACTCGCCCGCATGGGCCTGGACGTGCCCGTCGAGAACATCTGGACATCCGCGCTGGCCACCGCCCAGTTCCTGGACGACCAGCGTCCGGGCGGGACGGCCTATGCCATCGGTGAGGCGGGGCTGACCACGGCTCTGCACGACATCGGCTACATCCTCACCGACCAGGAGCCCGACTACGTCGTCCTGGGCGAGACCCGTACCTACAGCTTCGAGGCCCTCACCAAGGCCATCCGGCTGATCAAGGCCGGAGCCCGTTTCATCTGCACCAACCCGGACGTCACCGGTCCGAGCCCGGAGGGCCCGCTGCCCGCCACCGGCTCGGTCGCCGCGCTGATCACCAAGGCCACCGGCATCGACCCGTACTTCGCGGGCAAGCCGAACCCGCTGATGATGCGCACCGGTCTCAACACGATCGGGGCCCACTCGGAGACCAGCGCGATGATCGGCGACCGGATGGACACCGATGTGCTCGCCGGTCTCGAGGCGGGTATGCAGACGTTTCTGGTGCTCACGGGCGTGACGACCCCGCAGCACGTCGACCGGTTCCCGTTCCGTCCGTCCAAGATCGTCGACTCGATCGCCGACCTGGTCGACCGCATCTGACGGCCGGCCCTGACACGTCCGCGGTAACCCATCCGGGTCAGCCGGAGATGCGGAAACGGGCAAACCGCGTGAATCTTCTGTCACCAGGAGGTTCACAATGCGTTCTGTTCCCATCGCTCTCCGTGTGGTCGCCGCGGCCGCCGGTGTCCTGATGCTGGCGCCCGCGGCCGGTCCCGTGTTCGCAGAGGACGACGGGCAGACCAAGGCAGCGGTCAGTCCCGGGAAGGTCGGCCCCGGAGGTGAGGACGAGGGCCAGGATCTGCAGCTGGACCTCGACGAGCACTGGGTCCCGGACAAGAGCCAGGACCAGAAGAAGGACGAGGGCCAGGACGAGAAGAAGGATCCGAAGAAGGACTGGGACCAGAAGAAGGACGAGGGCCAGGACGAGAAGAAGGATCCGAAGAAGGACTGGGGCCAGGAAAAGGACCAGAAGAAGGACGCGAACCGGGACCAGAAGAAGGACGAGGACCGGGACAAGGACCAGAACCGCGACCAGGGCCCGGACCGGAAGAAGGACGAGCGCGAGGACCGGAGCCCTGCGCCGGAGCCGGAGGGGACTCCCTACGCGCCGGTCCGGGCCGGCGGCGGCGGAGCCTCCGCGGCCCTCGCCGACGAGGACGGCACGCGGGTGAACCGGCAGGGCCCCGGCACTCCCCACACCGTGATCGGCCTCCTCCTGGCCGCCGTGGCGGCGGTCGCCGTCGCGTTCCGCAGCGCACGGCGCCGTCGTGTGGACACCGCGGACAGGGACTGACCCGCCGTGTCCCGCGATAACGGCGGATCCGGTCACCGCTCCTCGGGAAGCGGCCGGCTGCTCACGGGCATGACGTGGGCGGTCCTGCTGCTCGGCCTGTGGCTCTGGGGGCGTGACGCCGCCGAGGGCTTCGGCGGCAGCTCGGCCCCCACGACGGGCGATGTCGCCGCGGTCGGCCGGCCCCTCGGCGTACCGCTGCCGCCCGCACACGCCCCACTGAAGCCCGCAGGACCCAGCAAGGTGGAGATCCCCTCCATCGGGGTCAGGGCCCCGATCGTGATCCGTGGCCTCGACGAGACGGGCGCGGTCGCACCGCCGCCGTTCGCCATGGCGGGGAAGGTCGGCTGGTTCGGGACCGGACCCCAGCCCGGGACCGCGGGCGCGGCGCTCTTCGTGGGCCACGTCGACACCGACACCGAGCCTGCGGTCTTCTACGGGCTCAGCGCGGCCCGCCCCGGCGAGAAGATCCGGGTGACCCGGACGGACGGCACGGTCGCCGAGTTCACCATCGACGACGTCCAGGTCGTCAGCCGTGCCCGGTTCGACGCCCGGAAGGTGTACGGGGCCCGGCAGCCGGGCAGGGCGGAACTGAGGCTGATCACCTGTGGTGGAACCTTCGACCGGGAATCCCGGTCGTACACGGCCAACGTGGTGGTGTCGGCGTATCTCACGGGCGCCCGCGGGATCTGAGACGATGGATTCAGCCGGTCCTGTCCGGAAGTGGGGCGCGCCTGGGGGGTGGCCCTGACACGATGCAGAACAGTGCACCAAGGGGGAGTGGATGTACGGCAGTTACGCCGGGCGTGCCCGCTGGGGAGCGGCCGCCGCGGCGGCCGCGCTGCTGCTGGCGGGGTGCTCGTCCTCCGACGACGACGGTGACAAGCACCCGCCGATGGCCCAGCAGCCCAAGGGGACGGACCCGTTCTGGGTCAATCCCGACGGAAAGGCCGCCCAGCAGGTCGCCTCTTATCTCGACGGCGACGACGACAAGAACGCCGAGCTGATCAAGAAGATCGCCGAACAGCCGGTGGGCGAGTGGATCGGCCCGGACAATCCGGAGGCCGAGGCGAAGGGATTCACGGAAGCCGCGCAGAAGGCCGACCGGGACGCCCTGCTCGTCCTCTACAACATCCCGCACCGCGACTGCGGACAGTTCTCCAAGGGCGGCGCAGCCGACGGAAACGCCTACCGGGAGTGGGTCGAGAAGGTCGCCAAGGGTATCGGCGACCGTCGTGCCACGGTCGTCCTGGAGCCGGACGCGGTGCTGCACGTCGTGGACGGCTGTACGCCGGAGGAGTTCCACGAGGAGCGCTTCGACCTGCTCAAGGGCGCCGTCGCGCGGCTCAGGCAGCTCCCGGCCACCACGGTCTATCTGGACGCCGGCAATGCCGGCTGGTCCCACCCGGACGCCCTTTTCGAGCCGCTCCAGCGGGCCGGGATCGCCCAGGCCGACGGCTTCGCGGTGAATGTGTCCAACTTCCAGACCACCGCGGCCAGCAGGGAGTTCGGCAAGAGGCTGTCCGCGAAGGTCGGGAACAAGCACTTCGTGATCGACACCAGCCGCAACGGCAGCGGCCCCTACACGGGGGGCGACCCCAAGGAGAACTGGTGCAACCCGCCCGGCCGCTCGCTCGGTGAGCGGCCCACGACGAAGACGGGCGATCCGCTCGTCGACGCCTATCTGTGGGTCAAGCGGCCGGGGGAGTCGGACGGGGACTGCAAGGGCGGCCCGAAGGCCGGAGACTGGTATCCGAAGTACGCGCTCGAACTGGCCCGCAACACCAAGTAGAAGCGCGAAACGGGAAGAAGGGGTGCCCCTGCCATGGGGGCACCCCTTCTTCGCGTCGCCGCGGATCACCGGACGGGGATCACGCGACCCGGTCTACTGAACCTCGACCCAGACACCCTCGGACGGGGTGCCCTTGGCGTCGGTCACGAACAGCATGTACCAGCCGGACGGGACCAGCGCACGGTTCTTGGGCACCGTGACCTGGATGCCGTCCGCCGTCGTCTTCACATCCAGCGCGATGGAGCGCTGGTCGACATCGGTGACATGCGTGACGGCACTCGGCCGCATCAGTTTCGCCGTCTTGATCTCCGCCGCCCGCGGGCTGCTGAAGGTGCCCGTGCCACCGCGGTCGATCTTCTTCGGCCCGGCGGTGATCTGCGGCCGGGAGTTCCGGAAGAGATACGGCGGCGTGTAGATCTCGATCCGCTGCTCGAAGACGCCGGGCTTGGTGTTGGCGTCGTCGGCGAAGAGCGAGTCGGAGCCGAAGATCATCACCCGGCCGTCGGGCAGCAGCACCGACCCCGAGTGGTAGTTCCGTCCCACGCGCGGGTCGGCCACCTGCTTGTACGTGCCGGACTTCGGGTCGTAGGCCCGCGCCTCCAGGATGTTGGAGCCGCCGCGTCCCCGGTAGTCGGCCGAGCCGCCGGTGACGAGCACGCTGTCGTCCGGCAGCAGCGAGGCGCTCGGGTAGCGCGTGCCCTTGGCGAGCGAAGCGCCGTCCTTGAAGCGGGGGTTCGGGTCCTTGAGGTCGACCAGCCGGGACTTCTCGCTGGCCTTCTCGGACTCGCCGACGCCGCCACCGCCGATGACCATGAACTTCTGGTCCTGGGCGGGCGGCAGCATCACCGTCGCGGAGGTCTCCAGCTTGTCCGGGTCGCTCATCCCCGGGATCTTCTCGAAGTCGTTGTTCTTCAGATCCCAGATTCCCGGGTCACGGCCGACGTCTGCGGGCCCGTACCCGGCGTTCGAACCGGAGTAGAAGAGCTTCCCGTTGTCCATCAGGAAGATCGCGGGGTAGGTCGGGAAGCGCCGCTCGAACCCGGTGTACTTCCACGCCTTGGTCTCCGGGTCGTAGATCTCGTCCTTGCCGGGCACGATCTGCCCGATCTCGTCGAGACCGGAGAGGGAGAGGACCTTGCCGTCCTTGAGCGTGGTCAGCGTCGGATACCAGCGAGCCTCGTTCATCGGGTCGACCGTGATGTACTTCTCGGCGACCGGGTCGAACTCATAGGCTTCCCTGATGCCCTGGAAGTCCTTCTTGTCGAGGGCGAGCTTCTGCGCGATGCCGTAGACATTGCGGTTGTCGGAGCCCTTGAGGCCGTGCACACGGTAGTTGTCCTCGGTGCCGGTCTCGTACTTCTTGCCGGACTCCTCGGCCTCGACATAGATACGGCCGAGGCCCGCCTCGGTGCGCAGGAACTTGCCGGTCGCCGGGTCGAAGACCTTCTTCGCACGCTTGACCAGCACCGGGTCCTTGGTGACGAACGTCTTGCCGTTCTTCTTGCCGGTGAACTTGGTGCCCGCGGGCAGCGTGATCGGCTTGTCCGGGTCCTCGTTGTGGACGATCATCAGGCCGCCGGCCTTGGTGACGTCACCCTTGAGCTTCTCGTACTGCTTGGTGCCGCCCGCGACCAGCAGCTTCCCGTCGGGCAGCTGGGTGTGCCCGGCGCAGAACATGTCCTTGGGCGTCGGGATCTTCTTGAAGTCGTTCGTCTTCGGGTCCCACAGCACCGACTCGAACTTCTTCGCGTCGAAGTTCTTCTGGTTGTTGCCGGACCCCGCGATCAGCAGGACCTTGCCGGTGTGCAGCAGCGCGGCATGGATCGAGTTGATCCGGTACTCGGACGGGACGTCGAGGAAGTCCCAGTGGCCGTTCGCGGCCTTGTACTCAGGCTTGTTGATCTTGTACTCGTGGTACTGCTCCGAGCCGTACCGGTACATCGCCGGTCCGTTGAACCCGGCGATCGCCGCCACGACCGCCACGCCTATCAGGATCCGCCGGGCCCGGTTCTTGCGGTAGTTCGGCCGGACGGGAAGGTTGCTCATTTCTTACGTCCCCCAAGGGCGATCTGCATGGTCTGGTCGGGGGCCCAATCGGGCTTCTGCTGTTCATGGGCAGCAGTCGGCGCGGACTCGGACGCCCCTGGGCCGGACGAGTTCTTCCGCCTCTTCCTGCTCTTCTTCTTCTTTTCCTCGCGGATGGCGTACCGCCAGGCGAAGATGGGTGCCGCCGTGATCAGCAGGGCCAGTGAGGCCCAGGTGATCATCGCCGGGTGGTCGTGCCCGAAGTAGAAGGAGGAGGCGAGCGAACCGCCGAAGACCAGGATGAAGAAGAGGTGGATCCGGAAGGTGCCGAAGAGGGTGTCCGGGCTGGACGAGTCGCCCTTGGGGGTCACCACGAACTTGCTCTTGCGGCGCAGTACGGCGTCCATCAGGGAACGGGCGTAGATCGGCGCGGAGAGCGCGGACATCACCATGCCGGCCAGTCCGCCGGAGCCCTCTGGCTCGTGCGGCGAGACATTGTGGCGGCGGTTCCAGATGTAGAGACCGATCTGGAGCGCCGAGGCATTGCCGTACAGCATCATCCAGATCGCCGGGTCGATCTGGACACCCGAGGCGCCCATGCCCAGGAACAGGGCGCAGCTGAGTGCGGCCAGGATCCAGTTGAGGGCGGACATCGGGTAGAAGATGATCATCATCGTGTAGTTGAAGAGCTTGCCGGGAGGCAGAGTCCCGAAGCCCCTCCAGTACTGCTTGAGGATCGTCTCGTACGTGCCCCGCGACCAGCGGAGCTGCTGGGTGAAGAAGTCGGTCCAGGCGGTGGGGCCCTCGCCGACGGCGAGCACGTCCGGGGTGTAGACCGAGCGCCACTTGTTGCCGCTCTCGGGGTTGCGGGCACGGTGCATCTCGAAGCCCGTCGCCATGTCCTCGGTGATCGAGTCGTACAGACCGCCGATCTGCTTGATCGCCTTGATCCGGACGGCGTTCGACGTACCGACGAACATGGGGGCGCCGTAGCGGTTGCCCGCGCGCTGGATCAGCGCGTGGAAGAGGAACTGCTGGGACTCGGCGGCCTTGGTGACGAAGGTGTCGTAGTTGCCGTAGACCTGCGGGCCGATGACGAAGCCGACGTCCGGGTCACGGAAGTAGCCGAGCATCCGCTCCAGGTAGTTCGCCATGGGTACGTGATCGGTGTCGACGGACGCGAAGAAGTCGTAGTTCCCGCCGTGCGCCTCGAGCCAGGCGTTGTAGTTGCCGTGCTTGGTCTTGGCCCGGTGGGCGCCCTTGGCCTGGTTCCACTTGGCGATGCCCTTGCGGGAGAAGTGGTGAACGCCGAGCCGCGCGCAGACCTCCTTCACGTCCGGGTCGTCGCCCTCGTCGAGCAGCCAGACGTGCATCAGCCCGCGGTGCCGGATCTTCACCGCCGCTTCGAGGGTCTTCGTCACCATCTCCAGGGGCTCTTTGCCCGGCACGAAGGAGGTGAGGAAGGCGACCCGGGTGCCGGACTCCGGCACGACGGGGACGGGGTCACGGGCGACGAGCGTCGCGTGCGCGTTGGACAGGACGTTCATCGTGCGGAAGAGCTCGATCAGTCCGATCGAGACCAGCATGACGATGTCGAGCCACAGGAGCAGGTCGTTCTTGAGGTTCGGATCGCGCTCGGTCCAGTGCTGAGGCTGCATCAGCCAGGCGAAGAGGCCGAGCGAGACGAGCGGCGCGGCGCCCAGGAGCAGCGCGGCCCGAATGCGGTGCGGCTCCTGCGAGATCAGCGAGCGGTACTGCAACTTGTACGGTTTCGACCGGTCGGGCTGGGTGAGGGGGCCGGCGAGCCGGCTGTAGTGCTCGTAGTCGTACCGCGGGAGCGCCTTCTTCTGGCGCAACCGGGACCCGCCTGCTCGGAGCTGCGGGGGAACCCGAAGCTGAGTGGTCCGGGAAGGGTCGTTGTCCTGCTGCCGGGCGCCGTTCGGCGTCGACGTCATGAGTCATCCCCCCGCACGCCTGCTGGCTGCGTGATCGTTCGTTTCTTTTCGCCGGACCTCGGTCCCCCTCGACCAGCCGTCCCGGACGTGTCAATGGCGGGCCACCGTCCCCGTAGACATGAGATAGCGGCCTTCCGGTTGCATGATGCCCGGCACGGACATCTGTTCGCGACCGGGGTCCCCTACCCGCGATCGGCACAACCGGAGCATCCCCCTCGAAATGCTCTCAACTACTCGAACCCGTCGCTCCATTGGAGCCACGGGCTCCAGGATAGGTTCTACGACCCAAGCCTTGATCGCAAGGGCGGTCCCATATCCGACCATAAGGTCGATCTGGGTGAGGCGCGCCGATGCGATGTGGTGACAGGAGTGACCGAAGCCCCCTCACGGTGAGTGAGGGGGCTTCGGTGTGCGTGCGCCGCCAGGGACTCGAACCCCGGACCCGCTGATTAAGAGTCAGCTGCTCTAACCAACTGAGCTAGCGGCGCCTGCTGACCTGGAGAACTCTACCCGACCCCGGGGAGTGCTCCGAGCCATTTCCTTCCCGGTTTCGGCCTGTCGGATGGTCGTTTTTTATCTTTGGTCCGTCAAAATGCGACTTGTTAGGACAGTTAAGACAGTGTGGAGGGGCACCGTATGACGGTTCCGGCCTTCGATGAGTACGAGCCCGCTGCCGACTGCCCGTGTGCGGGGTGTGTCCGGGAGCGGCGCGCCCGGGCCCGCCCGTACGCCCGGCAGCTGCGCGCGGGGGCGCACCCGGCGGCGCACTGCGCCCGGCGCGCGCTGGTGGTGGCCACCGCGGCGGGCGTGGTGCTGAGTGGTGGCGGTGCGGGAGCGGGGGCGGCAGCCGCGACCTTGGGACACGTGCCCGGTGGTGCCCCCGTGCCGGTCCGCGTGCAGGACCCGGTACCGGTCGCGCCGCCGGTGCCGGGTGACGCCTCCGTGCCGGTCGGCGCACCGGACCCGCAGGCGCCAGCCCGGCCGGTACAGGGAGAGGCCCCCGCCCCGGTCGGGGCGCAGGACCCGCAGCCGGTCGTGCGACCACTGCCGGGAGGCGTCGCCCCCGATCCTGACCCCGTCCCCGTCCCCGTCCCCGGCATCGTTCCCGACCCCGACCCCGAGCCTGAGACGCCCCAGGGCGGGCAGGCGCCGCTGCACGGCGGCCCCGCGCCCGGCCCGGCCGGGGCGCCGGGGCCGGCGCTGCGCAGGACGACCCGCGCGGACATCATCAACCGCGCCAAGCTGTGGGTGAACGCCAAGGTTCCGTACTCCATGAGCAAGTACTGGTCGGACGGCTACCGGCAGGACTGTTCGGGTTTCGTCTCGATGGCGTGGAACCTCCCGGGCAATGAATGGACCGGAAGCCTGGCGAAGTTCGGGATCGTGAAGGCCCGCAAGGATCTGCAGCCCGGCGACATCCTGCTGTTCCACAACACGGCAAATCCGACCAGGGGCTCACACGTCACGATCTTCGGCGGCTGGACCGACTACACGCACACCCACTACATCGCCTACGAACAGGCGAAGCCGCACGCCCGTATGCAGGCCACACCGATGGCGTACTGGAGCAACTCCAGCAGCTATGTGGCATACCGCTACAAAGGGATCATCGGCGCGACAGCGACCGCCGGGCCGGGCGAAGCGGCCTCGGCGTACCCCGGCCCGGAGCACTTCGGGCCGGGAGCGACCAGTCAGTACATCACCCAGCTCGGGAGACTGCTCATGGAGTGGGGAGCGAAGGGCTACGGCGGACGGACACCGGGGCCCCGCTGGACCGAGGCGGACCGGCGGGCGACCCAGGCGTTCCAGCGCGCCCAGGGCTGGACGGGCAAGGAAGCGGACGGACTGCCGGGCCCGCTGACCTGGCGCCGCCTGGTGAGCGGCACGGGCAAGGCCGTCCCGGGCGTCGCGCAGGTCTCCGTTCCGGGCTACCCGGGGCGAGGGAACTTCCGCCCCGGCCGGTCGAACGCGCATGTGGAGAAGCTCGGCCGCCAGCTGGTGAAGCGGGGCTTCGGCAAGCACTACACCTCAGACCCCGGTCCGCAGTGGACCGAGGCGGACCGCCGCAACGTCGAGGCCTTCCAGCGCGCCCAGGGATGGCGCGGCGGCGCGGCCGACGGCTACCCCGGCCCCGAGACCTGGCGACGGCTCTTCTCGTGAACCGCCGCCCCACAGACAACGCCAGCCCCGAGGAGACGGCCCGGTGACCACCATGACTCCCAACCCCGAGGACCCTTCGGCTCCCCAGCAGCCAGGGTTCCATCGTCCGCCCGAGGCGCCGGCACCGGCCGCGGAGGCCGCAGCACCCGGCCACCCGGCAGGTGACCACATGCCCCCGGTGCCCGGCTACCTGCCTCGTGAGCAGATGCCCCCGATGCCCGGCCACCCGCCCGGTGGACACGTGCCCGCAGTGCCGACCACGGGCGACCCCGACGTGTTCGCGGCCTTCGCCCGTGCCGCGGGGGTTACCTTGGGCTCGCCACCGCACTCCGCGCAGGAAACCGACGGCGCGTGCGTCGATCCGCTCGCCGCGGCCGGGACCGAGGACACGCCCGGCTCCGCCGTCGGGAGTTCGCTGCCCGCCGCAGGCCTGTCCAAGCGCCAGCACGACGCCGTACCGGCTGCTCCCGGCGAGGCCGCCGAGCCGGCCGGAGCAGCGGGCTCGGCAGCCGTGGACACGCTGCCGCCCCATGACACCGCGTCCCGGTACGGCGAGGGACTCGGCGCTGCCGGAGCCCTCGGCCACTCCGAGGGTGCGCTGCCGGCCCATGCGGCGGCAGCTGGCCCTCACGACGACGCGACGGGCGGGTCCGGCTCCGTCGGACTGCTGCCTCCTGCCGCGTTGCATGCCCCAGGGACTCCGGAGGACGAGGCCGAATCCGCGGCAGGCGGCGCATCCGGATCCGAGGAGGCCGGGGCACAGGGTCTGGTGGCGGCCGGCGTCGGTGCGGGAGCACGGCGCGGGGGCAGGATCGGGACCGAGACGACCGGACCCATCCCGGTGCACCTGCTGTTCCGTGACGACTCCGACGGCGGTACCGGGGACGCTCACGGGGGAACCGGCGCCGGGGCCGACGGCGGCGACGACGACGGAGGGCCCGACACCGTCGCGATGGCGCCGGTCGTCGTGCCTCCCGGGCGCAAGCCCCTCCCGCAGCCGCCCGTTCTCGCGCTGAGCAAACGGCCCGTGCCCCCGGTCGATCCGAGGCTGCACGAGCGGCCCGGGCCGGTGCTTCCCGGCTGGACCGGCCTGCTCATCGGGGCCGCCATGCTCACCGGGTGTGCGGGGGTGCTGTACCGGACGGGGGCCTACCCGGCCCGGGTGACGGATCTGCTCGGGCTGGGCGCACGCCCGTACGTCGGCATCGGCTTCGGCCAGTGGGTCATGCTCGCGCTCGGTATGAGCGTCGCGCTGTTCGCGCTCGCGGGCCTCGGCCGTGGGCGTGCCGGACACGGCTGGGTCCTCACGCTGTTCGGCGAGTACCGCGGGAGCGTCCGCCGCTGCGGCCTCATGTGGGTGAGCCCGCTGCTGCTGCGCCGCCGCGTCGATGTGCGCCTGCGTCACTGGCGCAGCGAGCCGATGCCCGCCGTCGACGCGAACGGCACCGCACTGCAGGCGATCGTGCTCGTCGTATGGCGGGTCCAGGACACCGCGCGCGCCGTGCTGGCGGTGGCCGATCACGAGGCGTATCTGCGGGAGCAGGTGGAGGCGGCGATGGCCCGGGTGTTCTCCCAGCTCCCCGCCGACGCCCTCCCCGACTTCGGCAAAGGAGCCCCCGGCCGCGAGGACGTGCCGACCCTCCGCAACGTCGAGGCCGTCGGCGACGTGCTCACGAAGACCTTGTCGGCGGAGTGCGCTCCGGTCGGCATCGAGATCTTCTCCGCGCAGCCGACCCGTGTCGAGTACGCCCCGGAGGTCGCGGCGGCGATGCGCCGTCGCCGTATCTCGGCGATCGATGCCGAGCACCGGGACGCGGTGCTGACCTCGGTGGTGGACGCCGTCGACGACACGGTGCAACGACTCACCGTGCGGGGCCTCGTGGAGCTCGACGACTACGAGCGCAAGGCCCTGGTACGGGACCTGACCGTCGCCTTCTGCACCGGGCGGCCGGGCGGCACGGAGGGGCCGTGATTGGTCTGGACATGTTCAACGTTCGTCAATAATCTGGGACTTGGTCTAGACCTGAATGTGCACGACCGCACAAGCGCGGCACGGCACGGCAAAGCGCGCAGCAAGGCTCACGGAACACCCCCACGTTCTCCAGGAGCGACAGCATGCGAAAGCGAATAGGCGCGGCCCTCGCGGGCCTCGCCGTGGCGGGCACCTCCTTCCTCGCCACCGGCAGCGCCGCCGGTCACGGCTACACCGATTCCCCGATCAGCCGTCAGAAGCTCTGCGCCAACGGCACGGTGACCAACTGCGGTGAGATCCAGTGGGAGCCCCAGAGCGTCGAGGGCCCCAAGGGATTTCCCGCGGCCGGCCCGGCCGACGGAAGGATCTGCGCCGGCGGGAACAGCCGCTTCGCGCAGCTCGACGACCCGCGCGGCGGCGCATGGCCCACAACCAAGGTCTCGTCGGGGCAGAACTACACCTTCACATGGCGGTTCACGGCCGCCCATGCCACGACCGACTTCAAGTACTACATCACCAGGAACGGCTGGAACCCGGGTCAGCCGCTCACCCGCGCGGCCCTCGACCCGCAGCCGTTCCTGACGATCCCCTACAACGGCCAGCGGCCGCCGGCCGCACTCAGTCACTCCGGCAGCCTTCCGGCGAAGTCCGGCCGCCACATGATCCTCGCGGTGTGGACCATCAACGACACCCCGAACGCGTTCTACGCCTGCTCGGACGTTCAGTTCTGACGAGCAGTCAGCTACCGTACGGGGCCATGTCCAGGGCCGGCGGCAGCATGAGCGTTACCACCGTCGCGGAGCTCGTGGCGCGCCAGTGGGGCGACCACCGGGTGGGGCTGCGATACGAGGACCAGGTCCTCAGCCACCATCAGGTCGCCTCCGGCGCCGCCGCGCGGGCCGCGCTGCTTGCGGAGCTGCTGCCCCGGGGTGCAGAGCCGCACCTCGGGCTACTGCTCGACAACATCCCCGAGTTCCCGCTCTGGATCGGGGCGGCGGCCCTTGCCGGGGCCGCCGTCGCGGGCATCAACCCCACCCGCCGGGGCGCCGAACTGGCCCGCGACATCCTGCACACCGACTGCCGGGTGCTGATCACCGAACGCGCGCACCTTCCCCTGCTCGACGGACTCCGACTGCCGGGCGTGCGGGTGCTGGTGACCGGCACGGACGTCTACGCCGGCCTTCTCGCACCGTACGAGGACGCGCGGCCCGACGAGAGCGTCGTCCTGCCGGGCCGCGCGGTGCGGCCCGGCAGCCGGCTGCTGCTCTGCTTCACCTCCGGCTCGACCGGTGCGCCCAAGGCCGCGATCTGCAGCCAGGGGCGGCTGGCCCATGCCGGGGCGTCACTCGTCGGTCACTTCGGCGTGCGCCGGGACGACGTCCACTACATCTGCATGCCGATGTTCCACGGGAACGCCGTGATCGCGGACTGGGCGCCCGCGCTGGCGGCGGGCGCGTCCGTCGCGCTGCGGCGCCGTTTCTCGGCCTCGGGTTTCCTTTCCGACGTGCGTACGTTCGGCGCGACGTACTTCACCTATGTCGGGCGAGCCGTCCAGTACCTGCTCGCCACCCCCGAGCGGGAGGACGACAGGGAGCACCGGCTGCGGATCGGTTTCGGCACGGAGGCCGGGGCGGTGGACGCCGCCCGCTTCGAGGCGCGCTTCGGCGTGCGCCTCGTCGAGGGGTACGGCTCTTCGGAGGGCGGCGCGGCCGTCCAGCGCACTCCCGGCACGCCGCGCGACGCGATCGGGCGGGCCGCGCCGGGGGACGACCTGGCGGTGGTGGACCCGGCGACCGGAAGGGAGTGCGAGGCGGCGCGCTTCTCCGGGGAGGGCCGCCTGCTCAACGGTGACCGGGCGATAGGCGAACTGGTCAACCGCGGCCGCAGTCCCTTCGAGGGCTACTGGCGCAATCCGGAGGCGGCAGCGGCGCGGCTGCGGGGAGGCTGGTACTGGACCGGCGACCTCTTCTTCCGCGACACCGACGGCTTTCTCTACTTCGCAGGCCGGACCGACGACCGGCTCCGTGTCGACAGCGAGAACCTCGCGGCGGCGATGATCGAGAACATCCTTTCGCGCTGGGACCGTGCGGCCGCCGCCGCGGTCTACGCCGCCCCGGACCCGGTCTCCGGCGACCAGGTGATGGCCGCCCTCGCGCTGCGCCCGGGCACCTGTTTCGACCCGGCGGCCTTCGCCGCCTTCCTCGGCGCCCAGCGCGACCTCGGTACGAAGATGGCGCCGCGCTTCGTCCGGCTCGTACCCGGGATTCCGGTCACCGCGACCAACAAGATCCACCGGGTGGCGCTGCGGCGCGAGTCGTTCCGCTGCGCCGACCCGGTCTGGTGGCGCCGGGACGGCGAGCCGGACTACCGCCGGCTGACGGAGGAGGACGTGGAGGGCCTGCTGCGTGAGTACGCGGACCACGGCCGGACCGCGCTGCTCGACCGCTGACGGAGCAGGGGGCGCCGCGCGACCGCACCCGACGCCGGGTGTCGTCGCCGGGTGCCGTCGCCGCGCGACCGCTGCCATGTCCGGATGCCGAGCCGCTCGGTGAACCGGAAGAGGCCCCCTCGCATCGCTGCGAGGGGGCCTCTTCGAGAAGTGCGCCGCCAGGGACTCGAACCCCGGACCCGCTGATTAAGAGTCAGCTGCTCTAACCAACTGAGCTAGCGGCGCGGGTTGCCGATCACGCCGCTCTCGGCGGCTGACGACGGAATTAATACTACCTGGTCCGGAGGGGTGCTCCTGACCACCCGCGCGCGATCATGGTCCGGTGGCTCCGCGATCACCTCAGAGCGCCAGTGACAGCACCACCGGGGCCGCCCTGCGGTTCAGCGTGTCCGCCGCCGCGCGCAGCCGGTGGGCGTGCTCGATCGGCAGCGAGAGGGCCAGGCAGCCCACGGAGGAACCGGCCGTCAGCGGCACCGCCGCGCAGACCGTGCCCACCGCGTATTCCTGCAGGTCGAGCACCGGCACCGTCGGTGGCTGGGCGTCCAGCTTCGAGAAGAGGACCTTCTCGTTGGTGATCGTCCGCGAGGTGAGCCGCGCGATCTTGTGGCGCGAGAGATGATCCCGGCGGCCGTTCTGGTCGAGCTGCGTGAGCAGGCACTTGCCGACGGCGCTGGCGTGCGCCGCGGAGCGGAAGTCCACGTACTCGTTGACCTTGGGAGTGCGTGGGCCGTCGGCGTACTGCGTGATCCTGACCTCTCCGTCGATGTACCGGCTGATGTAGACCGCGGCACCCACGGAGTCGCGCAGCTCGGTGAGGGTGTCCTGCAGCTTGCGCTCCAGGGCCTCCCGCCGCGTGGCGCCGGATCCCAGCAGTACGAGGGAGTCCCCGATCACATACGCGCCGTCCGCGACCTGCTCCACATAGCCCTCGCGTCGCAGCATCAGCAGCATGGAGGCCAGATGCCCGGTGGGCAGCCCGGTCTCACGCGCGATCTGGACGTCGGTGACTCCACCGCTGTGCCTGGAGATCGTCTCCAGTACACGCAGGGCGTATTGCACGGAGTGGAACGGCGCGGTCGGCTCCGGCTTCAGCGCCACGGTTTCCCCCTACCAGGTTGTGACCGCAAGCTTCCGTACCACGATAGCCGCCAAGAACCCTTGGTGGGGCGGCTGTTGGCGAGAAATATCGGGTGCATCGAGGCCATGTCCTGGGGCGAACGACGGTGGCATATGCCAAAGTCAAACTTGAACCGGGGAGTAACAGGTCAGAGCACCGCACCGAGAAACTCGCGAGTACGGTCGTGCTCCGGTTCCGAGAAGATTTTCTCCGGCGGGCCGGACTCGATGACCTTTCCCGCGTCGAACATCAGCACCTCGTCCGAGATGTCGCGGGCGAAGTTCATCTCGTGGGTCACACAGAGCATGGTGATGTCGGTGCTGCGGGCGATGTCTCTGAGCACGTCCAGCACTCCGGCGACCAGCTCGGGATCCAGCGCCGACGTCACCTCGTCCAGCAACAGCACCTGCGGACGCATCGCCAGCGCCCTGGCTATCGCCACCCGCTGCTGCTGACCACCGGACAGCTGCGTCGGCCGGGCGTCGAGCTTGTCGGCCAGACCGACGAGATCCAGCAGCTCCCGGGCGCGCTGCTCGGCCTCGTCCTTGGAAAGGCCGAGCACCCGCACCGGCGCCTCCGTGATGTTGCGCAGCACGCTCATGTTGGGGAACAGGTTGAAGTGCTGGAAGACCATGCCGATCTTCTTGCGCACCTCGCGCCGGTGCTTCTCGTCGGCCGGGAACAGCCGGCCGCCGTTGACGTCGATCGTGCCCTCGTCGGGCCGTTCCAGGGTCATCAGCAGCCGCAGGATGGTCGTCTTGCCGGAGCCGGACGGCCCGATCAGCGTGACGTGCTTGCCCGGGCGCACCGAGAAGCAGAGGTCGTCCAGGACGGTGTTCTCCCCGAAGCGCTTGGTGACGTTCGTGAAGCGGATGAGTTCTTCGGTCTGCGTGTCAGCGGGCAAGGCGGCGCTCCAGGGTCCGTACGAGAAGAGAAGCCGGGTAGGCGATGAGGATGAACGCGATGCCGACGATCGTCAGCGGCTCCGTGTACTGGAAGGTCGCGGCGCTCTCCAGGCGCGACTGCTGGAGCATCTCCAGCACGCTGATCCCGGCGAGCAGCGGTGTGTCCTTGAGCATCGCGATGACGTAGTTGCCCAGCGCGGGCGCGATCCGGCGGACCGCCTGCGGCAGGATCACCGCGTACCAGGTCCGGTGGGCGGGCAGGCTCAGCGCTGTCGCGGCCTCCCACTGCCCGGGCGGTACGGCGTCGATGCCGGCCCGGTAGACCTGCGCGGTGTACGTCGAGTAGTGCAGCCCGATCGCGAGCGTGCCGGTCGTGAGGGCGGAGAACTGCACACCCCACTCGGGCAGCACGAAGAACAGGAAGAAGAGCTGCACCAGCAGCGGGGTGTTCCGGATGAACTCGGTCACGAGCCCTACCGGCCAGCGCAGCGCGCGCACGCCGGAGCGCAGTCCGAACGCCCACACCAGACCGAGCGTGAAGGACAGCAGCGAGCCCAGCACCAGGATCTGAAGCGTGACCAGCACGCCGTCCCAGAAACGCGGCATGAAGTCCGCCACCGCGGACCAGTCCCAGGTCACTTGGCCACCACCCCTATGTTCGCCTTGGTACGGCGCTCCAGCGCCTTCATCGAGCGGGTGATCGCGAAGGCGAGCACGAAGTAGATCACCAGGGTGACGGTGTAGATCTGCGCGGTGTCCTGGGTCGCCAGTCGCACCAGGTACGCGGCGAACGACACATCGCCCACACCGAGGAGCGACACCAGCGCCGTCCCCTTGAGCAGCTCCACCAGCAGATTGCAGAAGGACGGGATCATCTCCGGCACGGCCTGCGGCAGCACGATCAGCCGCATCCGCTGCCAGGGCGTGAAGCTGAGCGCGACGCCCGCTTCGCGCTGCGCCGGGGCCACCGCGTTCAGCGCGCCCCGTACGATCTCGGCTCCGTACGCCCCGTACGAGAGGCCCAGCGCCAGCACCGCGGCCCACATCGGCACCAACTGCCAGCCCAGCAGCGGCGGAAGCACGAAGAACAGCCAGAACATCAGCACCAGCGCCGATGTTCCGCGGAACACCTCGGTGTAGAAGGCCGCGAGGAAGCGGACGACGGGTGAGCGGCGAGTTCTGGCCATGCCTACACCGAACGCGACGGCGGTGGCCAGTACCGCGCTGTAGAGGGTGAGCTGGACGGTGATCCAGATCCCCGGGATCACCCAGTTCTGCCAGAGTCCGGCTGTCATCGGCACAGCTCCTTCGCCGTGAGCTTCGTCATCTCGCTCTCGGTGAAGCCGAACCGGCGCATGATGCGGAAGAGTTCACCGCTCTTCTTCATCTTGTGGATCTCGGTGTTGAAGGCGTCCCGCAGCGTGGTGTCGGTCGGGCGGAAGGCGAAGCCCCCGCCGTCGATCTTCCTCTTGCCGTCCACGACCGCGGCGAACGGCTCGGTCGCCTCGGCCTTGCGGCTCTTGCGCACCACCTCGCGGGCGGTGAGAGCGGTACCCGCGAAGACGTCGACGCGCCCGGACTCGACGGCGTTCAGTCCGGCCACCTGGTCCTGCAGGATGACGATGTCCTTTTCCGGATAGCCGGCGGCCACCGCGTACTCGATCTCCGCATAGCCGGTACCGGTCGCGAACTTCGCTTCGGTCCGTACGACATCCTCGTAATTGCGCAGATTCTTCGGATTGCCTTTGCGCACGATGAAGGCGTCCAGCATCTGGTATTCGGGGTCGGAGAAAATGACCTGTGCGCAGCGCTCCTTGTTGATGTACATCCCGGCCGAGACGACGTCGAACTGCTGTGAATTTAGGCCGGGTATGAGCGACGCGAAATCGGTGGCGACGGGCTGGACCTGCGCGACGCCGAGCCGGTTGAAGACCGCTTTGGCGAGTTCGGGGGCCTCGCCCGTGAACTCGCCCTCGTCGTCGACATAGCCGTACGGCACCTCGCCCGCGATGCCGAGGCGCACGGTGCCCTGGGATCTCAGCCGGGCGAGCGGGTCGCCGGAGGGCACACGGGAGCAGCCCGCCGCCCCGGCGGCGCCGAGCGCGCCCGCGGTGCCGAGCAGCAGGGTGCGCCGTCGTATCGCATGTCTGGTGTGTGGAGCCGTGTGCGGAGCCATGGGCGCGCGGCTACCCGGGCTCAGTCGGGGTATGCGTATCCAATGGCTGATCGCTTCATCGACGTTTCGCTCGCAAAGCGCGGGGTGCACTGCACCGCGCGCCTCCTCGACGACCGTGCGCCCCTGACCTGCCAGGCGGTGTGGGACGCCCTGCCGTTGGGGGGTGACGTGTATCACGCGAAGTACGCCCGCAACGAGATCTACGCACTCTTCCCCGCCTTCGCCGACCGGGAGCCACCGCTGGAGAACCCGACGGTGACTCCCATTCCGGGCGATCTGTGCTACTTCACCTTCAGTGGTACGGAGCTGGGGACGGCGGCGTACGGCTACGACCGTGATCTGTCGCGGCCGGTGACGGTGGATCTCGCTCTCTTCTACGAGCGCAACAACCTGCTGCTCAACGGCGACACGGGATGGGTCCCGGGAATCGTCTGGGGCACCGTGGTGGACGGCCTCGACCGGATGGCAGAGGCCTGCCAGGACCTGTGGCGGGCGGGCGCGTTGGGAGAGACGCTGACGTTCCGCCGCGCGTGAGGCCGGCTGCCCCTCAAGCTGTCCGGCGTTCGAGAGCGGACACCCGGGATGCCGATCCGGTACCGGCAGTGCCCCCGTTCCGGCCGGTGGCCCGCATCGTCCCGCTTACGGGGCCGATGGCCCCGGGATCGTCGCCGCGCCCGACTCGTACAGCGCGTGCGCGGCCCGCAGCACCAGCGCGTCCTGGTGACGGGCGCCGACCAGCTGCACACCGATGGGCAGCCCGTCCTCGTCCACGCCGCACGGCACGGTCGCGGCGGGCTGCTGGGTGAGGTTGAAGGGGTAGGTGAACGGGGTCCATCCCGTCCAGCGGCGGTGCCCGGAGCCGCGCGGCACCTCGGTGCCCGCCTCGAACGCGGTGATCGGCAGGGTCGGCGTGACCAGCAGGTCGTAGGAGCTGTGGAACCGGCCCATCCGCCTGCCCAGCGCCATCCGTACGTCCACGGCCGCCAGATAGTCCAGTGCCGACGCCCGTGCGCCCGCCGCACAGACCTCCCGCAGTCCCGGGTCGAGCAGCTCCCGCTGCTCCGTGCCGAGATGCTGCACCAGCCGCGCCGCACCGCTGAACCACAGGGTGTGGAAGGCCTCCACCGGATCCGCGACGTCCGGGTCGGCCTCCTCGATGTAGGCACCCAGCTCCGCGAGCCGCTCCACGGCCCCGCGGACGGCCGACGAGACGGCGGCCCCGACCGCCACCTGCCCGCCGAGGGACGGCGAGTACGCGATCCGCAGGCCCTTCACACCGTCGGCGCCGTCGGCGAGGGCGGCACTCGTGGCGGGCGCCGGTGGCAGCTGGGACCAGTCCCGCGGGTCGGGACCGCTCAGGACGTCCAGCAGCAGGGCCGCGTCGGCGGCGTCCCGGGCCATCGGCCCGGCGTGCGACAGCGTTCCGAACGGGCTCGCCGGATAGAGCGGAATCCGGCCGTACGTCGGCTTCAGCCCGAAGATCCCGCAGAACGACGCCGGGATACGGACCGAGCCGCCGCCGTCGGTCCCGACCGACAGCGGGGCCGCCCCGAGCGCGACGGCCGCCGCGCTGCCGCCGCTGGACCCGCCCGCCGTCCGCGAGGGGTCGTACGGATTGCGCGTCACCCCGGTGAGCGGGGAGTCCGTGACGCCTTTCCACCCGAACTCGGGCGTCGTGGTCTTCCCGACGAGCACCGCGCCGTGCTCCTTCAGCCGGGCGACGGCCGGGGCGTCCTCGTCCCAGGGGCCGGCGTCGGGACGTACGGTGCGAGAGCCGCGCAGGGTCGGCGCCCCGGCCTGCAGCAGCAGGTCCTTGACCGTCACGGGAACACCGTCGAGCAGACCGAGCGGCTCCCTCCTGCGGCGGCGCTCTGCGGCCGCCTCGGCCCGGGCGACGGCCTGCTCGGCATCGACCCGGACGAACGCGTTCACCGCGGGCTCCACCGCCTCGATCCGCTCCAGGACGGCGCGGGTCGCGTCCACGGGGGAGAAGTCGCCCCGCTCGTAGCCGGCGATGAGTTGACGTGCGGTCAGGGCAGTCAGGTCGTTCGGCTCAGGAGTCATGAGAGGGGACGTACCCACGTTTCTTGTCGACCACGTTCGGCATCGGCTTTCCGGCCGCCCACAGCGCGAACAGTTCGACGAACTGCGCCCCGAGCCGGTCCCGCCAGCCGACCGTGTCGCCGCTCATGTGCGGCGACACGATCAGGCCGGGAACGTCCCACAGCCGGGACCCGGGCTCCAGCGGTTCGTGCGCGAACACATCGAGAGCCGCGCCCGCGATCCGCCGCTCCGTGAGCGCGGTGACCAGTTCGTCCTCGACCACCAGAGCGCCCCGCCCCACATTGACGAAGCGGGCCGACGGCCGCATCAGCCCGAGGCGCCGCGCGTCGAACATGCCGCGCGTCGCGTCCGTCAGCGGTGCCGCGCAGACGACCCAGTCGGCGCGGGGGAGCAACCCGTCCAGCTCCCCGGCGCCGTGCACCCCCTGACGGGCGGTGCGGCCGGTGACGGCGACGACCACCCCGAGCGCCCGCAGTGTGCGCGCGATCGCCAGGCCGATGGGGCCCGCGCCGACGACGACCGCCCGGCTGCCGGCCACCGGCAGCCCCTCGCGGTGCCTCCAGCGCCGCTGCCGCTGGAGCTCCAGCGTGCCCGGGAGGTCCTTCGCCATGGCGAGCACCAGAGCCGCCGTGTACTCGGCGATGGGCTCCTCGAAGATCCCGCGGGCATTGGTCAGCACGGTGTCCGATGCGGCGAACTCGGGGGTGAGCAGCCGGTCGACACCCGCGCTCGGCGTGTGCACCCAGCGTGGCCGCGGACCAGGACCCGGCCAGGCGCGGCGCACCGCGTCGGAGGTGAAGTCCCACACCAGCAGGGCGTCGGCGTGCGGCAGTTCCTCGGCGAGTGAGCGGTCGTCGGTGTAGCGGATGTGTGCCTGACCGGTGAGCGGGCCGAGCCGCGGCGGAGGGTCTGCTTCCAGGACGAGAAGAATCGGGACGGACATCGCGGGGAAACCGTTTCTGAACGTCTGACATGTACGGATTGACCCACGCTCGCACCCGAACCTACCGTCGTCAACAGGACGTCAAAAGGGGGCCTGTGGTGGATGTGTCCCTCGAAGTTTCCTTCCTCGGCGGACCCGCTCCCCAGCGCGGTATCGGCGTGGTCGCACCGTTCGACTTCGCTCTCGACCGCGAGCTGTGGCGGTGGGTGCCCGACGACGTCTCGCTGCGTCTGACGCGGACGCCGTTCGTGCCCGTCGAGGTCTCCCTCGATCTGGCCCGGCTGGTCAGCGAGCACGAGACGCTCGGTGATGCGGTCCGGGCGCTGTCCGTGTCCGAGCCCGAGGTCATCGCGTACGCCTGTACCTCGGGCAGTTTCGTCGGCGGGCTGGCGGGGGAGCGGGCCATGTGCGAGGCCATGACGCGTGCCGGGGAAGTCGCCTCCCTGACGACCTCGGGCGCACTGCTCGAAGCGCTCGAGGAACTCGGCGCCCGGCGGATCGCGCTGGTCACCCCCTACACGGAGTCCGTGACGGGAGCACTGGAGGAGTATCTGGGCGAAGCGGGGGTAGCGGTCACGGGCCGCGCCTTCCTCGGGCTGACCCGGCACATCTGGAAGGTGCCGTACCGGTCCGTGGTGGACATGGCGCGGCAGGCCGTGGTGGGCGCGGCGGACGCGCTCTTCATCAGCTGCACGAATCTGCCGACGTACGACGCGATACCCCAGCTGGAGGCGGAACTGCGCATGCCGGTGATCTCGGCGAACCAGGTCACGATGTGGGCCGCGCTGCGCCGGATCGGGGTCTACGCCGTCGGTCCGTACCAGGCACTGCTGATGGACACCGCAGGGCAGCACGAGGAGCCGCCGCCGGCCCCGGCACCGCCTCCGCCCGCGGCGCCGTCCGCACAGCCCGAGGAACAGGAAGGATGGACATGACGACCGTCGGACTCCTCTATCCGGGGCACTCCGCAGAGGACGACTATCCACGCATCGCGGTCCTGCTGGACAGCGATGTCCGGCTGCCCCTCTTCCACACCGACATAGGGGAGGACGCCCACCGGGAGGACGCGCTGATCGAGATGGGGTCGGCCGCACGGCTGGCGGCCGGGGTCGAGGAGCTGCGGCTGGCGGGCGCCGAGTCGGTGATGTGGGCCTGCACGAGCGGGAGCTTCATCCGCGGCTGGGACGGCGCGCACGAGCAGATCAGGGCGCTGGCGCAGGCGGCCGGGCTCCCGGCGTCGAGCACGTCGTTCGGTTTCGTGCACGCGGCGCGGGCGCTGGGTGTGGAACGGGTCGCGGTCGCGGCCACGTACCCGGACGACGTCACCGCGTGCTTCGGGGAGTTCCTCGAGGCGTCCGGGCTGGAGGTGACCTCGACACGGGCGAGCGGGATCGTCACCGCCGCCGAGGTCGGTACCTGGGAGCGCGAACAGGTTCTGGAACTGGCCAAGGCGGGGGACGACCCGCGGGCGCAGGCGCTGCTGCTGCCGGACACCGCGCTGCACACGGTGGCGCATCTGGCGGAGCTCGAGGCCGTGCTGGGCAAGCCCGTGCTCACGGCGAACCAGGTGACGGTGTGGGAAGGGCTGCGGCTGGCCGATCGCAGGGCCTGGGCGGACGGGCTGGGCAGGCTGTTCGTCCGCCCCGACTGGGACCGGCCCGAGTGGAAGCCCGACGGGGAACGAGACCCGGCCGGGAACGAGGCCCGGGAATAAAGCGGAGACCGCCTCCTGTTAGTGCGCTGGACACGAACGACAGCGCAGGAAGCGCGGGACGACGCAGGAGGGCCACCCCGTGGGGACATCGGACGCGACATCGGACGCAGGGGACCGGATCAGGGGCACGGCGCGCGGAAGCGCCCCCGTACCCCTGTCCGTACTGGACCTGGTGACCGTCGGCAGCGGCCGCACCGCCACCGAGGCCCTCCGCACGAGCGTGGACATCGCCCGGCTCGCGGAACGCCGCGGCTACCACCGCCACTGGGTCGCGGAGCACCACTCCATGCCCGGAGTCGCCTCCTCGTCCCCCGCGGTGATCCTCGCCCATCTCGCCGCCCACACCGAGCGCATCCGGCTCGGCTCGGGCGGTGTGATGCTGCCCAACCACGCCCCGCTGGTGATCGCCGAGCAGTTCGGCACCCTGGAGGCGCTCGCCCCCGGCCGTATCGATCTCGGCCTCGGCCGCGCGCCGGGCACGGACGGCGCCACGGCGGCCGCACTGCGGCGCACCGAGCGGCTCGCCGAGGGCGCCGACGACTTCCCGCAGCAGCTCGCCGAGCTGACCCGCTTCCTGGACGACGACTTCCCGGACGGCCACCCCTACGCCCGCATCCACGCGGTGCCGGGCCCGGTCCAGGCCACCTCGCCCGGTGGTGTCCAGTCCCCGGCGCGTCCGCCCGTCTGGCTCCTCGGTTCATCCGGCTTCAGCGCGCGGCTGGCCGGCATGCTCGGCCTGCCGTTCGCCTTCGCCCACCACTTCTCGGCGCAGAACACGCTCCCTGCGCTCGATCTCTACCGCGACACCTTCCGTCCCTCGGAGGTCCTGGACGCGCCCTACGCCCTGATCGGCGTCTCCGCCCTCGCCTCCGACGAGGCCCGCGAGGCCCGCCGCCAGGTCATGACGGGCGCGCTGTCGATGCTGCGGCTGCGCACCGGCCGTCCGGGTCTGATCCCTACGCCGGAAGAGGCCGAGGCGTACGACTTCAGCCCGCTGGAGCGGGAGTTCGTGGACAACTGGCTCGGCAACGTCGTCCACGGCACGGCGGACGAGGTGCGGACCGGCCTGGACGACCTCCGCAAGCGCACGGGAGCGGACGAGTTGATGATCACGGCCAATGCGCACGGCGGGGAGGCGCGGCTTCGTTCGTACGAGCTGATCGCGGACGCGTACGGTCTGACGGAGTAAAACCTGGATTTCGCCGAGGGAGTGGTTCACCCGTGAACCACCCTCCGGCAACTTCCTCAAGGCAGCCTTAAACCGCTCGTCACCGATGGTGGCGAGCGGTTCTGCTTGTGGGTGCGATGCCTCTGACAAGGCCCTTCTTGCCGAAAATGGTCTAGTCCTCAGTTTGGTTCAGACCATTGACCCGGTGTTCGTGCGGCGGCTATCACTTCTCCAACTCCCCTACCGCGCACCCCTTTCGGAGGCCGTCCGTGCACCCCCGCAGACCCCTGACCGCCGCGCTGACCACCGCGGCACTCGCCGCCGGCGCACTGTTCGCCTTCGCCGGCCTCGGCACGGCCCGTGCGGCCGACACGGCCGCACCCTCGACGGGCGGCGTGAAGATCGCGTACTACGACCAGTGGAGCGTGTACGGCAACGCCTTCTACCCCAAGCACCTCGACACCCGGGGCATCGCGGGCAAGCTGGACATCCTCAACTACTCGTTCGGCAACATCCATCCCACCGACCTGACCTGCTTCGAGGCGAACAAGGCGGCGGGCGACGACAGCAATCCCGACGCGGGTGACGGCGCGGGCGATTCGTACGCCGACTACCAGAGGTCCTTCGGCGCGGCGGACAGCGTGGACGGTGTCGCCGACACCTGGAACCAGCCGATCGTGGGGGTCTTCAACCAGTTCAGGGAACTGAAGGCGAAGTACCCGAAGCTGAAGATCAATATCTCGCTGGGCGGCTGGACGTACTCCAAGTACTTCCACGACGCCGCGAAGACGGACGCGAGCCGGAAGAAGTTCGTGGCGTCGTGCATCAAGCAGTACATCGCCGGCGACCTGCCGGTCGAGGGCGGTTACGGCGGCCCCGGCACCGCGGCCGGGATCTTCGACGGCATCGACATCGACTGGGAGTACCCGGGCTCGTCCGGCGGCCATCTCGGCAACCACTACGGCCCCGAGGACAAGGCCGACTTCACGCTTCTGCTGGGCGAGTTCCGCAAGCAGCTCGACGAGTACGGAGCCGCGCGCGGCGGCAGGAAGTATCTGCTGACCGCGGCCCTCCCGGCCGGCCAGGACAAGATCAAGCACATCGAGACCGACAAGATCGGCACGTACCTCGACTACGCGAACATCATGACCTACGACATGCACGGCGCCTGGGACGGCGACGGGCCGACGTACCACCAGTCCCCGCTCCACTCCGGCGCGGGCGACCCGACCGACCCGATCGCGCCCGGCACCGAGAAGTACTCGATCGACAACGCCATCGACGCATGGATCGACGGCAAGCCGGCGTACGGAATCGCGGGCGGCTTCCCGGCCGGCAAGCTGACGCTCGGCTACGAGTTCTACTACCGCGGCTGGAAGGGTGTCCCGGCGGGCGCGAAGAACGGCCTCGCCCAGTCCGCGACCGGCGCCTCCACCGCGCGCCCGGTCAGCCGGCAGGAGGGGATCGCCCACTACAAGGAGCTCGGCGGCATCGTCGACAACCCGGCCACGACGTTCTGGGACGACGAGGCGAAGGCGGCCTACTTCTACAAGGACGGCGAGTTCTTCACCGGCCTGGACACGCGCGCGATCCGGGCCCGCGCGGACTACGCGCACAGCAGGGGCCTGGCGGGCGCGATGATGTACTCGCTGCTCGGTCTGGACGCCGGCACCACGCTCTTCGACGAGATCGTGAGCGCGGTGGGCGGCTCTCCGACGACCCCGCCGACCACTCCGCCGACGACCCCTCCCACCACGCCTCCGACAACTCCGCCCACCACGCCTCCGACGACGCCCCCGGTGGGCTGCTCCACCGCCGCCTGGGACCGTGCCGCCACCTACACCGGCGGGAACGAGGTCTCCCACAAGGGCCACAAGTGGAAGGCCAAGTGGTGGACCCAGGGCGAAGAGCCCGGCACGACGGGTGAGTGGGGCGTCTGGCAGGACCTCGGCACCTGCTGACCCTCGCCGCCTGGAGCTCCGCCCCCTGATCAGTTCCCCCTGATCACTGCCCCCGCCCGGGATGTCCCGCCCGGCCGGGGGCAGTTCCATGCGAGTGCCGCCACACCGTGGGAGATCGCGATCAAGCAGTCCCTGGGCAGGCTCAGCGGTCCGGACGATCTCGCCGAGCGGGTCAGGGACAGTCAGTTCACGGCACTCCCGATCACTGCGGGGCACGGCGTCCGCGCGGGACGTCTGCCCGCACACCATCGGGACCCTTTCGACCGGCTGCTGGTCGCGCAGGCGCAGATCGAAGGGCTGACGCCGGCGACCCGGGACAAGGGGATCCAGGCCTACGACGTGCAGGTGCTCCCCGTCTGACCCGCCCCCTCGCGACGCGTCACACCGAGAGCGGGCTGACCCCGATCATCCCGTCGATCCGCTCCGGCGCCACCGCGCGCGAGTACAGCCAGCCCTGGCCGGTGTCGCAGCCGATGCGGCGGAGGCGTTCCGCCTGGCCGGCCGTCTCGACGCATTCGGCCGTGACCGTCAGGCCCAGCCGGTGGGCGAGCTGGACCATCGCCTCGACGATCGTCTCGTCGGCCGGGTTCGGGTGGGCGCCGTCGTCGTACCGGAAGCCGCGAACAAACGATCCGTCGAGTTTCAGTACGGATACCGGAAGCCGGCTCAGGTACGCGAGGTTGGAGTATCCCGTTCCGAAATCGTCGATCGCGATCCGCACACCCATGTCGCTCAGCGCCTGAAGCGCCTGGAGCGGGCGGCCCGCCGAGCCCATCACCGCGGACTCGGTGAGCTCGAGCTGTAGCAGATGCGGCGCGAGGTCCGTCTCGGCCAGGATTCCCCCGACGTCCGCGACCAGGTCGGAGTCCCAGACCTGGCGTACGGCGACATTGACGCTGACGAAGATCGGTGCCTCGCCCGGGTGGTCGGTCTGCCACTGCTTGGCCTGCCGGCAGGCGGTCCGCAGGATCCAGCGGCCCAGCTGGACGATCGACCCGTCTTCTTCAGCAATTCCGATGAACCGATTCGGCGCCAGTGTGCCGAACTGAGGATGGTTCCATCGGACCAGCGCCTCGACCCCGCGGACCGCCCCGTCCGACATCCCCACCAGGGGCTGGTACTCGAGTGCGAATTCCCCGCGTTCGACCGCCGGCCGGAGGGTGGACGACAGTGCCTGACGGGTCATCCGGTGCGCGTTGCGCTCCGGGTCGAAGAAGGTCCACCGGGCCTTGCCGTCCGCCTTCGCCCAGTACAGCGTGGTGTCCGCGTCCTGCATCAGACCCGTCGCCGTCGTTCCCTCTGCGGCCCGCTCCACGACTCCGATGGACGCCGAGACCGACAGCCGCTGCCCGGCCAGGTCGAACGGCGCCTGGAGCGCGACGAGCACGGACCGCGCGAGATCGGCGAGTTGCTCCGTGCCGGTGGAGTCCTCGACGAGGACCGCGAACTCGTCACCGCCGAGCCGGGCCACGAGATGCCCGCCGCCGCGCGTGTGGCCGTCGCTGTCCGCGCACTCGGCGAGCCGGGCCGCCACGGCCGCCAGCAGTCGGTCGCCGACGCGATGGCCGAGTGTGTCGTTGACGGCCTTGAAACCGTCGAGGTCGAGGTAGCAGAGCCCGATCCGGCCGGTGCCGCCGTGCTCGTACGACGATGTCTCGAGTGCGTTCGAGAGCCGCTCGAAGAACAGGGTGCGGTTGGGCAGCCGGGTCACGGGGTCGTGCATCTGGAGATGCCGCAGCCGCGCCTGCAGTTCGCGCCGGTCGCTGACGTCCGCGAGGCAGAGGAGGACGCGGCGGCTGTCGGGTACGGGTGCGACCGTGACCTCCGCCCAGAGCGAGCGTCCGTCGGGATGCTTGAGCCGGCGGGTGCAGCGGAAGCGGGAGCGGCTGCCGCGCAGCACCTCGCGGTACGCGTGCCATGTGCGGTCGTCCGACGCCAGGTCGACGAGGTCGGCGGCGGACTGTTCGTGCAGCGCGGCGGGTTCGGTGCCGAGGAAGTGCGCGAGCGCGTCGTTCGCGGAGACGACAAGGCCCTCGTGGTCGACGAGGGCCATGGCGAGCTGGGCGGTGTTGAAGGCGGCGCGGTAGTCGCTGAGTTCGGCGGAGGCGGGGGCGGTGCGCGCGGCCGACGATTCATGACGTTCCGTAACCGGCGCAAGAGTACTCCCGGGCGCCGCGACCGCCGCGGGACTCGGTCCTTCGGTGTTTGCGCTCACCGCTCGCTCCCGCTGTGCGTCGTGTCGTTCAGGTCCGGTCGAGGCCGGAAAGCCGGGAAAGTAGGCCGATCATAGAGGCTGGCCGGGTGGCCGTTCCAGCTTCTCCCTCGTGAGCAAGCGCACTCAAAGGTCCGGACCGATCGTTTCTGCGCGGCTGTGGCCTCGGTCGACCCCCTCCTGATCGGTTGTGACTTTCTGTGAGACGCCGGGGTGTCGGCCCCCGCTCACCCAGCCGGGCCAGCGGAAAGGTGCGAATCACTGAAAATCATCACAAGGTGGGTGAGGCGTTCCGTATTCCGCACCCGGAGGTCGACGTGGAGGGTCAGCACACGCACGAGGGGCCACCCGGGGGAGTGGAACGTCCCAACCTGCGTGCCGCGGCCGCGGCTCTCACGTCCCTCGTGGCCCTCGCCGCCACCTCGCTCGTGGCGGGGCCGGCCGTGGCCGACACCTCCGCCGGGGCCTGTGCCCTGCCCCGCACCACCGCTCACCACTCCCTCGGCCTCGACACCTGGAACACCTCGTACCCTCGTCCGTCCCGGCGCCTGGACGCGGTCATGGTCTTCCTCTCTTTCCCGGACGCGGTCCCGCTGACCAGCCCGGGGGAACTGGCGACCGATCACTTCCCCGCGACCGGTGACTTCTTCCGGCGGGCGTCGTACGGGCGGTTCACGCTGCGCGCGCATCCACTGCCGCACTGGATCCAGATGCCGCAGGCCTCGACGGCCTACCGGATAAAGCGGGACTGGGACGCGCGGCGGCGCGCCGCGTATCTGAGGGACGCGATCTCCGTGGCCGACCCGGTGGTCGACTTCTCGCGCTTCGACATCGTCTACCTGGTCGCCGACCCGAACGCGCCGGGTGTCGACTCCGACGCGACGAAGGTGGTCAACTTCGATCAGCCGCTCTCCGCCGACGGCACGGACATCGGGCGTGTCGTCACGGTCTTCGAGCGGCATCCACCCGACCGCAATGTGCTCGCACACGAGACAGGACACGTCTTCGACCTGCCGGATCTCTATCACCGGCCGTCGGACGGCAAGGGCGACTGGGACACCCATGTCGGGGACTGGGATGTGATGGGCAGCCAGTTCGGGCTGGCACCCGACTTCTTCGGGTGGCACAAGTGGAAGCTGGGCTGGCTCAGGCAGAGCGAGGTGCGGTGTGTCACGGGCAGACGACCGGCGGACCGGATGCTCACCCTGGAGTCGCTCGCGGGGGAGCCGTTGCGGGGCGGGTCGGTCGGTACCCGGCTCGCGGTCGTAAGGACGGGCGAGAACACGGCCATCGCGATCGAGGCCCGCGGCGCCGCGGGCAACGACCAGGACACCTGTACCGAGGGCGTGCTGATCTACCGCGTACGGAACGAGGCCGCGTCCGGCGGCGGACCGATCGAGGTCATCGACACACATCCGGACACGGAGGCGTGCTGGGGCCAGTCGGTGTACCCGGCGCTGGCGGACGCGCCGCTCGGGGTGGGGGAGACGTTCACCGTGCCGGGGGAGCGGGTGCGGGTGGAGGTGGTGGACCGCACGCGCGCGGGGTCGTGGATGGTCAAGATCACCCCTGTGGCGTGAGAGCGCGACGCGCGAGCCCCTGCGGGGAGCGGTCTTCCGGATCGCGGTTCCGGGCGCCGATGTGGGTCGGCGCGGGTGGGCGCCGCTGCGGCCGGAATGCCGAAGGGCGTCCTCGGAAACCGAGAACGCCCAGGTCAGCGATGTATCTAGCTGGTGCGCCGCCAGGGACTCGAACCCCGGACCCGCTGATTAAGAGTCAGCTGCTCTAACCAACTGAGCTAGCGGCGCCTGCTGACGTCGTAGACCTTAGCACCCTGATCGGCGGGAGGAAAAATCGATATACGGACCGTCGCGGCGGACGTCGCACGGGCGGCGCGGACGCAGGCCCAGAGCAGAACCTCGGGTCCGGGAAGCCAGGGACGGCGGGTGTCGGGGGCGACCAGCCAGCGCGGTCCCGGGGGCTGGGCGCCGGCGGCCGGGGCGCCGCCGGGCGGGCCGAGCGGCGGGACGGTGACGGCGTCCCCGGAGCCGTGGCAGAGCAGCGGGGGCACGGACGCGCCGCACTCCTCCCAGTCGAGCAGGGACGGTAACCGCTGGGCCGCGCCCGGCGCGGCGAACAGCAGCATGCGCCCGCGGTGGAACGCGACGGGCCCCGAGCCGGGTCCCTCCGACCACAGTTGGTCCAGCATCCGGCGTCCGAAGATCCCCGGCACGTTGACCACGTCGAACGCCACTCCGCACGGGACCACGGCGGGTGCCGTGGGCTCGGCCTCCCACATCGCCAGGGTGGACCGCGGGTACGCACTCGCCGACGCGAGCCATTGCGCTCCGGGCGCGGTCACCCGCCCCGTCTGATGGCGCCCTTCGTCGTCCCGCAACAGCGCGAAGATCTCGCGCCGCCGGGTGTCGTCGTCCCCGGCGGGGCTGAGGGGCGTCTCGTCTCGAAGCCAAGCGGTCATGACGTCTAGATTTACCGGGAGTGAGATTTCCGTTTCTTTGTGTTGCCGGAAATCGGGACAGGGTGGGACGCGAGGGAGTATCTTTCCGCGCGGCATATGCGCGGGGGATCTTCGCCTGTGCTCTGCCAGGGGCTGTGCGGGGTGGCACGAGCCACGGCGACGGTCCCTGCGGGGCGGTCCCGCCGCCCGGACCGGCGAACCGTCCGCACCGCGAACCGGGCGCGCACCGCGAAACGGGCTTCGGTGACAGGAGCCGGTGGCCGCCTTGCCGCAGCCGCCCGACATCCGCCCACATACGCGGCCGGCTGCGCGCGCCTGGCCCGCGCTTCGCAGGGGGAGGTCTGCGTCTTCCCTGTGCGGGGCCTGTCCGTGGGCGGTTCCGGCGGGTGCTGCTGTGGTGCGGCCGGGTCGGTGTTGCGTGCATGGGGGTGCGTTCCCCGCGTCTGTCCGTTGCTGTCCGAGCGGGGATCGTGCCGCTGGGTGTGCGGTGTGTAGGGGTAAGGCTGGGCTTTCCCTGTGGGGGCCTGTCCGTGGGCGGTTCCGGCGGGTGCTGCTGTGGTGCGGCCGGGTCGGTGTTGCGTGCATGGGGGGCGTTCCCCGCGCCTGTCTGTTGGTGTCCGAGCGGGGATCGTGCCGCTGGGTGTGCGGTGTGTAGGGGTAAGGCTGGGCTTTCCCTGTGGGGGCCTGTCCGTGGGCGGTTCCGGTGGGCGTTGCCTGTGGTGCGGCCGGGTCGGTGCTGCGTGCATGGGGGTGCGTTCCCCGCGTCTGTCCGTTGCTGTCCGAGCGGGGGCGGTTCCGGCAGGGGCCCGTCGGCGTCGTGGTCGTCGGGCCCGCGTGCGGCACGGAGAGCGCTGCCCGGCGGCGGGGCCCGCCCGGGCCCGTGCCGCAGTCGTGCGCGCCGTGCCCGCTGGGGGTACGGCCCGGGCTCTGCCCGTAGGCGAGCAGGGCACGGGCGGCTACTCGGCGCCCGGCTCCGCCGCGCGCAGCAGGTCGCGGCCGAATTCGACCATCTTCTTCGCGTAGTCCTCGCTCCACTCGGCCCGCTGCGCGATGTCCGTCGCGGTCAGCCGGTCGAAGCGGCGCGGGTCGGCGAGCTGGGCCGCGGCGACGGCCTGGTACTCCAGCGCGCGGTCCGCCGCGGCCTGGAACGCCAGCGTCAGCTCCGTCGCACGTGTCAGCAGCTCCCGGGGATCCTCGATCGACTCCAGGTCGAAGAAGTGCTCCGGGTCGGACGCGGCCTCCGAAGGCTCGAAGAGCAGCGGCGCAGGCCGCATCCGCCGCTCGCTCCGCTCCGACGACTCCGCCATGCCTGTCTCCTCTTCGCTCTCCGGACCACCCACCATTGTCCCGCTTCGCACAAGAGGGCCCCCGGCCCCGTCCCTCGGCCCCGTCCTGCGGCCCGCCTAAGGGCCCCGTCCCTAGGGTGACCACGCCACCCGGTGCTCGGCCAGATGCGAGAGGACCGCGTGGTTCGCCTCCCAGCCGTCCGGGAACTTCACCGTCACGCCCAGCTGCACCGGCTCCGTCGACGGGTGCTCGTCCAGCAGCTCCGCCACGCCCTCCCGGCACACCACGATGCAGGCGTGCCGGTGCCGGGACGCCAGCACACACAGACGGCCCGTCTCCAGGTGGAACGCGGTGGCGTCGGGGCGGCCCGACAGCGGGTGGAGCACGACCGTGACGTCGAACTCCCTTCCCTGCAGCCGGTTCGCCGTGTCCACGGCCACCCCGCCCACGCCCAGCTCGGCGAGCGCCGCCCGAACCGCCGCCGCCTGGTCACGGTGGGCGGTGCCGACGGCGACCCGGTCCGGGGTCAGCGGCACCGGCTCCTCCGACCGCTCCGACACCGACGCGCCGCCGCGGTCCAGCAGCCGCCGGACCACCAGCGCGACGGCCCGTACCGCCTCCGGATCGGTGCGCGGGGTGTGCCGGGCGGGCAGCTCCAGCAGACCCCAGCCCGACTCCGCCGCCTCGTCCAGCACCCGGTCGGGCCCAGATCCGTCCGACGGCACGCCGAAGGAGAGCCGCCGGTCGCCCGGCCCCGTGCCGCTGCGGAACTGCGTGAACGGGTAGAACGCGCCGGACACCAGCGGCGCCGCCGATGCCGGCAGCCGCCACGACACGGGCAGCCGGTGCTGCGGGAGCTCCGGATTGTGCGCCAGCAGCGTGGAGACCGCGCTCGCCGACGGGTCGTAGGACAGACCCGCCCACTGCTCGGCGCCGACCACCGAGAACGGGTCCAGCTGCCCCGGATCGCCGACGAACAGCGCCCGCTCGAACAGCCCGGCCACGGTCAGCAGCGCGTCCGAGCGCATCTGGTACGCCTCGTCCACGATCGCGTGTCCCCAGGGCTCGACACCCTTCACATGCGCCCATTTCGCGGCCGTCGAAATGACGACGTCGAGTCCCGCGAGGTCACCGGCCTTCGCCGACTTGCGTACGTTCCCCAGCTCGTCGAGCGCCTTGTCGTAGGGGTCGGGGTCGTTGCTGTGCAGCCGCCCGACCGGTAGCCCGGGCTCCTTCTCCGCGAGCCGCAGCACCAGATCGTCGACCTGGGCGTTGGTCTGCGCGACCACCATCAACGGCCGCCCTGCCGCTGCCAGTTCGAGCGCGGCCCGCACCACCAGCGTCGACTTGCCCGCGCCCGGTGGCGAGTCCACGACCACGCCCCGCGCATCGCCGTGCAGGGTGTCCGCCAGGATCGCCTCGGTGGCGCGGGCCGCTTCGGCGCCCGGGTCGAACAGGTGCGTCACCGTGCCCGTCACAGCAGGTCCTCCGCGGTCGTCGTGTCCGGGCTCTCCGTCGCGTCGGAGTGCGGCGGACCGCCGTGCGTCCACGGGGTCTCCTCCGGCTCCGGCAGCTTGGGCCCGCTCCGCTGGTCGTGCTCGAACAGCGTCCAGGCGATCCGGTCGCCCTTCTCCGGTACGGAGCCCGCGGCCGGGTCCCTGGAACGTCCCATCCGGTCCAGCAGCCGCAGCACCAGTGAGCCGTCCTGCTCGTACCGTACGAACTCGGCGCTCTGCGGCTTGCCCTCCAGCGAGCGGTACACCTTCACGCCCTCGCCCAGATGCGGCCGGTCGTCGGTCAGCACCGTGAGCAACGGCCGCGGTGACGGCCGCTTCGACTCCGACCAGGCCATCGTCACCTCGGTGATCTCGGTGAGGAACGCCTCGCCCGCGAGCCGCCGCCCGGCGAGCACCAGCGGATCGTCCAGCGCTTCCTGCGCCTCCAGCTGGGCCTGTGCCGTCTCCCGTGCCGCGAGCTTCTGTGCCGCGCCCACCGCGTCGTCGCGCCGCGGCTGCGGTGGCTCACCCGCCCGCACCCGGTCGCGATGCCCCGTGAACGACCATCGGTCGCGGGTCCAGCGATCGGCGGCACGGGCACCCTCCGGCAGCTCCCGCAGCAGGTCCAGGCCGTCCCACACCCCCTCCCAGGTGGGCCGGAGGATCCCCGCCAGCAGATTGCGGATCTCCTGCTCGGCGGCCGTCAGCCGGGCGAGCTGCTCGTCCGCGGAACCCCCGTCCTCGGCCGCGGCGAGCGCCTGGCGTGCCCGGTCGTACCGCTCCATCGCGGGAGCGAGCAGCCTGTTGTCGAACGCCGGGTCCGTGGCAGGACCGGCCGGCGGGCACACCAACTGGCCCTCCGCGTCACGCGCCGACTCCGCCCGCTGCGCCGCCTGTGCGCCCGTCTCCCCCTCGGGAGGGGCGATCCAGGCGAGCAGTGCGCCCAGATGCTGGTGCTCCAGATGGGACTGACCGGTCGCCCAGTGCCGTCCCAGCAGATCGGTCATCGCCTGCAGCAGCGACGACCCGGGTACGCGCGCCCGCTCCCCGTAGTGCGTCAGCCAGCGGCCGAGCAGCGGGACGCGCGGCGGCGCGGGATACGGCGTGTCCGGGTCCTGCTCGGCCGTCCGGCGGAAGCGCATGGACCGGCCCAGCAGCCGTACGAACTCCATGCCGGGCCGATTCGGCACGATCAACTGCGGGGCGTCCGCGCACAGTTCGACCTCGACCTTGACCCGCTTCCCCGTCTCCGGGTCCGTCTCGTTCCGCTCGGCGGCCTCGACGTCGTCCGCGTAACCGTCCAGGTGCGGCAGCACGCACTCGGCCAGCTCGGCGAGGAACGCGGCCCGCAGATCCCGGTCCCGGGGCTGCGCCACGGTCAGCAGCCGCGGGGCGTCCCGGTCCGTCCCCACCAGGGCTCCGAGCGGCGCCCCGGCCTCACCGGCGGTCGTGAGCGGCACGAACACGAGCGGCCGGTCCGACAGATGCCGGTGCCGCACCGTGGCGAGCGGCTGCGCCCGGCCGCTTTCGACGGCCTCCAGCCGGGCGAGGGTGGAGATCAGCGACATCCGGCCGCCTCCAGCGCCTCTGCCCGCAGCGCCGCCGCCCTCCGCAGGGCCGCGACCGCCGGATCCGCCGGGTCGCCCGACTCCCCACGGGCCGCGGCCAGGACGTCGTCCACGGACGTCAGCCCGCCCAGCTCGCCGCGCACCCCACGCCCCAGGGACTCCACCGCGCCCGTCGCGCGTGCCCGCTCCCGGCAGTGGAAGGCCAGCTCGCACGCGGCCAGGCACTCGGGCGCGTACGCCGAAGGGACCGCCTCGACCGAGGTCGTCAGTTCGCCGGCGGAGCAGGTCTCCACGTCGAAGCTGACACCCTCGGGCAGGGCCGCCGCGATGTCGTCGATCCGGGTCAGTCGGTCCAACTGCCGCCTGGTCACCGAGAGCTGCTTGCGCACGTCGACCACGGACCACGCCGGGAGGTTGGAGAAGTCCTTCGGGCAGACCAGCAGCACCGTATGCCCCACCGCCGCGCCTTCGGTCAGTTTCGCGACCCGCTCCAGGGCCAGTACGTACACCGCGGCCTGGCGTGCGGCCGCGCCCACCTTCGCCGCGTCGGCCGAGTTGTCGATCATGGGGAAGGACTTGATCTCGATGACCGTCCACCGGCCGTCGGGATGCACCACCACCGCGTCCGGCTCCAGATACGCCGGCGACCCCGCCACCTCCAGCGCCAGCATCGGGTGGTCGAGAAGCGTCCAGACCCCCGCCCCGGTGGCCTCCCGCAGGGCCAGCGACGTACGCGCCGCACGCCCCTCGGGGCCCGCCGCCGCGAGATCCGGCACCCGCGCCTCCTGCGGCTCGGCTGCGCCGAGCATCCTCAACAGCTCCGTGCCCCCGTCGGCCTTGACGCGGGCCTCGAAGGCGTTGCCCCGCATGAACGCGAACTGGGACTGGCCGAAGGCCGCGGGAGAACCCAGCGCCCGCGCGAGCGCCGCCTTGTCCACCCCGGCGCCGTCCAGCAACGCGCGCCGCTTGCACCCGGGGTTGGCGGCGAGGGCCGCCAGCGCGCGGGCGTCGAGCGGCTGTGGCGCGGAGGAAGGGCCGCGCAGCTCAGCGAGTCGCTGCCGGAGTGCTGTCACCGGCGCCTGCGGAGGATGTCCGCTGTCCAGGGATGTGCTCACCCGCGGAAGTCTCGCATCCGCCACCGACAATCGGGGCCCTCGTGCCCGTGACGGCCCCCGCGGAACCCCGTCCGAGCCCGGCCCTCACCCGGTCCGTGAGCCGTGTCACGGGCCGGGTGAGCAGCAGTCCCGCCCCCATCACGGCGACGCCCGCGGCTGCGTCCAGGAAGTAGTGGTTCGCCGTACCCATGACCACCAGGGTGATGACCACGGGATAGGCGACCGCCGTCGTCCTCGCCAGCGGACCCCGGGCGTGGAGCCACAGCATCACTCCGCACCACAGCGCCCAGCCGACGTGCAGACTCGGCATCGCCGCGAACTGGTTCGTCATTCCCCCGAGGCCGCGCGGCGCACTCGCCTCCCCGCCCCACCAGCCGTACGAGCTGAACTGCGCCATCGTGTCGGTGAAGCCGTGCCCCGCGGAGAGCAGCCGCGGCGGGCAGGTGGGCAGGAGCGTGAACCCGATCAGGCCGAGCAGCGTGGAGACCATCAGCCACGTCCGTGCCGCCCGGTAGCCGGCGGGGCGTCTGCGGAACAGCCACACGAGGATCGCCGGCGTGACCAGATAATGCAGGGAGGCATAGATGAAGTCGGCGGGTACGCCGATCGCCGGGGTGCCGCTGAAGAGCCGGTTGAGGGGCCGCTCGAAGTCGATGCGGAAACCTTCCTCCAGGCGCAGGATCCCCAGACCGTGGCCGACCGCGTCCGCCTCGTTCCCGCGCGCCAGCAGCCGGCCTGCCGAGTACGCGGCGTAGACCACGACGACGAGCGGCAGTTCGGTCCACCAGCGAAGTCGGTGCCGATTCGTTTGCGCGGTCCCCGGTATCGGCATCCGAACGCTCTCCATCTTCTGTTCGCGCGGCCATCGGCCGACGTTCAACCGTACGGTGTACGGGACGCGTGGAGAGGAGCGGGGGTTGCCCGGCGGGCACCGGGCGTTCGGGCGGCGCGGCGGTGATCGTCCGGCCAGGCCGTGATCGTCCGGTCGGGCGGTGGCCGTCCGGTTGGGCGATGATGGACCCATGGCACCGCGCATACTTCTCGCCCGTCACGGGCAGACGGAATGGTCATTGCTCGGCAGGCACACGGGGCGGACGGACATCCCCCTCATCGACGAGGGCCGCCGCGGCGCGAAGCTGCTTGGCGAACGGCTGCACAAGGAGCCGTGGTCCGGGCTTCCGGACGCCGAGATCCGCACCAGCCCGCTCTCCCGCGCCTCCGAGACGTGCGAACTCGCCGGATTCGCGGACCGCGCCCAGCCCTGGGACGCACTGATGGAGTGGGACTACGGCGCGTACGAGGGCATGACGCAGGCCGAGATCCACGCGGTCGACCCCGACTGGTTCATCTGGCGCGACGGCGTGCCCGTGGGGTCGCCCCTGGCGAAGACGCGGGGAGAGACCATGGAGGAGCTCTCCGACCGCGCCGACGGGATCGTCGAGTACGTGCGCTCCGCCGACCGCGACGTCCTGGTCTTCGCGCACGGGCACATCCTGCGGGTGCTGGGCGCCCGGTGGATCGGTGAGCACGTCTCCTTCGCCGCCCGCATCAAACTCGACCCGACCAGCCTGTCCGCCCTGGGCTGGGCCTACGGCGCCCCGGCGATCGAGCGCTGGAACGACACGGGCCACCTGAGCACCTGAGCGTGGCGCGGTGGCGAAGGGCCCACCCGGGCAGGCCGGGCCCGTGACCGTGGTTCACCGCGGACACCGTTCACGGCGTGACACATTCACGGCGGCCACCGTTCACGGCGGAAACCGCTCACGGCGTAACGCGGTTCACCGCGCGACCGCAGCCGCCGCCCTCGCCGTCTCCGCGTGACGGTCCAGGAAGTCGGCCACCCCCGCGGTGTGACGCCGCGGCACGAGCACCCGCGCGGTCTCCGCGAGTATCGCGCGGATACGGGACGACTGGACTTCGTCGAGCAGATCGAGCACCCGTTCGCCGGCCGCGGCCGCCTCCGCGGCGGCGCCCCCGCGGGCCAGGTCGCCGGACAGCTGGGCCCCGTAGAGCGCGAGGTTGCGGGCGAAGTGGGGATCCTGGAGGGCCGTCGCCCGGTGGGAGAGCCGTGCGGCCCTCGACCAGTCGCCCAGCGCGGACCAGCACTGGGCCTCGAGCGCCTGCAACTCGGGCTCGCCGAAGAAGGACATCCACTCCGGGTCCGCGTCCGACGGGCCCCGCCCGAAGTGCGTATGGGCCCGGGACAGCGCCTGTTCGCAGCCGGGACGGTCGCCGAGCCCCGCCCAGCCGCCCGCCTCGCGCAGGCTCAGCAGCGCCAGCAGGCGGGCCGACCCCAGGGGCCCCGCCGCGCGGTGCCCCGCCTGTGCGGCGCGGACCGCCTCGCGATACCGGCCGGCGTCCCTGGCCAGGAACGACGTGTTGCAGAAGGCGTGCGCCTCCAGGGCCGGGTCGGCGGCGACCCGCGACGTCGCCAGGGCCTCCGCGTAGTGCGAGCGGGCGTCGTCGAGGCGGCCCGAGTCGTGGGCCAGCCAGCCGACGGAGATGGCGAGTTCGCCCGCGCCGGAAGCCAGTCGTCCCGCGGTCGAACCACGTGTGGTGGCGCCCGCGTCGAGCAGCGCGTACGCGGTGCGCAGGGGCTGGGCCGCCCGCTGGTAGAGCCCGTCCGCACCGTGCCGGTCGTCGAGCAGCCGGATCTGGCGCACCGCCTCCTCGACGGCACTCACCTCGGACTCGCCGATCCGCTGCCGGGGCACGTCGGTACGGTGCCCCTCGGTTCCCGGCAGTGGGCCGAGACCCAGGGATGCGGCCGCCACCGTGACGGTGCCGCTGGTCATGAATGCGCGACGCAGCACGTCGCTCTCCTCGTTGCTGTAGGTGCTGTTGGTGCAGTTGGTGCTGTTGTACGTGTCCGGAGGCGGCGTTCGGCCCCGCGCTCCCCGTCCCCTCACCGCCTCGCGGGCCGAGAACCCCAGATCGGTCAGGGTCGAACCGGGGAACATGTGCAGAAAGACCCGTTCGTAGGCGTAGTTGGGACAGCGGATCTCGCCGGCCTCCACGCGCCCGATGTAGCGGGCGTCGCAGGCGACCTGCTCGCCGATCTCCCTGGCCGCCCTGCGTACGAGCGCAGCGAACTCTCCCGGCGAGCGCTGTCCGCGCAGCCGCCGGAACATGAGGTTGGGAACTGCCCGTGACGACGCCATGGCCGAGCCCTCTCCTGGTACTGCCGGCGCCTTCTCCGGTTCTTCGGCTACAGAGATTCTCTTGCTCCGGCGGAGCAAGAACGTACCTGGCGTGACGGACCGAGTACGCAGGGTTTGGCTACAAACCGGATATCTCACCCACGATCCGCCATGAACTGCCATCCTTTGCGGCGGCGTGCCACCGTAGCCGTTGACGCGTGCAGGCGTTTAACCCCTCGGGGACGCAGTACGCATCCCCACTCGGCGAGGAGGGGTTCCCTTGTTGGAGACCGGCATGGAGACCAGCAGTGGCTCGCGGACGAGCGTGACGAGTGCCCAGCACCTGCCCACCGAGGAGTGCAGCGCGGTACCCGGCCCGGCCGTGCCGGGCCACGAGGGACGCCCCGCACCCGGCGAGCGCGGGGCGTCCGCAGAACAGTCCGCGCCCTGCGACCTGGTGACCGTGCCGGCCCGGCAGGGTCTCGAAGCGGTCGACATCCTGCGACGCGGCGGATTCCCGGCCGTCGGCCCCGTACTCCACGACGGGGGCTGCGACACCCTGGGCTTCCTGGTGCCACCGGGCACCGCGGCCGGGTGGGACATGCCCGGCAGCGCCTGTACGCAGACGTCGGGCCGCGGGCTGCGCATCCCCGTCGAGCCCGGTGCCCCGGCCGTCCCCGCGGAACCGCCGCTGTCCGGCAGTGGCTGGCTCCTCCCTCCCGGGGACGCCGGGCACGTCACCGACCCCGTCGTGCTCCGTGAAGCCCTCGGCGAGGCCGCGCGCACGATCGAGGCGGCGGACAGCATCTAGGGTCTCTCGTCCGGGTCTTGCCGGGCTCGCTTGCCCTGACGCCGCACCTCGCTGCGTTGTCGTCGGTCACCGGCGTCCCCCGGCCTCCGGCCGGGCGGGACCCCACCGCCTTGCGATTCCCCGTGGCCCTTCGGGCACGGGTGGGGGTACCCCCGGCGAAGTCAGGGGGAGTGCCCCCAGCACCAGACGCCGCAGGCCCTGCCCTTCGGCCGGACGGCGCGGCTGTGCGGACACGACCAGGCGCCGGCTCTTCCGGACACCGGGCCCTGGTCCCCGCAGGTCGGGTACGCCCCGGCCACCGCCGATAATGGGCAGGTGGCAAGGAAGAAGCAACAGCGTGGTCGCACGGCGGCTCCGGAGACCGTCGTCGAGACCGTGGACGGCGGGCTCGCGGAGCTCATACCGGACCGTGACCGGCCCCGCGGCTGGACCCTGGTGATCGACGGCGCCCCCCAGTCCCACGTCGACCTCGACGACCCCGCCCTGCTCACCTTCGAGTACCAGCGCCGCCTCGGTCATGTCGTCGACCTCGTGGCGCCCGGGGGCCGGCCGCTGAACGCCGTCCACCTCGGCGGCGGTGCCTTCACCCTCGCGCGGTACATCGCCACCACCCGTCCGCGTTCCACCCAGCAGGTCGTCGAAGTTGACGGACCGCTCGTCCAGCTCGTCCGCGCCCGCCTTCCGCTCGACCCGAACGCCCGGATACGGGTCAGACCGGCCGATGCCCGCGCCGGGCTCGGCAAGCTCCCCGACGACTGGGCGGACCTCGTCATCGCGGACGTCTTCAGCGGAGCCCGTACCCCCGCCCACCTCACCAGCACGGAATTCCTCGCAGAAGTGCGCCGGGTGCTCAGGCCCGGCGGGCACTACGCCGCGAACCTCGCCGACGGCCCGCCGCTGGCCCATCTACGCGGCCAGATAGCGACTGCCGCCGCCGTCTTTCCCGAGCTCGCGCTCGCCGCCGACCCGACGGTGCTGCGCGGACGCCGCTTCGGCAACGCGGTGCTGCTGGCGTCCGACCTGCCGCTGCCGGTGGCCGAACTGACCCGCCGGGTCGCGGGCGACCCGCACGCCGGACGGGTGGAACACGGCAGGACGCTGGCCGACTTCACGGGCGGCGCGGCCGTGGTGACCGACGCGAGCGCCAGGCCGTCACCCCTGCCGCCGCCGTCGGTGTTCCGGTAGCGGCCGGATGCCGGAAGCCGACGGTCAGCGCTCTTCGATCACCACCCGCGGTGCGCTGTCGTGCCAGGTGCAGAAGACATCGGTCTCCCGGCCGTTCTGAGAGAACGTCACCCGGATGTAGGTCGGCTGCTTCCAGACCTGCATCGTCCAGCTGCCGGAAGGGGTCGCAGAGACCAGCTCCGCGGACGCGGTCCCGATGTCGAAGGCGACCCGGCCGCCCTCGACCGTATAGCTCTTCACGTTCCCCGCGGGCGGGGGCGAGTACGGGGGCTTGCTCCGGGTCGGGCCGCTGCTCGGCCCGCCGTCGCCGGTGGCAGAAGCGGACGGGGAGGGCTTGCCGGTGTCGTCCGGCTTCGCGCCCGACGAGACGGCGGGCGACGGGGGTTCGGGCTGCCGCGTCGAGGAGGACTGCGGCGGCCGTGCGCCCTGTGTCGTCCGGCCGTCCGTCGTGATCGGCAGCGCGCGGGGCCGGTCGTACGCCGTCCCCGCCATGACCGTGTGCACACCCCACCACGAGAGCGTGACCGCCGCGCCCGTGGCGAGCGACCACGCGACGGCGTGTATGAGTCCTCTCCGCATCGGGGCCATACTGCACCACGTGCGTCACCCCTGTCCCAAGGGGACCGCGAAGTGACATCATCTGCTACCGCAGCGGCCGGATGGCGTACGGTGCCGCCCATGGCAAGTGTGCTCGTGGTCGAGGACGACCAGTTCGTGCGCTCCGCCCTCATCAGGCACTTGACCGAGGCCTCCCACACCGTACGGAGCGTCGGCACGGCCCTCGAGGCGCTGCGCGAGGTGGCCCATTTCCGGTTCGACGTGGTGATTCTCGACCTGGGACTGCCCGATCTGGACGGGGCGGAGGCGCTGAAGATGCTGCGTGGGATCACCGACGTACCCGTGATCATCGCGACCGCGCGGGACGACGAGACGGAGATCGTACGGCTGCTCAACGACGGTGCGGACGACTACCTCACCAAGCCCTTCTCGGTGGAGCATCTGTCCGCGCGGATGTCCGCCGTGCTCAGACGCTCACGGGCCGCGGCTGGCGAGGCCCCGCCCAGCAGGGTCATCCAGGTCGGCGGTCTGTCGATCGACCCGCTGCGCCGGCAGGCCGAACTGGACGGGGACCGGCTCGATCTGACCCGCCGCGAGTTCGACCTCCTCGCCTTTCTCGCCGGACGGCCGGGTGTCGTCATACCGCGCAGGGAGCTGCTCGCCGAGGTCTGGCAGCAGGCGTACGGCGACGACCAGACCATTGATGTGCATCTGTCCTGGCTGAGAAGGAAGTTGGGGGAGACCGCCGCTCGCCCCCGCTATCTGCACACCCTGCGGGGTGTGGGAGTGAAACTGGAGCCGCCGCAGTGAGAGCCGCAGTCGGAGCCGCAGCGGGAGCAGCCTTTAACGAAGCGAGCCGACCGATATGAGATGGGCCCTGGTCAAGGTCTCCCTCGCGGTCACGGCGATGGTCGTGATCGCCTTCGCGATACCGCTCGGAGTCGTCATCCAGGAGATGGCCAGGGACCGCGCCTTCTCCAATGCCGAGCGGCAGGCCGCCGCCATCGGCCCCACCCTCTCCATCACCACCGACCGCGGGCAGCTGGAACGCGCCGTCGCCTCCACCCAGGCCGGTGCGGCCGGGCGGATGGCACTGCACATCCCCGCGTCGGACGAGACCGGCGGCCAGGAGCTGGAGATCGGGACCCGGCGGGCCGCCATGCGGGACCTCGCCGCCACCCAGGAGATGGGCCGCGCCTCGATCACCGAGGTCACCGACGGTTCTGCGCTGCTCCAGCCGACCGCGCTCAGCTCCGGGAAGATCGCGGTCGTCGAGGTGTTCGTACCGGAGGACGAGGTCAGCAACGGTGTGACCACCGCCTGGCTGGTCCTGACCGGGGTCGGCACGGCGCTGATCGTCGGGTCGGTCGCGGTCGCCGACCGGCTCGGGGTACGCATGGTGCAACCGGCCCAGCGGCTCGCGGGCGCCGCGCAGGACCTGGGCGAGGGCAGGCTCGGGGCGCGGGTGCCCGAGGAAGGGCCCACCGAGCTGCGGTCCGCCGCCGTCGCGTTCAACTCGATGGCCGACCAGGTCGTCCAGCTGCTCGCCAACGAGCGGGAGCTGGCCGCGGATCTGTCGCACCGGCTCCGTACGCCGCTGACGGTGCTCAGGCTCAACGCCGCCTCGCTCGGCGAAGGCCCCGCCGCGGACCAGACCCGGGCGGCCGTCGCACAGCTGGAGCGGGAGGTCGACACGATCATCCGCACCGCGCGGGACGCCAAGCCGCAGACCCAGGCCACGGGGCCGGGGGCGGGGTGCGACGTCTCCGAAGTCGTGCGTGAGCGCATGGAGTTCTGGTCGGCGCTCGCGGAGGACGAGGGGCGCAAGGTGCGTCTTGCGGGCGTGGACCGCCCGGTTCGCATCCCCGTGGCCCGCCCCGAACTGGCCGCCGCCCTCGACGCGCTGCTCGGCAATGTCTTCCGCCACACCCCCGAGGGCACGGCCTTCTCGGTGGACGTCCACAACGGGGACGACGCCGTGATCGTGCTGGTGTCGGACGCGGGGCACGGGATCGCGGACCCGGAGGCGGCGATGGCGCGGGGCAACAGCGGGGGCAGGGACGGCTCGACGGGCCTCGGACTCGACATCGTGCGGAGGGTCGCGGAATCGACGGGCGGCGACGTACGCATCGGGCACTCGGTGCTCGGGGGTACGGAGGTCCGGATCTGGATCGGTCTCGGCGGTACCCGCGGCCCTTCGCAGAAGCGCCTGGGCAGCAGGACGGGCCGGCGCAAGCGGCGAGGTCCGGTCCACCATTAATCGCCGCCGATGGCGTCCTTAAGCCCACCCTAAGAATCTCGGCCCACGTCCGGATCGGCTGAATTGCCCGTTCCGGACTCGCTAGCGTGCTGCCGCATCCCCCCACCCCCGTTTCCGCGACAGAGGCAGGCACGCGATGGGCAGCAGCAGCACGCACCGGCGCAGGGCGAGCGGCTGGTCGAAGGCGATAGGCGCCTTCGTGGCCGCCGCGGCCACCGCCGGCGCGGCGTTCTCCCTCACCGGTACGGCGCAGGCGGCCGCGGTAGGCGCCGCGTACACCAGGACCAGCTCCTGGGACGGCGGCTACACCGGCCAGTACGTCATCAGGAACGAGACCGGCGAGGCCCGGTCCGGGTGGACCCTCGAATTCGACCTGCCCGCAGGGACGAGGATCGGTTCCCTCTGGAACGGGGAGCACACCATCCAGGGGCAGCACGTCACCGTGAAGCCCGCGAACTGGAACAAGGAGCTGGCGCCCGGAGCGTCCGTCACCGTCGGCTTCGTGACCTCGGCGAGCGGCAGTGCGGGCGACCCGTCCGGCTGCCTCATCGACGAGGCCACCTGCTCCATCGACGAGGGCGCGACGCCACAGCCCGGCGGCCGCCCCACCGAACGGCCCGAGCCCGCCCCGACGGCGACCACCCCCACGACACCGCCCGGCCCGACCGGGACGCCGACACGGACGGTCACGCCGACACCCGTGCCGACCGCCACCGCCACCGCTCCGACGGGCGGGGCGGCGAAGTTCGAGCCGTACATCGACACGTCGCTCCACCCGGCGTACGACATGCTCGACACCGCGGCCAGGACCGGAGTGAAGGACTTCACCCTCGCCTTCATCACCTCGGGAGGCAGCTGCGCACCGCTCTGGGGCGGTGTCACCGACCTCGAGAACGACAAGGTCGCGGGACAGGTGTCCGCGCTTCGCGCCAAGGGCGGCGACGTCCGGGTCTCGTTCGGCGGTGCGGCCGGCCACGAGCTCGCGCTCAACTGCTCGTCGTCCGGCGACCTGGCGAAGGCGTACGGCAAGGTCGTCGACCGGTACAAGCTGACGAAGGTCGACTTCGACATCGAGGGCGCGGCGCTTCCGGACACCGCGGCCAACACCCGCCGCTCGCAGGCCATCGCCCAGCTCCAGAAGGAACACCCGGGCCTGGACGTGTCGTTCACCCTGCCCGTGATGCCGGAGGGTCTCACCCAGGCCGGCGTCGACCTGCTCGCCGACGCGAAGAAGAACGGGGTGAGGGCCGACGCCGTCAACATCATGGCGATGGACTACGGACCCGCGTACAGCGGCGACATGGGCACGTATGCGATCCAGGCCGCCACGGCCACCCAGGCGCAGATCAAGGGTGTGCTCGGGCTCTCGGACGCCGCCGCGTGGAAGGCCGTCGCCATCACCCCGATGATCGGCGTCAACGACGTCACGACCGAGGTCTTCAAGGTCGACGACGCCACCCAGCTCGTCGGCTTCGCCCGGTCGAAGGGCATCGGCAGGCTGGCGATGTGGTCGTCCACCCGTGACAAGCAGTGCCCCGGCGGTGCGCAGAACTCGGCCGACGCGAGCTGCAGCTCGATCCTGCAGGAGCCGCTGGCGTTCACCAAGGCGTTCGCCGCGTACCGGTGACGGCCCCCCCGCGGCGTGCCCCGGCCGGTCCCCCCACCCCCGGCCGGGGCGCGCACCCTCCTTCTCCTCCTTCTTCTCCTCCTCCAGCGGCTGCGTCCGCCGCCGGAGGAGCTCAGCAATCGGGGAGCACCCCTGTCCTGGCCAGCTGTCCGTACCAGCGGGCGCTGGACTTCGGGGTGCGGGCCTGCGTGTCGTAGTCGACGTGGACCGCGCCGAAGCGCTTGCCGTATCCGTACGCCCACTCGAAGTTGTCCATCAGGGACCAGAGGAAGTAGCCGCGTACGTCCGCCCCGTCGGCGATGGCCCGGTGCACGGCGGACAGATGGCCGTGCAGATAGCGGATCCGCTCGGGGTCGTGGACGCTTCCGTCCGCGCCAGGCTTGTCGGCGTACGCCGCACCGTTCTCGGTGATCATCAGCGGCAGGCCCGGGGCTTCGTGCGTGTAGCGCATCAGCAGCTCATGGAGTCCGGTGGGGTCGACGGACCAGCCCATCTCTGTGACATCGCCGGGCGGCTGGTGGAAGGCGACCGAGCCGGCGCCGGGCCAGGGGGAGTGCTCGCTCGCACCGTGGCCGTCGTTCCGCTCGGCGGCCCGGCGGTCACTGTCGGTGGCCGCTGATACAACAGCGGGTGAGTAGTAGTTGATCCCGAGCGAGTCCAGGGGGTGCCGGATGACGGCCAGATCGTCACCGTGGACGAAGGACCAGTCCGTGAGGTGCGCGGTGTCCGCGAGGAGGTCCCCGGGATACGAGCCCTGGAGCATCGGGCCGGTGAAGATCCTGTTGGCCAGTGCGTCGATCCTGCGCCGCGCGTCCAGGTCCGCGGCCGACGGCGTACGGGCCCTGACCGCGCTGGGGTTGAGGCTGACGGACAGCTGCGCACGGGCGGGGAGCGCGGTGCGCAGGGCCTGGGCGGCCAGACCGTGGGCCAGGTTGAGATGGTGTGCGGCGCGCAGCGCGGCCACCGGATCGGTGCGGCCGGGGGCGTGGACGCCGGAGGCGTATCCGAGAAAGGCGCTGCACCAGGGCTCGTTGAGCGTGGTCCACCGCTCTACCCGGTCGCCCAGCGCTTCGGCCACGATACGGGCGTAGTCGGCGAAGCGGCTCGCGGTGTCCCGCTCGGGCCAGCCGCCCGCGCTCTCCAGCTCCTGCGGCAGATCCCAGTGATAGAGCGTCAGTACGGGCGTGATCCCGTGCTCCAGCAGATCGTCGACGAGCGCCCGGTAGAAGTCGAGACCTCGCTGGACGGCGGGGCCACGGCCGGTGGGCTGGACCCGCGGCCAGGAGACGGAGAAGCGGTACGCGTTGACGCCGAGGCCGGCCATGAGCCGGACGTCCTCGGCACGGCGGTGCAAGTGGTCGACGGCGATGTCGCCGGTGTCCCCGTTCTCCACCCTGCCGGGCGTGTGGCTGAAGGTGTCCCAGATCGACGGTGTACGGCCCCCCTCCCGCACGGCGCCCTCGATCTGGTACGCGGCCGTGGCGGTGCCCCACAGGAAGCGGGGCGGAAAGCTGACGGACATGGAGGAGCTCCCAACGTGTGTGCGGGAAAGGGGGAAGACGGAGGTGCGAGGAGGTAGGGGGAGATGTGGGGAGGCATGGAAGGCGTCGCACGGTGGGACGTCCGATGTCAGCCCTTTACCGCGCCCTGCATGATGCCCCCGACGATCTGTCTGCCGAAGATCACGAAGGCGATCAGCAGCGGCAGTGTGCCCAGCAGCGCACCGGCCATGATCACCGACTGGTCGGGGATGTAGCCGCGGCCGAGCCCGGTCAGCGCCACCTGCACGGTGGGGCTGCCGTTCTGGGTCAGCGCGATGATCGGCCAGAAGAAGTCGTTCCAGGCCATGACGAAGGTCAGCATGCCGAGGACCGCCATGGCGGGCCGCGCGGCCGGGAAGACCACATGCCACACCACGCGCCAGCTGCTCGCGCCGTCCATCCGGGCCGCCTCGATCAGCTCGGTCGGCAGTGCCTCGCTCAGGTACTGCCGCATGAAGAAGACGCCGAAGGCGCTGACGAGCGTGGGCAGGACGACGGACTGCAGCTGGTCGGTCCAGGACAGCTCGGCGATCAGCATGTACAGCGGTATGACACTGAGCTGCGGCGGCACCATCATCGTGCCGATCACGAGCAGCAGAAGGAGGTTCTTGAAGCGGAAGCGGAGTTTGGCGAAGGCGAACCCGGCGAGCGTGGAGAAGGCGACCGTTCCCGCCGCCACCGATCCCGCGACGATCGTCGTGTTGAGCAGAGCCGTGCCCATGTTGGCGTCGGTCCAGGCGATCTCGAGATTCCGGAAGAGATTGCCGCCGAACCAGAAGGGCGGGGGAGTCTGCGCAAGTCTGCCACTGGTACGGGAGGCAGCGACCGCCGTCCACACCAGAGGGAAGAGCGAGCCCACGGTGAACACGATCAGCACGGCGTAGGTGATCCGCCCTCCGTGCAACTGGCGGCCGGCTCCCTGTCGCGTCCGTTCGGTCGCGCGTTGGTTCGTCGAGCGACGCTGTTTCGTCGTCAGCACATCAGCCCCCTACACGCTCTTGCGGAGCCGGCGGACGAGCAGCCGGTTCACCGCGCCGATCACCAGAAGGATCAGGAACATCGTCCAGGCGATCGCCGAGGCCCGGCCGAGATGGAGGTTCACCCAGCCCTGTTCGTACAGATAGAGCCCGAGCGTCTGGAACTGATGCTCCGCGCCGCCCGTCGCACCCGCGCTTCCGTTGAACAGCAGGGGCTCGCCGAACAGCTGGGTCGCGCCGATCGTCGAGACGACACAGGTGAAGAGGATGGTCGGCCGCAGCGAGGGGATGGTGACGTGCAGGAACTGCTGCCATCGCGAGGCCCCGTCCAGTGCTGCGGACTCGTACAGGTCGTTCGGTATGGCCTGCATCGCCGCGAGATAGATCAGCGCGTTGTAGCCCGTCCAGCGCCAGATCACGATCGTCGAGACCGCGATCTGCGAGGTCCACCGGCCGTTCTGCCAGTCGACGGGGTCGATCCCGATCACTCCGAGTGCCCAGTTGACCATCCCGTAGTCGCGCCCGAAGAGCAGCACGAAGACGAGCGTCGCGGCGGCCACCGATGTGGCGTACGGGGTGAGGGCCGCGACCCGGAAGAACATCGAGCCGCGCAGACGGTAGTTGAGCAGATGCGCGATGCCGAGCGCGACGAGCAGCTGCGGCACGGTCGAGATCAGCCCGATGGTGACGGTGTTCTGCAGCGCGTTCCAGAAGAACTCGTCCTCCAGCAGGCGGGAGAAGTTGCGCAGCCCCACCCACTCCATGTCGTTCGGTGCCGTCAGCTCCACCCGGTGCAGCGAGGCCCAGCCCGTGTAGAGCAGCGGGAAGAGCCCGAACGCCGCGAAGAACACGAAGAACGGCGCGATGAGGGCGTACGGGCTCCACCGCGCGTCACGTCGATACCGGCGGCTGCGCCGCGCGCCGAGTCGTGCCGCCGCCGCGGTGTCCCCGGCCGGGGTCCGCGCCGGGGCCGCGCCCTCCTTCCCCAGGGAGGGCGCGGCAGCTGCGGCGTCGTTCGCCGTTCCGGTCAGGGGACCGGGGCCGGGTGCGGTCACTGGTCCAGCGCGTTGTCGATGGCCTTCACCGCCGCATCCCAGCCTTCCTTCGGGGACTTGCCCTTCTGGTCGACCTGGAGCATGCCGATGTCCGCCATGTTCTGGGCGATGACCAGGTCCTTCGGGCCGAGAACGGTCACGGGAATTCCTTGCGCGGCCGCAGAGAAGATCTGGCCGATCGGGGCGTTCCCGAAGTACTCGTGCTCGGCGCCGGAGACCGCCGGCATCGAGTAGGCGGCGGACGCGCTCGGGAAGCTGCCGCGCTTCTCGAAGAGCTTCGCCTGCTGTTCGGGTGCGGTGAGCCAGGCCGCGAGCTTCGCCGCCTCGGTCCTGTTCCTGCCCGCCTCGGGGACGATCAGGAACGAGCCGCCCCAGTTGCTGGGCTTGGGAGCCGGGGCCACATCCCACTTGTCCTTGCCGGCCGCCCCTGCCTTGTCCTGGATGTAGCCGAGCATCCAGGCGGGGCAGGAGACCGTGGCGAAGGTGCCGTTGGCGTAGCCCTGGTCCCAGGCGGGGGTGAACTGCTGGAGTTTGCCGGTCAGTCCCTCGGTCGCGAAGGAGGCGGCGACGTCCCAGGCGGACTTCACCGCAGGGTTGGTCTTGTAGACGATCCTGCCGTTCTCGTCGTAGAACCGATCGGCGCTGCTGCCGGTGATCGCTGCCATCACACCGGAGGCCGAGTCCACGAAGGCGGTGCCCTTGGGCGCCTTCGCCTTGTACCGCTTTCCTGCCGCCAGGTACTTGTTCCAGTCGCCCGCCCAGAGCTTGCCGACGGCCTCGCGGTCCGTGGGCAGTCCGGCCTTGGCGAACAGGTCCTTGCGGTAGCAGATGCCCTGCGGGCCGATGTCGGTGCCGAGGCCGACCGTCTTTCCGTCCTTGGTCGTGGCCTGTGCCCACTTCCACGGCAGGAAGCTGCCCTTGGTCACGCCCTCGGTCCTGCCCAGGTCGACGAGCTTGTCCGCCTGGGTCGAGGTGATCTCGGCGATGTTGTTGACCTCGACGGCCTGGATGTCGGCGAGTCCGCTGCCACTGCCCAGATGGGTGAGCAGCTGCGGATAGTAGTTCTCGTTGCGCTCGATCGAGGTCTGCTCGATGACGACGTCCTTGTTGAGCTTCATGTATTCGTCGTAGAGCCCGGCCTCCTTGAGCCCGAAGGCGCCGAAGACCCCCACCGTGATCGTGGTCCTGCCCTTTCCGCCGCCCCCGCCCTTCGAGCTGCTGCCGGCGGGTTCGTCACTGTCCTCGGCACAGCCGGCCAGCAGCCCGGCGCCGAGCGCTGCGACGACCGCGAGGATTACGGTCCTGCGCATTGCGTCCTCCTTGTGCCCTGACGTGCCGACCCCCCGGCCAACTGACCTGGTGCGCCCGTTCGTTGGAGCGTGCGGCTCGGGCGGGGAACGTGCGGGTCCTGTATGAGTGAGGTACGGTGGGAGCGCTCCCATACGTGATGTGTTGAAGGGTCGCGGCTCCCCGGAGGGGTGTCAAGGCACCCGACGCGTAATGTTCTCGGCCACGGAGCACGGGGAGGCGGACATGGTGGATCGCCGGAAGACCGGCGTTCGGGCGGGTGCTGCCGGCGCCCGTGCCGGAGGCAGGGGCGGACACAGGCCGACCCTCGAAGAGGTCGCCGCGCACGCCGGCGTCGGCCGCGGCACGGTCTCCCGGGTGATCAACGGCTCGCCCCGGGTGAGCGAGGAGACCCGGGCCGCGGTGGAGGCCGCGGTCGCCGAACTCGGATACGTACCCAACCGCGCGGCCCGCGCGCTCGCCGCCAACCGCACGGACGCCATCGCCCTCGTCGTGCCCGAGCCCGAGGCGAGGTTCTTCGCCGAGCCGTACTTCTCCGACATCGTCAGGGGTGTCGGTGCGGCGCTCGCCGACACCGACATGCAGCTGCTGCTGACCTTCGCCGGCTCCGACCGGGAGCGGCGCAGGCTCGCCCAGTACCTGGCCGCGGACCGTGTGGACGGTGTCCTGCTGGTCTCCGTGCACGCCGACGACCCCCTGCCCGATCTGCTGGAGCAGCTCACCATCCCGGCCGTCATCAGCGGCCGCCGCTCGGAGGACGAGCCACTGGCCGCCGTCGACTCCGACAACACCGAGGGCGCCCGCGCGGCCGTCGGCCACCTCCTGACCCGCGGCCGCCGCAGCATCGCGACGATCACCGGCCGCCTCGATGTCTTCGGTGCCCAGTGCCGCCTCGACGGATACCGGCAAGCCCTGGCCGCGGCAGGCATCGCCCCCGACGAGCAACTGATCGAGCCCGCCGACTTCACCGAGGAGGGCGGCCGCCGCGCCATGCTGGCCCTTCTGAGGCGACGCCCGGCCCTGGACGCCGTCTTCGCCGCCTCCGACGTCATGGCGGCGGGCGCGAGGCAGGCCCTGCGCGAGGCGGGCCGCCGCATCCCCGGCGACGTCGCCCTGGTCGGCTTCGACGACTCGGCCGTGGCCCGCCACATGGACCCGGCCCTCACGAGTGTCCGGCAGCCGATCGAGGAGATGGGCCGGACGATGGCCGCCCTCCTCCTCCGGCAGATCGCCGCCCGCGGAACGATGGAGCGGCCGCAGCTGGTGCTTCCGACGGAGCTGGTGGTCCGCGACTCGACCTGACCGGTCGTGGCGGGCGGGCGGTGGCCGACGGGAACGTTCGGCGCGTGCCGGTCGTCGCACGCCGGTCAGTCCGTCCGGTGGTTGCCGTTGGCCCACTGCCCGGTCTTCCAGCAGATCATGTCGACCCTGCGGCCGTTGGGAGCGATGCCGACGACGGCACCGTTCGCGGTCGCGGCCTCGCGTACGTACGCCCGGCCGCTGTCGGACGAAATGCAGCTTCCGGTCCAGGCCGTTGCCGGGGTGGTCGCAGCCAGCGCCACCGCACTGACTGCGGCGCGGCGACTGGCTCGGCATCGCGGCGTCGCCGATGTCGACGAGGCCCTGGAGAAAGCGGCACTCTGACTGACTACTCGCCCGTACCGGGCTGGGTGTTCTCGGACACCCAGCGCAGGCACGCCTCTGCACCCGCAACGATCGGGACGGCCGACACCTCAGGGTTGTCCCACGGGTGGTTCTTGAGCAGGTGCGCCTCCAACTCGGGGTAGCGGCCGGTCCGGGTCTTGAGAAGCAGTTGCCACTCCTCCCCGGTGCCGAACTTGCCCAAGTGCCAGAAGACAGATGTGACGGGACCGATGATCTGGGCGCCTGCGGCAAGGCGTTCTCTTACCACCGACTGCGCCAGCTCGACTGCCTGTTCCCGGGTCGGCGTTGCCGTGGATACCTGCACGAAGTCAGTCATGCGCGCGAGCGTAGTGGCGAGGGGGTCCGGGCCTCGGAGCGCGCGACGGATTCGGGTCACCCTGGACGTCGGTGGCCGGGGTCGCAACTGGGCGGTGTCGGATGCGGCCGACGGCCTCGGGATGTGTCCCCGAGCAGCAGAAGCCTGGTTCGGTGCGCTCTGCTGCGGTCGTGACTGCGGAGATCCGTGAGCGGCTGGATCGGGGCGGGGCTGCCGTGGAGGCCCGCGAGCGGGTGACGGAGGGCGAGTGTTCCTCCGAGGCATGGCGGCCATGGCTGGCTGCTGCCGAGGCGCTGACTGGTGTGGTCACCGAGCATGCGGCGGAAACGGGCAGTCCCGGATCCATGTCTCCCAAGGATTCGGGCATGAAGAAGGGCTGACCTGTTCTCACAGGTCAGCCCTTGATCATTCAGGGTGAGTGACGGGACTCGAACCCGCGGCATCCTGGACCACAACCAGGTGCTCTACCAGCTGAGCTACACCCACCACGACCGGTCGTTTTTCCGACCGGCCGAGAAAAAGTGTACAGGGTCCGGGAGGGTGCTCGCGCCAGGGTTTACGTCCTCCTGTCGCAGGAGCCGCGTGCGGCCCGTCCGGCCTACTGCGCTGGAAGGACGTGGCGCGCCGCGATCGACTTCGCGGTGTCGGAGTCGGGGCCGGGCTGCGGGACGAAGATCGACTCGCGGTAGTAGCGCAGCTCGGCGATGGATTCCCGGATGTCGGCAAGCGCCCGGTGGTTGCCGTTCTTCTCCGGACTGTTGAAGTACGCCCTCGGGTACCAGCGGCGGGCCAGTTCCTTGACCGAGGAGACATCGACGATCCGGTAGTGGAGGTACTCCTCCACCTTCGGCATGTCACGCAACAGGAAGCCGCGGTCGGTGCCGACCGAGTTTCCGCACAGCGGGGCCTTTCCGGGCTCCTTGACGTGCTCCCGTACGTACGCCAGGACCTGCTCCTCGGCGTCGGCGAGGGTCGTACCGGACGCCAGCTCGTCGAGGAGGCCCGAAGCGGTGTGCATCTGCCGCACCACTTCGGGCATCGTCGTGAGCGCGGCGTCCGGGGGGCGGATCACGATGTCCACCCCTTCACCGAGCACGTTCAGTTCCGAGTCGGTGACCAGCGCGGCCACCTCGATGAGTGCGTCGTCGGCCAGCGAGAGCCCGGTCATCTCGCAGTCGATCCACACCATGCGATCGTTCATGCGTCCTACCTTAGGCCGACCGGCGATCGTGGGGTCGCGTCGCGTGCCGATGGTTCTCGCCGCTCCCGTCGCTCCCGGCAGGGTGGGGGCCCCACGGCGGAGCCATGAAGGAGGAGTGCCCCCACCCTCGGTCGGGCACGATCACCGGCCGGCCGCTACGGTGCGCTCCGCTGGCCGGGGACCGTCGGACGCCCGGAGGCGTACGCGTCGGAGTGCGGCTTGCCGGAGTCGTGCGGTCCCGCGGGACCCGGTCCGGCCGGGGCCGTCGCAGCGGAGGGCCGCCGCGCCTGCGGAACCGAGGCGTGCGCCGGAACGACAGGGTCCATCACCGCACCGGGACCCGCGGACTCGCTCTGCGGACGGCGTGCCCGGTAGGCGGCCCGGTACGCCGCCGGGGAGGAGCCCAGCTGGCGCCGGAAGTGCCCGCGCAGCGCCACCGGTGAGCGGAACCCGCAGCGGCCCGCGACCTCGTCGACCGAGTAGTCGGAGGTCTCCAGCAGCCGCTGCGCCTGCAGCACCCGCTGGGTGATCAGCCACTGCAGGGGAGCGCTCCCGGTGAGCGAGCGGAACCTGCGGTCGAAGGTCCGCCTGCTCATGTACGCGCGCGCCGCCAGCGTCTCCACGTCGAACTGCTCGTGGAGATGCTCCAGCGCCCAGGCCACGACCTCGGCGAGCGGGTCGGAGCCGATCTCCTCCGGTAAAGACCTGTCGAGATAGCGCTCCTGCCCGCCGGTGCGCCGCGGCGGTACGACCAGCCGGCGGGCCAGTGCGCCCGCGGCCTCGGTGCCGTGGTCCGTCCGCACGATGTGCAGACAGAGATCGATTCCGGCCGCGGTCCCCGCTGACGTGAGCACGTCCCCGTCGTCGACGAAGAGCTCGCGCGGGTCGACGTGGACCGACGGATAGCGCTTGGCGAGCGTCGGCGCGTACATCCAGTGCGTGGTCGCCGGGCGGCCGTCCAGCAGGCCGGCAGCGGCCAGGACGAACGCTCCGGTGCACAGCCCCACGATCCGCGCGCCCTCCTCGTGGGCGCGGCGAAGCGCCTCGAGGGCCTCCGGCGGCGGCGGTGAGGTGATGGAACGCCAGGCCGGCACGACGACGGTGCCCGCTCTCCCGATTGCCTCCAGCCCGTACGGCGCGGTGAGTTCGAGTCCCCCTGTGGTCCGCAGGGGTCCTTCCTCGCCGGCGCACACAAGCAGTCGGTAGCGGGGAACTCCGGCGTCCTGGCGGTCGATTCCGAACACCGAGAGCGGGATGGAACTCTCGAAGATGGGGCCGCCGCTGAACAGCAGCACCGCTACGACTTCGCGGCGGCGGCGCCCGGAAAGTTTCCGTGCGACCTCCGGTGCGGCGGAGTCCTGACTCATGACGCTAAGCCCCCCTTGGTGTTCGCGTCTCCCCGTTCGTGTCGGGCATGTCGCTCCTGCACGTGTCCCCTTGGTTCTGCACGAGTCCCCAGTCTTCGATACCCATGATCGAATCTACTGCGTCCCGTGGTGCCGGCGTGACAAGTTCGGGATCCGGCACATTGTCGACAAGGGCACTTGGCGCGAAGCATTCGATCACGAAGCGTTCCACTCGCAGGCCCCGCAGGGAAGTGCGCCTGGCATGCATGGCCCGTCCCCGTAGGGTGCGAGCGACCGGAACGGTCCTTTCTTGCCTGGTGGCAAGGGGGTTGAGGGGCCCTACGGGCAAGGAATGGCCATGGGTGGGAAGTTGGCTGAAAACATACGGGTGCGCGCACCTCAATTCGTCAGCCTCCGGGCGTGCTTCGTTCACGTCGGCTTCCGCCTCCGTGCGCCCCGCCCGAACGCGCGGCGCCGCAGCCCGGTTCGTAGCGCTGCGGCGTGGGCGCGCCCGGAGGTGCTGTCCGCCCTTCGGCGTGGCACGTCGTCCGCGGTGCCCGTCCCGGCCCGGACGCCCGACGGGCGGGTGCGGGAGGCGCCTGGGTGACTCCCGGCCTCGTGCCGGTCCGGTGCAGGTCCCGTGCCTGCTCCAGGCCTCGGGGGAGGAACCGGGAAGGAGTCGCGAAGGAGTCGGGAGCCGTCGCCGCCGCGACCGCCGGGAAGGCCGCCGTCCGATCGGTGCCGCGATCGCCGGCACCGGTCGGTCGCCGGCACGGCGGTCGACCGATGCCCGTGCCGGTGCCGGTGCCGGTGCCGGTGCCGCTGCCGGGCTCCCGGCCGTCACGCGGAACGGCCGCGTGCCGGGCGGTGAACGGAGCCTTCCCTTCACCGCTGCCGCGGCGTGAGCCGGTTCACGCCGCAGCCTCCGCCGCCAAAACCTGTATGGGGCAGGCGCCATTGCCATACGGAGCGTGCTCGTGCATGCTCCCTGGAACACCGTGAGTAGGGCCGACGGCTCTGGGCAGGGGAGGAGTGTCGCCGTACCCTTGGGGGTATGGGGTTGGGAAGATGATTCCCGGACACAGCTCCGCAGCCAACCGTCGCCCTCCCATGAGGATCTGAACGCCGAGACACCGATGGCCGGTCACGAATACCCCGAACCCGCGGACCGCAAGCAGGTCGCCGACCCCCTGTCGGATCTGCAGGCGGCGGAAGAGTCACGCCATTCCTGCGATCCCGCCTTCCGGCACGGAGTTGTCGTGGGCTTCGACGGATCGACCTCCAGCGAGCGGGCCCTTGCGTACGCCATCGGCATGGCCAGGCGTTCCGGGTCCGGGCTGATCATCGTGCACGTCGCCAACCGCCTTCCCACGACCGTGTGGGCGGGCTGCGAGCCGCCGGTCTTCGTGGACGTCCCGGACCACCGCACCGAGGTGCTCGGGCTCGAGCTCGCGTGTGCCGACTATCTCACCGAGGTCCCCTGGATCCTCGTGGAGCGTGGCGGCGACATCTGTCACGAGCTCGAGGAGGTCGGCCGGGAGTATTCGGCGGACGCGATCGTGGTCGGCTCCACGCACGGCATCGTGGGGCGCCTTTTCGGCTCGGTGGCCGGCCGGCTGGCGAAGCGCGCGCAGCGGCCCGTCGTCGTCATCCCCTGACCCCCGCAACCCCCCCAGGCCCCTCTGCCGTCCATGGTTCGCCCAGGTCCGGCCTCGTTCGTAACTTTTTGACGACCGTCATATCTACTCGCCCGTACAGGTGGATTGTGCGCTTGTGAAGGGTAGAAAAGGATGGCTGGGAACCAGCACCTACGCGCGCATGAAGGGAGCCCGCCGTGGACAACGAAGTCTCCGCGGGAAGCGCCACGTCATCCACTCTCGGCCACCTCGCACTCGGACTGACTCTGCTGGCCTTCGGTATCGGCCACACCGGTGTGATCGACAATGTCGCGGCGTCCGACGCCGCATCGCTCGCGACCTGGCTGGGCGGGGTCGCACTGTTCCTCGTCGGGTTGCTCGAGTTCCGTGCGGGCAACGGCGGTACGGGTACGGCCTTCGCGGGCCTCGGCGCCTTCTGGTTCACCTGGGGCACCGGTGTCGGATCGGAGGTCTCTGCGGAGGCGGCGGGACTCTTCCTGCTGCTGTTCGCCCTGCTGGCGCTCACCCTCACCGTCGGTTCCGCGGGCAGCGGGATCTTCGGCCAGGGCGTGTACGGGCTGTTGTGCGTCTCGATGCTGCTCCTGGCCATCGCCTCGTTCGCGGGGAACGACGCACTGGCGAAGGCGGGCGGCTGGGTCGGCGCGGTCGCGGGCCTCGCGGCCTGGTACGGCGCGACGGCCGCGCTCGCGAAGTGGCCCACCTTCAGCGGGCGTGCTGCCGGCCGGGGGGTGACGGCCACCGGCTGAGCGGCCAGGGGCCGGCGTGAGGGCGACGCCGGCGACGTAAAAGGGCGACCCCCTCCGCGCGCTGGTGGCGTGCGCGGAGGGGGTCGCCGTACGACGAGGGCGGTGGACTATTCCACCGTCACCGACTTCGCGAGGTTACGCGGCTTGTCGATGTCCCGGCCGAGGGCCAGGGCCGTGTGGTACGCGAGGAGCTGGAGCGGGATGCCCATGAGGATCGGGTCCAGCTCGTCCTCGTTCTTCGGGACGAGGATCGTGTGGTCGGCCTTCTCCTGCTCCTGGTGCGCGACCGCGAGGATCTTGCCGCTGCGGGCCTTGATCTCCTCCAGGGCGGCGCGGTTCTTCTCCAGCAGCTCGTCGTTCGGGACGATGGCGACGGTCGGCAGCGCGGGCTCGATCAGCGCCAGCGGGCCGTGCTTCAGCTCGGAGGCCGGGTAGGCCTCGGCGTGGATGTAGGAGATCTCCTTGAGCTTCAGGGAGGCCTCCAGCGCCACCGGGTAGCCGCGCACCCGGCCGATGAACATCATCGACTTGGCCTCGGCGTACTCGGCGGCGAGCTTCTTGATCTCGTCCTCGGTCTCGAGGATCTCGGAGATCTGCGCGGGCAGCTTGCGCAGGCCCTCGATGATCCGCTTGCCGTCGGCGACGGACAGGTCACGGATGCGGCCCAGGTGCAGCGCGAGCAGCGCGAAGGCGACCACCGTGTTGGTGAAGCACTTCGTCGAGACCACACAGACCTCGGGACCGGCGTGCACGTACACGCCGCCGTCCGTCTCACGGGCGATCGCGGAGCCGACCACGTTCACCACGCCCAGAACTCGCGCGCCCTTGCGCTTGAGCTCCTGGACGGCGGCGAGCACGTCGTAGGTCTCACCGGACTGGGAGACCGCGATGTAGAGGGTGTCGGGGTCCACGACCGGGTTGCGGTAACGGAACTCGGAGGCCGGCTCGGCGTCCGCGGGGATACGCGCCAGGGACTCGATGAGCCCGGCGCCGATCATGCCCGCGTGGTACGAGGTGCCGCAGCCGAGGATCTTGACGCGGCGGATGCCGCGCGCCTCGCGGGCATCCAGGTTCAGTCCGCCCAGGTGCACGGTGGAGAACCGGTCGTCGATGCGGCCGCGCAGCACGCGGTCCACGGCGTCGGCCTGCTCGGAGATCTCCTTGTGCATGTACGTGTCGTGGCCGCCCATGTCGTACGACGCGGCCTCCCACTCGACGGTCTCCGGGGTGGCGGTGGTGCGCGAACCCTCGGTCGTGTAGGTGCGGAGGTCGTCGGCCTTCAGGGTGGCCATCTCGCCGTCGTTCAGGGTCACGACCTGGCGGGTGTGGGCGACCAGCGCGGCGACGTCGGAGGCGACGAACATCTCCTTCTCGCCGATGCCGAGGACGACCGGGGAGCCGTTGCGGGCGACGACGATGCGGTCGCTGAAGTCGGCGTGCATGACGGCGATGCCGTACGTGCCCTCGACGTGGCGGAGCGCCTCGCGGACCTTCTCCTCGAGGCTCTCGGCCTGGGCGCGGGCGATGAGGTGGGTGAGGACCTCGGTGTCGGTCTCGGACGCGAAGACGACGCCGTCGGCCTCGAGCTTGACGCGCAGCTCCGACGCGTTGTCGACGATGCCGTTGTGGACGACGGCGACCTTGTTCTCGGGGTCGAGGTGCGGGTGCGCGTTCACGTCGCTCGGTGCACCGTGGGTGGCCCAGCGGGTGTGTGCGATACCGGTCGTGCCGGCGAAGCGCTTGGGGACCCTGGCCTCCAGGTCGCGGACCCGGCCCTTGGCCTTGACCATCTTCAGGCCTGCGGACTTGGGACTGGTGATCACCATGCCCGCGGAGTCGTAGCCGCGGTACTCCAGCCGCGCCAGGCCTTCCAGCAGCAGCGGCGCGACGTCACGCTTCCCGATGTAACCGACGATTCCGCACATAAACTCTTTGCCCCTCCAGGTTCGTGGGTGTGTGCCAGGCCGACTGCCGACCCTGTGGTCAGCCGTAGACGATGCGGCGCAGCTGCCGTAGCGAGAGCTCCGGTGGCGCCACGGCGCGGTGCGGCAGCTCGGCCGCGATACGCCCGAAGATCTCCGTGTTCACCGCGCCGCCGGACTGCAGCTCCCGGTGGCGGCGGCGGACGAATTCCTCGGTCGTCTCGTCGAAGAACGCCAGCACGTCGAGCACCACCCGGGAGGCCTCACCGCGCTGGAGCGCGGTGCTGCGCACCAAGTGGTCGATGAGATCGTCATGCGACGGCGGGCGGCGTTCGAGCACCCGTCGATACTGAGGGTTGCCCCGGCCCGTATGCAAGATTCCTGCCCGATTCCGGGCAGAAACCTGCGTGATCCGGATTACAGTGCCGCTTTTGCGGCATTTATACCTGCTTCAGGGCGACCTGTTGGGCCATGGTGAACCTCTCGCCGGTCAGTATCCCGGCCTGACCGCAGTTCGCCCAGCTCGCGGAGGCGCCGGGGCGGTACGTCATGTGCGTCGCCGGGCCCGGGCCCGGGCCCGGGCCGAGGGGGCAGGGCCGGATGCAGGGAGCGGGACGGCCCTCTCCGGTGCGTGCGGATGCCGCATTCGAGCCGTCACGGCCGCCCCGGACCGGTGCCGGGCTCCGCTGCGGCCGGACGTCCGAAGTGGTCTACACCTTGACCCCGCCTGGGGCGCGCGGTACGCATGGTGACCGTTCGGTTGCTCAGCACCACAGTTGTGACTCCCCTCGGAAGGGACCCAGCCTGTGAGACAGCCCAGAACGTTCCCCCGGCTCCTCGGTTCGCTGCTGCTCGTCGCGGCCGCGGGCATCGCCGGTGTCGGGGCCGCGCCCGGTGGCTCCGGTGCGGCCCCCGCCGCCGCTCCGGCGCTCGGACCGCTCGGCCAGGTCGTCCCCGCGCCGGCCTCCGTGAAGTCCTCCGGCGCCCCGTACGCCATCACCCCCGCGACCCGCATCCGGGTCGACGGCGACTCGCGCGAGGCCCGGCGCATCGGCGGGTATCTGGCCGCGGTGCTGCGGCCCTCCACCGGGTACGCGCTGCCAGTCACCGACGACGGCGGCCACGGCGGAATCCGTCTGGCGCTCGGGTCGCGCGACAGGGGCCTCGGCGAGGAGGGGTACCGGCTCCAGTCCGGTCGCAGCGGGGTCACCATCACCGCCCGGGGACCCGCGGGCCTCTTCCACGGTGTCCAGACGCTCCGTCAGCTGCTGCCCGCCGCCGTCGAGAAGAACACCCGTCAGGGCGGCCCCTGGCAGGTCCCCGGCGGCACCGTCACCGATTCACCCCGCTTCGGACACCGGGGCGCGATGCTCGACGTCGCCCGGCACTTCTTCACCGTCGACCAGGTCAAGCGCTATATGGACCAGCTCGCGCTCTACAAGATCAACAAGCTGCATCTGCATCTCTCCGACGACCAGGGCTGGCGCATCGCCGTCGACTCCTGGCCTCGGCTCGCCACCTACGGCGGCTCCACCCAGGTCGGCGGCGGCCCCGGCGGTTACTACACCAAGGCCCAGTACAAGGAGATCCTCGCCCACGCCGCCTCGCGCTACCTGGAGGTGATCCCGGAGATCGACATGCCGGGCCACACCAACGCGGCCCTCGCCTCCTACGCCGAGCTGAACTGCACCGGCACCGCCCCGCCCCTCTACACGGGCACGGACGTCGGCTTCAGCTCGCTGTGCGTGCCGAAGGCCGTGACGTACGACTTCGTCGACGACGTCGTACGCGAACTGGCCGCGCTCACCCCCGGCAGGTACCTCCACATCGGCGGTGACGAGGCCCACTCCACGAGCCACGCCGACTATGTCGCGTTCATGGACAAGGCACAGGCCGCCGTCGCCAGGTACGGCAAGACGGTGGTCGGCTGGCACCAGCTCACGGGAGCCACCCCGGCCAAGGGCGCGGTGGCCCAGTACTGGGGCCTGGACGGCACCGGCGCTGCCGAGAAGGAGCAGGTCGCCCGGGCCGCGCGGAACGGCACGAAGCTGATCCTTTCGCCCGCCGACCGGATCTACCTCGACATGAAGTACAACAAGGACACCCCGCTTGGCCTGGCCTGGGCCGGCTATGTCGAGGTGCAGCGCTCCTACGACTGGGACCCGGGCGCGTACCTGCCGGGCGCGCCCGCGTCGTCGATCGCCGGGGTCGAGGCGCCGCTCTGGTCGGAGACCGTCTCGACCAGCGACCACATCGAGTACATGGCCTTCCCGAGGCTCCCCGGAGTGGCGGAACTCGGCTGGTCACCGGCGTCCACGCACGACTGGGACGCGTACAAGGTGCGGCTCGCGGCGCAGGGGCCGCGCATGTCGGCGCTCGGTATCGACTACTACCGCTCGCCGCAGGTGCCCTGGCCCACCGACTGAGAAGAGAAGCGGGCGCCCCGCGGAGGACCGTACTCCGCGGGGCGCCCGCGGTCCGTCACCGGAACCGCGCGATCGGGTTCTCCAGGTTGCCCACGAGCTGGAGCGCGCCCGACGGGTCGGCCAGGTCCACCATCTGCCTGTTGTCCCGCAGCTGCAGCCGGTTGAGGCAGGAGAGCGCGAACTCCCCGGCGAACATGTCGTACTGGGCGAACTTGCCGGCCAGTTGCGGCATCGACTCCTGGTACGCGGTGACGCACTCGGCCACCGTCCGCCAGAACGCCTCCTCCTCCAGCACCCCCTCCGTCACCAGCGTGGCGCTGAGGAAGCGGAAGAAGCAGTCGAAGACATCGGTGAAGACCGACAGCAGCTTCATGTCCTCGGGGACCTCGGCGCGGATCCGCTCCACCGCCGGCGGAAGGACCGCGTCCGGGTCCATCACACAGATCTCCTCGGCCAGGTCCTTGAAGATCGCACGTTCGACGCCGCCGTCCTCGCCGAGGACGAGGATGACGTTCTCGCCGTGCGGCATGTAGACCAGGTCGTACGCGTAGAAGGAGTGCAGCACCGGCAGCAGATACGCGTCCAGGTAGCGGCGCAGCCACACCTCGGGGGCAAGCCCCGACTCCGCGATCAGCGCGCCCGCGAACGACTTGCCCGAGCGGTCGACATGGAGCAGCGAGGCCATCGTGGCGAGCCGCTCACCGTCCTGGAGCGTGGGTACCGGACTCTCCCGCCAGAGTGCGGCGAGCATCTTGCGATAGGGGGAGTAGCGGTCGGTGGCGGCCTCGTACTCGAGGTGCCGGTAGCCGACCGCCGCCCGCTCGCGGATGACCGAGAAGCGGGCCGCGCGCAGTACGTCGTCGCTCGCCACCAGCCCGGCCAGCCAGTCGTTGATGGCGGGCGTGGCCTCCATGTACGCGGCGGACAGACCGCGCATGAAGCCCATGTTGATGACGGACATGGCCGTCTTGACGTAGTGCTTGGCAGGGTCGCTGGTGTTGAAGAAGGTACGGATCGACTGCTGGGCCAGGTACTCGTCGTCGCCCTCGCCGAGCGGCACCAGCCGGCGCTGGGCGACCTCGGCGGCGAAAGTGACGGAGAGCTTGTTCCACCACTGCCAGGGGTGGACCGGCATCAGCAGATAGCCGTCCGGGTCCAGCCCGAGCTCACGCAGCCGCGCGTCGAACCGGTCCAGCGTCTCCTGCCCCAGCTCGGCCCGCATCAGTGTCTCGTACCCGAGGTCCGCACAGGACGTGAAGGTCGCCCGGGAGCGGTGCGCGGCCACCCAGAGCAGCCGGACCGGGGCCGCGGCCTCGGGGGCGTACCGGTGGTACTCGTGGACACCGAAGCCCAGCCGCCCGTTGTTGGCGACGAAGCAGGGGTGCCCCTCGGTCATCCCGGTCTCGATCGACTGGAACCCGGCCCGGGTCAGATCGACGGCGGCCACGTCGGGCTTGGTGAGCTTGTACGCCGTACCGGACAGGGTGGAGGAGATCTCCTCCAGATAGACCGGCAGGATCTCGTCGGACAGACCGAGCGCGCCGCGCAGTTCGGTGAAGAACTCCAGGGCGTCGAGCGGGATCTCGGCGCCGTCCCGATGGCGGGTGACGGACTCGGCGACGACCTGCCAGTGGTCGAGGGCGAGCCGGCCGGCGGTGAACCGGTACTCGGTCCTGCCGTCGTCACTGAGCACCGCGTAACGGTCCTCTCCCAGCGGTTTCGGCGTGAGCAGCCGCTCGTGGGCGAACTCGGCGAGGCCCTTGCGGACCAGCTGCCGGTTCGCCTCGGCCCACAGCTCCGGGGTGAGGTGCGAGACGGTGTCGACGGCCGCGCTCATCGGTCCGCTCCCACGGCCGCCTCGAACTGCTCCCGCGTGCAGAAGCTCAGCAGGGCCTTCTTCTCGGGCTTCTGTATCTCACGTCCGGGTACGAAGCCGACCGCCTCGTTGAGCGCGTGGACGGCCTTGTTCGCCACGTCCGGCTCGACGACGACACGCCTGGTCGCGGGGTCGGCGAACAGCTCCCGCATCACCGCCGTGATCACGGCGCGGGTGAAGCCGTGCACCGGGGTGTCGGTCGGGGCGACGAGGAAGTGCATCCCGACGTCGCCCGGCTCGGGCTCGTAGAGACCGACGAGTTCGACGTGCTGGGGGTCGTACCGCTCCATGAGGAAGGCGGGCTCGCCGTTGTGCAGGCCGATGAAGGCGTCGTGGTGCTCGGCGGCGGCGATCGCCATGTACTCGCGCTCGACGTCCTGGAGCCTGGCGTCCTGCATCATCCAGAAGGCGGCCTTGGGGTGGGTGACCCATCCGTGCAGCAGCTCGGCGTCCGCGATCGGGTCGAGGGGACGGACGGAGAACGTGCCGAGTGCGGGGGCGGTGGTGCTCATACTGCGAACTCCTGGAACGCGATGGTCTTCTCTACGGGGTAGTACTCGCTGCCGAGCAGCTCACGGATGATGTACGCGTTGCGGTACGCGCCCATGCCCAGGTCGGGCGACGTGATGGAGTGCGTGTGCACGCCGGCGTTCTGCAGGAAGATGCCGCGTCCGGTGGTGTCGATCGCGTAGTTGCGGGCGACGTCGAAGCGGCCCTGGCCGTCCCGGCGGAGACGGTCGCGCACGGGCTCCAGGAACCCGGGGGTGGCGTACCTGTAGCCGGTGGCCAGGACCAGGCCCTCGGTCTGGATCTCGAAGTCCTTCTCCTGCTCCTCCTGGCGCAGCCCGAGGGTGTACGTGCCGTTCTCGTACGAGGCCGTGTGCAGGGCGGTGTTGGCGAGCAGCCGGGTGGGGACCGGTCCGCCGAGGTTCTTCTGGTAGAGCAGATCGAAGATCTCGTTGATGAGGTCGCCGTCGATGCCCTTGAAGAGGTTCTTCTGCTGCGACTCGAGCCGGTAGCGGGTGGCCTCCGGCAGCGCGTGGAAGTAGTCGATGTACTCGGGAGAGGTCATCTCCAGGGTCAGCTTGGTGTATTCCAGCGGGAAGAACCGCGGGGAGCGGGTGACCCAGTTCAGCCGGTAGCCGTGGACGTCGATCTCGGCGAGGAGGTCGTAGTAGATCTCGGCCGCGCTCTGCCCGCTGCCGACCAGGGTGATGGACTTCTTCTTCTGCAGCTCCTCCTTGGCCTGGACGTAGCGGGAGTTGTGGACGAAGTCGCCGCCGAGGTCCTGGCAGGCGTCCGGGACGAACGGCGGGGTGCCGGTGCCCAGGACGAGTCTGCGGCTGCGGAAGGTCTCGCCGCCGGCGGTGCGGACGGCGTACACCTCGTCCTCTGCGTCGTACTCGACCGTGGTCACGGTGGTGTTGAAGCGGATGCTGCTCAGCTTGCCGGCGGCCCACCGGCAGTAGTCGTTGTACTCGGTCCGCAGCGGATAGAAGTTCTCGCGGATGTAGAACGAGTACAGACGGCCCTTCTCCTTCAGGTAGTTGAGGAAGGAGTACGGGGACGTCGGGTCCGCGAGGGTGACCAGGTCCGACATGAACGGCGTCTGGAGGTGGGCACCCTCGAGGAACATCCCGGAGTGCCATTCGAAGTCCGGCTTCGACTCCAGGAAGACGCCGTTCAGTTCGGCGATCGGCTCGGTCAGGCAGGCGAGACCGAGGTTGAACGGACCGAGTCCGATACCGATGAAATCGTGGATGTCACGGTGCTCAGGAGGCGTGGACAAGGTTCTCTCCAAGGTACTGCTCGGCGTGGCCGGCTATCAGGTCGAGGACGGCGGCGATGTCGTGCACGGTCGTCTCGGGGTTCAGCAGCGTGAATTTCAGGTACTGGCGGCCGTCGACCTTGGTCCCGGCGACGACGGCCTCGCCGGAGGCGAACAGCGCCTTGCGGGCGTAGAGGTTGGCGCGGTCGATCTCGGCCGGGGAGGTGACCTGCGCCGGGATGTAGCGGAAGACCAGAGTGGAGAGCCGGGGCTCGACGACGACGTCGTAGCGCGGGTCGCCGGCGAGCAGCTGCCAGCCCTCGGCGGCCAGGTCGCAGACCTCGTCGAAGAGGCTGCCGACGCCGTCGGCGCCCATGACCCGCAGGGTCATCCAGAGCTTGAGGGCGTCGAAGCGGCGGGTGGTCTGGAGGGACTTGTCGACCTGGTTGGGGATCCTCTCCTCCACCGTACGCCGCGGGTTGAGGTAGTCCGCGTGGTACGTGGCGTGGCGCAGCGTGATCCCGTCCCGTACCAGCACGGCGGACGAACTCACCGGCTGGAAGAAGGACTTGTGGTAGTCGACGGTGACGGAGTCGGCGTGCTCGATACCGTCCAGGCGGTGGCGGCGGGTCGGGGAGGCGAGCAGTCCGCAGCCGTAGGCGGCGTCCACGTGCATCCAGGCGCCGTACTCCGAGCAGAGCTCGGCGATCTCCGGCAGCGGGTCGATGGAGCCGAAGTCGGTGGTGCCGGCGGTGGCCACGACCGCCATGGGGACCAGCCCGTCCCGCTTGCACTTCTGCAGCTCGGCGGCGAGTGCGACCGTCTGCATGCGCTTGTCCCGGTCGGTGGGGATCGAGACGACGGCGTCCCGGCCGAGCCCGAGCAGCGTCGCGGACTTCTGGACGCTGAAGTGGCTGCACTCGGAGGAGAAGATGCGCAGCTTCGACAGGTCGTCGGTCTTGGCCTCTTCACGGGCCAGCAGCATGGCCTGCAGGTTGGACTGCGTGCCACCGCTGGTGAACACGCCGTCGGCGGCGGGGCCGAGACCGATCCGGCCGGTGGTCCAGTCGATGAGCCGGCGCTCGATCAGGGTGCCGCCGGCGCTCTGGTCCCAGGTGTCGAGGGAGGAGTTGACGGCGGAGAGGACCGCCTCGCCAAGGACCGCGGGAATGACGACCGGGCAGTTGAGGTGGCCGAGGTAGCGGGGGTGGTGGAAGTACACCGCGTCGCGCAGATAGACCTGCTCCAGCTCGTCGAGAGCGGCGGCGGAGTCGCCGAGCGGCTTGTCGAGATCGACAGCGGCGATCACGGGGGCCAGCTCATCGGGGGTGACTCCGGTGAACGGCCGCCGGGTCGTGGCGAGTTTGTTCGCCACACGCTCGACTCCTTCGGTCACCGATCGACGGTATTGCTCTGCTGTGGCGTCGTTCAGCAGGTGCGAGCGCATGGAGGGGTCCTTCCCGGATGCGGGGACTTCGTCGCCCCTCCGGACAGGAGAGGGGGGCGAGGGGACGACGTCGAAGTTAGGTTAGCCTAACCTTATTTCTTTTCGCCAATGCCCCCGGGTCTCCCGGAGGGCAGGAGCCGCCGCACACCTCACGGCCGCGGCGTCCTGTGAACGCCGCGGCCGTGAAGGGGTGTTCAGGCTTGGCCTGTACCGCCGTCGGCTTCCTCGGCGGTCTCCTCCGGTGCCTCGCGCAAGGCGTCCTCGCTGAGGCCCTTGCGCCAGTACCCGACGAACGTGACGCGGCGCCGGTCGAGATGACGCTCGTTCACCAGATGGCGCCGCAGCGCCTTGACCGAACCGGACTCGCCGGCGATCCAGGCGTACGGAGCCGACCCGGCGAGCTCTGCGGCACGCACCGCCTCGACGGCGGACGGTGCGCCCTCGTCCTGTACGAGCCAGGTGATGACGGCGTCGGCCGCCGTCCGCGGCTCCAGCCGGTCCTCCGTGTGCGGGACTTCCAGCCAGACCCGTGCCCGGATACCGGCGGGCAGCCGCTCCAGAATCGCCGAAGCGGCGGGCAGGGCCGTCTCGTCGGCCCAGATCAGCACCTCGTCGGCATCGTCCGGCAGCCGGAAACGTACTCCCGTGTTGTCGGCCACCACCGGACCGAGGATGACCACCCGGTCTCCGGCGGAAGCTTTCTGCGCCCATCGGCAGGCCGGGCCGCCGTCCTCGTGCACGGCGAAGTCGATGTCGATCTCGCCGTGTTCACCGGCGTCCGGGCGCTGCTCCCGGACCGTGTACGAGCGCATCACCGCCCGGACGTCGTCGGACAGCGCCCGCCACGCGCCGAGCGCGGCGTACATGGCGTCTGTGTCGCTGTTCTTCGGCACCGGTACGACGGGGGCCTCCTGCCCGGGGTGCGGCAGGAAGAGGGAGAGGGACTGGTCGTGGCCTCCGGACTCGAAGTCCGCCAGGGCTTCTCCGCCGAACGTGACCCGTACCAGCGACGGGCCGAGCCGCCGCGTCCGTACGACCTGCAGGGGGAAGAAACGGAACGGGGCGGCTGCGGCTGCCGTCATGGTCAGGCGACCTTCTTCGCGTTCTCGATGGCCTTCGCCAGTTCCTCGAGGATCGGCGTGCACTTCTCGTACGAGTAGACCGGCTCGGTCACACGCGGGATGACCTGGCCGGCCTTGACGGCGGGCAGCTGGGCCCAGGTCGGCTTGGACTTCAGGGCCTCGGGCTGGATCGCCGACGCGCGGTTGTCCATCATGATGATGTCGGCCTTGTACTTGCCGACGTTCTCCCAGCTGAGGCCCTCGAACCAGCCGCCTGCGTCGAGCTTGGTGGGTGTCACGAAGTCGACGCCGAGCTCCTTGAAGTAGAGCGTGTCGGTCGGACGGCCCGGCGCGGAGACATAGAACAGGTCGGCGCTGGCGGAGCCGATGAGCACCTTGATCCCGGGCTTGGCCTTCGTCGCGGCGCGCAGCCGGGCGGCGGCCTTCTCGAAGTCGGCCTTGGCGTCCGTGACCTTCTTCGCCGTGACATCGGCGCCCAGGGACTTGGCGAGGTCGACGTGGCGCTGGAGCACCGCGGGCATCGACTTGTCGGAGGCCCACAGGGCGACGGCCGGGGCGAGCTTGAGGATCTTGGCCTTGGACTGGTCCGGCACGTACCAGAGAGCGTCCTTCTCCCACATGTCGGTGATCAGGACATCTGGGGCGAGGGCGGCGTATTGCTCGACGTTGAACTCTCCCCAGACGTTGCCGAGGACCTTGACCTTGTTGATGTCGAGGTCGCCCGCCTGGACGTCCGGGGTCTTGGTGCCCTTCGCCTTGTCCTCGACGTACGTCGGGCCGAAGACGCCCTTCACCTCGATGCCGAAGTCGTGGAGCGCGGCGGCCGTGCCGGTGAAGGCGACGATGTTCTTCGGGGTGGACTTCGTCCTGGCGGTCTGGCCGCGGTCGTCCCTGAACTCCCACGGGCCGGACTTCGCGTCGGAGGCCGAGTCGCTCTTCTTCTCGTCGCCGCAGGCGGTGAGTGCGGCGGCGAGCCCGAGGGCGCCGCCCGCGGCAAGCAGACCGCGTCGGGTGAGGTGTGAAGCGCGGGCGTTGGGCATGAAGGTGTCGCTTTCGTGCGTGCCGGGGGCGGCCTCTTGGCAAGGTCGAAGATAGGTTAGCCTAACCTGACAACTTGTCCAGAGGGGGCCCGGTTACGCGCGATCGGGACGCCTCCGGAGCCGCCACCCCAACGCTCGGCGGCTCCGGTCCGACGGCGGTGCCGTCGCCAGGGCTCGTTCGGAACCTGCCGGCGTGTGCCCTGGCGCCGCACCTCGCCGGGTTGTCGTCGGTCGCCGACGTCCCCCAACTACCGCTGGGAGGTGCCCCCACCGTGCGGGCTCCTTCTTCCGCCATGCGATGCACGTGGCGTGGGCCGGACCCCGCTCGCCGATCCGGCCCGGCCCGAACGGAAGGCCCTAGGCGGAGATCCCCAACTCCCTTGCGATCAGCATGCGCTGGACCTCGCTCGTGCCCTCGCCGATCTCCAGGATCTTGGAGTCCCGCCACATCCGGGCGACCGGGTACTCGTTCATGAAGCCGTACCCGCCGTGGATCTGCGTGGCCTCGCGGGCGTTGTCGACGGCGACCGTGGAGGAGTACAGCTTGGCGAGCGCCGCCTCCTTCTTGAACGGCTCACCGAGGACGAGGCGGGATGCCGCGTCGCGCCAGCCGATACGGGCCATGTGCGCCCGCATCTCCATGTCCGCGATCTTGAACTGGATGGCCTGGTTGTCCCCGATCGGGCGGCCGAAGGCGTGCCGCTCCTTGGCGTACTTCACGGACTCGTCCACACAGCCCTGGGCGAGGCCGGTGGCGAGCGCGGCGATGGCGATCCGGCCCTCGTCGAGGATGCGCAGGAACTGCGCGTAGCCGCGGCCCTCTTCGCCCAGCAGATTCGCGAAGGGAACGCGGACGTCGGAGAAGGACAGCTCGCGGGTGTCCGACGCGTTCCACCCCACCTTGGAGTACGGCGCGGCGACGGTGAAGCCAGGAGTGCCGGAGGGGACGATGATCGAGGAGATGAGCGGCTTGCCCTCCGGCGTGCGACCGGTGACCGCTGTGACCGTCACCAGGCCCGTGATGTCGGTACCGGAGTTGGTGATGAAGCACTTGGAGCCGTTGATGACCCACTCGCCCGTGGCCTCGTCGCGCACGGCCGTGGTCTTCGTGCCGCCCGCGTCCGAGCCGGCGTCGGGCTCGGTCAGACCGAAGGCGCCGAGGAGCTCACCGGAGCAAAGCCGGGGCAGCCACTCGCGCTTCTGCTCCTCCGTCCCGAAGCGGTGGACCGGCATGGCGCCCAGCGAGACCCCGGCCTCCAGGGTGATCGCGACGGACGAGTCGACGCGGGCGAGCTCCTCCAGAGCGATACCGAGGGCGAGATAGTCGCCGCCCATCCCGCCGTACTCCTCGGGGAAGGGCAGACCGAACAGGCCCATGCGGCCCATCTCGCGGACGATCTCGTAGGGGAACTCGTGCCGCTCGTAGAAGTCGCCGATCTTCGGGGCGACGACGTCGTGGGCGAACTCCTCGACGGTGCGGCGGAGTTCCTCGTGCTCGGGGGCGAGGCGGTGGTCGAGCGACATGACTAGGACTCCTTGTGGGAGAGGGCACGAACGGTGCGGGAAGGGCTGGGACGGCCCAGCCGCTCGGCCATCCAGGCGCTGGTGGCGGTGAGCCGGCCAAGATCGACCCCGGTCTCGATGCCGAGGCCGTGGAGCATCCACACGAGGTCTTCGGTGGCGAGGTTTCCGGTGGCGCTCTTCGCGTACGGACAGCCGCCGAGGCCGCCCGCCGAGGCGTCGACCGTCGTGACGCCGTGCTCAAGGGCGGCGAACGTGTTGGCGAGCGCCTGACCGTAGGTGTCGTGGAAGTGCACCCCGATCGCACTGGTGGGCACGCCCTCCTCGTTCAGCTCGGCGAGGAGGGTGAGGACATGGCCCGGCGTCGCGACGCCGATGGTGTCGCCGAGGCTCAGCTCGTCGCAGCCCAGGTCCATGAGCCGCTTGGCGACGCGGACCACCTGGTGGACGGGGACCTTGCCCTCCCAGGGGTCGCCGAAGCACATCGAGAGATAGCCGCGGACATGAACCTTGTCGTCCTTCGCACGGGCGACGACAGGCTCGAACATGGCGAGCGACTCGTCGATCGTCCGGTTCAGGTTCCGGGTCGCGAACGTCTCGGTCGCGGAGCCGAACACGGCGATCCGGCGCGCGCCGAGGGCGATGGCGCGGTCGAGCCCGCGCTCGTTCGGTACGAGAACGGGCAGGGCGACGCCCTCGATGTCGGCGAGGCGGGGGAACAGATCCTCGGCGTCCGCCAGTTGGGGCACCCACTTGGGGTGGACGAAGCTGGTCGCCTCGATCGTCGTCAGCCCGGCGTCGGCGAGGCGGTGGACGAACTCCGCCTTCACCTCGGTCGGGACGACGCCCTTCTCGTTCTGCAGCCCGTCGCGCGGGCCCACTTCATGGATCCGCACCCGCGCCGGAAGGTCCGCGACCGGCACCTCCATCGGCAGTCCGGCGGTCATGCCCCGCCCTCCTTCTCGCTGTCCTGGTGCGGGGTGACGACCGCGAGTACCTGGTCCATGGCGACGGTCGTCCCCGGCGTGACATCGAGCTCGGTCACGGTGCCGGCGTGCGGGGCGGAGATGACGTGCTCCATCTTCATCGCCTCGACGACGAGCAGGCTCTGGCCGGCGTCGACCTCGTCCCCGACGGCGACCTTCACGACCGTGACGGTGCCGGGCATGGGGGCGGCGAGCGTGTCCGCGCCCTGGCGCCCTGCGCCGCTGAGCGAGGCCTCGACGGGGTCATGGACCTGGACGTGCCACGAGTCCCCGTCCCGGCCGAGCCAGACCCCGTCCGGAGAGACTGCGTGGGTGAAGGTGTGGGTGACGCCGTCGACCTCGATGGTGACCGCGCCGGCCCGGCTCGGGAGCGTGCCCTCTGCCGTGGCCGCGGCCCTTTCCGTAGCCGGTCGGCGGACCGCCTTTGCGGGCGCGTCACCGACGGAACATTCGGCCCGCGAGGCCGTGCCGCGCACCCTGACCGTCACCGGGTCGTGGCCCGGGATCCTGAAGTGGTGGACAGCCGGGGCCGGTTCGCCGCCCAGCCGCCAGCCGCTCGGCACCGAGAACGGATCGACCCAGCCGCCCGGGCGCTCGGAGGGGGCCGGCTGCCGCAGCATGGCCGCCGCCTCGTAGACCTCGTCCGGCACCCCTTGCGGGACCAGGCCCTCCGCCTCCCGCTCCACGAGGCCCGTGTCCAGGTCGCCCGAGGCGACGTCCGGGTGGGCGAGCAGGCGGCGCAGGAAGCCCGCGTTCGTCGGGACGCCGAGCGTGACCGTGTCCGCGAGGGCGGCGCGGAGCTTGCGCAGCGCGGTGGGGCGGTCGTGGCCGTACGCGATGACCTTGGACAGCATCGGGTCGTAGAGGCTCGAGACCTCCGTGCCCTCGGTGAGCCCCGAGTCGGTGCGCACCCCGTCACCCTGGGGCTCGCGCAGGGACAGGACCGTGCCACCGGAGGGCAGGAAGCCCCGGGCCGGGTCCTCGGCACAGATCCGCGCCTCCACGGCGTGGCCGGTGAGACCGATGTCCTTCTGGCCGAACGGCAGTTGCTCACCCGCCGCGACGCGCACCTGCCACTCCACCAGGTCCAGTCCGGTGATCAGTTCGGTCACCGGGTGCTCGACCTGAAGGCGTGTGTTCATCTCCATGAAGTAGTAGGCCGACGGATCGTTGCCCGGGACGATGAACTCGACCGTCCCCGCGCCCCGGTATCCACAGGAGCGGGCCGCCTGGACCGCCGCCTCGCCCATCGCCGTCCGGGTCGCCTCGTCCAGCAGGACGGACGGCGCCTCCTCGATGATCTTCTGGTGGCGGCGCTGCAGCGAGCACTCGCGCTCGCCGAGGTGCACGACATTGCCGTGCCCGTCCGCGAGGACCTGGATCTCGATGTGCCGCGGGCGGTCGATCCAGCGCTCCACGAGCAGGGTGTCGTCACCGAACGACGCCCGCGCCTCGCGCCGCGCCGCCGCGATCTCGTCCAGCAGCGCCGACTCGACGCGCGTGAGCCGCATACCCTTGCCGCCGCCGCCCGCCGAGGGCTTCAGCAGCACCGGCATACCGATCTCACGGGCCGCATCGGCCAGTTGATCGTCGGTGAGGCCGGATCCGGACGAGCCGGGCACGACCGGCACCCCGGCCACGCGCACGGTCTCCTTGGCACGGATCTTGTCGCCCATCAGGGAGATCGCATCGGCGGACGGCCCGATGAAGACCAGCCCCGCGTCCTCGCAGGCCCGTGCGAATCCCGCGTTCTCCGCGAGAAAGCCGTAGCCCGGGTGGACCGCCTGCGCCCCGCTGCGCCGTGCCGCGTCCAGGAGCCGCTCGACGGAGAGATAGCTCTCGGCGGCGGGCGCCGGACCGAGCCGCACCGCCGTGTCCGCCTCCCGCACATGCCGGGCGTCCGCGTCCGCGTCGCTGAAGACGGCGACCGAACGGACCCCCATGCTCCGGAGCGTACGGATGACGCGAACCGCGATCTCGCCGCGGTTGGCGACCAGAACAGTGTCGAACATCGCCTGTCCCTCAACAGTCACAGCAGTCCCTCACATCCGGAAGACGCCGAAGCCGGGGTCACCCAGCGGGGCGTTGGCGCACGCGGTCAGGGCCAGCCCCAGCACCTGCCGCGTCTCCAGGGGGTCGATCACTCCGTCGTCCCACAGCCGGGCCGTCGCGTAGTACGCGTTGCCCTGCTGCTCGTACTGGGCGCGGATCGGGGCCTTGAAGGCCTCTTCCTCCTCGGCGGCCCATACCTCGCCGCGGCCCTCGATCTGGTCGCGCTTGACGGTCGCCAGCACGGAGGCGGCCTGCTCGCCGCCCATCACCGAGATCTTGGCGTTGGGCCACATCCACAGGAAGCGCGGTGAGTACGCCCGGCCGCACATCGAATAGTTCCCCGCGCCGTAGGACCCGCCGACGACGACCGTCAGCTTCGGCACGCGCGTGCAGGCCACGGCCGTGACCATCTTCGCGCCGTGCTTGGCGATGCCTCCGGCCTCGTAGTCCTTGCCGACCATGAATCCCGAGATGTTCTGCAGGAAGAGCAGCGGGATCCCGCGCTGGTCGCACAGCTCGATGAAGTGCGCGCCCTTCTGGGCGGATTCGGAGAACAGGATCCCGTTGTTGGCGACGATGCCGACGGGGTGGCCGTGAATCCTGGCGAAGCCGGTGACGAGCGTCTGCCCGAACTCCGACTTGAACTCGGCGAAGCGCGAGCCGTCCGTGATGCGGGCGATGACCTCGCGCACGTCGTAGGGGGTGCGCGAATCCACCGGCACCGCGCCGTACAGCCCGAAGGGATCGACCTTCGGCTCCTCGGCGGGCTCCACCGACCAGGGGAGCGGACCGCGCTCGGGCAGCGTCGCGACGATGTTCCGCACGATCCGCAGGGCGTGGGCGTCGTCCTCGGCCAGATGGTCGGTGACACCGGAGACCCGGGAGTGGACCTCGCCGCCGCCGAGCTCCTCGGCCGTCACCACCTCACCGGTGGCGGCCTTCACCAGAGGCGGGCCGCCGAGGAAGATCGTCCCCTGGTTCCGCACGATCACGGCCTCGTCGCTCATCGCCGGGACGTACGCGCCGCCGGCCGTGCAGGAGCCGAGGACCGCCGCGATCTGCGGGATACGGGCGCCCGACAGCCGCGCCTGGTTGTAGAAGATCCGGCCGAAGTGCTCGCGGTCCGGGAAGACCTCGTCCTGCATGGGCAGGAACGCGCCGCCGGAGTCGACCAGATAGAGGCACGGCAGACGGTTCTCCAGGGCCACCTCCTGCGCACGGAGGTGCTTCTTCACCGTCATCGGGTAGTACGTGCCGCCCTTGACCGTGGCGTCATTGGCGACGATCACCACCTCGCGGCCACTGACCCGGCCGATTCCGGCGATCACCCCGGCGGCCGGGGCCTGGCCCTCGTACATCCCGTCGGCCGCGAGCGGCGCCAGCTCCAGGAAGGGCGAGCCCGGGTCCAGAACTGTGTCCACGCGGTCGCGCGGCAGCAGCTTCCCGCGCGCGGTGTGCCGGGCGCGGGCCTTCTCGCCGCCGCCCAGCCGGGCCGCTGCCAGCTTCGCGCGCAGCGTGTCGGCCAGCTCGCGGTGTGCCGCCTCGTTGGCCTGCCAGGCCTGGGAGGCGGGGTCTGCCGCGCTCGCCAGCACAGGTGCCTGCTGCATCGTGTCGAGCCCCCTGTCAGAGCATCGTCCTTGTTAATGAGCGTTAACCCATTTCCTTCAGGTTAACGAGCGCTAACGGCGTTGTCTAGAATTGCCTGCATGACCACCAGGACCGACGCCCTGACCCGCCGCGAGCAGATCCTCAGCGAGGCCGCACGCCTCTTCGCCGAGCGCGGCTTCCACGGCGTCGGCGTCGACGAGATAGGGGCCGCTGTCGGTATCAGCGGGCCGGGGCTGTACCGCCACTTCGCGGGCAAGGACGCGATGCTGGCCGAGCTGCTGGTCGGAATCTCCGGCCGGCTGCTGGACGGCGGCAGGCGACGGGTCGCCGAGGCGAACGGGGTTCCCGAGGACGTGCTCGCCTCGCTGATCGACGGGCACATCGACTTCGCCCTCGACGACCGCCCGCTGATCACCCTCCACGACCGCGAGCTGGACCGGCTGCGCGACAGCGACCGCAAGCTCGTGCGGCAACTGCAGAGGCAGTACGTGGAACTGTGGGTGGACGCCGTCAGAAAGCTCCACCCGGAGGTTGCAGAGGGCCAGACACGGGCCGCCGTCCACGCGGTGTTCGGGCTCCTCAACTCGACCCCGCACCTGGGCTCGTACGGCGCCGGGCTGCCGGACCGGGCCGCGATGGAGGCCCTGCTGCGCAAGCTCTCCCACGGGGCGTTCGCGTCGCTGTCGTCGTGATCCCCGCGCGGGAGGCGGGCGAGCGGACCGTGCGGGTGTCCGGGCCTCGGGACGCCGGGCACGCTCCGCACACCAGACGGCACAATGGGCTCATGCCGATACCGAACCGCGCAGCCCTTGTCGATCACCTCGTCCGCACTCGTATCGCCGGAGACGTCGCCACCCCCCGCGACAACAACCTCTCCCACTACCGCAAGCTCGCCAACGGAGACCGCCACTACTGGCTGGGCCTGGAGCTCGGCGACCGCTGGACCGACGAGCAGGACGTGCTGGCCGTGATGGCCGAGCGCTGCGGTGTCAACGACGATCCGCAGCACCGGTTCGGACAGGACACCATCGACCCGGAGCTGACGGTCGACGCCCTGGACCGGATGGCGGCGCGGCTCAAGGAGGCCGCGGCCGCGCGGCAGTCCGTGCTGTTCGCGACCGGACACCCCGGCGGTCTGCTCGATGTGCACCGGCAGACGGCGGACGCCCTGAGATCCGCGGGCTGCGAGATCGTGCAGATCCCCTCCGGGCTCACGGCGGACGAGGGCATGGTCTTCCAGTTCGCGGGAGTCGCCATGCTGGAACGCGGCGCGACGCTGTGGCACACCCACTCGCCGGAACCGATGGCCGCGATCCTGGACGGTCTGGCGCGCGTGCAGCGGCCCCTGCCCGACCTGGTGGTCGCCGACCACGGCTGGGCGGGGTGCGCGGGGCAGCGGGGCATCGACTCCGTCGGCTACGCCGACTGCAACGACCCGGCGCTCTTCATCGGTGAGGCGGAGGGAACCCTCCAGGTGACCGTCCCGCTGGACGACCACGTCACGGACCCGCGTTTCTACGACCCGCTGACGGCGTACCTGCTGGACGCCGCGGGACTCAGCTCCTCCGAGTGACCCATGGGGGACGTCACTCGGAAGGGCTCAGCCCCGCCGAACCGGCGGGCCCGCTCCTGACGGCGGTCCGCCCGTCCGGCGGACCGCCCCCGCCTGTCCGCCGAGAACGGCGACGCCACCGGCGACGGCCGAGCGGCCGCGATGCCACCGGCAACGGCTCAGCAACGGCGACAGTCCTGCTGATCTGCACGGTTCCGCCGACGGGCCACACCGCCCGGGGCGCAGGCGAACGCCTCGCCCGGGCGGCGGTCCGGGCCGCGCCGCAGGCCGACTCATCGGCGTGCGACGGTTCCTCCTCGGCCGGTGGCACCGCACACGAATCCCCTTCGCGGGCGGGGCCGGGCGGCCCGTTCAGCGAGGTCCCGGGAGTTTGGTCGAGCCCCGGGGATCCCGGTGGGCACTTGTGGCGTCCTAGGATCTGCATCCAGGGTCGCAGCCCCAGGCACCACATCGCTCACACCACAGGACGACCTTTGCCCTACGACTTGAGGCCGCCGGTGCGAGTGCTCGTCGTCGACGACGAGGAGCTCGTACGCGCCGCACTGCAGCGCATCCTCGACGCCGCCGACGCGATCACCGTCGAAGGCACCTGCGACGGCCCCGACGCCGTCGAGGCGGTCCGGCGACACGTCCCCGACGTGGTGCTGCTGGACATCGACATGCCGTCCGTCGGCGGCCTGGACGTGCTGTGCCGCCTGCGCGCACTTCCCCGGCCGCCCGTCGTGGCCATGCTCACCGCCCTCGACCGGGCCGACCACGTCGAGCGCGCGCTGCGGGGCGGTGCCTCCGGGTTTCTGCTCAAGAGCACCGAGCCGCGGCTGTTCGTGGAGGCCGTGCGGCTGCTCGCCGCGGGTGGCGTCATCTGCACGCCCCCCGGCAGCGCGGCCGTCCTCGCCCGTTACGCCGGCTCGGCCCCGATATCCGCCCCCGACACGTCCGACGGGCTGGCCGGGCTCACCGACCGCGAGCGCGAGGTCCTTGCACTGATCGCGGCCGGACTGCCCAACACCGACATCGCCGCCCACCTCGGCATGGGCGTGACTACGGTCAAGACCCACATCGGGGCGCTCAAGCGGAAGCTCGCCGTCACCAGCCGGGTGGGCCTCGCCACCGTGGTCCACCGATCCGCTGCCGGGCGAGGTTCAGGATGACCGCCCGCCGATGGGCGGTCGAAGCGCTCGTCGTCGTCGCCGCCGTCGCCGAGGCACTGGCGACCCGGTACTGGGTGGAGGACTGGATGTTCGCCGGCGCGCTCGCCGTCGCAGTCGTCCTCGTCCTGCGCAGGCGTTTCCCCCGGACGGTTCTCGCTCTCGCGCTGCCCACCCTCGCCACCGGCGTGATCTGGCTGCCCGCGATGTGCGCGCTGCACGCACTCGCCGCCTCCGAACGCCGTCGCGGCGAGGTGATCGCCGGGTCGGCGGCCGTCGGGGTCGTCGCGTTCGTTCCGTGGCGGGACCTCGACTACGCCTGGACACTCCCCGACATCATCCTCGGCGTCCTGCTGGCCGGGCTGCTCGCGGTCGCCCCCGCCGCGCTGGGCCTGCTCGGCCGCGCCCGCCGCGAACTCGCCGGCCGCCTCGCCGAACTGGCCCTGTCCCGGGAACGCGAGCGCCGGTACGCGGCCGAGCAGGCGGCGCTGCGCGAAAGGGAGCGGCTGGCCCGGGACGTCCACGACACCGCGGCCCACCACCTGAGCCTGATCAGCCTTCGCTGCAGCGCACTCGTCGCCGCGGCGGACTCCCCCGGCTACCGCCAGGAGGCCGAGGCGCTGGGCGAGCTGAGCAGGCACGCGGCGGCCGGTCTGCGCCAGGCGATCCGCCACGAGACCCCGGGCCTGGCGCAGCTCCCCGAACTTGTCGTGGCCGCGGGCGACGGTGTACGCGCGGACCTCGCCCGAGTGGACCTCGCGGACTGCCCGCCGGAGATCCAGCACACCGCGTACCGCATCGTCCAGGAGGCGCTGACGAACGTGCGCCGGCACGCGCCGGGCGCCCGGGCCGATGTCGCGGTGCGCTACACACCTGACTCCCTGCACATCTCCGTCCGCAACGGGCCATCGCCCGTTCCCGGTCCGCGCCCCGAGCCCGGGGGCGGCCAGGGCCTGCCGGGCCTGAGGGTCCGCACGGCGGCCCTCGGCGGCACCCTCACCGCGGCCCCGGCGCCGGACGGCGGCTTCACCCTCGAGGCGGTGCTGCCGCTGTCGACGCCCGCGCCGTGGTGATCACTGCGGACCCGTCGATGGACCCGCACACCGGCGTGCCCGAGCGTCAGGACGAGCCATGCGGGACGCGGACCACGCCCTCCTGGATGACGGAGATCGCCAGCCGCCCGTCCTGCGTGTAGATACGCGCCTGGCCGAGACCACGGCCGCCGTGCGCGGAAGGCGACTCCTGGTCGTACAGCAGCCATTCGTCGGCCCGGAAGGGCCGGTGGAACCACATCGCGTGGTCCAGCGAGGCGCCCACGACGTCGCCGACCGTCCAGCCGCCGCGCCCGTGCGCCAGCAGCACCGAGTCGAGCAGCGTCATGTCCGAGACGTACGTGGCGAGGCAGACGTGCAGCAGCGGGTCGGCCGAGTAGTCGTCGAGTTTGCCGTTCGTACGGAACCACACCTGCGAGCGCGGCTCGCGCGGCTCCCCGACGGTGGCGTACGGAGGCGCGTCCACGTACCGCAGATCGACCGCCGACCGGGCTTCGAGTATCCGCCGGGCCGTGTCCGGGTCGATGTCGAACCGCTCCATGTGCTCCGGCAGGATCTCGGCCGCTGTCGGCAGCGAGTCGGGGTCCGGGGCCTCGGGCATCGGCGCCTGGTGGTCGAGCCCTTCCTCGTACGTCTGGAACGACGCCGAGAGATGGAAGATCGGCTGGCCGTGCTGGACCGCGACGACGCGCCGGGTCGTGAAGGACCGGCCGTCGCGGATCCGGTCGACCGTGTACACGATCGGGGCGCCGGGGTCGCCCATGCGCAGGAAGTACGCGTGCAGGGAGTGGGCGGTGCGGTCGTCGGGGACGGTGCGGCCCGCGGCGACGAGCGCCTGGGCCGCGACCTGTCCGCCGAAGACGCGGGGCACGATCGCCGAGCGCGAGCGGCCCCGGAAGTAGTTCTGCTCGACCTGCTCGAGATCGAGCAGGTCGAGCAGGTCGTCGAGCGCTGTGCTCACAGGGTCAGAGCCCCATGTCCTTGGCGATGATCGACTTCATGACCTCGCTGGTGCCGCCGTAGATGCGGTTGACGCGGTTGTCGGCGTACAGACGGGCGATCGGGTACTCGTTCATGTAGCCGTAGCCGCCGTGCAGCTGGAGGCACCGGTCGATGACCCGGTGGGCGACCTCGGTGCAGAAGAGCTTCGCGGAGGCGGCCTCTGCGGGGGTCAGCTCGCCGGCGTCCAGGGCTTCCAGGGCGCGGTCGGCGACGGCCTCGGCGGCGTCCACCTCGGCCTGGCAGGCGGCCAGCTCGAACTTGGTGTTCTGGAACGAGGCGACCGGCTTGCCGAAGACCGTACGGTCCTGCACGTACTGCTGGGCGAACCGGACGGCGGCCTTGGCCTGCGCGTAGGCGCCGAACGCGATGCCCCAGCGCTCGGAGGGCAGGTTCTGGCCGAGGTAGTAGAAGCCCTTGTTCTCCTCGCCGAGCAGGTCCTCGACCGGGACCTTGACGTCGACGAAGGCCAGCTCGGCGGTGTCGGAGGTGCGCAGGCCGAGCTTGTCCAGCTTGCGGCCGACCGAGTAGCCCTCCGACTTGGTGTCCACGGCGAACAGCGAGATGCCGAAGCGGCGGTCGTCCTCGCGCGGGGCGGAGGTGCGGGCGCACACGATCACACGGTCCGCGTGCACACCACCGGTGATGAAGGTCTTGGCGCCGTTGAGAACGTAGTGCGTGCCGTCGTCCGAGAGCCTGGCCGTGGTCTTCATGCCCGCGACGTCGGAGCCGGTGCCCGGCTCGGTCATCGCCAGCGCCCACATCTCCTCGCCGGTGACGAACTTCGGCAGGTAGGTCTTCTTCTGCGCGTCGGTTGCCAGCATCTTGATGTACGGCAGGGCGAGGAGCACATGCACGCCGGAGCCGCCGAAGTTGACGCCCGCGCGCGAGGTCTCCTCGTAGAGCACGGCCTCGAACTTGTGCGTGTCCAGGCCCGCGCCGCCGAACTCCTCGGGCACGTTGATGCCGAAGACGCCCAGCTCACCGAGCTTGTCGTAGAAGTCGCGCGGCGCCTGGCCCGCGGCGAACCACTCGTCGTAGACGGGGACGACCTCGGCCTCGATGAAGGCGCGGATGGTCTCCCGGAACGCCTCGTGGTCCTCGTTGAATACGGTGCGGCGCACGGACGCCTCCTCGGAGATGGTTGACGGGCGGCTCAGTTGTCTAAGCGCTTGCTCAGCCAAGTTACCCGCCAGTCATCGGCGATGTCCAGAGGCGGTTGTCCAGATCACAACCATCTGAGGGCGAACCAGAACTCCATCCGTACGTCCGCGTCGTCCAGGTCCGCGCCCAGCAGCGTCGCGCAGCGCGTGATGCGCTGCCGCACGGTGTTCCGGTGGACACCCAGGGCCACCGCCGTGCGGTCCCAGCTGCCGTGCAGCGAGAGCCAGACGCGCAGGGTCTCTGTGAGTGCGGGGAGGCCCGCGATCGGCGCGAGCAGGTTGCGGGCATGGACGGCGGCCTCACCCGGTGCGACCAGCTCGGCGAGGCCTGCGTCGCGCTGGCGGGCCAGCGGTTCCCGGGTCGCCTCCGCCCGGCGCAGGGCGCGCGCCGCCGCCGTGTCGGCGGCGGTGAGCTCGGCGGGCACGGCGGGGGCGCTCACCCCGAGGGTCCAGCCCGGCTGCGGCTCGATCCGCCGGTCCCCGGGCAGCAGGATCCGCACCGTCGCGCCGTCCGCGTCCACGAGTGCGCTGCCCAGGGTCGACCCGAGCGCCGATGCCGCGATCCGGTCGGGCGGCAGCCCCGGCCGGGTGGCGTGCACCACGACCCAGGGGCCAGGCCCGAGCGCGGGTGCCACATCGGCGGGCGAGGCGCCCAGCAGCAGGCGCACCAGCGCCGCGGAGCGCCCGGTCGCGTCCGCGCCCTGGTGGGGTGCGGTGAGCAGTGACAGAAGGACGACGGCCATGCCGGCCACCGTGTGACCGCCGGGTTCCCGTCCCTCGGTGGCGATCCCGAGAACCAGCCCGTCCGTCCCTCCGAGCGCGTACGCGGCCAACTGGTGCCCCCCGAGCGTGTCGGTGGCGGACGCCGGGGTCCGTCGCGCGGCCCCGTCCTTCTCTTCCTCCTGTCCCGGCCTCACCACCCGCGCGAGCTGCTCCATGGCCTCGCGCGCGTCCCGCGACGCCGCTCGGCCCGCCGACTGCAGCGCGGAGCCGTCCGGGGACAGCAGTACCGCCCAGCCGCCCAGCCGTGAGGCCAGTTGCTGCAGCACCGCCGGGACCGGGTCGGGGCGCGCCGCCGCGGCGGCCAGGCCCTGCTGGGCCTCGCTCACCCGGCGCACCTCCTCGAGGCGGACCTGGGCCATGAGGCGCCAGACCGCCCTGGCGATCGCCGTGAACGGGGTCTGCGGCGGCACCTCGACCAGAGGCAGCCGGAGCCGCTCGCACGCCGCGACGAGTGCGTCCGGGACGGTGTCGTGCACCGGGGCGACGCCGAAGCCGATCGCCGCGCCGCCCGCCTCGACCACCCGGGCCGCATAGGCGTCCGGATCGGTCAGCAGGACGCCCGCCGTCAGCAGCAGCTCGCCGCCGAGGAGGTAGGGGTAGGGATCGGCCATCTCCGAGGTGTGGACCCACTGGACAGCCACGGCCTCGGGGTCGGTGGTTCCCGCGACGAGCCGCAGGCCGAGGTCCTCACGGGCCAGCAGGGCCGCCAGGGGGATGGGTGGGGCCGGTGGGGCGATGGGGCGGGCGGCGGGATCCGGCATGGTGGACGTTCCATCCGAGGTCGTCTTCCAGAATGGATGAAACGTACACTTCAACGTCGCTTTCCGGCCACTTATGGTCGTGCCGTCCAGCAGCCGCGGGTACGGGCGGATGTCCCCGCAGGGAGCTGCTGCGTCCCTCGTATCCCCTGCACGACACGCCACCGAAGTGAGTGAAGGAGGGCCCCATGGCCGTCGATTACGCAGTGATCGTCGTCTATCTGGCCGGAATGCTGGCCATGGGCTGGTGGGGCATGCGCCGCGCCAAGTCCAAGAGCGAGTTCCTGGTGGCCGGCCGCAGGCTCGGCCCCTGGATGTACTCGGGCACGATGGCCGCCATCGTCCTCGGCGGCGCCTCCACCATCGGTGGCGTCGGGCTCGGTTACAAGTACGGACTCTCCGGTGCCTGGATGGTCTTCACCATCGGCCTCGGACTCCTCGCCCTCTCGGTCTTCTTCTCGGCCCGTATCGCCCGGCTGAAGGTCTACACCGTCTCCGAGATGCTCGACCTGCGTTACGGCGGCCGGGCCGGTCTCATCACCGGTGTCGTGATGTGGGCGTACACGCTGATGCTCGCGGTCACCTCGACCATCGCCTACGCCACGATCTTCGACGTCCTCTTCGACATGAACCGGACGGTCGCGATCGTCCTCGGCGGCTCGATCGTTGTCGCCTATTCCGCGCTCGGCGGCATGTGGTCGATCACCCTCACCGACATGGTGCAGTTCGTCGTCAAGACGATCGGCGTGCTGATCCTGCTGCTGCCCATAGCCGTGATCAAGGCGGGCGGCTTCGCGGAGATGAAGGCCCAGCTGCCCTCCGAGTACTTCGCCCCGCTCGGCATCGGCGGCGAGACGATCTTCACGTACGTGCTGATCTACACGTTCGGCATGCTGATCGGCCAGGACATCTGGCAGCGCGTGTTCACGGCACGCAACGACAAGGTCGCCAGCTGGGGCGGCACCGTCGCCGGTACGTACTGCCTCGTCTACGCCCTCGCCGGCGCCGTCATCGGCACCGCCGCCAAGGTGCTCTACCCGAACCTCGCGAGTGCCGACGACGCCTTCGCCACCATCGTCAAGGACGCGCTGCCGATGGGCGTGCGGGGCCTGGTCCTCGCCGCCGCGCTCGCCGCCGTCATGTCCACCTCCTCCGGCGCCCTGATCGCCTGCGCCACCGTCGCCAACAACGACATCTGGCAGCGGCTGCGCGGCGCGGCTGCGCAGCGCGCCGACGGCGAGGCCCACGACGAGGTCAAGGGCAACCGGGCCTTCATCCTGCTGATGGGGATCGCCGTCATCGCCATCGCGATCGCGCTCAACAATGTGATCGAGGCGCTGACGGTCGCGTACAACCTGCTCGTCGGCGGACTGCTCGTCCCCATCATCGGCGGACTGCTGTGGAAGCGCGGCACCGTGTACGGCGCGCTGTCGTCGGTGGTCGTCGGCGGCCTGGCCGTGATCGGCCTGATGTGGAAGTTCGGGATCCTCGCCAACGAGCCCGTCTACTACGGTCTGGCGGCCTCCCTCGTGGCCTATGTGGCCGTCTCGCTGGCGACCAGGCCGACGGACGAGGCGACCCTCGCCAACTGGCGCGAGCGGCTCGCGGGACGCAGCCCCGAGGCCGCCGAAGAGCCGGTCGCGGAGTCGGTCCCGGCGGCCCACTGAGATGCACCGCAGCCGACCGGGGACTCACCGGAGCCCGCTAGAGTCAATCCGTAGCGAAACAAGCGAACTGTAGGAAAAGCGTAGGAAGTAGGCATGACCATGAGCAGCAACGAGACGCCGCGCGGCCCCATCGACTCGTCCCGCATCCCGCGGTACGCCGGACCCGCGACGTTCGCCCGGCTGCCGCGGCTCGACGAGGTCGGCACCACCGATGTCGCCGTCGTCGGCGTGCCCTTCGACGCCGGGGTCTCCTACCGCCCCGGCGCGCGCTTCGGCGGCAACGCCATCCGTGAGGCGTCGAGGCTCCTGCGCCCGTACAACCCGGCGCAGGACGCCTCGCCCTTCGCGCTCGCCCAGGTCGCGGACGCGGGCGACATCGCCGCCAACCCGTTCAACATCAACGAGGCCGTCGAGACCATCGAGGCCGCCGCCGACGACATCCTCGGCACCGGCGCCCGCATGATGACCCTCGGCGGCGACCACACCATCGCGCTGCCGCTGCTGCGCTCGATCGCCAAGAAGCACGGCCCGGTCGCGCTGCTCCACTTCGACGCGCATCTGGACACCTGGGACACGTACTTCGGCGCCGAGTACACCCACGGCACCCCGTTCCGCCGCGCCGTCGAGGAGGGCATCCTCGACACCGAGGCGCTCTCCCACGTCGGCATCCGCGGCCCGCTGTACGGCAAGCAGGACCTGACCGACGACGAGAAGATGGGCTTCGGCATCGTCACCTCGTCCGACGTCTACCGTCGCGGCGCCGACGAGGTCGCCGACCAGCTGCGCCAGCGCATCGGCGACCGCCCGCTCTACATCTCCATCGACATCGACTGCCTCGACCCGGCGCACGCCCCCGGCACCGGCACCCCCGAGGCCGGTGGCATGACCTCCCGCGAGCTGCTGGAGATCCTGCGCGGACTCGCCTCCTGCAACCTCGTCTCGGCGGACGTCGTCGAGGTCGCCCCGGCCTACGACCACGCCGAGATCACCTCGGTCGCGGCCTCCCACACCGCGTACGAGCTGACGACGATCATGGCCCGTCAGATCGCCGCGAACCGCGCCTCGGGCGCGGGGGAAGGCGTCGAGTGACCTCCGCCACTGCCGTTGTCGGCGCGTCCGGGCGCCTGCCGGCCGCGGACGGGCGCCGCCGCCCCGCCGCCCACGGTCAGGCGGCCGGAGCACCGGCGCCCGGGACGCAGACCGACCGCGACGCAGAGGACGCCAAGTGACCCACGACCACGACCTCGTACTGCGCCCGACCGCGCAGCAGACGGAGGCCGCGCTCAACCCGCCGGCCGGGCGCAACGGCGGCGACCTGGTCGTCGAAACCCTCCAGGGCCTCGGTGCCACCACCGTCTTCGGGCTGCCCGGCCAGCACGCGCTCGGCATGTTCGACGCGCTGCGGCGTTCCGACCTGGCCTACGTGGGCCTGCGGGTCGAGAACAACGCGGGCTTCGCCGCCGACGCCTACGGGCGGATCACCGGCCAGGTCGCACCGCTGCTGCTGTCGACCGGACCTGGCGCGCTGACCTCGCTCGCCGCGCTCCAGGAGGCGGCCGCCGCGTCCGCCCCGGTGCTGGCGATCTCCAGCCAGATCCCGTCAGCGGGCCTGGGCGGCGGGCGCCACGGTTACCTGCACGAACTGCGCGACCAGAAGGCGTCGTTCCGCGACATCGTGAAGTCCGTGCACACCGTCCGCACGGCTTCGCAGATCCCCTCGGCGATCGCCGCCGCCTGGGAGTCCGCGCTGAGTGCGCCGCACGGCCCGGTCTGGGTGGAGATCCCGCAGGACGTCCTGCTCGCCGGGACGGCCCTGCCGGTCGTCACGGCCATGGACGCCACCCCGCACGACCTGGTGCCGCGCCCCGAACTGACCGCTGTCGCCGCGCATCTGCTGCAGAACGCCGAGCGCCCGGCGATCATCGCGGGCGGCGGAGTCGTACGGTCCGACGCCACCGGAAAGCTGGTGGCGCTGGCCGAGAAGCTGGACGCGCCGGTCGTCACGACCTTCGGCGGAAAGGGCGCCTTCCCCTGGGAGCACCCGCTGTCGATGCAGTCCTGGCTGGAGGACCGGCACACCACCGACTTCCTGGAGGACGCCGACGTCCTGCTGGTCGTCGGCTCGGGCCTCGGTGAACTCTCCTCGAACTACCACACGTTCGCGCCCCGCGGCCGGGTGATCCAGATCGAGGCCGACCTCGGCAAGCTGGAGTCCAACCACGCCTGCCTGGGAATCCACGCCGACGCCCGCATCGCGCTCTCCGCCCTGCTCGAGACGGTCGGGGCGGGAGCGGTCTCCCTGGCTTCGCCGGGGGGACCCCCACCCGTGTCCGAAGGGCTACGGGCGACCGGTCCGTCGGCCGCCGAGCGGGTCTCCGCCCTGCTCGCGAAGGTACGGGAGCGGATCGCCGGCCAGGACCTCACCCTGGAGCAGGAGCTGCTCGCCGCGATCCGCGAGGCCCTGCCGGACGACTCGCCGAGCTTCTGGGACATGACCATCCTGGCCTACTGGGCCTGGTCCGCCTTCGACGCCCGGCACCCGAACACGATGCACTCCGCACAGGGAGCGGGCGGTCTCGGCTACGGCTTCCCCGCCGCGCTCGGTGCCGCGGCCGCGGACCGTACGAAGCCGGTGCTCGCTGTCTCCGGCGACGGCGGCGCGATGTACTCGATCGCGGAGCTGGCGACCGCGAAGCAGTACAACCTGCCCGTGACCTGGCTGATCGTGGACGACGGCGGCTACGGCATCCTTCGTGAGTACATGACGGACACCTTCGGTGAGGCGACCGCGACCGAGTTGTCCCGCCCGGACTTCGTCGCGCTCGCCGAGTCCTTCGGGGTGCCCGCGGTCCGTACGACGACGGAATCGCTGCGCGAGGACCTGGCCAAGTCCCTGGCCCAGCCCGGCCCTTCGGTGGTCGTGCTGCCCGCGCTGCTGAGGATGTTCGCGCCGACGCACCTCTGAGCGGGCCGGCGGCCGCCGGGTTTGCCGTACGGGCGTGGGCACTGTGACGTGACAGTGCTCCCGCCCGTACGACATTGCTCACTCCCTCACATTGCTCACTCCCGTACAACTTTTCGTCTGTCGATGAGTCTTCCGATGCGTGACTCACCACTCCATATCCCGCCGCCGCCGCGGACGCGGTGCGCTCGGTGTGGCCCTCGCCGTGGGAGTGCTCCTGCCGACAGCCCTGTCGGCGGCGCCAGCCTCCGCCGTGACCCCCACCGTGAGCTGTACCTCCGGCAAGGCCGGACTCGCCACCAAGCTGACGACGGACATCACCGCCGCGCTGCGGGGACGCTCGTCGACGACGGCGGTCGCCGTCTTCGACCGCACCACCAACACCCACTGCGAACTGCGCGCCACCCAGAAGTTCGACTCCGCGAGCGTCGTGAAGGCGACCGTGCTGGCGACGCTGCTGTGGGACGCGGGCAAACAGCAGCGGCGGCTGACCGACCGCGAGGTCGAGCTCACCACCGCCATGATCACCAAGTCCGACAACAACGCCACCACGGCGCTGTGGAACCAGCTCGGCGCCGCCAAGGTCAAGGCGTTCATGCAGATCGCCGGTATGACGATGACCGTCCCCGGCACGGGCGGCTACTGGGGGCTCACCCAGATCACCGCCCGTGACCAGCGCAAGCTGCTGGGCCTGGTCACCAACAAGAACGGTGTGCTCAGCGACAGCGCCCGCTCCTACATGCAGAGCCTGATGCGGCGCGTGGTCGCCTCGCAGCGCTGGGGCACCCCGGTCGGCGCGCCCACAGGCGTGACCGTCCACGTGAAGAACGGCTGGCTGTCGCGCGCCACACACGGCTGGCGGGTGCACAGCATCGGCGCCTTCACCGGCCCGGGCGCCAACTACTCGATCACCGTCCTCACCCACGACAACGCGACCATGAACGACGGCATCAACACCATCCAGGCCGTCGCACGTGCCGTGCACAAGGACCTCAACCCGACCGCGTCGACGCGCTCGGTCGTCACGCCCCCCGCGGTCCCGCACGAGTCCATGCCGGCGGTGCCGGAGCGCGGCCCGGCGTCCTAGCCGCCGCCGGGACGGATCCGGTCGGGTGCCGTTCGCACCGCACCGCACCGCACCGCACCGGCCTGGCCTGGCCCGGCCAGGCCCGGTCCGGTCCGGCCCGGCCCGGCTGACGGAGCCCTGGGATCCGCTCCCGGAGCCCTGGGATCCGGTTCCCGGGGTCCTAGGACCGGAGACCGTACTTTGTTGCGGCGGGATGAAATCCGCCCGCGCCCGCGTTGGTGCCTTCCGGCAGGTCAGGTCGGATTTCCGAATCCCGAGCCGGGAGGCACCAAGTGGCGGGGGCAGAACAGGGGTGGGCGCGGCGACTGGCCGGTTACGCCTGGCGGTACCGGCGGAACGTCGTGCTCGCGCTGGGGTCGTCGCTCGCCGGCATGGCGGTCATGGCCGTCGTCCCGCTGATCACCAAGGTCGTCATCGACGACGTCATCGGAAATCACACCAGGTCGCTGACCGTCTGGACCGGACTGCTGATCGCCGCGGCGGTCGTCGTCTATGTCCTGACGTACATCCGCCGCTACTACGGCGGCCGTCTGGCCCTCGACGTCCAGCACGACCTCCGTGCCGATATGTACAGGACGATCACCCGGCTCGACGGGCGGCGGCAGGACGAGCTGTCCACCGGTCAGGTCGTCGGCCGTGCCACCAGCGACCTCCAGCTCATCCAGGGCCTCCTCTTCATGCTCCCGATGACGATCGGGAACTTCCTCCTCTTCCTCATATCCCTCGGCGTCATGGCCTGGCTGTCCCTGCCGCTGACCCTGATCGCCGTCGCCGTCGCCCCCGCGCTCTGGTTCATCGCCAAGCGCAGCCGGGTGAAGCTCCACCCCGCCACCTGGTACGCCCAGCAGCAGGCCGCCGTCGTCGCCGGTGTGGTCGACGGGGCCGTGTCCGGTGTACGCGTCGTCAAGGGCTTCGGGCAGGAGGAACAGGAGGCCGGGAAGCTCAGGGACGTCGGCCGCAAGCTCTTCGCAGGCCGGCTCCGCACCATCCGGCTGAATGCCAGGTACACCCCCGCCCTCCAAGCCGTGCCCGCGCTCGGGCAGGTGGCGATGCTGGCGCTGGGCGGCTGGCTGGCCACCCGCGGACAGATCACCCTCGGTACGTTCGTCGCCTTCTCGGCGTACCTCGCGCAGCTGGTCGGACCGGTGCGGATGCTCGCCATGGTGCTGACCGTCGGCCAGCAGGCGCGCGCCGGTGTGGAGCGCGTCCTGGAGCTCATCGACACCGAGCCGACGATGAAGGACGGCACCAAGGTGCTCCCGGCCGATGCGCCGGCGACTGTCGAGTTCGACGACGTCAGCTTCTCGTACGGGGACGGGGAGGCCGCGCAGCCCGTCCTCGACGGCTTCTCGCTGGAGATCAGGCCCGGCGAGACCGTCGCGGTGGTCGGCTCCTCGGGCAGCGGCAAGTCCACCGTCTCGCTGCTGCTGCCGCGCTTCTACGACGTGACGCACGGCGCCGTACTCGTCGGCGGGCACGACGTGCGCCAGCTGACCATGGATTCACTGCGGTCCGCCATCGGTCTCGTACCCGAGGACAGCTTCCTCTTCTCCGACACCGTCCGCTCGAACATCGCCTACGCGAAGCCCGACGCGACGGACGAGGAGATCGTCGAGGCGGCTCGCACCGCGCAGGCGGACCGTTTCATCCGTGAGCTGCCCGGCGGCTACGACACCAAGGTCGGCGAGCACGGCCTCACCCTCTCCGGCGGCCAGCGCCAGCGGATCGCCCTCGCCAGGGCCATCCTCGCCGACCCCCGGCTGCTGCTCCTCGACGACGCCACGTCCGCCGTCGACGCACGGGTCGAGCACGAGATCCACGAGGCACTGCGCGGCGTCATGACCGGACGAACCACCCTGCTGATCGCCCACCGCCGCTCCACGCTCGGGCTCGCCGACCGTATCGCCGTGCTCGACGGCGGCCGGCTCGCCGACATCGGCACCCACGACGAGCTGCAGGAACGTTCAGCTCTGTACCGGCGGCTGCTGACGGACCCGGACGAGCTGGGCGGTGTGTCGCCCGGGCACACCGTCCCCGTCGAGATCCCCGAGGACCGCACGCTCAGGGCAGAGATGGACGCGGAGTTCGACGCCGAGCGCGGCATCACGCCCCCGCTCTGGGTGCGCAAGGAGGAGGCCGAGGAGGACGCGGTCACCGGGGCCACGCCCGAGCTCCTCGCCCAGGTCGCGGCGCTTCCCCCGGCCGACGACACACCCCAGGTCGACGAGGCCCGGGCGGCGAGGGCCGAGGACTCGTACGGCCTGCGCCGACTGCTGCGCGGCTTCGGGACGCCGCTGCTGTTCAGCCTGCTGCTGGTCGCGGTCGACGCGGGGATGGGGCTGCTGCTGCCGGTGCTGATCCGGCACGGCATCGACGACGGAGTCGAGCGGGTCGCCCTGGGCGCCGTGTGGGCAGCGTCGTTCGTGGCGCTGGGCACGGTGGTGGTGCAGTGGGCGGCGCAGATCGGTGAGACCCGGATGACCGGACGCACCGGCGAACGCATCCTCTACGCGCTCAGGTTGAAGATCTTCGCGCAGCTGCAGCGGCTCGGGCTCGACTACTACGAGCGCGAGCTGACCGGCCGGATCATGACCCGGATGACGACGGACGTGGATGCCCTGTCCACCTTCCTGCAGACCGGACTGGTCACCGCCTTCGTCTCCGTCGTCACCTTCTTCGGGATCATGGTCGTGCTGGTCGTGATCGATGTGCAGCTCGCGCTGGTGGTCTTCGCGACCCTGCCGGTGCTGCTCGTCGGCACGTTCTTCTTCCGCCGCCGGTCGGTGAAGGCCTACGAACTGGCCCGTGAGCGGATCAGCGTCGTCAACGCCGATCTGCAGGAGTCGGTCAGCGGACTGCGGATCGTGCAGGCGTTCCGCCGCGAGGCCTCGGGCAACCGCCGGTTCGTGGAGCGCAGCGACAGCTACCGCGAGGCACGGGTGCGCGGACAGTGGCTGATCTCCGTGTACTTCCCGTTCGTCCAGCTGCTGTCCTCGGTCGCCGCCGCGGCCGTGCTGATCGTCGGCGCCGGCCGGATCGAGGCCGGCACGCTCACCACCGGCGCGCTGGTGGCGTATCTCCTCTACATCGATCTCTTCTTCGCCCCCGTGCAGCAGCTGTCGCAGGTCTTCGACGGCTATCAGCAGGCGACAGTCTCGCTCGGCCGTATCCAGGAGCTGCTGAGGGAGCCGACGTCCACGGCACAGGCGCGCAAGCCGCTCGATGTGCCGGCGCTGCGCGGCGAGATCGCCTTCGAGGAAGTGTCCTTCGCCTACGGGAGCGAGAGGGCAGACGCGGAAGGGACAGCACTGGCCGGCATCGACCTGCGGATCCCGGCCGGGCAGACGGTCGCGTTCGTCGGCGAGACCGGCGCGGGCAAGTCGACGCTGGTCAAGCTGGTGGCCCGGTTCTACGACCCCACGGGCGGACGGGTCACCGTGGACGGTTCCGATCTGCGCGACCTGGACCTCACCGCCTACCGTCACCGGCTCGGGGTCGTCCCGCAGGAGGCGTATCTCTTCTCCGGTACGGTCCGCGACGCGATCGCGTACGGACGCCCGGAAGCGACGGACGCCGAGGTCGAGGCGGCTGCACGTGCGGTCGGCGCCCACGACATGATCGCCACGCTCGACGGCGGCTACCTGCACGAGGTCGCCGAGCGCGGGCGCAATCTCTCGGCCGGGCAGCGCCAGCTCATCGCCCTGGCGCGGGCGGAGCTCGTCGACCCCGACGTGCTGCTGCTCGACGAGGCGACCGCGGCGCTGGACCTGGCCACCGAGGCACAGGTCAACCAGGCCACCGACCGGCTCACCGGCCGCCGTACCACGCTGGTCGTCGCCCACCGGCTGACCACGGCGGCCCGCGCCGACCGGGTCGTCGTGATGGCCCACGGACGTGTCGTCGAGGACGGTACGCACGAGGAGCTGCTGACGCGGGGCGGACGGTACGCCGAGCTGTGGCGCACCTTCATCGGCGAGGAGGCGCCCACTCCGGCCTGAGGCGCGCGGATTCGCGAGGGGCATGGTCGGCATGACCATGCCGAGGGGCCCGGACGGCAACCGTACGGGCCCCCGTTGCGTCGTACGTCAGTACGGCCTGGTGCGGGAGGGGAGCAAAAGTGTTCGAAAGACTACTGGTGCGCATACTCGCGGTGCTCACGGTGGTGGGCGCACTTTCACTGACAGGACCGGGCGTTCAGCGGGCGGATGCCGCTTCCGTGTGCTCCGGACGTCCGGTGAAGACCGTGCAGTTCGCGACGGGGGAGCTGCGCGTCTACAAGAGCCGCGCCTATGTGTGCGCTCTCACCGTCGCCAGGCAACCCGGTCCCCGGCGGGTCATGTCGGTGTCGCTCCAGCCGCGCGGCGGTCGTGCGGCCGTGGACAAGGGCCGGTTCACCCGGCAGGCGGGACCGGTGACCGTGCACGCGCTCCACCGCTGTGTCCGTGCCTCGGGCGCCGTCTCCGGGAAGCGCGGCTCGACCGGCTGGATCCTCTGCTGAGTCCGAGTCTGAGTCCGAGTCCGAGTCCGGGCCTCTGGGCTTCGGCGGGTGTACGGGCCTGAGTCGGAGCCGCTCCACAGCTGAATCCCGTGCGCTGCGCCAACTGGGTCTGGCGGTACGTGTGTTACCCCGCTAGGTTCACCGCGACCGTTGTGAACCAAGGGGAGGGTGCATGCGCAAGGCGCTGAGATGGCTGCTGTCGCTCGTCATGCTCGTAGGTATGGCAGGTGTGACGGCGAGCGCGGCCACCGCCGCGGGTCCGGCCTCCGGCCCGGGAGCGTCCCAGGACATCAAGGATCAGATCCTCGCGATCCCCGGGATGAGCCTGATCGAGGAGAAGCCGTACCCCGGCTACCGCTACTTCGTCCTGAACTACGCTCAGCCGGTCGACCACCGGCGGCCGTCCAAGGGCACGTTCCAGCAGCGCATCACGGTGCTGCACAAGGACACGGCCCGCCCGACCGTCTTCTACACCAGTGGTTACAGCGTGGGTACCAACCCCCGCCGCCGCGAGCCCACCCAGATCGTCGACGGCAACCAGGTCGATCTGGAGTACCGCTTCTTCACCCCTTCGCGGCCCGAGCCGGCCGACTGGTCCAAGCTGGACATCCGGCAGGCTGCCGCCGACCAGCACCGTGTCTTCACCGCGCTGAAGAAGATCTACAACAAGAAGTGGATCGCCACGGGCGGCTCCAAGGGCGGCATGACCGCCACGTACTACGAGCGCTTTTATCCCCGTGACATGGACGGCGTGGTCGCGTACGTCGCGCCCAACGACGTGAAGAACAACGAGGACTCGGCGTACGACCGGTTCCTCGGGCGCGTCGGCACCAAGGAGTGCCGCGACAAGCTGAACGCGGTGCAGCGCGAGGCGCTTCTCCGTCGCAAGCCGCTCGAGGCCCGCTACACCCAGTACGCGGCCGACAACGGCTACACGTACAGGACCATCGGTTCGCTCGACAGGGCCTTCGAGGCTGTCGTCCTCGACTACACCTGGGCCTTCTGGCAGTACAGCCTGCTGGACGACTGCGCATCGATCCCGGCCGCGGCCACCGCTTCCGACCAGGAGATCTGGGACAGCATCGATGCGATCTCCGGCTTCTCCTTCTACACCGACCAGGGCCTGGAGCCGTACACGCCGTACTACTACCAGGCAGGCACCGAGCTGGGATCGCCCGACATCGAGCAGTCGCACCTCAGGGGCCTGAGCCGCTACGGCTACCAGCCGCCGCGGAACTTCGTGCCGCGGGACATCCCCATGCGCTTCAAGCCCTGGGCGATGGGCGACGTGGACCGCTGGGTCCGGCACCACGCCGAGCAGATGCTGTTCGTCTACGGCCAGAACGACCCGTGGGGCGCGGAGCCGTTCCGCCTCGGCAAGGGGGCGCGTGACAGTTATGTCTTCACCGCCCCGGGCGGCAACCACGGTGCCAATGTGGCGGGGCTGAACCCCGAGCAGAAGGCGAAGGCCACCGCCCGCATTCTCGAGTGGGCGGGCGTTGCCCCGGCCGCGGTGCAGGACGACCCGTCGAAGGCCAAGCGGCTGACGAAGCCCGACGCGAAGCTCGACAAGCAGGAGATCGAGCGGGAGCCGACGCTGCGTCCGTAGTTCCGCGTTCCGTGGTTCGTGGTTCGTGGTTCGTGGTTCCGTTCTTGTAGTTCCGGGGACTGCCGGCACGGCCCGTGCCGTGCCGGCAGACCCCACGGGGGTTGCGTCGGTCCGACCGCGTGGCACGGTGTCACATGCGGCGGGCGCAGCCCACCGGTCGTTCCCCCTCCAGTTGTACGTAGAGGTCGGTCGACGTGGGGCACTGCGCCCGCTTCTGCACCGCCGATCCCACCTCGAACTCGGGCCGCCGCTCGCCCGAACCGTCGCACGCGGTCTCCTTCACCTGCCCTTTCCGCGAGGTGAAGACGCAGTCGCCGACGACGGTGTGCGGACCGCCACCTCCGCCCGGATCACCTGGATGCGGCGCCTCCAGATTGCGCATGCAGGCGTAGCCCCGCGGCACCACCCCGTCGCCGTCCTCGTCGACCGACGGCCGTCTCTCCGAGATGTGGAGGACGAAGTCGGTCGCGGCGGGGCAGGCGGGCCCGTCGGCCTGACGCCCCTCGTAGCGCACGATGACGCGGGCCGACGCCTTCTCGCTGGTGCAGGACACCTCGCGGACATCGCTGCCGCCCCGGCCGCTGCAGTCACCGGGGCCCAGGAACACCGCCCCGTATGCGGACGGCGTCCCGCTTCCTGCCTCCCCGGATCCTTTCGCTTCCGGGCCATCGCGCCCCGGTGACTGCTGGCAGCCGATGACGAGCACGCACACCACCCCGACGCCCAGCCGCCGCAAACGCATGTATGACCCCCGATCGGTCCGTCAAGCGTGACCGGGGGAGCGGTGGCACGCCAGCGAAGCCGTGGGTATTCCGCCGTGTGGGTGTGGCGCGCCGGTAGCGCGGCGTACGCCTCGCTACGCCTTAATACGTCAGCCCGTACCCCACCGGATACAGCACTTGGGTCGGGTCGTCCGCTCGCGGGACGGGCACCGGCAGCCTGCCCTCCGGTTCGGCGCGGCCCGCGATCACCCGGACGGCAGCACGCAGTTCGACGTCGGTCCAGCTGTACGAGGCCAGCGAGGCCGCGAATCCGGTGCCGGTGAGCTGCGCGATGTCGTACGGATTGCGGATGGCGACCGTGACCACGGGCACGCCGCTCGCGGCGAGCCGGGAGACGAGCGTGCGCTGCGGGCTGGTCGTTGTGACGTTGTAAGTGCCCACGACGACCACGTCCTTGCCGGCTGCGGCGGCCACCGCCTCGTCGATCTTCGTCGGCGTCGGGGTGATGCCGGTGGACCACGCCGTGGCGGCGAAGCCCAGTTCGGTGAATGCCTTGGCGAGGGTGGTGGTGGGCGGGCCGGTCGTGCCGGAAGGGGAGGCCGGGTCGGCGCCGACCACCAGGACGTTTCCGTGGCGGCGGGGGGAGAGCGGCAGAAGACCGTTCCCGTTGAACAGGAGGGTGGTGGTCTCCTCTGCGATCCGGTCGGCGGCCATCAGATGGGACCTGGTGCCGACAGTGCGGTCCACGCCGCTGTGCGTGACGAACGGACCGCGGAACAGGCCCAGCTTCCACTTCAGGAGAAGGATGCGCAGGATCGATTCCTCGATGCGCTGTTCGGTCAGCTCCCCGTTCCTGACGGCCTGGAGGACGGCGTTCCAGGCGACACTGAGGTTCGGCGGGTTGAGCAACTGGTCGCAGCCCGCCTTCAGAGCGAGGACCGGCACACGGTCGTCGCCGTACTTCTGCCGCACGCCCGCCATGTCGAGCGCGTCGGTGACGACCACTCCGTCGTAACCGAGTTGCTCACGCAGGATGCCGGTGAGAATGGGGCGGGACAGCGTCGCGGGGTCCTCACTCGGGTCGAGCGCGGGAACGACGATGTGCGCGGTCATGATCGAGCCGATCCCGGCGGCGATCGCCGCACGGAACGGCGGCGCGTCCAGCTCGCTCCACTGCTCGCGCGTGTGGTGAATGGTGGGCAGGGAGTAGTGGCTGTCGCTCTTGGTGTCACCGTGCCCCGGGAAGTGCTTGGCCGTCGAGGCGATGCCCGCGCTCCGGTAACCCCGCACCTGGGCGACGACGAGCCCTGCCACCGACTCCGGGTCGGAGCCGAACGAGCGGACGCCGATGACGGGGTTGGCCGGATTCACGTTCACATCGGCGACGGGCGCGTAGTTCTGTGTGATGCCCATCGCGGCGAGCTCGGCCCCCGCGATCCGAGCGGCTTCGCGGGCATCGGACCGGGAACCGCCCGCACCCAGTGCCATCGCCCCCGGCATGAGCGTCGCGGGTTTGCCGACGCGGGCGACGATGCCGTGCTCCTGATCGGTGGAGACGAGCAGCGGGATGGGCGTGGGCTGGGCGAGGCCGGCCTGCTGGATGCCGTTGGAGAGATCGGCGATCTGGTGCGGGTCGCGGGTGTTGTGGGCCCAGGCGAAGTAGATGATTCCGCCGACGTGGTAACGCTCGATCAGCTCTGTGGCGGTCCGGACGCCGATCTCCTTGACGTTGGCGTCGATATCGGCCTGATCGGGCGCGGTGGCGGAGTGCCCGTACACCCGCATGACGAAGAGCTGTCCGACCTTCTCTTCCAGGCTCATCCGGGAGATGAGTTCTCCGAGACGGTCACGGGTCTCGGCGGAGGCCGTCGTCGCGGGGAGGGCGACGGTCGCGGCTCCGGCGGCGGTCGCGGCAGCGGCGGCGAGAAGGGTACGTCTGGAGGGTGCGGTCCGGTCCGGCACGGGTGCTCCTTCCTTGAAGGAAACTTCCAAGGAGCCACGGATATCCGGAAAGTAACTGCCAGTCAAGAGGTCTGACCGGCAAGGGCGCGCCGGATCGGGCGGTCGGCAAGGTGGCGGGTGAGGGCTGGCGGGGCGAGCGGCGGCTGCGGGACGGTGTGCAGGTGGGCGAGGTGGACCGGGTGAGCCGCCACCGGCGCCAGGGAGGGGAGGCGCCGGTGGCGGTGTGTGCTGCCGGCCGCAGGCGGCTGAAGAGGGGAGTCAGCGATCGCGGCCAGCAGCGAGAGCCGACACCGCTCTGCGGAGACTCACCGACAGGACGGCGCTTGGACGCCGCCGGCTCCCCGCGGGTTCCCCAAGTTGCGGAGATTCCAGTGATTCATTGCCAATGGGGCGGGTGCGGTCGAAGTGGTGGTGTTTGTGGGCACCTCCGTCCGGGCCTCTTGCGCGGCTCAGTTGATGGGTGGCGTTGTCTCGTGCGGCGTGCGTGCGGACTGCGTGCGGCGTGCGTCGCGGTGACTGGCATGGGCCGCGCAGTCCGTGCGTCGGAGCCCGGAGCGTCGCGGGGCCTGCATCGTGAGTCCGCGTGCCGCGTGCCGCGTGCCGCGTGCCGCGAGCCCGGTGGCCGTATGAGGCCCGTGCATCGCGCGGGGTGGCCCGACGGCCCGTCGAACACACGCGTCCTGCCCGTCAGCGCCACTCCTCCACGTCCATGAGCGTGCCGGCCGACAGGTCAGGGTGCCCCCAGTAGTCGCCGACCTGTGTCGCAACCACGAGTACGGGCAGTCCGTCCGTGCCGAGATGCGCCGTGTAGAAGCCGAACACCCAGGACGGCTCCGCGACAAGGTCCCGCGGCGGCCTGAGCCGTACGAGTTCCGTTCCGTCGGCTTCGTACACGACCGCGTTGTCCGTGGGTGTGTACGGCGTGTCGTCGAGTGCCTCGACGACCAGGATCCTGCCGTCCCACGCCAGCGCGGCCTGGGTGGGCTGTGCGTATTGCTTCTCCACGGTCCGTCCGTCGTCCGTCCAGCGCACGACCCGGTCGCCATGGCTCCAGCCGATCACTGCGGGCTCGCGGCGGAATGCCCGGTGACTCCGCGCGCCCTGCGGGCCATGTGCGTACTGGTCCTGTGGATCCTGGCTCACGGGGAATCTCCATGGGTCGCCGATGAGAACCAGCGCCAACCAGCCTACTCACCTCCCGACAGCGGGTTCTTTCAGCGCTACTCCCGTGAACCGCGGAGAAATCCGCGCTGATGCCACCTGGCGCCGTCCGGCGAGGTTGGGGGCATGCGCCCCACCCGTATCGCGGCCCTCCTTGCCGGCGGAGGCGCTCACCTCGTTGGTGCGGACATCGACTGCAGGTGCTCCCGCCCCGGTATCAGCAGCCCGGCCAGGTCCGGCACCTCCGGGTGCCAGCGTTTCTCGTACTCCCAGCAGACCCAGCCGTCCTCACCCGTGAGGGCCAGGCACTCGGCGAGGGGCAGCACGCCGGAGCCCAGGAGCAGCGGGGTGAGGTCCTGCGGGGAGGCGACGTCCTTGACCTGGACGTAGCCGAGGAACGGCGAGAGGGCGGCATGGGTCGCGACGGGGGGTTCGTCCTCCAGCCACGGGTACAGGACGTCCCACAGCGCGCCTGCGTGCAGATGGCCGACCGTGCCCAGGACACGGGACACCGCCGCACCCGTGCGGTGCGAGTCGTGGGTCTCCAGCAGAATGCGCACGCCCAGATCCGCCGCCGTCTCAGCTGCCGCGGCCAGGCGGCGTGCGGCCGTGGCATCCGCGGAATCCTGGTCCTGGTCGCCGCCTCCCGGGAAGACCCGTATGTACGGGGCGCCCAGGTCCTTGGCCAGCCGCAGCAGCCCGTCGAGGTCCTGGTGTACGGCCTCGTCATCGCCCGCCGCTGCCATTCGCACGTACCCGGCGACCGTCAGGATCTCCACGCCCGCCCGGTCGAACTCCGCGACCACCGCGGCCCGCTCACGCGTGCCGATGCCCGGGTGGACCGGCTCCTCGGCGTCGGCCCGCAGTTCCACGCCGTGGTAGCCGGTCGCGGCGGCGAGGGCCGCCACCTCGGGAACGGGCATGCCGGGGACGCCGAGCGTGGAGAACGCGAGCTTCACGGCAGTGATCCTTCCTGGAGGGGAAGCCGCCAGTCCTGGCCGACCAGATCGGCTCCGTACGAGCGGTGAGGCTCCTCTGCGACCAGAGTGAAGCCGGCGCGTTGATAGATCTTGCGGGCCGTGGTGAGCACGTCGTTGGTCCACAGCACCAGTTCCCGGTAGCCGACTCCGCGGGCGAAGTCCACGACGGCGCCCACCAGCCGGTCCCCCAGGCCATGGCCACGTGCCTCCGGCTCGACCAGGAGCAGCCTCAGCCGGGCGGTGGCCGGTGCCTCGTCCCGTACACACATCACAGAACCGACCGGGCGTCCGTCGAGCTCCGCTATCCACACCCGCTCCAGATGCGGGTCGTGGTCCTGGGCGAAGTCCGCGACTATGCGGGCGACCAGGCCTTCGAAGTCGGTGTTCCAGCCGTACTCCGCCGCATAGACCGCGCCGTGCCGCTGGACCATCCAGCCCAGTTCGCCGGGGATCGGGTCGCGCAGCACGGGCCCTCCGTGGTGGCGGTCCTGGTCCGGGCGGGCCTCGCCCAATATGCACCGCACCGTGCGCATCGCCTCCGTCAGACGGGGGTGATCGGCCTCCGGCACGGCGGACAACAGCTTGCCGACTGCATCCCGCGACCGCTCGTCCAGCAGCGCGGTCGCCTCGCGCCCTCGCTGAGTGAGCGTGATGCGCTGGCGTCGCGAGTCGATGTCGGAGGGCGCTCGCTCGACCAGACCGTCGCGTTCGAACTTGCCGAGCAGCCTGCTCAGATACCCCGCGTCCAGGGACAGCTCCACCCGGAGGTCCGCCGCATCCGTGCGCGGGGCGTGTGCCAGCTCGTACAGCACGCGCGACTCGGTCAGTGTGTACGGCGTGTACAGGTGCTTGCTGTAGTCGAGGGCACCGATGAGGTTCGTATAGAAACGGTTGAAAGCGCGGATCTCGTGAATGGCCATGATCCACCCCGACCTTTCCTTTGACTGAGTCAAGGCTAGGTTCGGGCGAGGACTCGGGACAAGGCCTGTGGAAAACTCGCTGAAGGCCCTCCGGGGCAGGCTGCTTCACGCCCTGGCCCGCACCCGGCCCGAGCGCGTTCCACGTCCCTGTGCGGGCCTAGACCGGCGGCGTCGGTCCAGGGCGGCCCGAGGCCGGCCTTGCGCCCCGGCGTCGTCTGCGGCCACTCCGACCGCTCACCTCCCTTTCGGCGGTGCCGTCGACGCCCGGGCCATCAGCTCGGCGCCGATCGTCGCGGTGCCGCCGGGCGGCGGTGCCTCCTTCCCCATGGCCAGGCGGCCGGCCCGTACCCCTGCTTCGTGCAGCGGCAGCCGTACTGTCGTGAGGGCCGGGGCTGCGTCCACCGAGAACGGCAGGTCGTCGAAACCGGCCACCGAGACGTCCTCCGGAATGCGCAGGCCCCGGTCGCGAAGCGCGGCGCAGGCACCCAGTGCCACCGTGTCGTTGGCGGCGGCGATCGCCGTCAGTCCCGGGTCGCGGCGCAGCAGCTCCAGCGTGGCGTCGTAGCCCGAGCGGCGCTCGTACGAAGCGTGCACGGTGATGTGCTCCTGGTCCTCATGGATCCCCGCGGCGGTCAGTGCCGCCCTGTGGCCTTCGAGGCGGTGCCTGGTCGTCGTCCGTTCCTCCGGGCCCGCGATGTACCCGATCCGCCGGTGCCCGAGCGTGATCAGGTGCTCGGTGAGCCGCTGCCCGCCGCCCCGGTTGTCGAAGGTGAGCGTCGCCGTGACCGACCCGCCCGGCACGGGCGGCCTGCCGCAGAGCACCACCGCGGTCCCCGTGTCGGAGAGTTTCGTCAGCTTGGCCGACATCGCGGCGATGTGGTCCGGGTCCTCCAGCGCGCCTCCCGTGAGGACGACCGCCGCTGCCCGCTGCCTCTGGAGCAGGGTGAGATAGGTCAGTTCGCGCTCCGCCGAGCCGCCCGTGTTGCAGACGACCGCCAGTTTCTCGCCGCCCGCCCGTCCGGAAGCGCCTTCGCCGATGGCTGTCTGGGCCGCGCCTGCCATGATCCCGAAGAAGGGGTCGGCGATGTCGTTGACCAGGATCCCGACCAGGTCGGACGTGGCTGCGGCGAGAGAGCTGGCCGGGCCGTTGAGCACGTAGTCGAGCTCGTCGACAGCGCGGAGCACGCGCTCCCGAGTCGTCGCCGCCACAGGGTAGTTGCCGTTCAGGACCCGGGAGACGGTCGCCGGTGACACCCGGGCGCGGGTCGCCACATCCGCCAGCGTGACTGTCATCGTTCCTCCGGGGGAGATCGGGCCGACGCTCGCCGGACCACTTTGCGCAGGCTAGCGTCATAGCGCACAGGAAGCCCTTGCTGTCACTGTTTCGCTGCTGTATCGAAGAATCGCGGAGAACGAGGAAGCCGGATCCGGTCGTTCCAACTCGTCGGCCGGACCACGCCCTTGTCGGCAGGAGCGCTCAGCGGCCGCAGGCGGCCGGGTGACGCTGCGATCCCCCACTCACAAGCCCTCCGCCCACCTGCTCCGTGCAGAGCGGACGCGCGCTCTCGTGGAGACGGGCTTCCCCGAGCTCGGTGCGTGCGTCCGGGGGGAGTGGGTCATCGCTCATGGTGCAAAAGTGAAGAAGGCCTGCTATGTCGGCATTCTAGGATTCCGCAAAAATAACTGCCCGCAATCGTGCAACCCTTCTGGGGTGAGGCGAGTCGTACTTGGCGTCAGGGCTCCCGGGGAGGGATCTGGGGGGATCGGGGAGCTCTGCCGGAGGGGGGAGTGAACGGGGCCCGGTCATGTGACCGGGCCCCTTGAACTGTCCGGGTCGTGGAGTTTTCCCCAGGCGTGACGGGCTGTCCGACCCGGACGGTAGCGTCGGATCATGTCCAATCTGGCAGTGGTCGAAGGGGTCCTGGAACGGATCACCTACGCCAACGAGGAGAACGGGTACACGGTCGCCCGTGTCGACACCGGCCGCGGCGCCGGTGAACTCCTCACGGTGGTCGGTTCGCTCCTCGGTGCCCAGCCGGGTGAATCGCTGCGCATGGAAGGACGCTGGGGCTCCCACCCCCAGTACGGCAAGCAGTTCACCGTCGAGAACTACACGACGGTCCTCCCCGCCACCGTCCAGGGCATTCGCCGCTACCTCGGCTCCGGCCTCATCAAGGGCATCGGTCCCAGAATCGCCGAGCGGATCGTCGACCACTTCGGGGCGGACACGCTCGACATCATCGAGCAGCAGCCGAAGAAGCTCATCGAGGTCCCCGGCCTCGGCCCCAAGCGGACGAAGATGATCGGCGCCGCCTGGGAGGAGCAGAAGGCCATCAAGGAAGTCATGGTCTTCCTCCAAGGGGTGGGCGTCTCCACGTCCATCGCCGTGCGGATCTACAAGAAGTACGGGGATGCCTCGATCTCCGTGGTGAAGAACCAGCCCTACCGCCTCGCGGCGGATGTATGGGGCATCGGGTTCCTCACCGCCGACCGGATCGCTCAGGCCGTGGGCATTCCGCACGACAGTCCGGACCGGGTCAAGGCCGGGCTGCAGTACGCCCTCTCGCAGTCCACGGACCAGGGCCACTGCTTCCTGCCCCAGGAGCGGCTCATCGCCGACTCCGTGAAGCTGCTCCAGGTCGACACAGGGCTGGTCATCGACTGCCTCGCCGATCTGGCGGCGGAGGAGGAGGGAGTCGTACGGCAGCAGGTCCCGGACCCGGAAGGCGGGGATCCGGTCACCGCGGTCTATCTGGTGCCCTTCCACCGGGCCGAGCTGTCCCTCTCCGCCCAGCTGATCCGCCTGCTGCGCACGGACGAGGACCGCATGGCGGCCTTCCAGGACGTGGCCTGGGACAAAGCACTGGCCTGGCTCGCGGACCGTACGGGGGCGGAGCTGGCCCCCGAGCAGCAGGAGGCCGTGCGACTCGCGCTCACCCGGAAGGTGGCCGTCCTCACCGGCGGGCCGGGCTGTGGCAAGTCCTTCACGGTCCGCTCGATCGTCGAGCTCGCCCGCGCCAAGAAGGCCAAGGTGGTGCTCGCCGCTCCCACGGGGCGCGCGGCGAAGCGACTCGCCGAGCTCACCGGAGCCGAGGCGTCCACCGTCCACCGGCTGCTGGAGCTCAAGCCGGGCGGCGACGCGGCGTACGACCGCGACCGGCCCCTCGACGCCGACCTGGTCGTCGTCGACGAGGCGTCCATGCTGGATCTGCTCCTGGCCAACAAGCTGGTGAAGGCCGTCGCCCCCGGTGCGCATCTGCTGCTGGTCGGAGACGTGGACCAGCTGCCGAGCGTCGGCGCGGGGGAGGTCCTGCGGGACCTCCTGGCAGACTCCGGGCCGGTGCCGAGCGTACGGCTGACCCAGATCTTCCGGCAGGCCCAGCAGTCCGGGGTGGTGACCAACGCCCACCGCATCAATTCCGGGACGCAGCCCCTCACCCAGGGCCTCGACGATTTCTTCCTCTTCGTGGAGGACGACACCGAGGAGGCGGGCCGGCTCACGGTGGACGTAGCGGCTCGGCGCATCCCCGCACGGTTCGGCCTCGATCCGCGCCGCGATGTACAGGTGCTCGCTCCCATGCACCGCGGGCCGGCCGGCGCGGGCACGCTCAACGGCCTGCTGCAGCAGGCCATCACCCCCGCCCGCCCGGATCTGCCGGAGAAGCGGCTGGGCGGAAGAGTGTTCCGCGTGGGCGACAAGGTCACTCAGATTCGCAACAATTACGAGAAGGGCAAGAACGGAGTCTTCAACGGCACGGTCGGCGTGGTGACCTCACTCAATCTGGTCGATCAGCGGCTGACGGTGCTGACGGACGAGGACGAGGAGGTGCCCTACGACTTCGACGAGCTGGACGAGCTCGCGCACGCGTACGCCGTGACGATCCACCGTTCCCAGGGCAGTGAGTATCCGGCAGTCGTGATTCCGGTCACCACCGGCGCCTGGATGATGCTCCAGCGGAATCTGCTCTACACAGCGGTCACACGTGCCAAGAAACTCGTCGTGCTCGTCGGTTCCCGCAAGGCCATAGGGCAGGCCGTGCGCACCGTCTCCGCAGGCAGGCGTTTTACCGCACTCGATCACCGGCTGACAGGTGAGGCGCTCGTGGGAAGGATCACCTAAGGCTTCCGGAACCGGGGCGAAGGGGGCAGGATGAGCAGGTTGACGGCACTGAGTGCCGCCAATTGGCCCAATGGTCGACCCCGAGTGCACTCTCCTCAGCCAAATGGGGGATGGTAGAGACAGTCAGGGCACCTCGAAGAAGAGGCACTACGTCGGTGAGGGATGACGTGAGCGACAACTCTGTAGTACTGCGGTACGCGGACGGTGAATACACCTACCCGGTGGTCGAGAGCACCGTCGGCGACAAGGGCTTCGACATCGGGAAGCTCCGGGCGCAGACCGGTCTGGTGACCCTGGACAGTGGATACGGCAACACGGCCGCCTACAAGTCCGCGATCACCTACCTCGACGGCGAGCGGGGCATCCTGCGCTACCGCGGCTACCCGATCGAGCAGCTGGCCGAGCGCTCCACCTTTGTCGAGGTGGCGTACCTGCTGATCAACGGTGAGCTCCCGACGGTCGACGAACTGGCCACCTTCCGTGGCGAAATCACCCAGCACACGCTGCTGCACGAGGACGTCAAGCGGTTCTTCGACGGCTTCCCGCGCGACGCCCATCCGATGGCCATGCTGTCCTCCGTGGTCAGCGCGCTGTCGACGTTCTACCAGGACAGCCACAACCCCTTCGACGAGAACCAGCGCAACATCTCGACGATCCGGCTGCTGGCCAAGCTGCCGACCATCGCGGCGTACGCGTACAAGAAGTCGATCGGCCACCCCTTCGTCTACCCGCGCAACGACCTCGGCTACGTCGAGAACTTCCTGCGGATGACCTTCTCGGTCCCGGCGCAGGAGTACGAGCTCGACCCGGTCGTCGTCGCCGCGCTCGACAAGCTCCTCATCCTGCACGCGGACCACGAGCAGAACTGCTCGACCTCCACCGTGCGCCTGGTGGGCTCCTCGCAGGCCAACATGTTCGCCTCGATCTCGGCCGGTATCTCCGCTCTCTGGGGTCCGCTGCACGGCGGCGCCAACCAGTCGGTGCTGGAGATGCTCGAGGGCATCCAGGCCAACGGCGGGGATGTCGACTCCTTCATCCGCAAGGTGAAGAACAAGGAGGACGGCGTCCGGCTGATGGGCTTCGGCCACCGCGTGTACAAGAGCTTCGACCCGCGCGCCAAGATCATCAAGGCTGCCGCGCACGACGTTCTCTCGGCCCTCGGCAAGTCCGACGAGCTGCTCGACATCGCGCTGAAGCTCGAGGAGCACGCGCTCTCCGACGACTACTTCGTCTCGCGCAACCTCTACCCGAACGTGGACTTCTACACCGGTCTCATCTACCGGGCCATGGGCTTCCCCACCGAGATGTTCACCGTGCTCTTCGCGCTCGGCCGGCTTCCCGGCTGGATCGCCCAGTGGCACGAGATGATCAAGGAGCCGGGTTCCCGTATCGGCCGCCCGCGCCAGATCTACACCGGTGAGGTCCTGCGCGACTTCGTTCCGGTCGAGGCCCGCTGACGCCTGCGAGGGGTCCGGGGGCTCTTCCCCCGGACCGGCGAGGCCGTGCGTGACGTCACCCCGGCCGAGTCCTGCTCACGAGGTCGTTGCGACCTGCAGGCCGCCGAGACCTGCCCGGAGCATTGGGGTACTGCCCCTCCCCGGAAGCACATAGCGAGAAGCGCCCCGCTGCCGATCCCCCCACGGGTCGGCAAGCGGGGCGCTTCCCATATCCCCGGTGCGGATTCCCCCCACGGGATCCGGCCCGGGCGTCTGCTGGTACCCAGCAGAAGCTCTTCGCGCGGTCTGCCGGGGTACGTATGTCGGGAGGGCCGCTCAAAGCTCCCCGGTCTACGTGCCCCGGCCAACGCTTGCCTGGGACGTCCCCCAAGACATCCCATGAACGTCCCCCAAGACGTTCTGGCATCGCCCACTTAGACTCGCGAAGAGCCCGAATGGTTACCCACAAATATCTGTGATCTGAATCTCTTTGTGAAGGTCCTGTGTATCACGTGAAGGATCGCAGACGAAGGCTGTTGCTGACCACGAAAACGGATGAGAAAGCCATGGCGAATCCGGCGATCATGGGATTGAGCAGTCCGGCGGCGGCCAGCGGCAGGGCGGCGACGTTGTAACCGAAGGCCCAGAAGAGGTTGCCCCTGATGGTGGCGAGGGTCCGCCGGGAGAGCCGGATGGCGTCGGCGGCGACCATCAGATCGCCCCGCACCAGCGTGAGATCCGCTGCCTCGATGGCGGCGTCCGTGCCGGTGCCCATGGCCAGTCCGAGGTCGGCGGTGGCCAGGGCGGCCGCGTCGTTCACCCCGTCGCCGACCATCGCGACCGTCCGGCCCTCCGACTGAAGCCGCCGGACCAGGGCCACCTTGTCCTGAGGCAGTACTTCGGCGTACACCTCGTCGATACCGACCTCCGCCGCGACCGACTCGGCGACCGCCCGGTCGTCGCCCGTCAGCAGGACCGGCTTCATCCCCAGCGCCCGCAACCGTGCGACCGCCTCCGCGCTGGTGTCCTTGACCCCGTCCGCCACGGTCAGCACGCCGCGGGCCTTGCCGTCCCAGGCGACGGCGACGGCGGTACGCCCGGAGACCGCGGCGAGCTCATGCGGCGGCTCCACGCCGGCGTCCACGAGGAGGCGGGCGCGGCCCACGAGTACGGCGTGGCCCTCGACCGTGCCGCGGACTCCGAGGCCGGGTACGTTCTCGAAGGCCTCGGGCGAAGGGAGCCTACCCAGCGTGGCCACGGCGCCTTCCGCGACGGCGCGGGCGACAGGATGCTCGGACGCGTGCTCCAGGGCACCCGCGATCCGCAGCAGTTCCTCCTCCGTGGTGGGGCCCGTGACGTACACGTTCTGCAGGCGCATCCGGCCGGTGGTGACCGTTCCGGTCTTGTCGAGGACGACCGTGTCGACCGTCCGGGTCGACTCCAGGACCTCGGGGCCCTTGATGAGAATCCCCAGCTGCGCGCCTCGTCCCGTACCGACCATGAGAGCGGTGGGAGTGGCCAGGCCGAGTGCACAGGGGCAGGCGATGATCAGCACGGCCACGGCCGCGGTGAAGGCGGCCGTCGGATCGTCCGTGACCAGGAGCCAGGTGACCAGGGTGCCTAGGGCGAGCAGCAGTACGGCCGGGACGAAGACGGCCGAGATGTGGTCCGCAAGACGCTGCACCTGTGCCTTGCCGTCCTGGGCCTCCTCGACCATCCGGGCCATCCTGGCCAGCTGGGTGTCGGCGCCTACCCGGGTGGCTTCCACGACGAGTCGTCCCGCGGTGTTGACGGTCGCGCCCGTGACGCTGTCGCCGGTGATCACGTCCACCGGAACGGACTCACCTGTCAGCATCGACGCGTCGACGGCCGACGTGCCCTCGACGACGGTGCCGTCGGTGGCGATCTTCTCCCCCGGACGTACGACGAAGCGGTCGCCGACGAGCAGCCGGGAGGCGGGTATGCGTTCCTCCGTACCGTTCCTGAGTACGGCGACGTCCTTGGCCCCCAGTTCCAGCATGGCGCGTAGCGCGGCTCCGGCCTTCCGCTTGGCGCGTGCCTCCAGATAGCGGCCGAGGAGGAGGAACGTGACGACACCCGCAGCCACCTCGAGGTAGATGGCCGACGTGCCGTCGGCGCCGCCGGCCGACGGGTTGATCGTGAGGTCGAATCCATGGCGCATGCCCGGCATCCCCGCATGCCCGAAGAACAGCGCCCAGAGAGACCAGCCGAAGGCGGCGAGGGTGCCCAGGGAGACGAGGGTGTCCATGGTGGCCGCGCCGTGGCGCAGATTGGTCCATGCCGCCCGATGGAAGGGCATGCCGCCCCAGACGACGACGGGCGCGGCGAGGGTGAGGGAGAGCCACTGCCAGTTCTCGAACTGGAGGGCGGGAACCATGCCCATCAGGACGACAGGCACCGCGAGCAGCGCTGAGACCTGCAGCCGCTCACGCATGGCGGCGAGGGCGTGCTCAGAACCGGCCCGGAGCGGAGTGCCGTTCGCTCCGGGGGCCGAAGGGGCCTCGGGTGCGGTGCGCTGAGCTTCGGGGGCCGAAAGGGCCTCGGGTGCTGTGCCCGGGTCACCGGCGGGGCGGAGCTCGCCGGTGGCGGTCGTGGGCGCGGTCACCGGTACTTCCGCCGGCGACGCCTGGGCCGGCACGGTGTCCACGCCTGTGGGGCCGGCAGTGGAGGCGGCGGAAGCCCGAGCGGCGGGGGGCAGGCTCAGAGGCGTGGCGGTGTAGCCGGTCTTCTCCACCACGGCGATCAGGTCGGGCACGTCCGTGCTCTCGCCGAAGGAGACGCGGGCCTTTTCCGTCGCGTAGTTCACCGTGGCGGTGACGCCGTTCATGCGGTTGAGCTTCTTCTCGACCCTGGCCGCACACGAGGCACAGGTCATCCCGCCGATGAGGAGTTCGATCCGGGACGTGCCCGCTTCCGGGGTATCGCTTGCGATGTTGCTCATGTGACGTGGCTCCAGGCGCAGGGCCGGGCCCACCGCCATGACGGTTCGGCCCGGCCGGAAGCAGGATGAGGGTCAGGCCCGGCCGACCAGCTCATAGCCGGCCTCGTCGACGGCGGCCCGCACTGCGGACTCGTCGAGCGGAGCGTCGGAGATCACGGTGACCTGGCCGGTGGACGCCACCGCCTTGACCGACGTCACGCCGAGGATCTCGGAGATCTCGCTCGAAACGGCACCCTCGCAGTGGCCGCAGGTCATGCCCTTCACCTCGTAGACCGTGGTGAGGCTGCCCGGCCCGTCGGCCGCCGCGCCGCCGCCGTGGCAGGAACCGGAGGGTGAGCAGCAGGAGCCGGCGGCCTCGAGGGATTCGGTCTTCGTCTCGGCGGTCATGTCGTTCTCCTCTTCGAGGTCGTGTCGCGGTTCGCGAACACTTCGTGCAATGGAGGCGTTGGTGCATCACAGGAGTCCTGGGGATGCCGGGGCCTCCTGACCTTCACCAGGTTATACCCCTAGGGGGTATGGATGCGAGCTCTTGGGGCCGTCCTGCGGCTCGTGTTCCAGGAAAGTGCCGCAGTCATCGGCGTGGGGTCGCGCCGCTCGACGCCTCGGCGTCGGTCACGGACGCCGGGTCGCACCCCTCGACACCTCGGCGTACAGCGGTGCCAGATATCGGTACACGATGGTCTTCAGCTCGGTGATGAACGCCTCCCGCTCCTCGCCCTCGTGGGCCAGGATCAGCTCCAGCCCTGACTTGACCACGGCGAACACCATGCTCGCCGTCCGGTTGAGCTCTGCCGGCCGTGCCGTCGGGAGAAGCTCGCCGAGTATCTGCTCGACCCGGATGAGCAGCGCGGAGTGCACGGCGTCGTGCTCCTCGCTGATCCGGCCGGGGATCTCGGAGCCGTGCATGAGAACGGCGAAGGCGGGGTTCTCGCAGTTGAACGTGATCAGCGGGTCGAGGACCGAGTCCAGCAGTCGGTCCAGAGGCAGCGTGGTGTCGAGCATGTCGAAGACCGCGCCGTGGGACTCGCGCCAGCGCTGCAGCAGCTGCCCGCCGAGTTCGACCGCGATGGCTTCCTTGTTGGGGAAGAACTGGTAAAGCGTGCCGGGGGAAACGCCTGCCTCGCGGGCGATGGCGTTGGTGCTGGCAGCGGTGTAGCCGCAGCGGCAGAAGACGCCCGCTGCGGCCTCCAGCAACTGCGCGATACGGCGCTCTCCGCGGGCCTGCCGGCGGCGCGGCTGTGCCGACCTGGCAGGTGACTCTGCCGGCGCTCCGGTCGGGCCCTGTTCCGGCGCCCTGGCCTCCGGCCCGATCGGCATGGTGGTCGATGTCCTGGCTCGTGCCTGGGGCGACGTCCTGGCTCGTGCCCTGCCCGACGCCTTGGCCTGCTCCACGGCCGGGGGCTCCGTGGGTGTCACGGTCGGTGCCTCGGCCTCGGGTTTCTCTGGCATGTGAATCCCCGATCCCCAGTTCTCCGGTCGCGATTGACAAACACGAGTGGCCGCTCGCATTCTTGAAAAACGCGAGCGATGACTCGTGTTTGCCAGTCTATGGCAATCGTCGACCTGTGCTTCCTGCGTGCTGCCTGCCACGCCGCACCGGTCTCGGTGAAGGGGACACCGCACCATGTCTGGAGTCAACAGCGCGCCGCGCCCCGGCCGCTGGACCCGCATCGTCACCGCCCGACCGCGGCTGTCGTTGCTGCTCGCCCTGGTGATCACGGCACTCGCCGTGTTCGCGGGCAGCGGGGCTGCCGATCGCATGGGCAGCGGGGGCTGGGATGCCCCCGACGCCGAGTCGACATATGCCACGAAGGCCCTGGACCGCGAATTCCCCGCCGCGCGCCCGAATCTGCTGCTGCTCGTCGACAGCGGGCAGAAGAGCGTGGACGATCCGGCCGTCGTGGCCGAGGCCGCGCGGTTGGCGAAGCGGCTGGCAGGCGAGAAGGACGTCACGGGCGTCGGCTCGTACTGGCAGACCAGGTCGCCCGCGCTGCGCGCCGAGAACGGCCGGGAGGCTCTGATCGCCGCCCGGATCGAGGGGGACGAGAAGGCCGCCGGGGAGGTGCTGGAGCGCATCGCGCCCGGGTACCGGGGCGTGCACGGTCCCGTGAAGGTCTCCGTCGGAGGCCCGGTCGCGGTCATTCACGACATGCAGACGATCATCCAGGAGGATCTGCTGCGGGCCGAGATGATCGCCCTGCCGGTCACGCTGGTGCTGCTCGTGATGGTGTTCGGAAGCGCGGTGGCGGCCATGCTGCCGCTGGGCATCGGAATCGTCGCCATCCTGGGTACGAACGCGATCCTGCGCGGACTCACCGAATTCACCGATGTGTCGGTCTTCGCCCAGAACCTCACGACGGCCCTCGGACTCGGACTCGCCATCGACTACGCCTTGTTCATCGTGCGCCGGTTCAGGGAGGAGCTGGCCGCAGGCGCGGAGACCAGGGAGGCGGTCGGGATCACCCTGCGCACCGCGGGCCGGACGGTGCTCTTCTCGGCGCTCACGGTCGCCGTCTCGCTGGCCGCCATGCTGGTCTTCCCCCAGTACTTCCTGCGCTCGTTCGCGTATGCCGGGATCGCGGTGGTGCTGCTCGCCGCCTCGGCCGCACTGATACTGCTGCCCGCCGCACTGATACTGCTGGGGCACCGGGTGAACGCATTGGACCTGCGCCGGCTGTTGCGCGGGCGGGCAGGGAAGCAGAGCGGCGACGACTCCGTGGAGGGCGGCGAAAGCGGGGGCTGGGGCCGGGTGGTGTCCGTGGTGATGCGGCGGGCACCGATCTTCGCGGTCGCCACCACCGCGGCGCTGGTGCTGCTCGGACTGCCCTTCCTCGGTGTGAAGTTCGGGATCGCCGACGACCGTCAGCTGCCGTCGAACGCCGAGTCGCACGTCGTGCAGCAGCACATCCGGGACGCATTCCCCGGCAGCCCGGGCGGCGGCCTGGATGTCTTCGCCGAGGGTAAGGCCACCCCCGCGCAGTACGCCGAGTACCGCGACCGCATCGCCGCTCTGCCTGGAGTGCTGCGAGTGGACGGACCGCTCGTCTCCGGTGCGAACGCGACCTTCACGGTGCTGCCCGAGGAGGAGGCCGTCGGCGAGGAGTCCCAGCGGCTCGTGCGGGAACTGCGCGCGGAGCCTGCGCCGTTCGAGACCTCGGTGACCGGTTCGGCAGCGAGGCTGGTCGACTCCAAGGACGCGATAGGTGACCGGCTGCCTTGGGCGGCAGGCATCATCGCGGTCGTCACGCTGCTGCTGGTCTTCCTGCTCACTGGAAGCGTGGTGATCCCTCTCCAGGCCGTCGTGCTCAACGGGCTGAGTCTGACCGCGATGTTCGGGGCCGTGGTCTGGGTCTTCCAGGAGGGCCACCTTGCCGGGCCGCTCGCCTTCACGGCGACCGGTTCCATCGAGACGACATTGCCCGTACTGATGTTCTGTGTGGCCTTCGGACTCTCGATGGACTACGGAGTGTTCCTGCTTTCCCGGATCAAGGAGGAGTACGACCGCACCGGCGACCATGAGCACGCCGTGGGCTACGGGCTGCGCCGCACGGGCGGACTGATCACCGCTGCGGCCGTGATCCTGGCGGTGGTGATGGTCGCGATAGGCACCTCGCGCGTGAGCAACACCAAGATGCTCGGTCTCGGCATCGCCCTCGCCGTGGTGATGGACGCGATGGTGGTGCGCAGTCTGCTGGTGCCGTCCGTGATGAAGCTGACGGGCAGGGCGACCTGGTGGGCACCGGCTCCGCTGCGTGCCTTCCATTCCAGGTTCGGCCTCAGTGAAGGCGGGATATCCGGGCCCGCTCCGGCCGGCGGCAGCGCCGGGGAGCGGGACGGGGCGGAGCCGGCGGGCCCTGAGCAGGAGGACCGTGACGACCTGGACCGGGACAAGGCAGCGGTGGGCGGCTAGGTTCGAGCCGATCCGAGCGGACCCGGGAAGGGACGAGGCCGATGAGGGCTGTGGTGTTCGAGGAGTACGGACAGGACCCGGGCGTGCGCGAGGTCCCGGACCCGGTGCCGTCGGATCACGGTGTCGTCGTACGCGTCGAAGCCACCGGGCTGTGCCGCAGCGACTGGCACGGCTGGATGGGGCACGACCCGGACATCACCCTCCCGCACGTCCCCGGGCACGAGCTCGCCGGAGTCGTCGAGGCAGTGGGCCCCGCGGTTGCCAACTGGCGCCGCGGGGACCGGGTCACGGTCCCGTTCGTCTGTGCCTGCGGCCGCTGTGCCGCCTGCGCGGCCGGGGACCAGCAGGTGTGCGAGAGTCAGACCCAGCCCGGGTTCACCCACTGGGGCTCCTTCGCCGAATACGTGGCCCTGGAGCACGCGGACGTCAATCTGGTGGCCGTGCCGGAGGAACTGTCGTTCGCGACGGCTGCGGGGCTCGGATGCCGGTTCGCGACCGCTTTCCGCGCCGTGGTTGCCCAGGGGCGCGTGGCGCCGGGCGAGTGGGTCGCGGTGCACGGCTGCGGCGGAGTCGGGCTGTCCGCGGTGATGATCGCCGTGGCCTGCGGGGCCCGGGTGGTTGCCGTGGACGTCTCGCCGCGGGCACTCGAGCTGGCCCGCAAGTTCGGCGCGGCGGAATGCGTGGACGCCACTTCGCTGACCGGGGCGGGCGGTACGGCCGAGGCGGTGCGCGAACTGACGGGCGGTGGTGCCCATCTCTCGCTCGACGCGCTCGGCTCACCCGTCACCTGTGCTGCCTCGGTCCGGAGCCTGCGCCGTCGCGGACGGCATGTGCAGGTCGGCCTGCTTCCCTCCGCCGCCGGAGACCCCGTGGTGCCGATGTCCCGGCTCATAGGGCTGGAACTGGAGATCCTGGGCAGCCATGGAATGGCCGCGCATGCCTACGGTCCGATGCTGGAGATGGTCCGCTCCGGGGCGCTGCGGCCGGACCTTCTGGTGACCTCGGTGATCTCCCTCGATTCGGCACCGGCCGCCCTCTCCGCCATGGGAGGGGCCCCGGGCGCGGGCGTGACGATCATCGAGCCGGCCCGGACCTGAGCGAGCTCACTCCCTGCGGCTCCTGTTCCCTGGGCGGTTGGCGACCCAACTGCGGATCGTGTCCGCGTACCAATAGGGCTTTCCGGCCTCCACATGATCGGGCGGCGGAAGGAGACCGTGCTTGCGATAGGAGCGAACCGTGTCCGGCTGCACCCGGATGTGCGCGGCGATGTCCTTGTAGGACCAGAGCCGTCTGTCCGTCATGTGTGGCACCTCCCTGCGTGCGCCGCAGCGGGCGGCAGGAGGAGCCGTCGGGGGAGCTGCGACGCGGACGCTGGCGATCACTGAGCCTGTGCCCTATGAACGAATCCGGGCGGGCAGGAGGGAGCGGCTGTCGAGAGCCTGTGACGGAAGACCCGCGTAACGGAGACATGTGTGACGGGGTGGCAACCGCCGTGACGCAATCGGCGTCATCCGGCAGTTGACGGGAGCGGACCCGGGCATGTGTCACCGACAGAGCCGAGCCTTTCGCCATCGCCGAGCGCGCGCGAACCCTTGCCGCCGTCCGGGCGATGCCCAGCCCTCGCCGCCGCCCGACATGGGGCGGCGGGGCCGTCCTACGGCCGGAATCCGTGCCAGGGCGCCGGAACCGGCCCCACCTGGCCTGCACTTCAGTGCCAGTGCCAGTGCCAGTGCCAGTGCCGGCCTGCCGTCATGCGCCGCAGGAGCGGAGGAAACGGCGCGTGCGCTCAGCGATGGGGAAGGGCTTGTCCGGGGCGCACGGGTACATGTCCTGCTCGACGATGGCGAACAGTTCGGCGTCCAGCCGCTGGGCCGCGGCCAGTACCGGTTCCAGTGCCGGGACACCGGACGGCGGTTCACACATCACACCCCGCGCCACGGCCGGCCCGAACGGCACCTCGTCGGCGACCACTTCGGCGAGGATCTCCGGATCCACCTGCTTGAGGTGGAGGTAGCCGATCCGTTCGCCGTAGGTCTCGATGAGCTTGACGCTGTCGCCGCCGCAGTAGGCGTAGTGCCCGGTGTCGAGACAGAGCGAGACCAGGCCGGGGTCGGTCGCGTCGAGGAAGCGGCTGACGTTCTCCTCGCTGTCGATGTGGGTGTCCGCGTGCGGGTGGACCACGATGCGCAGCCCGAAGCGGTCGCCGACCTCCTGGCCGAGGCGTTCGGTCTGTGTGGTGAGGCTTCGCCACTGCTCGGCGGTCAGTGTCCGGTCCTCCAGCACGGCACCCGTCTTGTCGTCGCGCCAGAAGGACGGGATGACGACCAGATGGTCCGCGCCCATCGCACGGGTGAGCGTGGCGATGCCGGCGACATGGGCCCAGGTCTTCTCCCAGACGTCCGGCCCGTGGTGCAGCCCGGTGAAGACGGTCCCGGCCGAGACCTTCAGTCCCCGGGACGCGGTCTCCTCTGCGAGCCGGGCGGGGTCGGTCGGGAGGTAACCGTACGGGCCGAGCTCGATCCACTCGTACCCCGCCTGTGCGACCTCGTCGAGGAAGCGCTGCCAGGGAATCTGCTGCGGGTCGTCGGGGAACCACACGCCCCAGGAGTCAGGGGCCGACCCGATCCGGATGCGGTTGAGCGACGGTGCGGAGGAGGTCATGGCGGTCAGCTTTCCGGCCGCCCGAGAAAGGTGTCAAGCTTTCGTCCGAATGTAAGGACAAAATGTTGACAGCCCTCGGGAGTGGGGGCTAGACCAGGGGACAGCCGGGCGTGGAACCGAAGGGACACGTATGCCTCAGCCGTCTCAGTCGTACGACGTGATCACGATGGGCCGGATCGGGGTGGACCTCTACCCTCTGCAGACCGGGGTCCCGCTGGCACGGGTCGAGACCTTCGGGAAGTTCCTCGGCGGCTCCGCCACGAATGTGGCGGTCGCGGCGGCACGGCTCGGCCGCCGGGTCGCGTTGATCAGCCGTACCGGGAAGGACGCCTTCGGGGAGTATCTCCACGAGGCACTGCAGGAGTTCGGGGTCGACGACCGCTGGGTCACGGCGGTGCCGGGACTGCCCACGCCCGTGACCTTCTGTGAGGTCTTCCCGCCGGACGACTTCCCTCTCTACTTCTACCGGCAGCCCAAGGCGCCGGACCTCGAACTGCGCGTGGACGACCTCGACATGGCGGCGATCGGCGCGGCGCGGGTCTTCTGGATGACCGGGACCGGGCTGTGCGAGGAGCCGAGCAGGACCGCGACCCTGGCCGCGCTGGCGCACCGCGCGAAGAGCGGGACGACGGTCTTCGACCTGGACTGGCGCCCGATGTTCTGGACCCGTCCGGACGAGGCGCGCCCCTACTACACGCAGGCGCTCGCCCAGGCGACCGTCGCCGTCGGCAATCTCGACGAGTGCGAAGTCGCGACCGGCGAGCGCGAGCCTCACGCCGCGGCCCGCGCGCTGCTCGACGCAGGGGCCGAACTGGCCGTGGTGAAGCAGGGCCCCAAGGGCGTGCTCGCCGTCCACCGGGACGGCGCGACCGCCGAAGTTCCCCCTGTGGAGGTCGAAGTGGTCAACGGTCTCGGTGCGGGTGACGCGTTCGGCGGGGCGATGGTGCACGGGCTGCTGGCCGGCTGGGAGCTGGAGCGGGTGATGAGGTTCGCGAACGCCGCCGGCGCGATCGTCGCCTCCCGTCTCGCCTGCTCGTCCGCGATGCCTTACCCCGCAGAGGTGGACGCACTCCTCGACGGCCACGCCCCCGGGCCCGAGTACCGCCCAGAGCCGGGCAGTACACCGGGCCACGCCCCCGGCCACGCTCCCGGGACGGCGTCGTGACCCGCGTGGACGTCGGGGACCTCGTCAGGATCAGGGTGCGCCACCCCGAGGCCGTCGCCGAGGCAGCGGCCCGCCGACGCAGGCGCCCTCTCATCGGCGACCACGGCCGACTGATGATCATCGCCGCCGACCACCCCGCCCGCGGAGCCCTCGCCGTCGGTGACCGGCGGTTCGCGATGGCCAACCGCCTCGGCCTGCTGGAGCGGCTCTGCATCGCCCTGGAGCGCCCCGGCGTCGACGGAGTCCTCGCCACCGCCGACATCCTGGAGGACCTGCTGCTCCTCGGCGCCCTCGACGACAAGGTCGTCATGGGCTCCATGAACAGGGGCGGACTCGCGGGCGCCGCCTTCGAACTGGACGACCGGTTCACCGCATACCGGGCGGAGGACCTGGCCCGGCTCGGCTTCGACGCGGGCAAGCTGCTGCTGCGCATCGACTACGACGACCCGGGATCGCTCGAGACCCTGCACTCCACCGCGCGCGCGATCGACGCGATGGCCGCCCACCGGCTGCCCGTCTTCGTCGAGCCGTTCATCTGCCGCCGCGTCGACGGGCGGCTCACCAACGACCTGTCGGCCGAGGCGGTCACCCGGTCCATAGCCATCGCCTCCGGGCTCGCGGGCACTTCGGCCTACACCTGGCTGAAGATCCCCGTCACCGACGACCCGGACGACATGACGCGGGTGATGGAGACCTCGACGCTCCCGGCAGTCCTGCTCGGCGGCGAGGTGGGCGGCTCCGTCGACGACCAGGAGCGTGCCTACGAGAAGTGGCGGGGGGCGCTGCAACTGCCCACGGTCCAGGGTCTCGTGGTGGGCCGCTCGTTGCTCTATCCGGTCGACGGCGATGTCGCGGCGGCTGTCGACACCGCCGTAGGACTGCTCTAGGGGGTACGGAGAACTCATGACCCACACGGACGCCACCGCACACGAGCGGCATGTACGCGCAGGGACCGCGGCCGACGGGCCGTACGCGCTCGACATCGACCCCAAGACGGCAGGGTGGGGCTACACCGCGCTTCGCATCCTGGAGCTGCGCCCGGGCGGTTCGCATCTGCTCGGCGCCGGGGACAGCGAGTGGATCGTGCTTCCGCTCAGCGGCGGCTGTACGGTGCAGACAGAGGGCGAGACCATGGAACTGCTGGGCAGGGAGAGCGTGTTCGCCGGAGTCACCGACTTCGCCTACGTGCCGCGCGACGCCCATGCACAGATCGCCTCCGGCGCGGGAGGCCGCTTCGCCCTGGCAGGAGCGAAGTGCGAGCGACGACTCCCCGCTCGCTACGGCCCCGCGCCGGAGGTACCGGTCGAGCACCGCGGCACGGGCAACTGCGCCCGCCGCGTGAACAACTTCGCCGCCGCCGACACCTTCGAGTGCGACCGCCTCATCGCCGTCGAGGTGTTCACGCCGGGCGGCAACTGGTCGTCGTATCCGCCCCACAAGCACGACGAGCACCGGCCGGGCGAGGAGACCAGACTCGAAGAGATCTACTACTTCGAGATCGACGGCGAGCACGGATTCGGCTACCAGCGCGTGTCACCGTCGCGCCCCGGCGGTACGGACCTGCTCGCCGAGGTCCGCGGCGGCGACGCCGTCCTCGTCCCCGACGGCTGGCACGGACCGTCCATCGCCGCGCCCGGCCATGACATGTACTACCTGAACGTCATGGCGGGCCCGGGCCCCGAGCGGCAATGGCGGATCTGCTTCCACCCCGACCACACGGAGGGCTACCGATGAGCACGGGACCGAGCACGCCCCGCCCCGGCATGCGCCGCCTCACCACCGCACAGGCACTGGTCGCCTTTCTCGCCCGCCAGTACACCGAGCGAGACGGCCACCGGCAGCGGCTGATCGGCGCCACCTGGGGCATCTTCGGCCACGGGAACGTGGCGGGGATCGGCCAGGCACTGCTGGAGAGCGGTCCCGACATGCCCTACTACCAGGGCCGCAACGAGCAGGCCATGGTCCACGCGGCCGTCGGCTACGCCCGCCAGTCCGGCCGCCTCTCCACCCATGCCGTGACGACGTCCATCGGTCCCGGTGCCACCAATCTCGTCACGGGCGCCGCACTCGCCACCGTCAACCGGCTCCCCGTTCTCCTTCTCCCCGGGGACACGTTTGCTGCCCGCCCGGCGGATCCCGTCCTCCAGCAGCTGGAAGTCCCCTACGCGGGGGACGTCTCCGTCAACGACTGCCTGCGTCCCGTGTCGAAGTACTTCGACCGGATCACCCGCCCCGAGGCCCTGATCCCGGCAGCTCTCGCCGCCATGCGCGTACTCACCGACCCGGCCGAGACCGGCGCGGTCACCATCGCGCTGCCGCAGGACGTGCAGGCGGAGGCCTACGACTGGCCCGAGGAGTTCTTCGCCGAGCGCATCTGGGGCGTACGCCGCCCGCAGCCCGACCGGGAGGAGCTCGCGGCAGCGGCTGCGGCGGTACGTTGCGCCCACAGGCCCCTGATCATCGCGGGCGGCGGTGTGCACCACAGCGGTGCCGAGTCCGCGCTGAAGACGTTCGCCGAGGCGACCGGCATCCCCGTCGCCTCCACGCAGGCCGGCAAGGGCTCCCTGCGGTACGACCACCCGGCGGACGTCGGCGGCATCGGCCACACCGGCACGGCGGCCGCCGACGAGCTGGCCCGCGCGGCCGACCTCGTCATCGGCGTCGGCACCCGCTACTCCGACTTCACCACCGCTTCCGCCACCCTCTTCACCCACCCCGGCGTCCGCTTCGTCAATCTCAACATCACCGGCTTCGACGCCCACAAGCTCGCCGCGCTCCCGCTCGTCGCCGACGCCCGCGCCGGACTCGAGGCCCTCACCACCGCTCTCCGCGGCCACCACGTGGAGCACGGCTACGAGACGGAGTACGCGGACGACAGGGAGCGCTGGGAGCACCGCGTCGATGCCGCGTACGAGGCGCGCGACGAGGAGGTACGCCCCACCCAGCCGCAGGTGCTCGGCCTGCTCGACGGCCTGGTCACCGACGAGGACATCGTGATCAACGCCGCGGGTTCGCTCCCCGGCGATCTCCACAAGCTGTGGCGGGCCCGTTCCGCCGACCAGTACCACGTCGAGTACGGCTACTCCTGCATGGGATACGAGATCCCCGCGGCCATCGGCGTCGCGATGGCCGCGCCCGGCCGGCCCGTGTGGGCGCTCGTCGGCGACGGAACATACCTGATGAATCCCACCGAAATTGTCACCGCGGTGCAGGAAAACATTCCGATCAAGCTGCTCATCCTCCAGAACCACGGGTACGCGTCGATCGGCGGCCTTTCCGAGTCCGTCGGCTCCGAGCGCTTCGGCACCGCCTACCGCCATCGCGAGGCCGACGGTATGTACACGGGGGCGCCGCTGCCCGTCGACCTCGCGGCCAACGCCGAGTCGCTCGGGATGCGCGTGATCCGCGCCAAGACCGTGCGTGACCTGCGCGAAGCCCTCACGGAAGCCCGCACGGCCGACCGCCCCACATGTGTCTACACCGAGACCGAAACGGCAGACACTGTGTCGGGCGCGCCCCCCGCCCAGGCGTGGTGGGATGTTCCTGTGGCCGAAACCGCGACCCGACCGTCGGCGGTCAAGGCCCGGGAGGAGTACGACCGGCAAGTCTCAGCCCGACGCCGCCATCTCTGAAGGATCTGAAGGAGCTTTTCGTCATGACGAAGACCGTCAACCACTGGATCGGTGGCAAGACCGTAGAGGGCGCGTCCGGCAACTGGGGCCCGGTCACCGACCCGGCGACGGGAGCGGTGACCACACAGGTCGCCCTCGCCTCCGTCGACGAGGTGGATGCAGCGGTCGCCGCCGCGAAGGCCGCGTACGCCACCTGGGGCACGTCATCGCTGGCACAGCGCACGACGATCCTCTTCCGCTTCCGCGCCCTCCTCGATGCGAACCGTGACGCCATCGCCGAGCTGATCACCGCCGAGCACGGCAAGGTCCACTCGGACGCGCTGGGCGAGGTGGCGCGCGGCTTGGAGATCGTGGACCTGGCCTGCGGTATCACCACCCAGCTCAAGGGCGAGCTGTCCACCCAGGTCTCCAGCCGGGTGGACGTGGCGTCGATCCGCCAGCCCGTCGGCGTCGTCGCCGGCATCACGCCGTTCAACTTCCCGGCGATGGTGCCGATGTGGATGTTCCCGCTGGCCATCGCCTGCGGAAACACCTTCGTCCTCAAGCCGAGCGAGAAGGACCCGTCGCCGGCGCTGAAGCTCGCCGAGCTGCTCGCCGAGGCAGGCCTGCCTGACGGTGTCTTCAACGTGGTCCACGGCGACAAGGTCGCGGTCGACCGGCTCCTGGGGCACCCGGACATCTCGGCGATCTCCTTCGTCGGCTCCACACCGATCGCCAGGTACATCCACACCACCGCCTCCGCCAACGGCAAGCGCGTCCAGGCGCTCGGCGGCGCCAAGAACCACATGCTGGTCCTCCCGGACGCGGACCTGGACGCGGCTGCGGACGCGGCCGTCTCCGCGGCGTACGGCTCCGCCGGTGAGCGCTGCATGGCGATCTCCGCCGTCGTCGCTGTCGGTGCGATCGGCGACGAGCTCGTCGACAAGATCCGCGAGCGCGCCGAGAAGATCAAGATCGGCCCGGGCAACGACCCGAACTCCGAGATGGGCCCGCTCATCACCAAGGCCCACCGCGACAAGGTCGCCTCCTACGTGTACGGCGCGGCGGACCAGGGCGCCGATGTCGTCCTCGACGGCACCGGCTACACGGTGGACGGCTTCGAGGACGGCCACTGGATCGGACTGTCGCTCCTCGACAAGGTCTCCACCGAGTCGGACGCGTACCGGGACGAGATCTTCGGCCCCGTGCTCTGCGTGCTGCGCGCCGAGACGTACGAGGAGGGCATGGAGCTGATCAACGCCTCCCCGTTCGGCAACGGCACCGCGATCTTCACCCGCGACGGCGGCGCCGCCCGACGGTTCCAGATGGAGGTCGAGGCCGGCATGGTCGGCGTGAACGTGCCGATCCCGGTCCCGGTGGGCTACCACAGCTTCGGCGGCTGGAAGGACTCCCTCTTCGGCGACCACCACATCTACGGCAACGACGGCGTGCACTTCTACACCCGCGGCAAGGTCGTCACCACCCGCTGGCCGGACCCGTCAGAGGCCCCTGCGGGCGTGGACCTGGGCTTCCCGCGCAACCACTGATCCGCACCCGGAACGCCACCCACACGCCTGACGCCGCGCGGCCCGTACGGAACTCTCACCCCGTACGGGCCGCGCGGCTGTTTCAGTACCGCTCGTCCAGCTCATCGACGACCGCCCTGAGTTCACGCGCGGCCCTCTTCGGCAGGGCCCGCAGCGCGCCCTCCAAGAGGTCCCGGGCCCTGTGCGGATCGCCGCAGCACAGCCACTCGGTACAGCCGGCCTGGTCCTCGTCCCACAGCCGGTGACCAAGCTGCCCCACATGCCGGCGCCACATCCCGAGAGACTCGCGGACGGCGCCGGACCACAGATAGTTGCGGGTCTCCTCGACCCTGGCGATTTCGTGGAGCGCCCGCCGGGACACCCCGCCGATCGGATTCAGCTCGTTCTTCCGGCATCTGCGCCGCACCGCGAACTCGGTACGCACCTGCCGAGGCCGCCTACGCGGCATGGCCTCCGTCATGCACGGTCATGGTCATGTGCCTGATGCTGCCAGGACCGTAACGCCAGGACCAGCGATTTTCGAACTTGGTAGGTTCACGCACCATGACCCCGCCGAACCAGCAGATCCGCGCTGTCCACACGGACACCACGATTACCGTCTACCAGGCCTACGACCCGGCCATCGGCATTCCGGCGGCGCGTGACGGCCGCTTCCCGGCCAGCTGGAAGCGCGACCGGATGACATGGATCAAGCCCTCGTTCCTGTGGATGATGTACCGCTGCGGCTGGGGCACCAAGGAGGGGCAGCAGACCGTTCTCGCGGTCGAGATCGAGCGCGAGGGCTTCGAGTGGGCTCTTCGTAACGCCTGTCTGTCGCACTACGCCCGAGGGCTGTATCCCGATCAGGCGGACTGGAAGCGGCAGTTGCGGCAGGCTCCTGCCCGGGTGCAGTGGGACCCCGAACGCGATCTGCGTCTGGCGCCGCTCCCGTACCGCTCACTGCAGCTGGGCCTCGCCGGGAAGGCGTCGGCGCGCTACGCGGACGAGTGGACCGTGGCCATCGACGACGTGACCCCGCTCGCGCACGAGATCCATGGTCTCGTGCGCGGCGGGGACGTCGAGGGCGCCCGGCGGCTGTTGCCCGAGGAGCGGGTCTACCCGGCAGGGGAGGAGCTCCTCGGGCACCTCATGGCGTAGCCGCGTCAGAACAGCGAGTGCAGCAGCTTGTTCGGGGAACCCACACGCGGGTCCACGACCTTGCCGTTCGTCGCGTTGTTCACCAGGGCGTCGCGGACCTGCGCCGGGGTCGCCGTGGGGTTGTTCGCGAGGTACAGCGCTGCGACGCCCGCGGTGTGCGGGGTGGCCATCGACGTACCGGAGATGGTGTTCGTCGCGGTGTTGCTGTCCTTCCATGCCGACGTGATGTTCACGCCGGGCGCGAAAAGGTCCAGGCAGGTGCCGAAGTTGGAGAACGACGCCCTGCGGTCGGTGTTGTCCGTCGCGCCGACCGTGATCGCCTCGGGGACGCGGGCCGGAGAGTTGTTGCACGCGTTCGCGGGCAGACCGAGGATGTTGCCGTTGCCGGCCGCGATGGCGTAGCTGACACCCGAGGCGATGGAACGCTTCACGGCGTTGTCGAGCGAGGCGTTGACCCCGCCGCCCAGGCTCATGTTGGCGACGGCCGGCTTGACGGCGTTCGCGGTGACCCAGTCGACACCGGCGATGACGCCCGCCGTCGTGCCCGATCCGTTGCAGTCCAGCACGCGGACGGCGATCAGTCTCACGTTCTTGGCGACGCCGTACGTCTTGCCGCCGACCGTGCCCGCGACATGGGTGCCGTGGCCCTGGCAGTCCTGTCCGTTCTGGCCGCCGCCGACGGTGTCGGTACCGACACCGGCACGCCCGCCGAACTCGCTGTGCGAGGTCCGGATGCCGGTGTCGATGATGTACGCGTTCACATTCGAGGCGGTCGTGTTGTACGTGTACGTCGTCGACAGCGGAAGACTGCGCTGGTCGATGCGGTCGAGGCCCCAGGTGGCATTCGGCTGGGCCGCGTCGATACGGACGACGGCGTTCTGCTCGACATACGCCACGCGGGGGTCGGCGGCGAGGTTCGCTGCCTTGGCCCTGGACATCGAGGCGGAGAAGCCCTTGAGGACCGAGCGGTAGGTGTGTTGGGGGGACACACCCTCCTCGGCGGCGAGATCGGAGACACGGGTGCTGCCGTCCTTGAGGACGACGATCCAGCTGTTCTGGACAGCGGTTGCAGTGGGGGCGAGACGGAGATCGCCGAGCGACGCGCTCTGCGCGGTGGGGGAGACGGCGAACTGGAGACCGGCCACGAGGGCGACTGCGGGGAGCAGTGCGCCCATGCGTATGGACTGCCGGGCAGTGATTCTCATCTCGTGCACCTGACCTTTCTTTGATCGGAAGCACGACAAACATCCGCTCGGCTCGCGCGGATGTGCGGCACAGCGTCTCGTGCGGAGATCACGGAAACAAGGGGTTGTTACTGGTGGGTTCGCAGTAATGCCCGGGTGGCGTACGGAATTTGGCGGACATCGCCGACATTTGCGCCGGGTATTGCGACGCCCGTGTTCCGGCGGCTGGTCGGCGCGAATTGACCGAACCGTCCTCAATCATGAAGTCCCAGGTCAGGACCGTGAATTTGCCGTCGTTCGTGGCGTCCCGGACCGTCCCGGAATTCCCGCGCGGATTGCGGGACCCACTTACCGCCCGCCGCTCACCGGCTATCGGACATGTACCGCGTCTGGTGTACGGAGACGGTCGCGGGTACTACCCGAGGAGGTCGGTGAGTTCCGCCCGGCGGCAGCGGCTGTGGCCGTGGCGTCCGCTTAGGGTTTCAAGCATGAAGATCCGACTTCCCCGGCGGGCAACCGCGTCCCGGCGCCGCGGGCGATGGACGGCCGGCCTCGCCGCGCTCGCCGTACTCGCCGGCGCCGGCACCTGGACAGCCGCCGCCTCGGACGATGCGCCTGCCGTGCACCGCGAGGACCAGGTGCTGACCATGCCGGGGGCGAGGATCGACACCTCGTACTTCACCTCGGGCGACGGTGACGGGCGCAGGCCCGCCGTGCTGCTCGGGCACGGGTTCGGCGGCAGCAAGGACTCGGTACGGGACCAGGCGGAGGCGCTGGCGCGTGACGGATACGCGGTCCTGACCTGGTCCGCACGCGGCTTCGGCGCGTCCACCGGACAGATCGGACTCAACGACCCGGACCACGAGGTCAAGGACGTCTCCCGGCTGATCGACTGGCTGTCGAAGCGCCCCGAGGTACGTCTCGACGCGGCCGGTGACCCCCGGGTCGGACTGGCCGGCGCGTCGTACGGCGGCGCGATCGCGCTCCTCGCTGCAGGCTACGACCAGCGGGTCGACGCGATCGCTCCGGAGATCACGTACTGGAACCTCGCCGACGCGCTCTTCCCGAACGGCGTCTTCAAGAAGCTCTGGGCGGGGTTCTTCTTCACGACCGGCTCCTCGGGTACGGACGGCCTCACACCGGACACCTCCGGCGCCGGGACCCCCGCGGACGAGGAGCCACCGGCCGGTCCCGGGCAGGGCGAGGGGGGCGGCGGGGCGGAAGCCCCGGCTGCTGCGGGCGGCGCCGCGAAGCAGGCCGGCGCAGGCGGCGCCGCGACGGCGGCCGACCGTGAACCGGCCGACGACGGCCGGTCCGCCCCGCCCGCCTGCGGACGCTTCCAGCCCGTGCTGTGTGACATGTACGAGCGTGTCGCCACCTCCGGCAAGCCCGACGCGGAGGCACGTGCACTGCTCGAGGCGCGCAGCCCGTCCGCCGTCGGAGACCGGATCAAGGTGCCCACGCTCATCGTGCAGGGCCAGTCCGACTCGCTCTTTCCGCTCTCCCATGCCGACGCGATGGCGGCGACGATCAAGGCGAACGGCGCGCCCGTCGCCGTCGACTGGATCGCGGGCGGTCACGACGGCGGCGACCTGGAGGGAGACCGTGTCCTTGGACGGGTCTCGGCGTGGTTCGACCGCCACCTGAACGGGGACAAGAGCGCGGACACCGGTCCGGCGTTCCGGGTCAGCAGGACCGGTGGGGTGGACTCCACGGACGGGCAGGCGACGCTCCGCGGTGCCACAGCGGCGGACTACCCGGGGTTGCGCGACGGAGCCCGTACGTTCCGGCTCAGCGGCCGGACACAGTCCTTCCGCAACCCCGCGGGCGCGACCCCGCCCGGGATCTCCGCTGTCCCGGGCATCGGCAGCGGGCTCTCCCAGCTGTCCTCCCTCGGCGTCGGTCTCTCCCTCGACTTCCCGGGGCAGCACGCCCGGTTCGACTCCCGGCCCCTGGACCGGACGACGCGGATCACCGGCTCGCCCACCGTCCGCGTCGACGTGACGTCCGACAGCGGGGAAGCGGTCCTCTTCGGCAAGCTCTACGACGTCGGGCCCGACGGACGACAGCAGGTACTGCCCGCCCAGCTCGTCACCCCCGTCCGGGTCGAGAACGCCAAGACCGGCACGGCGGTCGAGCTGACCCTGCCCGCCGTGGACCACGAGGTCGAGGCAGGCCACCGCCTCCGCCTGGTCCTCGCCGCCACCGACCTGGGCTATGCCTCCCCCGCCGCCCCGGCCGCATACACCGTCTCGCTGGCCGGGCAGCTCACGGTGCCCACCGCGCCGGCCGTCACCACCCGGACCGTCGCGCTGCCCTGGTGGGTCTGGGGCCTGCCCGCCGCGGGTGCCGCCATCGCCGCGGCGCTGCTGATCGCCACCCGCCGCCGCACCACCGCACCCGCGCCGGACCCCGAACTGGCCGATGTGCCGCTGCAGATCACCGGGCTGACCAAGAGGTACGCCAGGTCGGCCGACCGGTACGCCGTACGGGACCTGTCCTTCCGCGTCCAGAAGGGCCAGGTCCTCGGACTCCTCGGTCCGAACGGCGCAGGCAAGACCACCACGCTGCGCATGCTGATGGGCCTGATCACCCCCGACGACGGCGAGATCCGTGTCTTCGGGCACGCCATCAGGCCCGGTGCGCCCGTACTCTCCAGGGTCGGTGCCTTCGTCGAGGGCGCCGGTTTCCTGCCCCATCTCTCGGGGCGGGAGAACCTCGAGCTGTACTGGCGGGCCACCGGTCGCCCCGCCGAGGACTCCCATATCGACGAGGCGCTGGAGATCGCCGGCCTCGGCGATGCCCTCGCCCGAGCCGTGCGCACCTACTCGCAGGGCATGCGACAGCGCCTCGCCATCGCACAGGCCATGCTCGGACTGCCCGATCTGCTGATCCTGGACGAGCCGACCAACGGACTCGACCCGCCACAGATCCGCGAGATGCGGGACGTGATGATCCGGTACGCGGCCGGAGGCCGGACCGTCATCGTCTCCAGCCACCTCCTTGCGGAGGTGGAGCAGTCCTGCACCGATCTGGTGGTGATGGACCGTGGCCGGCTCGTACAGGCGGGCCCGGTCGCGGAGATCACCGGCGCGGGCGACACCCTTCTGGTGACGACCGCGGCCCAGTTGCCCGATCCGCTGGTGGAGAAGATCGCTGCCCTGCCCGGGATCGGCTCCGCCGTCCGCACCGACGAAGGGGACGGACTGCTGGTCCGCCTGGACGGCGCCGGCGCCGCCGCGCTCATCGCCGAACTCGTACGGCTGGACGTGCCGGTGACCGGCGTCGGCCCGCACCGACGCCTGGAGGACGCGTTCCTCACTTTGATCGGAGGAGCATCCGCATGAGCACCGTGGGCACCACATCGACCGTGGCGACCGCGCCTGGCTACCGGGCACGGCACACTCTGCCCCTGCGGGTCGAGGCGGTACGCCAGTTGAAGCGCCGGCGGACGCTGGTGATGGGCGGGATCCTCGCCGTGCTGCCGTTCGTACTGATCGTGGCCTTCGCGATCGGCGGCACCCCTGACGAGCGCGACGGGGGCGGCGGCCGGATCACACTGATGGACACGGCCACCGCGTCCGGCGCGAACTTCGCCGCCACCTGCCTGTTCGTGTCGGCCGGGTTCCTGCTGGTCGTGCCGGTCGCGCTGTTCTGCGGGGACACCGTGGCGTCCGAGGCGAGCTGGTCCTCCCTCCGCTATCTGCTCGCGGCGCCGGTACCCCGGTCCCGGCTGCTCTGGTCGAAGCTGGTCGTGGCGCTGGGCTTCAGCGCGGCGGCCATGCTGCTGCTGCCACTCGTCGCACTCGCGGCGGGCACGGCGGCCTACGGCTGGGGCCCGCTGGAGCTCCCCACCGGAGGCACCCTGGCGACCGCCGACACTCTGCCTCGGCTTGCGCTCGTCGTCGCGTTCATCTTTGTGTCCCAACTGGTCACCGCAGGGCTGGCGTTCTGGCTGTCGACCAGGACCGACGCCCCGCTGGGCGCGGTCGGCGGAGCGGTCGGGCTGACCATCATCGGGAACGTTCTGGATGCGGTGACGGCGCTCGGATCCTGGCGTGACTTCCTCCCGGCGCACTGGCAGTTCGCCTGGGCGGACGCGCTCCAGCCCCAACTGGAATGGGGCGGGATGCTGAAGGGCACGGCGGTGTCCGTGACCTACGCCCTGATCCTCTTCGCCCTCGCCTTCCGGGGCTTCGCCCGCAAGGACATCGTGTCCTGACAGGGCCGTCGCCCGCCCGGGCACCGGCCGTTCGTCAGATCCAGCCACGGCGTGCCGCTTCCGCCCCGGCGCGGAAGCGGCTCGACGTGCCAAGGACGGCGAGGAGCTCTCCCACACGGCGGCTGTACGTCCTGGCCGACACGCCCAGACGGACCGCGGCCGTCTCGTCCGTCAGCCCGGCCAGCAAGGCGTCGAGGACGGGGCGCAGATGCACGGGCGCCGACCCCGACACGGCGGCCGCGACCTCGTCCCCGCCGTCCCACCACGACTGATGCGTGCGGACCAGCGCCTGGACGATGACGGGGTCGCGGATCAGCAGCAGTCCGTTGCAGTGCCGCTCGAGGTCGAGCGGCAGGGCGGCGACCGTGCGGTCGGCGACGACCAGTTTGAACGGGATCGAGTCCGTCACCCGTGACCGGCCGCCGAGCTGCCCCGGCGGCGGCAGAAGAGAGAGCGCGCGCCGCGGCACGATGCGGCGGACCGCGGCCGGCCGTTCCGCCGCCGCACGGACGCAGGCACCCGCGAGCGCCCGGAAAGGTCCGGGAACGCCCGGCGAGGCCACCGGATCGTCGAACGTGAGCAGTTCATGACGGGCCGAATGGACCAGACCCGTCAGCGTGGCGCTCACCTGCTCCAGTCCTCGGACCGGCCTGCCTGGCCCTCGTGCCTCGGTCACGGCGGTGGGCCTGCAGGGAACGGAGCCCGGTCTGGGCATGACGATGGCGTTGAGCACGGCTGACCACCCCCCGATCTCGGAGCCGTACGCCACTCCATGTACGCATGTGAGTGCACACAGTGACAACCCCCAGTTCAGCGGATGGCGAGTCCCTGCCACTCCCTTCACTCGGGGCTGGTGTGCCCGCCAGTCTGGACGAGCGGCGCGACAAGCGATCCGTGTCCGAGTCGGAGAAGGGAAGGTCACATGTTCCGACGCAAGACGGGGCGCATGGGCGGACGGCCCGTTCGATCAATGCGCGTGTTCCTCGCCGCCGCGGCGGCGCTCCCCCTGGCCGTACTGTCCCCGAGCGCAGGCACGGCCCAGGCGGATGCTCCGGACGACGCGCGAGGAGCAGCCGCCCTGCTCTCCTGTACGACGAGCACCGACGGGTGGACGGGCTGGGCGAATTGCCACAATCCCAGTGGTCAGGTCGTGGCGTTCCGCGCCGTGGTCGTCTGCGGCTGGTGGCCGGACGCGTACGGCGGTTGGGTGACGCTGCGTCCGGGCGGCTCCGGCGGCTCTTCGGCCACCTGTGGAGGAGGGAGCGGTGTGGGCAGCGTGAGCTGGGAAGAGGGCTGACCCCGGCTGATCTCACGTCATGTCGCCTCCGACCCTTTGGGTAGCGGGAGTTGGCACGGTCGGCGATCCGGTGCGCCCAGCTCTCGCTCGTACCCGGGCAGCGAGAGCCGCCGTTGCCGCATCGAGACTCATCCGCAACTCCTTCGACTGCTCCAGAAGGCCGTCTCGGACGTCACATTCACAGTGCTGACGATCCAGGGGGCGGATGATGAATCTTTGCGCAAGGGCACATCGGACAAGGATGCACAGAGGGGCGCTCGTCGCTCTGCTGGCCGGCGCCATGCTGCTGACCGGCTGCGGGGCGGGCGGGCAGACGGACCGTGCCTCGAACGGCGGTGGCGCGCACCGGGCCGAGGACGGTCCCGCGGTTCCGATGCCTCCCGACGGCGGCGGCCGCCCGGCGGAGGAGGGCGGCGGGAACGCGCGCGAGGGTGAGCAGAAGGGAGACGCAGAAAGGGAGTTCGCACCGCCGGCCGACTATCTGTCCACCTTCGCGCTGGACGTGGACACGGCCTCGTACGGGTACGCCCGGCGATTGCTGGCCGAGGGGCGGCTGCCGGAGCCGGACTCCGTAAGGCCCGAGGAGTTCATCAACAGCTTCCGGCAGGACTATCCGCGGCCCGGGAGCGACGGCTTCACCGTGACCGTGGACGGTGCACGTGCGGGAACCCGAGAGGAGGAGGGATGGTCACTGCTGCGGGTGGGACTTGCCACCCGGCCCTCGACGCGAACCGGTGAACGGCCCCCGGCTGCTCTGACGTTCGTGGTGGACATCTCCGGCTCGATGGCCGAGCCCGGTCGTCTCGACCTCGTCCGCGAGTCCCTTGATGTCCTCACCGACCAACTGCGCGACGACGACTCGATTGCCGTCGTCACCTTCAGCGACGAGGCCGAGGTCCGGCTGCCGATGACCCGGCTCGACGGCAACCGGGACCGCATCCACAGCATCGTCGACGGGCTGGAGCCGACCGACTCGACCAATGTGGAGGCCGGTGTCCGCACCGGTTACGACGCCGCGGTGGAGGGACGCAGGCGCGGTGCCAACAACCGGGTGGTACTCCTCTCCGACGCGCTCGCCAACACCGGTGAGACCGAGGCCGACGCGATCCTGGAGCGGATCGGTGAGTCCCGCCGGGAGTACGGCATCACGTTGTTCGGTGTCGGGGTGGGAAGCGAGTACGGCGACAAGCTGATGGAACGGCTCACGAATCGGGGCGACGGCCACACGACCTATGTGTCCACGTCCGCCCAGGCCCGGAAGGTGTTCGTCGACCAACTTCCCGCCCATGTAGAACTGCGCGCCCGTGACGCCAAGGCACAGGTCGCGTTCGACTCGCAGACAGTGAAGGAGTTCCGGCTGATCGGATACGAGAACAGGGCTGTCGCCGACGAGGACTTCCGCAACGACCAGGTGGACGGCGGCGAGGTGGGCCCCGGTCACACCGTGACCGCGCTCTATGCGGTACGGCTCCGCGACGGGGCGAGCGGGCACATCGCCACGGCGACTGTGCGCTGGCTCGACCCGCGGACCAGGGCTCCGCACGAGATGTCGGGCACGGTCGAGGCCTCCGCGCTCGAGCATGACCTGTGGTCTGAGAAAACAGCGCCCAGGCTGCAGGTCAGTGCCGCTGCCGCCTTCTTCGCGCAGGCGTTGCGCGGCGCCGAGATGCCTGGTGCGCCACGGCTGGACGACCTCGCCGAGCGGACGGGCACCCTTGCGCGGCGAACGGAGGACGCGTCCGTGCGCCAGATGACGGAGTCGATCCGCCAGGCCGACGCGCTGCTCGGGTGAGTGCCGGACAGGCCCGTGAGGGCGAGAGGGCAGGGACTCGCCGACCGGCCCGCCCGCACGGCACGCAGTGAGGAGCTGCACTGAGCCGCACTGAGCTGCACTGAGCCGCAGTGAGGGCTGTGGCCCGGGCGGGCGCGGGTGGCGCGCGCCCGGGCCACGGTCAGCTGCAGCGGTGGCCGGGACGCCGACCCCGGCCACCCCGCCGGCTCTCGCTGCGCCACTCCCTGTCGCCGGTCTCCACGCCGGTCTCCACGCCGGCCACCACGTCGGTCTCCACGCTGGCCACACGCCGGCCACCACGTCGGTCGGTCTCCACCGCCCGTCGGCAACCCGTCAGTCGGCGGCCACCGGCCACCGGCCGCCACCCGCCGGTTGTCAGCCGCGCGGGCGGGGGCCTTTGACGGGAGCGGGGCTGTGACTCAAGGTGGTAAGTGTGCTGCGCAAGGGCGTTGGGCGCGTCATGATGTCCAGCATGGCGGCCACCCTGCTGCTCGCACTCGCCGTGATCTCCACCGGCCTGTACGCGGGTTTCATGCTGATCTTCCAGACCGGGATCATGCCGGCGCTGGCCGAGCTCTCCGACGAACAGTTCGTCGCGGCCATGCGGCGTATCAATGAGGAGGTGCCGCGTGCTGTGTTCCTGGTGGTCTTTCTGGCCATCATTGTGTTCCCCGCGGCGGCGCTCGCCGTGCCGGTCGAGGGCCGTTCGGACACCCAGATGTGTCTCGTCCTCGCCGGGTTGGTGTGCGCCGCGCTCAATCATCTGATCACGGTCGCCGGGAACATCCCGCTGAACAGCGCGCTGGCATCCTCCGAGGGAGCCCCCGACCCCGAGGTCCGCGAGGCCTTCGAGGCCAAGTGGAACCGGTTCCATGCCGCGCGCACGGTGCTCATCATCGCCTCTTTCGTGCTCCTCGTCTGGGCCGCGCTCGTGTGACGAAAAGCCGACGCTGAAGGGACGAAGGCAGTCCGCAGAAGCGGAGAACTCTTGTACGGTCGTAGCAGCCCACCCGAGACAACGTTGTCGGATCGACGCGTGCGTACGCGCACGAGCACACATCTCCGGCGCCGACGCCGGCGCGATCCGCCGGTCGGGCCGGGGGCGGGTTGTCGCGGTCGCCCTCCAGCCGGCAGAGGGCGATCCCCCACCCGGGACAGCTCGTCCCCTTCCGGGCGCCGGTTCAGCCGACGTCCGGAAGACGCTCCCCGCAGCGGCCGCAGTAGCGCGCGTCCGATTCCGTCGAGAGACGGCCGCACTCCACGCAGACCCGGTCCAGCAGACAGGCGGGCTCACCGCCCTCCACCGTCACACCCGTCACGCCCTCCACCGTCACACCTGCCATGCCCGCCACGTCCGTCACGCTGACGTTCCGGATGGCCAGGCCGGGGCGCCTCCGGTGGACGCTCAGCTGCACCAGTCCCTCGGACCCGGCGTGCAGGGTCCGGCGGCTGCCGCGCGGCAGCCACACCACCGACCCGGCGGCGAGGTCCTGCGGTACGCCGTCGACGTGGAGGAGTCCGCCGCCTCCGGTGACATAGAGCAGCACATCCAGATCAGGTTCGACATGTTCGGCGACACATGTGTCCGGCGGCAGCCGAACGACATTGGCGTCGAGCTGGCGCCCGTCCGCCGCGAGGCGCCAGAGTGCCCCGCTCCGGTCCTCCGGTATGCCGTCGCCCAGTTCGGCCAGCCGTGCGAGCACGCCCGGGTCGGAAGGGGATGTCATGTGGTTCCTCCTGTGCTCAGTCCCCACGCGATCCTCGCCGGACCCCGAAGCCAGGGATGCTACTCCCCGCCGGGGGGCCTCAATGGCCGGTAGCCGTACCCTGCCCGCGCACCACGAGGTATTCAGACGTCTCAGAACCGATTCCGAATCAGTCTCAAGTGACCCCAGGCGATCTCAAGCAGTCCAAAGCGGTCGCGAGTAGCGCTCGAACAGGAGAACCCGCGTGACCGATCAGCCCAAGAAGCCGTTTCTCTACGTCGTCGTGTGCGCGGCCGGGAACGCGGGCGACGTAGGCAAGTTGATCACTGCGGCGCAGGAACAGCGGTGGGACGTAGGCGTCATCGCCACGCCGCAGGGCCTCGGCTTCGTCGACGCCGACGCCCTGACGTCCCTGACGGGGCGCCCGATCCGGTCGGCCTGGCGCCGCCCGGACGTGACGAGCCCGTTCCCGCCCGCGGACGCGATGGTGGTGGCCCCGGCGACGTTCAACACCATCAACAAGTGGGCGGCAGGGATCGCCGACACCCTGGCCGTGGCCACGCTGTGCGAGGCGTACGGAGCCGGTGTGCCCACCGCTGTCCTGCCGAGCGTGAACGCGGCGCTGTCTCTGCATCCCGCATACCGGGAGAGCGTGGAGCGGCTGCGTGCGATGGGCGTGCTGTTCGGCACGGAGGAGGACTTCCGGTGGGAGCACGCCCTGGAACTGCTCGCTCCGGCAGTGGGCAGGGCCGTCGGCCGGTGAGGCCCGTCACGCGGGGCATCCCCGAGGCGGCATCGGGTCCTCCCGCTTGCCGTTACGGCAACGAAGTTTGTCGGCCGACTGTGCACGGGCCGAGCATCTCCGGTGAACGGAGGTAGGAGACATGACCGTGCAGAATGATGGGATCCCGGCCGCCGGCTCGGCGGACGGGGTGGACCGCTACGACGTTGTCGTCGTCGGAGGTGGTGCCGCGGGGCTCGGCGGAGGACTGGCGCTGGCGCGAGCGCGGCGTTCGGTGCTGGTGGTCGACGCCGGAGAACCGCGCAACGCGCCGGCCGAGGGTGTGCACAACTATCCGGGCCGCGAAGGGACTTCCCCGGCCGAGCTGCTGGCGGACGGCAGGGCCGAGGTGACGGGATACGGCGGCACGGTCGTCGCCGGCCGCGTCGTCTCGGCTCGCCCCTTGGAGCAGCGCCCGGAGGGCCAGGAGGAGGGTCGCGCCGGCTTCACGGTGGCCCTTGCCGACGGTACCCGGGTACGGGCCCGCAGGCTGCTGGTGACCAGTGGCCTGGTGGACGAGCTGCCGGATGTGCCGGGTCTGGCGCAGCGGTGGGGACGGGACGTGCTGCACTGTCCGTACTGCCACGGCTGGGAGGTCCGTGACCGGACGATCGGCGTTCTGGCCACCGGGCCGCACGGGGTGGAACAGGCGTTGCTGTTCCGGCAGTGGAGTGAGGACGTGACGCTGTTCCTGCATACCGCGCCCGATCCGACCGAGGAGCAGCGGGAGCGGCTCGCCGCCCGCGGTGTCGTCGTGGTCGACGGCGAGGTGGCCGGGGTGGAGGTGACCGACGACCGCCTCACCGGCCTGCGGTTGCGCTCCGGCCGGGTGGTGGGGTGCGAGGCCGTCGCAGTCGCGCCGCGATTCGTCGCCCGCGGCGAGGTGCTGGCCTCCCTCGGTCTCGATACGGCCGAACTCAGCAACGGGACGGAGTCCTTCGGCAGTTACGTGCCGGCGGGTCCGGCAGGTGCCACGGAGGTCCCGGGGGTGTGGGTCGCGGGCAATGCCACCGACCTCTACGCCGGGGCGATCCAGGCGGCGGCGGCTGGTGTCACCGCCGCTGCCGCGATCAACGCCGACCTGGTCGGAGAGGACACCGACCGTGCTGTGGCGGGCTTTCGGGCCCGGGGGGCGGGCGCGGAAGGGCCGTTCTCGGCCCGGATGGAGGCCGCCGTGGCGGAACGGGTCCTCGGTGCACGTCGGCACGGCCTTTGACGAACCCGTCCCCCCGACCGCCCACCCGACCGCCCACCCGACCGTCCCCACCCGACCGCCCCCGGCCTCACGTGCTACGCAGGCGGGGACCAGCGAGCTCCCCGCCTGCGGCGCGATCCGGCGCGTCGGTCCCGTGCCCGCACCGTGGTCCCGTGCCCATACCGCTGCGCCGTCCCCGGAGCAACGCCGCCGGAGCAACGCCGCCGGAGCCGCCCGCCGGAGCGGCCCTACCGGCGCGGGCTGAACGTCACGACGTCCCCGGCCCGCTCACCGCCCGACAGCTGTCCATTGCGGTCGGTGCGGATGTAGACGCGGTGCAGCCAGCGGTCCTTGCCGTCCCAGCGGGGGGTGAAGGGCGTGCGGGCGTGAGTGGTGCGGAAGTTGTCGATGATGAGCAGGTCACCGGGGGTGAGCCGGACCGACTCGGTCACCTCGTCCAGAGCCTTGGACAACGCGGCGACCGCCTCCTTGTCCTCGGCGTCCGTGGGCGAGAGAAGCTCACGGTCGTACCCGAGCAGCGGGTCCTTCGCCTCGCCGTACAGCGGCTTGACGTTGGCTACGGCGCCGGGGTCGTCGACTCCGCCGCGGAAGGCGACATCGACGCAGCACGGCAGCTTGCGGTCGAAGAGACGCGCCTTGACGTCGTCCGTCAGCAGCCGCAGCGCCTTGCGGACGGAGCCGACCAGCGTCTCCGCCTTGCGCTCGTGGTCGGCACGGGAGCAGGCGAGCATCACATAGTTGGGCTGAAGGACGTGGTAGGCCATCTCCGTGTGGAACTCCAGCAGTGTCTCGGAGGTCTCCGACGACAGGTAGTGCGCTCCGGGCGACGGATACACGTCGTGGTAGACCGTCCCGGAGCGGAGCTCCCGGTATCCCGTGTGGAGCCCGAGCCTGCGGCCGGCCAGCGCGAGCATCGCCTCCATGGTCAGCAGCGGGCGGTCCTCCGGGGCCGGGGTGCTGCTCGGCGTGGCGGGCAGTTCCTCGTCCGCCTCGACGGGCAGGGCGCGCAGCAGAAGATAACCGTCCTCGTTGCCGTGGGCGTTGAACTCGTCCAGGGCGGAAACCAGTTCGTCGGGCAGCTGCTCGGAGAGCCCCTTCGCGGCCTCCAGGAAGCCGTACAGGTCGCTGCGCGGAACCTTCGGGAGCTGCGCGGCGAGCGCCCGCAGCCGGTCCTGGTGCTGGGTGCAGTCGATGACCGGACTGGTCATTGCTGGTGGTCTCCTTCACTTCCGGGGCGGTGTGCGCGGGCGTACTGGTAGAGCAGTTCCGCGCCGATCTCGGTGGCCAGGACCGAGGTGATCCCGGCGTGGTCGTACGGGGGAGAGACCTCCATGACGTCGAAGCCGACGGGGTTGAGGTCGCCGATGCAGCGCAGCAGCGCGAGCAGTTCACGGGACGACAGCCCGCCCGGGGCGGGTGTGCCGGTACCGGGGGCGAAGGCGGGGTCGACGACGTCGACGTCCACGGAGACATACACGGGACGCCTGCCGACCCGCTCGCGGACAAGGCCGGCGGCGCCCGCCGGGCCGAGGTCGGCGAACTCGTCCGCGGTGACGATCCGGACCCCGTGCCCGCGTGCGTAGTCGAGCGAGTCCGGCTTGGGGTTGTGGCCGCGTATGCCGATCTGGACCATCGCGGCCGGGTCGACGAGTTTCTCGTCGATACCGTGCCGGAACGGTGTGCCGTGATGGAACTCGCCGCCGTAGAAGGCGGGATTGGTGTCCGAGTGGGCGTCGAGGTGGACCACGGCGACGGGCCCGTGCTGCTCGGCGACCGCCCGCAGCCCGGCCAGGGTGAGGGAGTGGTCGCCGCCCAGCATCAGAAAGGCGGCGTTGTCCCCGAGCAGCCGGGTGAGATGGGTGCCCGCGGTCTCCATGGCGATGTGCATGTTGAACGGGGTCAGATCGATGTCCCCGGCGTCCGCGCATCTGATCAGGTCGAAGGTGCCGGGCCCGCGGTCGATGCCGACGCCGTGGATGAGCCCTGACTCGTTCCGGATGGCGCGCGGGCCGAACCGCGCGCCGGGCCGGTAGCTGGTGCCGCCGTCGTAGGGAGCGCCGATCACCACCACGTCGTAGCCGCGTGGTTCGGGATCGTGCGGGAGGCGCATGAACGTGGGGATCTGCGCGTAGCGGGGTGAGACATGCGAGTCGACGCGTTCCACGGGCTCAGTCCTCCTCGTGGGTCTCGACGGTGATGAGGGAAGCGGCGTGCCGCGCCTTTGCGAGCGCCGCTCCGGCGGTCTCCGCGTGGGCGTACACGAAGCCGACGGAGGCCGAGTTGTCGAGGCGCGAGGCCACCGTGGCGCCCGGGTCGGCGTGGAGGGTGACGACGACGCCTTCGTTCTCCTCGGCCCGGTCGATGCCGCGTACCGCGGTCAGCACGCCCGGCCGGTCGGGGAAGAGCACGACGACCGCCGCCGCGGGTGTCACGCCCTCGCCCACGAGCCCCGGAGACGGATCTCCGCCCAGCGCGAGGAGTTTGGCGACCAGATGAGGATTGGCGCCGCACACGTCCGCGACCATCGTGGAGATCATGTGCGCCGGGAGCCGGGTGTTGACCTCGATGATCTTCGGGCCGTCGCCGGTGAGCTTCACCTCGGTGTGGGCAGGGCCCTGCCGGTAGCCGATGGCCCGGAGCGTGCGGTCCACGGCGGCCGTGACCTGCTCCCACGTTCCGGGCGGGAGCTGCACCGGGAAGCTGTGGGCCTCCTCGAGCATCGTCGTGCGGTGCAGGTCCTTGGAGGTGGCGCCGTAGAAGTGCGTGACGCCGCCGGCGGTCATCGACTCGACGGAGATCTCGGTCCCGGGCACGTACTGCTCGAAAAGTACGTGTCCGGGCCGAGGCTGGCCGCGCAACGACCTTTTGAAGGAGGACAGTTCCTCGTAGGCGGCGGTCGCCTCTGACTCGTCGTGGCATTTGCGTACGCCGTAGGAGATCGCCTCCGACGGGGGCTTGGCGATCAGCGGCAGTCCCACCCGGCGGATGGCCTCCCGCACTTCGTCGGGCGATGTGACCAGGAAGTGCGGGACGTTGGCGGGATCGTCGCCGAGCAGACCGCGCAGCACGTGTTTGTGGTTCGCGGCGGTGACCGCTTCCAGGCCCTGCGAGGGGAGACCCAGGCTTTCCGCCACGACGGCCGTGGCCTCGGTGTGGTAGTCCGAGAACGACAGGATGCCGTCCACCTGCGGACGTCCGTCGGTGTCGGTGACGGCGTCGATGATGGCGCCGGGGTCGTGCGTATCGGTGTGGATCACCTTGTCGACGCGGGCGAGGGGATGGTCGTCGAACGGTTTGCCGTCTGTGTACCACTCGACGCCCTGGACCAGCAGCCAGATCTCGCAGCCGAGATCGCGGGCCGCGTGGATGCCGTCGTAGAACGCGGAGTGCAGCATCGATTCCACGAGCGCGAGCCGCTTGCCCGCGAAGCCCGTGACCTTCCTGGTGTCCGTGGCATCCGTGACACCGCCGGCACCCGTGACACCGCCGGCGCCCGTGAACCCGGCGCGGCCCGGCGGGCCGCTGTCCGGCGTCATGCGGCACCGCGCTTCAGCCGTGCCGCCACGGACTCCACCACCGAGCCCGTGCTCACGTGGTCCGGATGGTCGCCTTCCACGACGGTGCGGTCGAACAGTTCCTCGACCACCAGCCGCTTCGCGCTGTGGATGCTCTCGTCCGGGATGCCGTGATCGGCGAGCAGCAGTGAGAACGAGGACGTCGTGCCGGACCCTTCGTGCACACCGAGCTTCGGCCGGTTGACCGTCTCTTCCGGAAGCAGTCCCTCCATGGCGGCCCGCAGGACCCATTTGTCCCGTCCGTAGCGGCGCTTGAGCCCGGCCTCCAGACAGACCAGCAGGTCCAGGACGTCCCGGTCCCAGTACGGGTGGGTCGACCAATGGCCGCACACGGCCGAGAGCACCGGCGACATCTCGTTGAGCCCGTCGAAGGTGGCCATGTCGTGCGCCACGGCCGAGTCCAGGTCGGGCAGCCGGTCCTCGCGGTGCATCCCCGCGAGCGGGATGTCGGCCCCGTATCCGGTGAGGATCCTGCGCCCCGGTCCGTCGAGCGCCCGGTAGAGGGCGGTCAGCGGAAGGAGGTACTCGATGATGTCCGGGTCGTGCGACTCCGATGCCCACACCGTGTGGGGGAGCTGCGTGAGCAGATCCGGGGTACGGAGGGTGAACTCCCCGTGTTCGGAGCCCAGATGGTCGGCGACCAGCCTGGCCTGGGGGAACTCGTTCCTGGTGTCGGTGCCCATGGACACCGTCTCCAGACTCCCCGCCGCGTGCCTGGCGAGCGCGGCGACCCCTGAGGAGTCGATGCCCCCGGAGAGCACCACCAGCGGAGTCGTTCCGGGCGCGAGTCTGGCCCGTACGGACGCGTCGAGTGCCGTGCGTACGGCCTCGACGGCCTCACTCTCCCCGACGATACGGCGCGAAAGCGGCGGGGCCCAGGTCGGATGGGTCTCCGTGGTGCCGGTCTTGAGGTCCATGACCATCACCGCACCGGCCGGTACCTGGTACAGCCCGGGCATCCGGCGGACGCGGCGCGCACCGGCGATCGGGGGGCCCTGCGGACTCGCGTACCGGGCCAGGGTCTTCACCTCGGTCGCCGCCACGACCTCGCCGCGCCCCGGGCGTAGATACAGGGGCACGGAGCCGGCGTGGTCGGTGGCGAGGAGTACGCGCCGTCCCTCCGCCACGACCGCGGCGAAGCGGCCGTTGACGAGGCGGAAGGCGTGGTGGCCGTAGCGGTGGAACAGGGCCAGGACCAGCTCTGCGTCGCCCTGGCCGGCCGAGGCCGCCGCGCCGGCCTCGGTGGGCAGTACGGTTCGCAGTTCGTCCCGGTTGTAGATCTCACCGGCGATCAGTACGGCGGTGTCCGCCTCGCGCGCCAGTGCCGGTTCGGGAGTGAGGTCGGGGGCGTGCACCAGGGATGCCGTGAGGGTCTGCGTACGCAGCCGCTCCCGGCGCCTGGTACAGGTGCCTCTGGTCGCGAAGGCCGCACCCGGTATCCGGCCTTCGCCCAGACGGGCGGAGGCCAGGAAACCGAAGGCGGCAGGAAAGGCCTGCTCGTCCATGTCAGATGCTCAGCGCCCCGAAGCCGCCGGGCCGGAAGTCGTAGCTGACCGGCACCTCGACGAGGAACGGACGGCCCAGTTCGACGCCCTTGCGCAGCGCCGCGACCAGTTCGTCGCGAGAGGTCGCACGGGCGGCCTCGACACCGTTCGCGTGGGCGAGGGCGACGAAGTCGACCCCGGTGAACTTCACGGCCGGGTCATGACTGCGGTGGTGGCCGAGGTTCTGGTAGAGCTCGATCAGCCCGTTGGTGTCGTTGTTGACGACGACGGTGATGATCGGCAGCCCGAGCCGGGCGATGGTTTCCAGGTCGGCGCTGTTGGAGTGGAAACCGCCGTCGCCCGCGATGAGGAACGTGGGCTGGCCGGGGCGGGCCAGCTGGGCTCCGATGGCCGCGGGGATGCCGTAGCCGAAGCTGGAGCAGCCTGCCGAGGTGAGGAATCCGAAGGGCTGGTCGGCGCGGGCGAACAGCACGCCGTAGTGCCGGAAGAAGCCGATGTCGGAGACGATCGTGCCCTCGCCGGGCCGCGCGGTCTCGGCCATGACGGTGTTCATGGAGTCCATGACCTGGTGGACCCGCATGCCGTCCGCGTGGACCTCCGGATCGGCGAGGAACTCGGCGATGCGCTCGCGCAGCGGTGCGATGTCGTGCCGGACCTTCGCCGCGAGTTCTGCGGTCGCGCCGTCGATGTGCTCGACGAAGGCCAGGACGTCGGTGACGACGTCGACGGTCGGACGGTAGACCCGGGGGATCGGGTTCGGGGTCGGCGAGACGCGTACGGTCTTCTTCTCGGCGCCGCGCTGCCACATCGAGGGACGCAGATCCTCGGCGTAGTCGTAGCCGACGGTGAGGATGACGTCGGCCGGGCCGAACAGGGTCTCCAGGGCCGGGAAGCCGAGAATCCCGTCCATGTAGCCGGTCACGGCACCGTAGTTGAGCTCGTGTCCGACGGGCAGCACGCCCTTGGCGATGTACGTGGTGATGACAGGGATGTTCAGGCGCTCCGCGAGGGCGCGGATCGCGGGCACGGCCCCGGCGCGGATGGCGGCGGCGCCGACGACCAGCACGGGGTGCTCGGCGGACCGGAGCAGCGCGGCGGCCTCGTCGGCGGCGCTCTGCCAGCCGTGGGCGACCGCGCCCGTCGGCCTCACCGGGGTGTTCACCGGTGGGTTCGCGACAGTCGTGTCGATGCCTTCCGACGAGCCGAGGAGATCGACGGGCAGCGAGATGAAGGAGGGCCCGACCGGCTCGGTCATGGCGGCCGAGACCGCGGAGTCCACCAGGTCGGTGATCTCGTGCGGGCGCTGGAGCTCGACGGCGTACTTGGCCATCGGCTTGATGACCGCCACCGAGTCCAGGCACTGGTGGGTGTCGTTGGGGAAGATGTCGTGCGACTCGGACTGGGCGGCGAGCGCGATGACCGGCGAGCGGTCCAGCATCGAGGTGGCGATGCCGGTGGACAGGTTGGTCATGCCGGGGCCGAGGGTCGCCCAGCACGCCTGTGGCCGGCCGGTGATCCGGGCGAGGACGTCGGCTGCCACGCCGGCGGTGAACTCGTGCCGGGTGAGGATGAAGTCGATGCCCTCGACCTCGTCGAAGAGGATCGATGCGGCTTCACGGCCGACGACCCCGAACACCTTGTCCACGCCGTGCTCGTGCAGCCGGGTGAGGAGTGCGTGGGCGGCCGTCGGTTCCGTGCTGGGTCCGGTCGATACGCGGGACATGGGTCTCCAGGTCGTTCGGCGGTGAACGGGTCCCGGAAACCGTGACCGGCGCCACTCTCCGGGCTCTCTTCCGCCGGTATCGGGGAGCGTGCGAAGAGAGGCCGGAGACAGCCGCGGGTGACACTCCTGCGGTGTCCGGAACAGCGAACCCACGGGCGGCGATGTCCGCCACAGACGCGCCTGCCACAGACGACTCCGCCACGGACGACCCCGCCACGGCGGTCTCCACCGCGGCCGGCTCCGCCACGACGACGTCCGCCGGGGCGACGACCACCGGTGCCGCCGTCGACGAATGGCAGGACCCGGCGGAGGCCGAACAGGCGGGCTGGGCACGGCTGGCCGGCGACGAGGACTTCTTCCTCACGCCCGAGTGGATGCGGGTCCTGCACGACACCGCGGGTGCCCCGATGCGCTATCTCACGGCCTCACGACCCGGCTCCGGCCACGGACCCGTGGCGGGGCTGCCGCTCGTGTTCGCCGACCGCACCGCCCCCTGGTCGCTCGGGCGTACCGATCTGCTGATGCGGCACTGCGCCGCCGAGAACATGGACGGCGCCGCCGCGCTCCTCGCCGCCTTCGAGGGTGCGGACCGCCTGATGCCGTCGCTGATGGCCGGCGGCCGGCACCTCGGCCGTACCCGTCTGCTGCTCGCCGCGAGAGCCACCGCCGAGGACGCCGACCGCGTCGTCGCCCGGGCCGAACGCATTGCGGCGGACATGGGAGCCGCCTCTGTGTGCTTCCCCTACCTCGACGCCGCCGACGAGCGCGTCGCCCGGGTTCTCGGGGCCCGCGGCTATCTGTCCCACACCTCCGGCGAGTTCGCCTCCCTGGACGTCCCGGCGGGGGGCTTTCCCGAGTACGCGCTCGGGCTGCCGTCCCGCCGCTCGCGCCGGGTCCGGGCCGAGCGCAGGCGCATCGAGGCGTCCGGTGTCCGGATCACGCTCGAGCCCCTGGTGGCGGACGAGATACCCCGGCTCGCCGAGCTGGAGACCGAGCTGTTCGCCAAGTACGGCATGACCGGCTGGGATCCGGCGCGCTCCGCCGCTGTGTTCGCCGCCGCGCAGCGCACCCTGGGCCCGCGCGCACTCGTCAGCAAGGCCGTGTCCGACGGGGAGATCGTCGGCTTCGGGCTGATCCTCCACCACGGAAGCCACTGGTTCGCCCATCGCGCGGGATTCGACTACGAGCGCCAGGGCGAGCTGGGCCTCCCGCTGTACTACGAACTCCTCTACTACACCCCCGCCGACCACGCCCCCTCCCGCCGTGTCACGCGCATCCACTACGGGATCGGCAGCACCGCGGCCAAGGTCTCCCGCGGCTGCGTGCTGTCGACCCAGTACCTGTACGTGAAGGAGCTCGGTCGATGACCGGCTGGAACGCCGCCGTCGGGCGGATCGCGAACCCGTCCACCCGCCGTGGCGGCCACATCAGGACGGTCGCCTCCGCCGACGTCGACTCGCTCGATCCCGCCCGCACGTACTACGTCTGGTCCTGGCTGCTCCAGCGCACCATGCACCGCACCCTCATGGCGTTCGGCACCGACCCCGCGGCCCCGGGTGTCGTGCCCGATCTGGCCGAGGCGCCCGGGGCCGTGTCCCGGTCCGGCCTGACCTGGACGTACCGCATCCGCTCCGGCGCACGCTTCGAGACGGGTGAGGAGATCACGGCGTACGACATCAAGTACGCCATGGAACGGGTCTTCGCCCAGGACACGTTGCCGGGCGGACCCACCTACCTGCTCGACCTGCTCGACCACGGCGGCTACCGAGGGCCCTACCGCGACGGCGCCGACGGCCTCAAGGCCGTCGAATGCCCCGACGAGCGCACCCTCGTCCTCCGGCTCAGAAGGCCCTTCGCGGACTTCGACCACCTGATGGCGCAGCCCAACACCGCCCCCGTTCCCCGTCTGCGCGACAACCGCGAGGCGTACGGGAGCGCGCCGGTGTGCTCGGGGCCGTACCGGATCCGGAGCTACGAGCCCGGCCGGTCGCTCCATCTGGTGCGCAACCCGCGGTGGGACCCGGCCTCCGACCCCGTCCGCTCCGCACTTCCCACGGAGCTGACGGTCGCGTTCGGGATCGAGGTGAACGAACTCGACGACCGGCTGCTCGCGGGCGAGTTCCACCTCGATGTGGAGGGGCGCGGCATTCAGCACGCAGGCCGTGACCGCATCCTCGCCGACCCGCGGCTGCGGGGACGCGCGGACAATCCGGCGACCGGCTTCCTGCAGTACATCACCGTCCAGCAGGCGGTACCGCCGTTCGGCGATGTGCACGCCAGACGTGCGGTGTTCCACGCCGCCGACAAGGCCGCCCTTCTCGAGGCCCGCGGCGGGGCCGGCGTCGGCGGGGCACTCGCCACCTCCCTGATCCCGCCGACCCTGCCCGCCCACACGGGCAGCGACCGCTACCCGTCCGGGGCGGATCTGTCGGGCGACCTCGACGCGGCGAGGGCCGAACTGGCCGCTGCCGGACTGCCCGGAGGTTTCCGCACGGCGATCGGCACCCAGCCGGGCAAGTTCGAGCTCGTCGCCCGCACCCTGGCCGCCTCCCTCGCCCGCGTGGGCATCGAGGCCGAGGTGAAGGTCCTGGACACCGCCTCGTACTACCGCTCGGGGCTCGGCAGCCCCGCCACCGTCCGTGAACTGGGGCTCGGCCTCGGGGTCACCGACTGGGGCGCCGACTACCCCACCGAGTACGGCTTTCTCGCCCCGCTCGTCGACGGCCGCCAGATCAAGCACGGCGGTGGCAACTTCAACTTCGCCGAACTCGACGATCCGCAGGTGAACACGCTCATCGACGAGGCGGCTTCGGAGCCCGACGGGCAGCGGCGCAGGGTCCTGTGGCAGCGCGTCGAGCAGGCCGTGACGGACCACGCCGTGATCCTTCCCATGGCCCACGACCGCACTCTGCACTACCGCCACCCCGACCTGACCAATGTGTATGTGCACCCCGCCTTCGGCCTCTACGACATCCAGGCCCTCGGTCTCGTCGGAGACCGCGCCGATGCCCCGGGCAGGGGAGACATGGGAGAAGGAGACGCGTGAACCCGGTCTTCACCGAACTCGACCCGTACCACGGCGATCACATCGACGCGGTGTTCTCGCTGCGCACGGAAGCGGCACGCGAGGACACCCCCTGGCTTCCGGCGCCGTGCCGCGCCGACCTCGCCGGCTCGGTGCGGGTCCCGCCGCCCGCGACCAGGGTGGAGGAGTGGCTGGTCACCGAGGACGGGGGCGCCGGGGCCGCCGTCGCTTCGCTGCGCCTGGAGTTCCCCACCGAGGAGAACATCGCTTCGGTGACCGCCGCGGTCCTCGTCGTACGGCCGGGCCTGCGGCGCCGGGGGGTCGGCCGCGCGGTCATGGAGTTCGCCGGCGCCCGGGGCAAACTCGACGGCCGGAGCCGGCTGCTGTTGTGCGCCGACGCGGCAGCGGGTGCCGGGGAGGCCGTCCCCGGAGCCGCGTTCGTGGAGGCGCTCGGTGCCCGGGCCGTCATGACTCTCGACCATCTGCGGCTGAACGTCGCGGACGCACCCGCCACCGCGCCCCTGCCTGACGGGTACGCGTCCCGTACCTGGGGCAGCACCGTGCCCGAGGATCTCGTCGCCGAGGCCGTCCGCCTGGAGGCCACCCTTTCCGCGGACGCCCCGACCGGCGACCTGGACTGGGAGCCGCAGCCCGCCGCGATCTCCCGCATCCGTGACTTCGAGCGGATGCGGATCGCCCGCGGCAGGCGTGCCCACCAGACCGGGGTGAGCCACCAGGGGACGGGCCGGCTGGTGGCCTGGTCAGCGGTGTCGATGACCACCGCCAACCCCGACAACGCGCTCCAGGCGGTCACGGTGGTCGACCCGGACCACCGCGGACACGGTCTCGGGCGGCTCGTCAAAGCACTCAACCTCGGGCACGTCCGTGCCAGTGAGCCGCAGCTGCGCACCATCGACACCTGGAACTCGTCGGGCAACGTCCATATGCGCAGGATCAACGAGGAGTTCGGCTTCCGCCCCGCGGGCAGCCGGCGGATGTGGGAGCTGGACATCTGAACCAGGGTGACAACGTTATTTCAGCCCGGCACATGACACTGACACAGTCCGTTCTTTGTCACGCCTTCCACTTTCGGCCAAACCTCCCGGCGGATATCGATCGGTCGGGCCGGCGGGAGTGCAGTTCGGGTACTCGGCCGACGGTCGGGCCGGACTCGAATTGGATCGGACCGATCCACCGCAATGGGGCACGGCCGTGACAATGCCGTGGGGAATGCGCATGTCCGGAATCGCGCGGCAGAGGAGAGTGTGAAGAGACTGTGCCCATAGGATGCGCGCATGGCACGCGAGGGCGCTTACCAGGATTTTCTTTTGCGGGACCGGCGGCGGTCACGCCGCCGTCTTGCTGTCGGCACTCTGGCATCACTTGCGGCCATGGCGGGGATCGGCTACTGGGGATACAGCGCCCTGATCGCCGGTGAGGCCGATGACCCCGAGGTCAGGGCGGCCGGGCAGCAGCTCGACAAGTTCCTCGCGGCCTGGGAGGCGGGGGACGCCGGGAAGGCCGGCTCGTACACGGATACTCCCGCGAATGCGGAGTCCCTCATCAAGTCCGTCATGACGAACCTGAAACCGTCGAAAACGGAAGCGACGGCGAAGGGCGGGAAGCGTCTGACGGAAGGGGATGTTCGCATTCCGTTCACAGTTGCGATGAAGATTCCCGGTGCCGGTGACTACACCTGGGATTCCACCGCAAAACTCGTGAAGAAGCAGGGTGAATGGCAGGTGGAGTTCACCACTCCGCTGATCCATCCGAAGATGGTCCCCGGTCAGACTTTGGCCCTGCAATCACGGGAACGTGCCGCGGTACTCGATGTGAATGGAGACGCGCTGCAAGCACCCTCCATCGTCGGCTCGGTCGACCCGAAGAGCGGGAAGGGCGTCTCGGGACTCGAGGCCCGCTACGACAAGCAGCTCACGGGCGGCGCGGGCGGTGCGAAGTCCGTCGCCATCGTGGACCGTGAGTCGGGCCTTGCCGTGAAGCGGCTCAGCAACGACAAGGGTGCCGAAGGCGTGCCTGTGAGGACCACCATCGACCCGAAGATCCAGGAAGCAGCCGCGGAAGCGCTGGACGGAGTCGGCAAGAACGCGTCCCTCGTGGCCGTCGATCCCTCCACCGGCCACATCCTGGCCGCCGCCAACAGGCCGGGGGGCATGAACCGCGCCCTGGAAGGACGTTATCCGCCGGGCTCCACCTTCAAGGTCGTCACCGCCGCGGCGCTGCTCGGCGAGGGGATGGGCCCGGGCGACACCGTGGAGTGCCCCAAGTTCGCCCATGTCAACGGGCAGCGGTTCGAGAACCAGAACCAGTTCACCCTTCCTGCGGGCTCCACCTTCAGGGACTCCTTCGCCAAGTCCTGCAACACCTTCTTCGTCAACGCCCGCAGCAGGCTTCAGGATTCGTCGCTGCACGACGCGGCGCAGGCCTTCGGTATCGGTGGCACGTGGGACGTCGGCGTCAGCACGTACGACGGCAGCGTCCCGGTCGCGACGAGCGACAACGACAAGGCCGCGGCCACCATCGGACAGGCCCGCGTCCAGGCTTCCCCCCTGGTGATGGCGTCGATCGCGGCGACGGTCAAGGAGGGCGCATTCCGGCAGCCGGTCCTCGTGCCTCAAGCGGTGAAGAAGAGACACGAGGCAAAGACCCGGCTCGATCCGGCGGTCGTGTCCGGTCTGCGCACGATGATGCGCGCCACGGTCACCTACGGCGCGGGCCGGGCACTGAAGGAGGTTCCGGGCGAGCCGTACGCGAAGACGGGCACGGCCGAGTTCGGCAACGCGACCCCGCCGCGCACCCACGCCTGGATGATCGGCTACCAGGGCGAGAAGAACCTCGCCTGGTCGGTGCTGGTGGAGGACGGCGGCTCGGGCGGTTCCGACGCCGGACCCATCGCGGCCAGGTTCCTCAAGGCGATCGGCTGAAAGGCACAACCCACCCCAGGTCTCACGCAGTTCTCCTGCGGAGCTGTCCGGCACACGAAAGGCGATGACACGTGGGATTCGACGACGCATCACGCGCAGTGGTGCGCCCTTCCGAGGCAGAGGGCGGAGTGCTGAGGTTCGTCCGCACGGACGACTTCGACTCCCTCGATCCGGCGGACACGTACTACGCCTACACCTGGAACTTCATCCGGCTGATCGGGCGGTCCCTGGTGGGCTACCGCCCGGACGACGACGGCAGGCCCGTACTCGTCCCCGACCTCGCCGAGGACCTCGGCAGCCCCTCCGAGGACGGCCGGGAGTGGACCTACCGCCTGCGCCGGGGAGTGGCGTTCGAGACCGGCCGCCCGGTCACCTCGCGCGACGTACGCCATGCCGTGCTGCGGGCCAGCTTCCCCGAGGCGGTGTACGAAGGCGGAGCCATGGTCACCCGGGGCGGTCCCCAGTACCTGCGCCAGTACCTGACCGGCGCAGAGGACGGCATCGCGTGCCCGGACGACCGGACGATCGTCTTCCGGCTGAGGAATCCGTTCTCCGGGTTCGACCACCTGGCCGCCCTCCCGACGACCATTCCCGTCCCGGAGGACGCGGACGCCTACCCCCGCTACCACGAACGGCCCGTGTCGTCCGGCCCGTACCGCATCAGTTCCTACATACCCGGGCACGAAGCCCTCCTGGTGCACAACCCGCACTGGAACCGGGACACGGACCCCCTGCGCACACGCAGACCGGACGAGATCCACGTCCGGCTCGGCGTCACCGGGCAGGAGGTCGACCGCATGCTGCTGGCCGGCGAGGCGGACATCGATCTGGCGGGCGTGGGGGTGCAGCCGGAGACCCAGGAACGGCTTCTCGCCGACGACTCCCTGAAGGAGCACGTCGACAATCCGCGCACCGGCTTCGTCTGGCTCTACTGCATCAACCAGAACATCGGTCCGCTGACGGACGTCCACGCCCGCAGGGCGGTCCAGTACGCGACCGACAAGGCCGCCATGCGCGCCGCGTACGGCGGCGAACCCGCCGGCGACATCGCCACGACCCTGCTGCCACCGACGGTGGCGGGCCATGAACCGCACGACAGATACCCGGTCGGTCCCGACGGCACCGGCGATCTGGAAGCGGCGCGCAGCGAACTGGCCCTGGCGGGAATGCCGGACGGCTTCCCCGTCAGGATCGCGGCGCGTGAGGACCGGCGCAAGGAATGGAACGCGGCCATGGCCCTCGCCGCCGGCCTGGCCCGTGTGGGAATCGACGCGGAGGTCGTCGCCTTCACCTCGGGCGACTACTTCACGAAGTGCGCCGGTGTCCCGGCCTATCTGAGGGAGCACGGAATCGGCATCGTGATGTTCGGCTGGGCCGCCGACTTCCCGGACGGTTTCGGCTTCCTCCAGCAGATCGCCGACTCCCGTGCCATCAAGGAGTCGGGCAACCAGAACCTCGGTGAGCTGGCCGATCCCAAGATCGACCATCTGCTCGACGAGGGCGTCGCCACGGCCGACCCGGAGGAAAGAGCCCGCATCTGGGCGGAGGTGGACCGACTCGCGATGGACAGCGCGGTGATGTGTCCGTACATGTATGTGAGATCGGTGGTCTACCGGGGTCCGGGAGCCTCGAACATCACCATGTCACAGGCATACGGTATGTACGACTACGCAACGATCTCGGCGACGCCGGGGTAGTCCGCCGCCTGCGGGCAGATCCCGCGCGCGAGCGGCAGCACGGCAAACGGGGGTACGCGAAAACAGCAGACGTGCGGAAACACCGCCCAAGCGGCACTCGCCCCCCGACATCATGCGCACCCACGAGGGGGGTAAGTACCTTGAACAGCGCCAGACGCCTGACGGTCCAGCTCCTCGGACCCGTGGCATTGCTGAACGCAGGCGTACCCATTCCGATCCAGGGCCAGAGGCAGGTGCGATTCCTCGCGGCCCTCGCGCTGAAGCCCGGGCAGGTCGTGACCAAGGAGGCCATCATCGCGGACTCCTGGGACGGCGAGCCGCCGCGTACCGTATCCGGGCAGCTCCAGACCTCCACCTGGCGTATTCGTACCGCGCTGGAGGCGGCGGGCCTGGGGAGGGACGTCCTTGTGTCCCACCGCCTCGGATACCAGCTTCATGTTCCCGCCGTGCGCATCGACCTCTTCGTCTTCCGCGAGGCGGTCAGAGAGATCCGCGAACTCTACGCGCGTGGGGAGTTCGACGCCGCGGGGCAGCGGATCGAAGCCGTACTGGCGATGTGGAAAGGCGCAGCACTCACGGATGTCACCTCCGGCAGGCTGCGCCTGCATGCCGAGAGCCTGGACCGGGAGCGGACGGCCGCCATCGAACTGCGCGCGCGGATCGACATAGGACGAGGGAAGTTCGAGGACGCGATCGCGCAGCTGTCGGAGCTCCTCGGCCAGGACCCGCTCCGCGAGGACCTCTACATCGGTCTGATGAAGGCCTACTACGGCACGGGCCGGCAGGCGGACGCGATACAGATCTTCCACCGGGCGAGCAGGACCCTGCGGGACCAGATCGGGATCGACCCGGGGGTGAAGCTCAAGGCGACCATGCAGGCGGTGCTCCAGCAGGACGAGCGCTATCTCAAAGCCGCCTAGGGTCCTTCGTCCGGATCGGGCCGGATCGGTGAGCGGGGTCCGGCGGCGTGCATCGCAAGGCCGAGAAGGGAGCCCACGCGGTGGGGACACCTCCCAGCGGTGGCCGGGGGACGTAGGCGACCGACGACAACACAGCGAGGTGCGCGGCGCCAGGGCACGCGAACCCGGCAAGATCCGAACGATGTCGGCCCTGGACCGGAACGGGCGTTCTGCGCACGGACTGCGGGGCCGGACTCCCTATGAGGTCCGGAATCCGGCCCCGCGGCTACCCGGCCAGCTCCGCCGTGATGTCGAGGGGCTCGTACGGCCGTGGTCGGAGCACCCGCGTCCTGGCCGCGGTGCCCCGCTTCCGCACCGCCGTGGCCAGTGTGGCGACGGCCGCATCGTCCCCTCGCACGGCCCGGCCGCCGGCCGTGGTGAGCGGGGACACCATGTCGTCGTGGTGGCTGGGGACCAGCAGCGGCGGGTCGCCCAGGACGTCGAGCAGCCGGTCCAGATAGCGGTGCACCGCGGAGTGCGAGGTCATGCCCACCACGGCCGCATCCGGGCGCAGACCCGTGAGTTCGCGGGCGATGTAGTTGCTGGCTCCGGAGAGCAGCACGGTCGGGCCGTCGTCGACGGTGACCGCGTACATCAGCGTCTCGCCCTCCGGAAGCTCACCGAGCGTCGCCGGGCGGGTCCCCGGCCGGGCGGCGAGCCTGCCGGGAGCGAAGTACCCGTGGTCCGCCCCCTGGCTGTGCAGACTGCGGAAGACCTCCACGGTGAAGCCGTCGAACTGCAGGTACTCGCCGCCCCTGACGGTGATCACATCCGCGACGCGACGCGCGGGAGCCCCCAGGGCCGTCAGCAGATGCCGGGAGGAGTCGTCGCACAGCGTACGGATGCGGCTGTCCTTCCATCCCGGCAGCGACAGCAGCTGCGGTACATCGGCGATGTGGTCGAAGTGCCCGTGGCTGACGAGGATCAGCTCCGGCGCACCGGCGAGCCTGCTGCGCGCCGCCTCCTCGACCGCGGCCCGGTCGAGCCGGAGGGGGAGGGACGGATCGAGCTTTCCGTCCTCGCCCAGGCAGCGCATCCGGCTGAAGTACGGGTCGAAGAGCAGACTGCGGCTGCGACCGCCGGCTCCGCCTCCGAAGGCCAGCTCCCAGCCCGCGACCCCCAGCCAGCGCATCGTCAGCGGGGCCTTCGCCGGGCCGAGTCCGGGCGGCCGCTGCCGCGCGAAGGTGGCCGCCGCGGGTGCCGCGCCTCCGGACAGCAGTCCGGCGGCCCCGGCCGCCAGCGTGCCTTTCAGTACCGATCGCCGCAGCCGCAGCATGAGCAGGACCTCCAATGTCACCTTTGGTGACGAGGAGGATATGTAAGGAACACGCAGCGTCAGCGCTTTCCGGCCAGGGACACCCCGGCTGTTCCCCTGCGTCCCGCAGGGGAACAGCCCGCACTCCAGGCCGCCCTGTAACGCCCTTGCTCAGGTGGTGTATTCGGAGTTCAGCCGCACGTATCCCTCGGTCAGATCGCAGCCGTAGACCGTGAAGGCGCCGTCGGCGACACCGAGATCGATTCCGATGACGATCTCCTCACCGCGCAGATACGCCGTCAGGTCGTCGAGGACCGCGTCGTCGTCCGCCCGTGGCGGATAGACGGAGATATCCCCGAAGCGGATGGTGACCCTGTCCTGGTCGATGTCCGTCTCGTCCTTGCACTTCCCGATCGCCATCGCGACCCGTCCCCAGTTCGGGTCGCATCCGTGGACCGCGGTCTTCACCAGGGGCGAGTTGACGACCGCTTTGCCGACCCGCTTCGCCTGCGCCGCGTCCCGCGCGCCCGCCACCTCGACCTGGATGAGCTTGTCGGCGCCCTCGCCGTCGGAGGCGATCATCTTCACCAGATCGAGTGCCACACGGTGCAGCGCGGCCCTGAACTCCTCCGGGTCGACCTCACCCGCGAGCCCGTTCGCGAACAGCGCGGCCGTGTCCGACGTGGAGGTGTCGGTGTCGATGCTCACCGCGTTGAACGTGATGTCCATGACCTCGCGGAACAGCTCGTCCTGCACATCCGGGGGGAGATGCGCGTCGGTGGCGAAGAAGGTGAGCAGTGTCGCCATGTCCGGCTCCAGCATCCCCACCCCTTTGGCGATCCCGGTGATCGTGGCATCGCCGACGCGGGCAGTGGCGATCTTGGGGCGGGTGTCGGTGGTCATGATGGACCGTGCGGCGGCCTCGAAGCCGTGGTCCTGCGTGAACGGCCAGGAAAGTGTGGCGACATGCTTCCGGATGCTCTCCATGGGCAGCTGTCGGCCGATCACACCGGTGGCGGCGACGAGCAGTTCGTCGGCGGGCAGACCGATCGCCTTGGCGACGCCGTCGCGTACCTCCAGTGCGTTCGCAGCTCCCTGGGCACCCGTGGCGACGTTCGCGTTCCGCGCCACGACCACGACTCCCCGGGCGACACCGTCGGCCGCGGCCTCACGGGACAGGAGCACGGAAGGGCCCGCGAACCTGGACCGGGTGAACACCGCACTGACCCGCGCGGGCTCCGTGGACAGCAGGACCGTGAAGTCGTCCCTGCCGTCGTCGCCTGCGCCGACCGGCGCCACGTGGACAGCGAATCCCCTGGGCGTATCGACCATGAGTCACCCCTCTGAATAGTCATGCGTCGAGACTCATATCGATGCGAGCTTATACGGTGGCGCTCTCGGGGGCCTCTCGTCGGCCGATCGCGCGGCGCCGATGTCCGCCCGGCCTGGGTCGCCCCGGCCTGTGCCCGCTGATGGATCCAGGAGCCGCCGAGGCCGAGCGGGAGCTTCGGAGGCCGCTCGCCTTCGTCCTCTACGGCCTCGTCGCCGAAGGCGGCGCCGGAGCTGCCGGGCAGGGTCGGCCGTATTCACCTGAGAACGCGTGAGAAGCCTTCAGGCGATCCGCTCCGATCGTAAGAAACCTCGAATGCCCAAATGAGAATAGGGATTTGCACCGGTGCCACTCAAAAATCGGAGCCACGTCTGCGTTACGTGGCGCCGTTTGTTTCGTTTCCTGCTCGAAGGGAGGAGGTCCGATCCTTCTCCCGAAGCAAGAAGGGAAACAAAGGTGGAGAGCAAGGCTCAGCGCATCCTCCTCGCGGCCTGCCTGGCTACCGGGGCTACCGTGGCCAGCGTCGGAGCGGCAGTGGCAGACGTCGGCAGCGTCGGAACCGCGGACGGTTCGCCTGGAATCCTCTCGGGCAATGTCATTCAGGCGGGCGTTCACGCGCCGGTGAATCTGTGCGGTAATACTGTCAATGTCATCGGACTGCTCAACCCGGCATCCGGCAACGCCTGCGTCAATGGTGACACCGGGGCTGCCGCTCCGGGTGAGGAGCAGACGCCTCCGGATGACGTTGATCTGCCCAACCCGCCGGAGGTGCAGGAACCGCCCGTTGTCGACCCGATGCCGCTGCCGGTGCCGGTACCCGACGGGAACGAGCCCGGAGAGAACCCGGTGCCGGTGCCGCCCACGGTTCCCGACGACGACGAGGCCGTCCCGCCGGTCGTTCCCCCGGTCGTCGCTCCGCCGGTCGTTCCGCCGGTCGTCGCTCCGCCGGTTGTCCCGCCGGTCGTCGCTCCGCCGGTTGTCCCGCCGGTCGTCGCCCCGCCGGCTGCCCCGCCGGTCGTTCCACCCGTGGCGCCCGTGCCCGCGGCTCCCCTCCCGGAGGCACCGGCCGTTCCCGAGGCGAGCACGCCGCTGCCCGCCGAGCCGGTCGCCGAGGTGCCCGTGACCGAGGGCGCGAAGCCCCCGGCGACGCTCGCCCGGACCGGAGCCGAGGCCAACACGGGCCTGATGGCACTGGCCGCGCTCGCCCTCGCCGGCGGCGGCGCCGCCGCCATCCGGAGCACCAGGGCTTCGCGACGCTGACACGGGGCATACACCGCCCCACAGCCGCCTTCACCCCGCCGGACAGGCTCCCCGGCCCACCGGCAGCGCAGGCCCGGCAGTACATCTCCGGGCCTGCACCCATGTCTGCGGAGGGCGGCGCCCAGGGCCTCTCGTTCGGACCCTGCCGGGTTCGTGTGCCCTGGCGCCGCACCTCGCCGTGTTGTCGTCGCTCGCCACCCTAACGGGCCGGTGACGGCCTGATTGCGGTTCGGACGCCCCCGGTTCATCCGCCCGCGGACATCGTTGGCAGGCCATGGATGTCTTCAGTGCGGGCCGCGCGGCAATGCTCGTCATCGCCGTCGTCACGATCGTCGCGGCGGTGGTGGCCGTCGCCGGGGGAGCGCTGTCCGTCTGAGCCCGTCGCCGTGAAGCCCCTCGCCGCCCGGCCCGTCGAAGGCCCGCCGTCCTTCCTTCGTGGCGGCAGCTCTTTCTGCGGCGGCCGGGGAAGCGCTTACGGTGTGCGGCCGAATGGCCGCATTGAGGTTGCTGATTTCCCTACGCAAGGTATGTGGCTGTCCGACGCCCAGTGGATAGGGGCGATTCGACCTCTGAGGGAGACACACACATGCGTAGAGCAACTCTCGCCGCGGCGGTGCTGGCCGCTGTGGCGGCCTGGCCGCAGACGGCCGCGGCCAACGCCGAGGCCGGGCAGGCACCAGCGATCGCCCAGTCGGGGTCCGTGGCTGCCGTCCGGGCGACAGGGGGTGACTACCACGGGCGCCTGAAGGTGTTCGGCCTGACGACCGACCAGCGGCTGGTGAGCTTCAACACCAGCACTCCGTCGACGGTGCGCTCGATCGCGCAGATCTCAGGGCTCGTCGGGGACACGTCTCTGGTGGGGATCGACTTCCGGGTCCAGAACGGACTGCTCTACGGGGTGGGCAACCAGGGCGGCATCTACACCATCAACACCCTCAACGCGGTTGCGACAAAGGTGCACCAGCTCACGGTCGCGCTCTCCGGCACCCAGTTCGGAGTCGACTTCAACCCGGCGGCGAACCGCCTGCGCATCGTCAGCGACACCGGTCAGAACCTGCGGCACAACATCGACGACGCCAACGCTCCGCTCGTCACCACGGTCGACGCCGTGCTGACGCACCCGTCGGCCGCCGTTGCGCTGGGGATCACCGGCGCCGCCTACACCAACAACGACCTCGACCCGGCGACCGGGACCACCCTGTTCGACGTCGACACCGTCAACGACACGGTCGCGGTGCAGTCCCCGGCCAACTCCGGCAATCTCGCCCCCACGGGCAGCCTCGGCGTCAACGCGGGGCCGTCGGCCGGCTTCGACATCTACTACTCGGCCAAGAACGGAAACGGCAACGGCTACGAGGGCAGCAACCAGGGCTTCGCCACCCTGCAGGTCGACGGCGTCTACCGCTTCCACCACGTCAACCTGCTCACCGGCGCGGCACAGCGGGTGCGCTCGTTCCCCCTGAACCACCAGGTCACCGACATCGCACTGCCGCTGGCGCAGAAGTCCACCAACTGATCAGGAATGTCCGCTCGGTTCGGCGCAGGGCGACATCGAAGTCCTCGGGGGCCGAAGGAAGCCGGACGATGCTCCGGGCCGAGCGGAGCGAAAAGGGAAGTCCCGGACACGGAAAGACCGGTGTCCGGGACTTCCTTTTTCGTGTTGTCCGGAGCGGAAGCACGGAATTCCCCGAATCGCCCGACGCGAAAAACACTCTTTCGCCTCGGCCCTGAAGGGCATGGATGAGAGCGGGGGCAGCGGTAGAAATGTCCCATGACGAACTGGGCAAAAGGAATTCTCACGGTGGCCCTGCTCGCGGGGCTTGAGGTGGCAAGCACGGCGACGGGGGGAGTCGCATCGGCAATGGGAACGAATTCCGGCGCCGCCGCCGGACAAGCCGGTTCCGTGGCCGCGTCGGCGGCGACCGCTGAGCGCGTTCTCGCTCTGGTCAATCTGGAGCGGCTGCGCGTCGGCTGTCCCGCGGTGCACGAGCACCCGGCGCTGGAGCGGGCGGCGGAGCGGCACAGCGCCGAGATGGCGACAGGAGGACGGCTGACCCATATGGGCAGGGGCGGCGTCTCGGTCGGCGAACGACTCCACGATTCCGGATACGAGAACGAGTACTACGGCGAGAATGTGGCCAGGGGGTCGCAGAACGCACCGTCGGTCGTGCGGAGCTGGATGAACAGCCCCGATCATCGAGAGATCATTCTCACCTGCACCTACAGGGAGGCCGGCGTGGGGATTTCCCATGGCCCGGACGGTCCTTGGTGGACTTTCATCCTCGGCGCCGCCCACGCCTGACATCCGCCGGACACGAGTGGCCCGGGAAATACCGAGGCGCCCGACCGGAGTTGTCGAGCGCCTCGGATTGTGTGTCCGTCAGGAACGCGAGAACGTCATCGAGGACGATGCGCCGTTCTCGTCCGCGACCATCTGGTTGACGAGGTAGTAGGTGTGGCCGTCCGCGTCGACGCCGCTCGAGACGGCCGAGGAGGAGGCGCCGGCCGCGTCGGCGGTCTGACTCGACCCCAGGTACACCGGGCTGCCAGGGGCAGCCGCGCTGCCGGCTTCCTGGTCGCCGGCCCCGAGGAAGCCGGACAGCACTCCCGAGTTGGATGCGCCCGCGGCGTTGGCCGAAGACTCGAACTGCCCGTGGACCGGCCCGGCGTCAGCGGCCGCGATGCCGGCGGCGCCCAGCACGAGGGGGAGTACGAGGGCTCCGGTGGCGGCTGCCCTGGCGATCTTGCGCATGCTTGTCTCTTTTCCTTGCCGGTGCGAGCGACTACAGGATCACCCTTGGCCCCCACTCGCTCGCACAGCGCGGGCCGAACAGCACGATGGCATCGAAGAGAACGCCCGGCTGAGGAAGAGTGTTCGACGCGCTCAAGAATTCAACCCAGTGGATGCAAATTCTTTCGTCACAGCATCCGATAGACGGATGAGCGCCCGTCCGTCCCGGGCCGCCGGCCCCGGCGCCGTGGTGTTCACGGCGCCACCCGTCGCTGCCGGGTGGCCGCCCCGTCGCTCCGGATGCCGAGCTCCGGCCGCTCGAGAGCTCGAACGTCGGGTCGAGTGTGACGATCCGATGCGATGGCCATAAGTTATCGGCTGTGATCTTGATTGCCTTTAGTTTTTGGCTCTCTTTGTGTTGATTATGCGGGAACCGCGAGCTCAATAGCCGCGCCAGGCGTTTGTGCGTATGTGGAACCGCGTGAAGTATGGGAAAGAAATACAATCCTAGCGAAGGCCTTCTGTGCCAGCGACGATCGCGTCCGGCAGGCGCAGACCGCTCTGGACGAGGCGCAGGCCGACCGCACGAGGAAGCTTGCGGCCTTCGCCGTGGTCGTCGGCGACGACGGAAGCGTCGCCGGCATGATGGGCCTGCACGAGCGCGAGGTCCGTGTGGCGCGCAGGACCGTCGGCCGCGACGGCGCCCGTACGGTGGCAGCGAATCTGCTGACCACGGGCCAGGACAGAGTCAGGGAGGCCGTCAGCGATCCTCCGACCGAGCCCCAGTTCCCGCTCCCTCGCGTAGAGCCGGCGCCTGCGGTTCCCCCACCGCCTCCGCCTCCCCATCCCGCGCCGACTCCCCAGGTGGCCACCCCGGTTGCTGCGCCGATGGTCGAGGATCCCTGGGTGGACACGCACCCGGCGGCGTTGATCTGGTCCCCGGCGATGGACTCGGTGCTGGTGTGGAGTTGGCAGTCGGGCGTGGATCTGCTGGTCGTCGCCAATGAACTGGGCCTCGATCTGAGGTCGGTGCTCCAGCGGGTCCAGACCCTCGCGGCCGACGGCCGGCTGGCGAAGCCGGACACGTCGAGTTCCCGGGGAACTCTGGGCCGGCATCGCCGATATGAGGAAGAGCTCGTGTTCGCCGACGCGGTCAGCGGTGAAGGCGACCTCTACCCACCGCCGGGGTGGACCTGACAGAGCCTCCGTCCACTGCCGCGGCGACGGGCGTGCGCCGCGGCAGTGCTGTCCCCCGGCGCGCCCGGCCGGTCGGGCCGGGTCCGAGGACCCCCCGGCGCCGCGGGGAGCCCCGTGTTCACTTCCTGATGTGTCGCCAGATCCCTTTCTTTGCACCCTCCATGTCCGCGCAGACCCCGAAGTCGCCATGACTTCCAGGGGTCTGCGCGGCATGTTCTTACGCCATCTCGGTGCCTCCGTCGTCCGCGGTGTGCACTGTCTCGGGATGTCGCCATGTATCCGTGCATACGGGACGTATAAGTCGTCAGTCGTCGGCCTGAACTCTCTCGAGGAGCGTGGAGCACATGAGGACGTCCAGATGGCGTGGCCGGCCTTACGGCCCTGGCCGCCTCCGCCGTCATCGTCGCCGCACCGCTGATCGCTGCCCCGCCCGCCTTCGCCCAGTACCCGCCGACGGTCCCGGGACCTGGCCTCGGACTCGGTGCCACGGTCCTAACACCGGGCGACGACCTCGACTTCACGGGCACGGGCTTCGAACCCGGGCAGGCGGTCACCGCGCTCCTGTTGTCGCGCGAGGTGGTGCTGGGCAGGTTCACCGCCGACTCGCAGGGCATCGTCGAGGGGACGGTCACCATCCCCAGGCGCATCGAGCGGGGGCGGCACACTTTCAGGCTGAGGGCCCGGAATCCGTATCACGTTCTGTCGGCCACGATCCGCATCAAGAGGGGCTCGTCGCCGCACTGGGGCAGCGGACCGCAACTCGCGGACACCGGAGGGAACGATTCGCTGGTGCTCGTCGGGGGCGCCGCGGGTCTGGTGCTGCTCGGTGGCGGGACGGCGATGGCCGCCCGGCGGCGTACGAACAGCTGACCACCCCTGCCATGCGGCCGCTCCGCCTTCACCTTCGCTTCCCGATTCGCCTGCCGCAGTGCCCCGGGCGACCGACGGGTCCGCTGCCCGGTGCCGGGGCCTCTCCCGGCGCCGAGGGAGGTTCCCGCCGGCGCGACCTGACGGCTCGGGAAGGCCGCCCATCGCGCGGCAGGCGCTCCTCACCATGGCCGGACCGCGGTCACGAGCGTTCGGGGGCCACATGGGTGCTGCGACTGCGCCGTCCTGTGGAGCCCGGCGGTGAGCCTGTTTGGCCCGAGTTGCCCACGTCAAGGGATCCCGATGCCTGCTTTCGGACGGATGCCCTTGCCGTCCTGCAAGAGGTGGTGCAGATGACGGAGCCGTTCACGCGCGTCTCCGTGCGCCCGTTGCCCGGCAGCGGGTGACCGACGTTCCACCGCAACCGACAACAACGAAGATCGCCACTCGTCGAGCGCCTTGCGAAGGAGACCCGATCACGATGCCCAGACGTTCCAGATGGCGGGTCGCCCTGGCCGCCACCACCATCAGCCTGATTGTCGCCGTTCCGGTGGTTGCCGCCGAACCGGCCTTTGCGCAATACCCGCCGACCCCCGGTCTCACGATCGACGACAACACCGTGTCGCCCGGCGACGACATCAACCACACCGCGACCGGGTACCAGCCGGGCGAGCTGGCCATTGCCCGCCTCGTCCCCGGTTCCACGCCCGGCGACGGAGACGACGACAGGCCCATCGTGGTGCTCGGCCACTTCACGGCCGACGCGAACGGCATCGTGACGGGAAGGGTGATCATCCCCAGGCGCATCCGCCCGGGCACCTACCTCTTCCAGCTCGTCGGCCAGAAATCCGAGCTCACACTGTCCGCGCAGGTGACCGTCTTCCGTGACCACGACGGTGACGGCGGTGCACTCGGCAGTGCGGGCGAGGGTGACGACGAGCACGGCCGGGACAAGGGCGACGACGAGCGCGGCGGCCACGGCTCGGACCGTGACAAGGGCTCCTTCGGACGCGGGAACGGGGCCCCTCCGGAGCTGGCTCACTCCGGTTCCCCGGACCCGACGGTGGCGCTGCTCACCGCGGCAGGCGGCCTGGTGATCCTCGGCGGCGGGACTCTGGTGATCAGCAAGCGACGGCGTGCTGCCACCGAACATGGCTGAGCGGCCCTCTGCGCCACACACCACCCGCAAGCAAGTCCCGGGCAGCGTCGTTCTGTCCCACCTCACCGGCCTGGTGCGACGGAATCACCGTCGCGCCAGGCCGGTGGCGTGGGTGGTGGCAGGGCTTCTGGTCGTCGGTTCGGGCTGGGTGCTCGTCACGGGCTTCTTCGCCCGCAGCGAGCTGCTCGAGGCCCAACGGGACCTGGAAACGCTCCGGAACACGGTGGCGGCGTCCTCCGCGGCGGGCGCGCCGGCGCAGGACGCCACCGGCCGGCGGGAGCGCGGCGACGCACTGGCGCGCTCCGCCGCGGACCACGCTGCCCGGGCCCACCGGCTGACCACCGGACCGGCGTGGTCCGTGGCCGCGTACCTCCCCGGACTGGGGGCGCCTCTCGAGAGCGTCCGTGGCACGGCGAAGGCCGTCGACCGGCTGGCCGGCCGGGTGCTGCCTGCGGTCGTACGCACCGTGGGCAACCTCGTCCATGACGCGGGCGACGGTGGCGGCACCCTCAACCTCTCCGCGCTGCGCAAGGCCGCACCGGCGCTCGAGCACGCCTCGAGCCAGGTGGCCGCGGCCCGCGCGGAGACCCGCGCGCTGCCCAGCCGTACCTGGCTGCCCGCCGTGGACCGGGCGCGGGCCCGGCTCCTCGGCAAACTGGACCGGATGGCGCCCGCCGTGGAGGACGCCACCACCGGCGCTCGGCTTCTCCCGCTGATGCTGGGGGAGGACGGTCCCCGCCGCTACTTCGTGGTGTTCCAGAATCCCGCGGAGGCACGCGGAACCGGCGGCATGCCCGGCGCTCACGCCATGCTGACGGCCGACAGAGGCACACTGACGCTGACGGACTTCGGACACGACAGCGAGATGATGACCACCCGTCCGAAGGTCGACCTGGGCGCCGAGTTCACCGCCATGTACGGACGCAACGCCGCGGTGAGCATGTGGCCGAACTCCAACATGAGCCCGCACTTCCCCAATGCCGCGCGCATCTGGTCGGCCGCCTGGCTCGACAAGAGCGGTGAGCCGGTCGACGGCGTCCTCTCCCTGGATCCGGATGCGCTGGCCAGGCTTCTCGAAGCTTCCGGGCCGGCGCGCACGAGCGACGGCACCCTTGTCACGGCCGACAACGTGGTGGACATCAGTGAACGCACCAATTACGCGATGTACGCGGACGCGCTCGAACGCAAGGCCTTCCTGCTGGAGGTGGCACGTGCGGCCGCCGGGCGGCTGATCACCGCTGCCGAGGACCCCCAACGGCGGCCCGCGCTGATCCTCCGCCTGTACGAGGTGCTTTCCGACGGGCAGATGACTGTCTGGAGCGCCCACCGGAACGAGCAGGGGGAGCTGGAATCCCGCCCGCTGGGCGGCTCCTTGCCGCAGGGGCCGGAGCCCTACGCCGGGCTGGTCGTCAACAATGCCGCAGGCACCAAGCTGGACTACTACCTCGACCGCACCCTGGACTGGTACTCCGGCCCCTGTACCGCCAGGGGGCGGGAGGTCACCGTCAAGGCCGTCCTCTCCAACCGTGCACCGTCCTCGGGACTCCCGGCGTACGTCACCGCCCGTCTGGACAAGCCGTTCTACGCGACGCGCCAGGGTGACAACCGACTGCTGGTCTCGTACTACGCGACCGCGGGGGCGAATCTGATCAAGGCGACCGTCGACGGGCGGACGGCTCTCATGACGCCGACCTTCGAGCGCGGACACCCCGTCTACACGTTCGACATCGAGGTACCGGCAGGCGGCAGCCGCACGATGACGCTGCGGTTGCTGGAGCCCTGGTCGGATGACCCACCGACCGTGCTGAACCAGCGGCTTCCCCGCCCCCTGCGGGCGACCCTGCACCCTTCGCGGGGCTGCCGGGAACAATGATCGGGAGCCTGCCGGTCAGCCCAGCACCGCCGCGGCGATCCGTTGCACCGCTTCGGTGATACGGGCGGCGCACGCTCTCGCCTCTTGTTCGGACGCTCCGTACGGGTCGACAAGGTCGTCGTCACTCGACCCGGGGCCGGTCAGTCCCCGCCTGGCCGCCGCCCCCGCGGTCAGGGCCGCGGCCCGCTCGGCCGGGTCGGTCAGACCGGCCGCGTCCTCGCCGCGAAGCAGCCGGGCGAACTCCCGCAGAGTGAAGGCGCTGCGGAGCCCGTGCACCGGGCAGAGCCGTACGGCAGCCTCGCGATGTTCGGACGCGGCACCCAGCACCAGTGCCGCGTCGCTCACGAGGCCCGAGGTGAGCCTTCGGGCGACGGCTCCACCCGGATCCCCGCCCATCTCGCTGAGCAGGGAGGCCGCGGCGGGGTCCATCGGTGCGCCGGTCAGCGCGGCGGTGCCTGCGCTCGACACGTGGACACGCTCCGATGCCGGAGCCAGCCGGACGGCCAGCAGACGTTCCGCCAGCGGTGAGCGATGCAGGTTGCCGGTGCAGACGACGAGCACCCCGAAGGGCTGACTCCCGGGCCGGTCGAGCATCACCGCATCACCCGCGACGCCGGAGCAGCGCGCGCACCGTGCGGCCGTTCCGGCCCCGGGGCCGTACGACAGTCCGGCGTTCGCCCTTCCGACACCCGGCGAGGCGGACGCGAGACGACGCTGCCCGTGAGGACGAATCGCACAGGGGGCAGGGATCCGGTGGGGAAGCCGGCACCGGGCAATCCTTTCAGTGAGGCGTGGCTACGTCCGGCGGCCGAGCAATCGGCGTCCGACGCCCTGCCGGTGACTGCACAGGAACGTCAGAGGGACGGCCAGACCGATCGCGCCCGCGGCAAGCCACTTGCTCTGCATCGTGGGCGTGAGGTGGGGACTGTGCAGAACGGCCATGCAGGCGACTACGGCAAGCCACACCTGGATCCGCATCATCGCCCGGGCCGGGGAGAGCGGGAGGTAGAGCACGACGAGAACGACCAGCATGCACTCGAGAAGGGAACGCTGCCGGTAGAAAGCTCCGCCGAAGGTGGCCATGTACGCGGCGGCGTACGCGGCGCATCCCAGGACGGCAGCACGACCGACCCCTTCGGTGTCCGCCCATGCCCGCCGCAGTGCAGCGGGAGCTACGGCGAGGCATGCGATCCAGATGAGCGTTCCCATATAGAGCCAGCGTCCCGGGACCGCGGTCTCCGGGCCGAACTCCCAGGGAAACGGCCCGAGCAGCAATGCCATCAGGTACTGGGGATGGCTCAGGAGGTTCTCCGCGCCGTATCCGCCGGTGAAGCCGAGACGGGTCCCGTCGTGCACCTCCAGTGAGTCCACCAGATCGAGCAGCGTCATCAGCCGGGGGACGATGAAGACGGCCGCGGCCCCCACGACGATCAGGGAACCCGCAAGGAACTCGCGACGGAAGCGAACCCGGGCGAACAGGGTGACCACGAGAAACAGCGCCGCGAAAGGTCTCAGGTACAGGCATGCGTAGATGCTCAGCAACGTACCGACGCAGGCGACCGAGAAGCGTGCCCGCGTCTGGACGAGCAGCGACCACAGGATGAGGGTGACGAGAAGCCCGTCCTTGAGGCCCCAGGCGTCCCACAGCAGGAGGGACGGGCTGGTGCCGACCAGCAGCCCGGCGGCGGTCGCGCGCTTGCTTCCCCGCCCGAGGGCCAGTCGGTGCGCCGCGACCGCGCCGGTCGCCGCGAGAAGTGCCAGCACCGTCTTGGCGGCAAGCCATCCTCCGCCGGTCAGGAATCTGCACACGGCCATGATCACCGGGTAGCCCCACACCGCCGAACCGACCTGCGCCGGCAGATTCCGCATCTCCCAGGAGTTTCCGTTGCGCCACGCCTCGGCGATCGCCGCGCTGGTCGATTCGTATCCCCGCGCATCGGGAAAGAGCGCCTGGCCGTGGGTCTGAGAATGAACGACCAGGACGACGGCCACGTGGAAAACAGCTGCGACGGTGTATACGGCGAGAGCGCTGCACAGCGAACTGCGCGGGCCGTCCGGCTCGGAGTGACGAGAACCTGCTGGGGTCCTTGGCACAGTCAGTGCGGGCATGACGGAGCGGTGCCTCTTTCGATCTGTGCGTGTGGCGTGTCACGGCCACCGGGACCAGGGCCTACGATTTGCGCGCCAGCACGACCCGGGTATGGAATCCCCGGTACAGCATTTCGACCACGGGCCATGAGATTACCGGGGCGAGTGCCCCGGAGAAACGGCTGACGCTGCGTGTCGCCATCACGAACTCACGCTCCACGAACTCGACCTGTGAGAAGTGGCGGCCGAATGCTCGGGAAATCTCGTGTTTCGTCGGGTAGTTGATTCCACTCGCGCTGTACTCGATGTTCCTGGCCGCGGTCTCTGCAGCACTGAGATGACGCTGGAAGGAGTTGCGGATACCGAGCTTCGCCCAGAGGGAGACGAGTGCGGGGTGCTGGAACCGGCCGCCGAACGGCGTGAAGATGTGCGGCTCAACCGGCCGCCAGCGAGCCGGGAACACGTGCAGGGTCCAGGCTCCCGGCCTGAGGGCCCGGGCGATTTCGCCGAGCGGCTTGTCGTAGCTCATCACATGCTCGAAAACGGACGTCGAGTAGCAGAAGTCGAAGGACTCGGCGGGGAAGGGGAAATTACCGTCGGCGTCAGAGAAGTGCAGGACTTCCCGGTCCTTCTCCGGCATTTCCATCCATTGCTTGACCAGTGGCTCGACAGGCCTGTCCACGCCCGCCACCTCATAGCCCGCAGCGGCGAACTCACGGACGTGCCGGCCCGAACCGCACCCGAAGTCCAGCACGCGGCTGCCGGGGCCAAGTCCCCCATACGGGGCCAGAATTGTCCGGCACATCGAAGTCATTGCCTGATTGCCGAGCATTTCAGGGGCGTCGATCGCCATTTCAGCTCCCACGTGCAGCCACCGGTCAGGGCTCGGAGACAATATCCCGCCGTTCTGACCGGATCGCGGTGGTGACGGGGCCGGGCAGAAGAGGTCACCGGATCGGAGCACACAGGGGTGGAGCCCGGGGGAGGGGTGGTTGCAGCGCAGTGAGGCCCGGCGAAATGTCCATATCGGTGTGATATGTATCAGGCTCGGTGGTCAGCCCGCGGAGGAGTGTGCGGCAAACAGGGGCCCGACAGGCCGGCGGACCACTGGTCCGACGGCATGTCACCTTGGGAGCGTCTATGTGCGGTGTAGCGGGAATCGTGTCGACCAGCCCTCCCGACCCCGAGCGTGTACGTGCGATGTGCCGCCTCATCGCCCACCGGGGCCCGGACGGAGAGGGCTTCCACACCGACGATCACGCGGCGCTGGGCATGCGCCGGCTCGCCGTCATCGATGTCGCCGGCGGAGACCAGCCTGTCTACAACGAGGACCGCTCCGTCGTGGCGGTCTTCAACGGTGAGATCTACAACTTCGCCGAGCTGCGGCGGGAGCTGACCGGTCGCGGACACCGGTTCACGACCGAGGGCGACACCGAGGTTCTTGTCCACCTCTACGAGGAACACGGCGAGGACCTTGTCGGGCACCTCCGGGGCATGTTCGCCTTCGCGATCTGGGACGCGACGCGAGGCCGGCTGCTGCTAGCGCGGGACCGGGTGGGGAAGAAGCCGTTGTTCTACCGGCAGGCCGGTGACTCACTGGCCTTCGCGTCGGAGCTCAAAGCACTCGTGGCCGACCCTTCGGTGCCCCGTGAACTGGATCCGGTGGCACTGCATCACTACCTCACCTATCAGTACGTACCGGCTCCTTGGTCGATCTACCGGGGCATTCACAAACTGCCCCCGGGGCACGTTCTCGTGTGGGAACGGGGCAGCCGGCGGATCCGGCGGTACTGGAAGCTGGACTTCACCCCGCGGCCCGTGCACAGCGAGCGGGACGCGGCCGAGCAGGTGCGGCAGTTGCTGCTGGACGCCACCCGGGTCCGTATGGTCAGCGAACGTCCGCTCGGTGCTTTCCTGTCCGGCGGTATCGACTCCTCCGCGGTGGTGGCCGCCATGGCGCGGCTCAGCGATCAGCCCGTGAAGACCTTCTGCATCGGATTCGACGACGCGCGGTTCGATGAGCGGTCGTACGCGGCTTCCGTGGCCCGCCACTACGGCACCGACCACCACGAGTTCGTCGTGGCCGGGTCGTCGGCGCTGGACGTCCTGCCCAGAGTGACCCGCCACTTCGACGAACCCTTCGCCGACTCCTCGTCGATCCCCTCGTTCTTCGTGGCCGAACTGAGCCGTCGGCATGTGACGGTGGTGCTCAACGGCGACGGTGGGGACGAGTGCTTCGGGGGCTACCGGCGCTACGCGTTCATGAAGAGAGCGGGGCGTATGCAGCCCCCGCGACAGCTGTGCGGCCTGCTGAGCCGTATCGGCTCCGGACTGGCGCAGGCGGACACAGCAGCGGGGCTGCGCAGGGTCGGCCGCGGGTTGAGGTTGCTGGCCGAGACGCCACAGCATCGCTATGCCAGCCTCATGTCCCACTTCACCGGCGAGGCCAAGGACGAGCTCTACACCGACGCGATGCGCGAGCAGGTCGCGGGGGTCGACAGCAACGAGCTGATCAGGCAGGTGTTCGAGGCTTCCCATGCCGACGAGGACGTCAACCGGCTGATGGACGTCGATGTCAACACCTACTTGCCGGGCGACCTGCTCGTGAAGGTGGACATCACCACCATGGCGCATTCCCTCGAAGCCCGCTCACCGTTCCTGGATCACCATCTGATGGAGTGGGCCGCAGGCCTTCCCGGCGAGTGGAAGGTCCAGGGCCAGGTCACCAAGGCGTTGCTGAAGAAGGCGATGGTCCCGTGGCTGCCGGACGAGCTGCTCACACGGCCCAAAGCCGGTTTCGGCGTGCCGCTCGCGGACTGGCTGCGCTGCGAACTGCGGCCGCTGGCCTTCGATCTGCTGACCGACCGGACCGCCCGCTCCCGCGGTCTGTTCCGGCCCGAGGTGGTGAACCAGCTGCTGCGGGATCACGTGGAAGGCCGGGACCGCTCCAACCGGCTGTGGTCGATGATGCAGTTCGAGTTGTGGCACCGGACGTGTGCCGAGCAGACCGGAGAAGTCGCGACCGCCGCCGCCCAGCCGGCCCCGGGGCACTGTGGCTGACACCGCACGGCAAGTGCTCGGCATGCTGGGAAGCCGGGCCGCATGCCTGCTGCTGTCCGTATTCACGAGCGCCGTGATCGCCCGGTCGCTGGAGCCCGAGGGCCGCGGTGTCTACTACATGGCGGTCACGGTCGCCACCACCGCCACCATGCTGGGACACCTGTCCGGCGAACAGGCGCAGAGCGCGTTGTGGCCGGACGCCGCGCGCCGCGACGCACTCGTCGGCAACAGTGTGCCGCTCGCTCTCGCGCTCGGGACGCTCAGCGGACTCACGGCCACAGCGGTGGTGGCCGTGATCGGCCCCGACAGGCTGAACCTGCCGGGCCAGTACCTGGTGATGGTGGCCTGCCTCGGCGTTCCGCTCGGCATCGCGTCGAACTACGCGGCCAACATCGGTCTGCTGGAGGGGCGGGTCGACGTGGCGAACCGCGCGATGCTGATCGGCTCACTCGTCCAGTGCACCGCCGTGGCTGTACTTGCCTTCGATGAGCGGTTGAACGTCGTCACGGCACTCGTCACCTGGGTCGCCGCCGGGAGTGTCCCGCTCACGGTGTTCATCGCCGTGGGAATGGCATCGGGACGCCGCCGGGACCTGAAGCTGGCGCGCATGACGGTGGCCACCGGTACGCGCTATCACCTCGGGCCCGCCTCTGTGTACCTCCTGATGAACGCCGACATCTACTTGCTCAGCGCATTCACCGGGGCGCGCGAGGTGGGTATCTACTCACTCGCGGTGGGCCTGGCCGGGTACAGCCGCATGCTGGCGGATGTCGTCTCCCAGGTGATGCTCAAACGCCAGTTCAACTCCAGCGACACCGAATCCGTCGACGTCACCGTACGGGTCACCCGGTACGCGGCTCTGCTGGCAGTCGCCTCGGCGCTGGTGCTGATGCTGGCCGCACCCGTGCTGGTGGGCGCCATGTACGGCTCGGCGTACGCCGACACCGTTCCCCTCGTCCTGCTGCTGGCTCCGGGTGTCATGGCTCTCGGGGCGAGCAGGCTGCCGAGTGCCTACTTGCTGAGGCTGCGCCGTGCGAAGCTCGTGGTGGTGCCGTCCGTGATCGCGTTGGCGGTCAACATCGGGCTCAACCTGATGCTGATCCCCATGTGGGGCGCTGTCGGCTGTGCCGTGGCCTCCTCGGTGGCGTACGTACTGCTGGCTGCCCTTCAGACCTGGCTGTTCACCAGAGTGACCGGCACCCGAGCGGCACAACTGGTCCCTGTCGCCGCCGACCTGCACACGCTCCTTGCCGCCGCGCGCCGATGCTTGCCGGGCAAGCATGCTGCGGCCTCGGTGCCGCCCGGATAGCGGCACTCGGCCTGCCCCCACCGGTGTGACGACCCCGTCACTCGTCCGGCGCGCGTCGCGGTCGTCACGGGCGCAAAACGTGCTGGGAGCCTGGACAAGAAGGAAAAGCACGCTGCGTCGTGCCTGGACTGCTGGCTGGATGGAGCTGATTTCAGTGACCGAGTGCCGCGACGTCAGAGCCGCATCAGGTGCCGGGAGTTCTTCCGGTGGAACAGAGCTGTCCCGGGTCTGCCTGATGATCGGGCAACTGGGGCTGGGTGGTGCGGAGAAGCAGGTCGTGATGCTCGCGCGCGGTCTCGTCGACCGGGGGATCGAGACCACGGTGCTCCTGTTGTCCGAGCGAGGGCCGCGTATGGCGGAACTGTCCGGCTCCGGGGTGAGGGTGTTCGGTCTGGGGTGCCGTGGCATCGCCCGGCCATGGGTCGATCTCCGGGGCTCCGTGGAGGGTGTCGTGGCGGACGCGAGGGCGTACGCCCGGCTTGTCGGACATCTGCGACGCACACGTCCGCAGGTTCTGCACGCCTTCCTGTTCCACTGCTACGTCGCGGCGGCCCCCGCCGCCCGCCTGGCGCGGGTTCCGGTGTGCGTCGCCGGACGGCGCAGCCTGGGCACTTTCAAGGAGGGACGCCGCGCACTGCTGGCCGTGGAGCGCGCGGCGACCGGTATGACCGACTTCGTCGTGGCGAACGCGCACGCCGTCGCCGCGGATGCCCGACGGCAGGAAGGGCTGCCCAAGGACAAGATCGCCGTCATTCACAACGGCATGGAGGCGCGGGACTTCCGGCCCGCAGTTCCCGCGGACCTGACCACCGATCTTCCGGTGGTGCTCTGCGTAGCCAATCTCCGTTCCTACAAAGGCCACCGTTATCTGCTGGAGGCCGTCGGCCGGATGCAGCAGCGGGGCCGGCCCTGCACCCTTGCGCTGATCGGTGAAGGACCTGAGCGGGTCGATCTGCAGCGGCAGGCCGACCGGCTCGGCATCGATGTGCGGCTTCTGGGCCATCGCACGGACGTGTCCGCCTTCCTTGCCCGGGCGGACGTCGTCGCGCTGCCCTCCCTGGAGGAGGGTCTGAGCAACGCGGTCATGGAAGCCATGGCGGTCGGCCGTCCCGTGGTCGCGACCGCCGTCGGCGGAACGCCCGAGCTGCTGCGCGACCGGGGCGTGCTGGTGCCACCCGCCGATGCCGAGGCCCTCGCTCAGGGACTTCAGTGGATGCTCACCGACCGCTCCGCCGCCCTGCGCCTCGGCAACGCCGCCCGTCAATGGGCCATGGAGAACCTGAGCGTGGACACCATGGTGGAGCGGCACGTCAGCCTCTACCGGAAGCTGCTGGAGCGAAAAGCCACCGGGTGAGCCCGGAACCCTGCCGGGCCGGCCGCGGCGCTGGAAACAGGGCCCGGCGCGGCCGGCCGCCGGTCGTTCCACCTCGGCGGCGCCAACGGGACCGTGAGGGACGGAACGGACGCGGCGGCCGGCTCGTACGGGCTCGGAGGGGGCGAGACCCTTCTCAGGCCGCCGCCGCCACGTCGTGAGCGCCGGACGACGCCCGGGGGGCGTCCTGGTCGGTGAACGAGGCGAAGACGTACTCGTTGCAGCCCAAGCCCCCGGCGCACGTCTTGAGATGACGCAGTTCCAGCCCATGGCGCCGCCCCACGCGGAACACCTCTTCCGGAGCGGCCACCTCGAAGGGATAGCCCCCGACCCAGTCGATGAGGTCGTACTTGGCGGACATCCCGCGCTCGCGCTTCCGCTGCCCGCCCACGGGGCGCCGGCCCGTTGCCGCCAGTTTCGCGAGGCTGAGCGCACGTGAGGGAGCATGCAGATACATCCTGCTGCCGACCACCAGCAGGTTCCGTGCGAGGGGCCCCGACGAGTTGTAGGTGCGCTTGATCTGCCTCCACACGCGGCTGCGCAGGCCCTGGTCGTTGTAGATCGACACATAGAGAAGCCCGCCGGGGGCGACCATCCGGCAGGCGGTGTCCAGGGCCTCCCACAGGGCGCCGGTGTGGTGGAGTACGCCCCAGGAGTAGACGATGTCGAACTGTCCGAGGCGTGAGGTCAGGGAGGAGTCCAGCACGGAACCCTGCTCCACCACCCAGTCGCAGTCCGGCGCGTACCGGTCGCGCAGCCGCCTCGTGGCCTCCACCGCGTCCGGGTCGTAGTCGAACGAATGGACCTTCGCGCCGAGTTGGAGGGCCGCGAGGGAGAACAGACCGCTGCCGCAGCCGATGTCCAGGAACGAGCGCCCGGAAAGGTCGCTGGTTCCCAGAGCTGTCGCGAGGGACTGCCGGGCGGAAGCCATACGGTCCTCGTCGACCAGTCTGCTGAACTTCTGCCAGTTGCGGCCGAAGGCGAAGCGCGTACCCTGCTCCACCTCACTGGTGCAGTCGGTCACCTCTTGGTCTCCTTCCTTGTCGGAGCGAGTACCGAAGACACCCGGCGCCGCCCCTGGTGCTCAAACCCACGGAAAGTGTGCGTACTGACGGGGGTATATCAGACGGGGGCCGGGAAGGGCGCAGACGTTGCGGCGGGGGTTACGAGAATCGACCGAATACCGGTCCGAAAGTGAGCGACCCACGGTGCGCGAATGATTTCCGACCTCATTGTTCAAAGCGGTGAGGCCTGTGTCGCGCCCTTGACGGATACGGGAGGGTGGTCCGCCTAGTATCTGGCACATGTCGACCGCCACTTACCCAGACCCGGCTTCCGGCGTTTCTCGCCTCCGCGTGATGAGAGTCATCACGCGAATGAATATCGGCGGTCCGGCTGTCCAGGTCTCGGCCCTCCTGCGGGGACTTGACGCCGAGCGATTCGACCATCGTCTGATCTCCGGACACGTGGGACCCGATGAGGCGGATTACCTGGATCAGCGTGCACCCGAACTGCCCGTTCACCGGCTCGCCCGGCTCGGCCGGGCCGTTCGGCCCACGGACGACCTTCGCTGCGTACTCGAACTCGCGGGAGCCATGCGCAGATTCCGTCCCCATATCGTCCATACACATACCGCCAAGGCGGGCGCACTTGGGCGGGCGGCCGCCGTGCTGGCGGGTGTTCCTTCAAGGGTGCACACTTTCCATGGTCACCTTCTGCACGGGTATTTCTCTCCGTTGAAGACGCGCGCCGTGATGCGGACGGAACGCGGGCTGGCGGCCCTCAGCGATCGGCTGGTCGCCGTGGGCAGCCGGGTGCGGGACGACCTCGTCGCCGCCGGAATCGGAAAGCCGAACCAGTACTCGGTCGTGCCGCCCGGCACCAGGCTCGCGACCGCACCGGAGCCGGCGGAAGCGCGGAGGCTGCTCGGAATCCCGCCGGACCGTCCCGTGGTCGCCTATGTCGGACGAATTACCGGAATCAAGCGCCCCGAACGCTTTCTCGCCGTTGCCCGTGAGGTACGCCGCGCCGTGCCGACGGCACATTTCGTGATGTGCGGGGAGGGCGACTGCCCGCCGGATCCGGAGGCGGTCGCCGACCTCGGGGACTCACTCCATCTGCTGGGCTGGCGCTCGGACGTGGAGACCGTCTACGCGGCGGCCGACCTTGTGCTGCTGACCTCGGACAACGAAGGCATGCCCGTCAGCCTGATCGAGGCGGGGCTGGCGGGACTGCCGACGGTGGCCACCGATGTCGGCAGTGTCGCGGAGGTCGTACAGGACGGAACGACGGGACTGCTGGCGCGACCGTCGTCCAGCGAACTCGCCCGCCACACGGTGACTCTTCTGCGCGACGGGGAACTGCGCCGGGAGATGGGGGCACGTGCGCGTGCGTTCACCGCTCTGCGCTTCGGCGAGGAGCGTCTGGTGGCCGACACCCAGGCTCTCTACACCTCCATCGCCGTCGACCGGGGCTGGTGGCCGGCATCCCTATCCGAAAGGTGAGCACTGTTGAACGTCCTTGTCACCGGAGGTGCCGGTTTCATCGGCGCCAACCTCTGCCGGGAACTCGTATCGCGTCCGACTGTGGGCAAGGTCATCGCTCTTGACGACCTGAGCACGGGTTCCGCGGCCAATCTGGCGGGAGTCGGCGCGGAGCTGGTCGAGGGCAGCATTCTCGACCCCGACCTTCTCGAGCGGGTCGTGGCGGAAGTGGATGCCGTCGTTCACCTCGCCGCCCGCCCCTCGGTACCACGCTCTCTGGCGGACCCGGTCGCCAGCCACCATGTCAACGCCACCGGTACGGTCCACGTGCTCGAGGCCTGCCGACGCGCACACGTCCCGGTGGTCGCCGCCTCGTCGTCCTCGGTCTACGGAGGCGTCCCCGTGCTTCCCAAACACGAGGAACTGCCGACCCGGCCCATGAGCCCGTACGCCGCGAGCAAGCTCGCTACCGAGAGCTATGTTCTCGCCTACGGCGCCTCGTTCGGTCTCCCGGTCCTGGCATTCCGGTTCTTCAACGTCTACGGACCGTTGCAGTCGGCCGGCCATGCGTATGCCGCCGTGATCCCGGCGTTCATCGACGCCATGCTGCGCCGCGCCCCCGTGCGGATCTTCGGCGACGGTCTGCAGACACGGGACTTCACCTACGTCGGCACCGTGGTCAAGGTGCTGGCCGACGCCGTCCTGCGGAAGGTCACGTGCCCCGGCCCGGTGAACCTCGCCTTCGGTACGCGGGTCTCCCTGACCGAGCTCTCCGGCCAGCTCGCCGGAATCGTCGGGACGCCGGCCGAGGTCCGGCACGAGGCGGCAAGGCCCGGAGACGTGCGCCATTCCCAGGCCGCGGACATTGTGCTGCGGGGTCTCTTCCCCGACATCGCCCAAGTACCGCTGCAGCAGGGACTGGCCGAGACGGTCCGCTGGTTCCGCACCCTGCCGGACTATGCGGAGCTGCCGGCCCAGTCCGCCCGGGTGGAGGTGGGCTGACGAGGAAGGGCCGACAGCACAGCCGAAGGGAGCTCCGGTCATCGCCGGAGCTCCCTTCCGCTGTCCATACGGTCACTGCGACAACGACTGTCTGAAACAACAAGAATGAAATGTACGACCTCCTGTTCGGGGCAATCGTGCTTGCCGAGGGCCCAAATGGCCCCATTGACCGGAGGAGAGTCACCCAAGAGGCGGACAGGGGCCGCGTCGAGTGAGCTTCTGGCATATTCCTCCGAAACACTCTGCTGGGGCAAGCAGAGAGGAGTCCGACTGTGTCGGTGGCAGTGAAGAAGGTGGTAGTGGTCGGCCAGGGTTATGTGGGCCTTCCACTCGCCGTTCGTGTGGCGGAAGCCGGGCACAACGTCGTGGGTCTCGACGTGGACGAGATGCGGGTGAAGCGGCTGACCTCCGGCGATTCGTTCTCCGAGGATGTGACGTCCGATCGCCTTCTGGGGGTTCTCAACTCGGGCCGCTATCTCCTGAGTACCGAATACGCGGATGCCGCGGACTTCGATGTCTGCGTGATCACAGTACCGACGCCCTTGAAGGACGGCGCTCCCGACCTGAGTTTTGTGAAGGACGCCGCTCACGCGGTTGCCAGTCACATCCGGCAGGGCGCCACGGTGATTCTCGAGTCGACCACGTATCCGTGCACGACCGAGCAGGTGGTGTGCCCGATCCTGGAATCGGTCAGTGGGCTCCGGGCGGGCAAGGACTTCTACCTGGGCTACAGCCCGGAGCGAATCGACCCCGGAAACCCGAAGTGGCGGCTGGAGAACACTCCCAAGGTGGTCTCCGGCATGAACGACGTCTCGCTGCGGCATGTCGAGCAGTTCTACGACGACGTCGTGGAGCGTACCGTCCCGGTCAGTTCGCCCCGCACGGCCGAGCTGACCAAGCTCCTCGAGAACACCTTCCGCCATGTCAACATCGCTCTCGTCAACGAGCTCGCGATGTTCTGCAAGCCGCTCGGTATCGACATCTGGGAAGTGATCGACGCGGCGGCGACAAAGCCGTTCGGCTTCATGCGCTTTCTGCCGGGGCCCGGCGTCGGGGGACACTGTCTGCCCATTGATCCCTCGTACCTTTCGTGGCAGGTCAAGCAAATGCTCCGCCACGACTTCCGTTTCGTCGCGCTGGCCAACGACATCAACAGCCATATGCCGGAGCATGTGGTGCTGCGCGTCGCCAGGGGGCTCAACGCCCGCCGAAAGCCGGTCAACGGCAGCCAGATCCTGGTTCTGGGGCTCGCGTACAAGAAGAACACCGGCGACATCCGGGAGTCGCCTTCCGTCGCCGTGGCCCTGGGACTTCGCAAACTGGGCGCTCATGTCCTCGCGGTGGAACCGCACGTCGACCCCCTCCGGCTGCCGGACGACATCCTGTGCGTCGAACTCACCGAGGAGCAGATCGCGTCGTCCGATGTCGTGGTCATCGCCACCGACCATGACGACTTCGACTACGCGATGGTGGAGCGAACCGCCGACTACGTCTTCGACGCCTGCAATCGCTGCCGTGCGGAGACCGTCGAGCGTCTCTGACGAAGGCCATGCACTCCGTTGGGGTATGAAAAGGCGAGCGAACATTACATATGCCCCAAATCCCTCGAAATGGCCCTAGGGTGCCTGTTGCACTCACTCGCTCCGATCGGGGATGACCTTGGAATTGCGTGACTATCTACGAGTCCTTTCCCGCCGATGGCACGTCGTCGCCCTGGTGACCTTGTTGGGAACGGGGGCGGGCATCCTGGCAGGTGTCGTCGCCACTCCGGAGTACCGGGCAACCGCGACGCTGTTCGCCTCCCTCCAGGGCGGTGCCGACACGTCCCAGCTCAACCAGGGAAACGCGTTCACCCAGGCCAGGGTCCAGTCGTACGCCGAGGTGGCGGCCAGCCCTGAGGTGACCCGGCCGGTGGTGGAAGCTCTCCGGCTCGACATGACACCGGCCCAGCTCTCGCAGCGGATCACGGCCGAGGCGCCGGTCAACACCGTGCTGGTCCGGCTCACCGTCACCGACACCCGTGCGGTACGGGCGGCCCGCATCAGCAACGCGGTCGCTGACCGGTTCGCCGACGTGATCAGGGAGCTGGAGCGCCCGGAGGGGAGCAGACGCCCCTCCCCGGTAAGGCTGACCGTCACCCAGCCCGCCGCGGTGCCCTCCGCGCCCGCGTCCCCGAACGTCGCGCTCAATGCCGCACTCGGTCTGGCGGTGAGTCTGCTTCTCGGGCTGGGGCTGGCTGTCGCGCTGGAGACGATGGACACGTCGATCCACGATTCCAAAGCCCTCGCCGAGTGCATGGCAGGGGCGGACTTCCTGGTCGGTGCCGGGGGACCTCCCGTGCTGTCCAGCATCGTGCAGGACGCGCGGGCCGCACGTCAGCCTGTCTGTCTGCGCGACGACATTCACGGTCCGCGCGCGGAGGGCTTCCGGAAGCTTCGCGTCAATCTGCAGTTCACGGAAGTCGACAGACGGCCGAAGGTCATCGCCGTCACCAGTCCGTTGCCCCGTGAGGGCAAGAGCAGTGTGTCCGTCAACCTGGCGGCCACACTGGCCGAGGAGGGCGCGCGGGTATGCCTGATCGACTGCGACCTGCGCCGTCCTTCGGTCGCCAAGGCCCTTGGCCTGGTCAGGGACGCCGGGCTCACGACGGCACTGGTGGGCCAGGCCGAGCTGCATCAACTGCTGCAGTCGGCAGGGTCCTTCTCGGTGCTCACCAGCGGAATGATCCCGCCCAACCCGACCCAGCTCCTCGGCAGCGCGCAGTTCGTGTCCCTCGTGCGCACCCTGGCCGAGGAGTTCGACCATGTCGTGGTGGACACCCCTCCGGTACTGCCCTTCGCCGACACCGCGGCGCTGGCACCCGCCGTTGACGGCTACCTTCTCGTGGCGCACGCCAAGCGCACGAGCCGGAGCCAGGTCCTCGACGCCCTGCGCATCCTTCAGCGGGTCAACGTGCCCGTGCTGGGCGCCGTCATGAACGCCACCCGGGCGCGGGGAGAGGCCGACGCATACGGCTATGCGTACAAGTACCGGCCGAAGCAGAAGACCACGGCCCGGCTCGGCGCACTCGTGCCGTCGCGCCTGTCGGCGGTGGTACCCGGCCGGGTACCGGCTGCCAAGACGCAGTCGGAGGCGATGCCGGCCAAGACACGGGTGTAGATCACGACGAGCCGTCCGCCGTCAGCGGACGGAAACCCCCGCTGAGCGGCCTTCACGAAGTCACAGCCGACCCGTCGCTCGGGACCGGGGGCCGCGGCCCGGGCCGGCATGGTCGGGCCGCGGCAGGGTTCGGCCCATGCCGGGGACGCCCGTTCTGCGTCAGCCGTGGTCGCCCGCTTGCTGTGCCGTTGCCACCGGCGACCTGCTGTCGCCCGTCGGCTCCTCACGGAAGAACACCACGTCGCACCGGAGCGTCCGCCCGGTGTGCGGATCCGAGGAGCCCGGCACGACGGACACCGGGGTGAGGCCGAGCCCGGCCTGGAGAAGGGCCAGTGCCTCGGCGAAGGGAAGCCCGTCCTCGTGCAGGGGCGCGAACGACGCCCCGGTCCGGATGCCGACGCACTCCGCCGCGTACCTGCCCGCACCCCGCAGCACATGTCCCTCGTGGCCCGGGACGTCCATGGTCAGGAAGACCCGGGCGCCCGGGGCGACGACCTGCTCCCACAGATCGTCGAGCCTGCGGATCTCGGCGGTCTGCCCGTGCACGACGACGGTGCCGGTGCGGTCGCCGAGCGCGTACGGGAGGACGATCCAGTCCGGATCGGACGCGGACCGGCGCCGGAGTTCGGTGCGTGGGCCCGTCAGCGGTTCGAAGGAGACGATACGGCCGCGGTAGCCGGCCCTGCGCAGCGCCGTGACGTCTCCGCAGCAGTGGGCACCGACACCGATGACGGTATCGACGCCGAACGTGTCGAGGAGACGGGCGAGTTGCCGTCCCCTGCTCTCTCCCCGGCCATCGGCGACGAACGCGCCGAGCCGCTGGACGGCTCTGCGCGCCAGGTGCAGGAGGGGCACGTTCGTACTGCTCCCTTTCCTGGCGCCCCGGGCCGACGGCGGCGTCCCGGAAGCGGTCACGGGCGCCGCGCGCCCGTACGTGCCCGGCGCATGCCGACGATCGGCCGGGTGCCCGCGACCCGCGCGGCCTCCGCCGCCCGAGGGGCGACAGCAAGGGGACGGGCGACCTTCGCCGCCCGCCTGCCCGCCACGGCGCGCTCCCGCTGCCCTGCGTACACCGGCACGCGCAGCAGGCCGCCGCAGGCGGCGGTCGCCATGAGCGCGAGGGGCACCACGGCGTAGGGCGTCAGCCAGCCGCAGTGGACGAGCAGGCCGGTGAGGGTACTTACGAGGGCCACCGCGCCCAGCGCCACCGCCGCGCCGTGCGCGGTCAGCCCGAGGCGCCGCAGCCGGTGTGCGGTGTGGTCGGTGCCGCCCTGCAGCAGCGGGCGCCCCGCGCGGCGGCGGGAAACCGTCACGAGCGCGGTGTCGGCGGTGACGACGAGGGTGAGGGCGAGCAGTCCACCCGCGGCACGCCCCGCCGTGGCGTCGGCATGGAGCGTCACGGCCGCGGAGGCGAGGACGAAACCGGTGAAGAGCGAACCGCAGTCACCGAGGAAGATCCGTGCCGGGTGCCAGTTGTGCAGCAGAAACCCGCTGAGCGCGGCGGCGAGTACGCAGAGCAGCGCCGCCAGCCCGTAGCGCATCTCCACGGCGGCGCAGACAGCGAGCCCCAGTGCGGTCACCGCTCCGACCGTTCCCAGCACGCCGTCCGAATTGTCCAGCAGGTTGAAGGCGTTGGTGACGAAGACGATCCATCCGACGGCAAGCACGCCGGCCAGGAAACCGAGTCCGCTGCCGACGACGAGGGCCGTCGCGGCCACCGTCTCCACGAGAAGTCTCGGTGCCGGGCCCAGCGGTCGCAGATCGTCGACCAGCCCGAGGGCAGCGACCGCGGCGCCGGCCACCAGGAGCGGTCCGACTCCGGGCATCCATGCTCCCAGCCCGGTCAGGGGCCCCGAGCAGGCCACGCCGAGCGTGCCGACAACGACGGCGACCCCGCCGAGATGCGGGGTCGGAGTCGTGTGTGCTTTGCGGGCACCCGGCCGGTCGAGGACTCCGGTGCGCAGCGCGAGGCCACGGACGAACTCGGTGAGTACGGCGGTGACCAGCAGGGCAGCCGTTGCGGCCGCGAGCCCGAGGAGCATCGTGTCCTGTCCTCTCAGGCCGGCGCGAGGACCGGTGCTGTGCGCGCCTCGGCGATGGTCGCGTCGAGGATGTCGTCGAGGGAGCGCCGCGGCCGCCAGCCCGTCAGAGCCTGGATCCGCGTGGTGTCGGGCAACCGCTGCTCCATGTCCTCGAACCCTTCGCCGTACACCTCGTGATACGGGACCAGGCGGATGGGGGAGCGGCTCGCGCTGCGCGCGACGATGAGGGAGGCGAGCCCGCTGATGGTCGTCTCCTCGTTCGTGCCGATGTTGAAGACATCGCCGACCGCGTCCGGGTGGTCGAGGAGCCGGATGAGCGCGTCGACCGCGTCGGAGACGTGCATGAAGCAGCGGCGCTGGCTGCCGTCGCCGTGGACGGTCAGCGGCTCGCCCTCCACGGCCTGCCGCACCAGCCGCGGCACGACCATTCCGTACGCGGGGCTCTGCCTCGGCCCGACGGTGTTGAACAGACGCACCACGATGGTGGGCAGGCCCAGTTCACGGTGGTAGGTGAAGGCGAGGATCTCGTCGACGGCCTTGGACGTGGAGTACGACCAGCGCGACACTCCCGTGCTGCCCAGCAGCCGGTCGGCGTCCTCCCTGAGCGGCCCGGAGGAGTTCTTGCCGTAGATCTCCGACGTGGACGCGACGAGGATCTTGCGGCCGTAGCGGTGGGCCGCGTCGATCACGGTCTCGGTGCCGCGGATGTTGGTGGTGAAGGACTGCCGGGGACGTTCCACGATGAGCCTGACCCCGACGGCTGCGGCCAGGTGCACCACGACGTCGCACTCGCCGACCAGTTCGTCCACGAGGAGTTGGTCGAGAACCGAGCCCTGGACGAATCGGAAGCGGGGATGCCGTGACGCGGCTTCGATGTTCGCCCGGCTGCCCGTGGACAGGTTGTCGACAGCCACGACCGTGTGGCCCTGGTCGAGCAGTGCGTCCGCGAGATGGGACCCGATGAAGCCGGCGCCGCCGGTGACCAGGAACGTCGAGGGATTCATATGCCGCCCGTTCGCATTGCGGTATCGGAGTGACGCCGGAGCACTTCTGGCTCGAGCCCCCCACAACATAGTCCGTATTGCCGCAATGTAAGGCATATGACACGAATCGACCTCGGTCGGTAGGGGCTTCTGCGCATGGGACCGGCGATCGCCGCACAACCCGCCCGCCGGCCGGTGGCGCGACCGGCCGTCCCTCTGCTGCTGTCGTCGCCCGACCTCCTGGTGCGGGCCGTGGGAAGGCTCTGACGTGGCACGGTCCCTGCGCCGCCTGGTGGCGCTTCCCGCCCTCGCGGTCACCGCGCTCGCCGTCGCGGTGGCGCCCTCGTGCCGTCCGGTCGGCGGCTCCGGACACCCAGGTCCGAGCGCGCCGGTGCGCGACACGGAAGAGGGCGGGCGACAGGGCGGCGCGGAGGAGGTCGAGCGGCTGAAGGTCAAGGTGCTCGAGGTCCTGCCGCATGACAGGGATGCCTTCACCCAGGGGCTGGAGATCGCGGGCGGAGTCCTCTACGAGAGCACCGGTGTCGTAGGGAAGTCCACGATGCGGGCGGGTCCCCTCGACGGGTCGCCCGGAGTACGTGTCCCGCTGCCCACGCCCCTGTTCGGCGAGGGCGTCGCCGTCGTCGGGTCCACCGTGTGGCAGCTCACCTGGCGGAACGGGATCGCGGTCGAGCGTGACGCGAGAACGCTGGCCGAGCGTCGCCGGGTGCCGTACCAGGGCGAAGGATGGGGGCTGTGCCACCAGAAGGGGCGAGGCAGGCTGGTCATGAGCGACGGATCCTCGCGGCTCACCTTCCGCGATCCGCGGACCCTGGCGAAGACGGGAGAGGTCTCGGTGACGGCCGACGGCCAACCCGTCACCCGTCTCAACGAGTTGGAATGTGTGGGCGATACCGTCTACGCCAACGTCTGGGGGTCGGACCGGATCATGCGCATCGACCCGGACTCCGGCGCTGTCACCGGGCGGATCGACGCCGAGGGTCTCCTCAGCCCCCGGGAGGGGGCCCGGGCCGATGTCCTGAACGGCATCGCGGCCGTCCCGGGCACCGATCAGTTCCTGATCACCGGCAAGTGGTGGCCCAAGATGTTCCGCGTGCTCTTCGAAGCCGCGTAGGGGCGGCAGGGTCGTCCGTGTCCTTGTCCGTGCTGCCTGTTACGGCCCGTCCGCCGCGTCCACCTCGGCGTGGAACCGGGGGAGCAGGTCGCTCAGCACATCGGCGGGCAGCACGTGCCTGGCACCGGGAACGGTCTCGGTCCAGGCGGTCGCCGCAGGCAGGAGCGCGGTGGCCCGGGTCTGTGCGCGTCGCGCGGCGTGTACGGCGCTGAGTTCGGCAAGGAGGACGAGCACGGGGACGGACAGGGAGCGCAGCGGCTCGTCGTCGATCTTCTGCGGATGCGGCGTCCCCGGCCGGAAGTGGCGCATCGCGGCGAGCATGAGGTCCATCTGGCCTTCGTAGGCCTCGCTCTCCTGCCCTTCGTTCGTCCCGCCGCCGGTCGTCTCCGAACCCTCCGAACCCTCCGAACCCTCCGGACCCATGAGCGTGCCGAGGAAACGCCGTCGTCGCCGGTCGGAGCCGCTCACCGCGGCCGCGATCGCGCCGAGCAGGAACGAGGGTTTGAGCGGGGCCAGTGCGCGGGGCGGATCGAGCGCGGTCACCGAGGCGAGGCGCCGGGCCGTACGCGTCGCGTGGACGAGCGCGATCCACCCGCCGTAGGACATGCCCACCAGATGCACCCGCGTCTGCGCGCGACCGTCCAGCACCTCGTCCAGTACCTCGTCCAGCCACTCGGACAGGTCCTCCGGGCCCCGCAGGGGCGCGGTCTGGACGCTGCGACCGGCGTCACCGACGGTGTCGACGGCGTAGACGGGCCTGTCCGCTCCGAAAGCGGCGATGCACCGTGACCATGCCGCCGACGTCGAGTTGGCACCGTGCAGCAGAACCAGAGGGATGCCGCCGGCCTCCTCGTTGTACACGTGCACATACGTGGCACCGAAGCGGGTGCCGATCTCGCGGCCGGCGCGGGGCTCGGGCCAGCAGCGCATGGCCCGGTCGTACGCCGCGAGGAACCGCTCCCGCCCCTCGTCGGTGAGGAACCCGCCGACCTTGCCGGTCTCCGCACTTCCGCTCATGCGATCGCCCCCAACAGCCGCGCGCCTGTACTCGATCGGATCCTCCCAGACCGTCGGCCGGGGCCCGGCGCCAGGTCCGCTTCAGTGACTGCGACGACCCCACGCCGGCACGTGGCTCGCGACGACACGTGGAATTCACCCCAGGTGCGACCAGGGTCCGTCTGGTGATCGGATTCGGGTTGCCCGGGTCGGCGGTAATGGCCGACAGCCCGTGCGGTGACACCGACGCCGGGTTCCCGCGCATCCGTGCGCCGCGCTACACACCCCGGAGGACGCGTGCCCCCTGCTGCCGAGGCTGTGCCCGCCCAGGGCGAGCGCGTCACGACCACGGGCGGCCGAGCCGGGACGGCGGACGAAGCCGCGAAGGCGCGGCCCGGCGGTCCACGGCGCCTGTTGCCGAGAGCCCGGCGGAGCGTCCGTCTGCGGGCGGCCGGCGGTGCCGCCCTGCTGACCTGCCTGGTCTTCTGCCTCAGTGGGCTGATGGCGGGCAGCCGTCCGTTCGGGCCGAGGACACGCAACATCGTCGACCTCGGCCAGCAGTATCTGCCGTACCACGCATACTGGCGGAAACTGCTGCTCGGCGGGGCCGACGGCGACATGTTCGTGAACTGGAACTCCGGTTTCGGCTCGAACTTCCTCGCCGACTTCGGCACCTATCTGAGCAGCCCGTTCGACCTGATGGTCGTGTTCTTCCCCGCGGACCGGATCGAACTGGCCCTCTACGTCATCACCGCCGCCAAGATCACCGCGGCAGGGGCCGCGATGTCGGTGCTGCTGCTGAAGCTGCGCCGGGGCCCGTGGCCGGTGGCCGCCGTGCTGGGGGCGGCGTACGCGCTGTCCGGCTGGACCTTCAACTACGGTGCCTCCGTCCCGATGTGGCTGGACGGACTGCTCGCGTTCCCGCTCCTGTGCCTCGTCGGCGAGTGGGCACGAGCCGGGCGCCGCCCGGTGCTGGGGCCGCTGGTCGTGGCACTGGCCTGGACCGCGAACTTCTACACCGCGTACATGGCGACCATCGGGGCGGCCGTCGTGCTGGTGGTCCGGCTGCTCACGGACGACGACGGCGGCCGGCGGCGCCTGACCGGCCTGCTGCGCGCCGTTCGGGGCGTGGCCGTGGGCATCGGTCTCGCCGCACCGGTCGTCGTGGTCGTCTACTCCGCCACGCGCGTCGCGGATCCGACCCCCGGGACGACCTTCTCTGCCGTCGCCTGGACCGAGGTGTTCGCCCGGCTCCTGCCCGCCACGTCGAGCGTCGCGACGCCCGCCCTCTACATCGGCACCCCGGCCCTCGCCCTGGCACTGACCCTGCCTTTCAACGGCGCTCTGGCACCCCGGGTCCGTGTCGCCTGGACGGCAGCCGTCTGCCTGGTGGCGCTGTCCCTGCAGTGGGAGCCCACCCATCTGCTCTGGCACGCCGGTGCCTCGCCCAACGGCATTCCCTACCGGCAGACGTTCGTGCTCTGCGGACTGCTCCTGATCGCCGCCTGGCTGTCCACGGCCAAGGGACTGCCGAGGATGCCCGCCCTGCTGGCTGCCGGAGCGCTCCTGGCCGTCATGACGTACGCGGCCCGTGGAAGCAGGGACATCGACCGCTGGACCTACCCCGCCTTCACCGCGGCGACGGCGCTCGCCGTCGTGGCCGCCGCGGGGGTCCTGATCGCCAGGCGGTACACGGTCGGCGCCCGCGTGCTGCCGGTCGCGGCCGTCGCCCTTCTCCTCGTCGCCCAGGCCGGGGAAACCGTGGCCACAGGGGCCCGTATCGAACGCCGGCAGCTTCAGGAGGTCTCCTGGGCCCCGCCCCTGGGCCCCTGGCACGAGGACATGCAACGCGCCACCCGGCAGAAGGACGCCTGGCCGCGTCACCGCACCGATCCCGGAGAGGTCCCCGGCGGCAACGACGTCATGGTGGTCGGCGGACAGGGGGCCGACTACTACAGCAGCCTGACTTCGGAGGTCTACTCCAGCACCCTCGCCTCCATGGGCTTCGGCTACTACGCCAAGGGCCGGCACCCGGTCAGCCTCGACAACCCGGTGACCGACGCCATCTTCTCCGTCGGCACCCGTATGCACTCCTCGCCCTCGGGGCCGGTGGAGGTGGACACGCCTCCCGAAGCCGCGATCACCTCCACCGGCACGGACGTGCCTCCGCTGGTCACCGTCCGCTCCGGCGTGCGGCTCCCGGACCGGCGGCTGCGCTTCGGGGACTCCGCCTTCGCCAACCAGGAGATGCTGCTCGGCGCCCAGGTGTACGACGTGCCCGGCGGCCTCGCACGCAGGAGCGAGTCCAACGGGACGATCACACTCACCGCCGACTGCGCCGCCGGCTCGCAGGTCTACTTCTGGGCGCCTCGGTACCAGGGCACCGCCGCACTGGACGGACAGCGGCCCGTGACCTTCTCGGGCAAGTTGCCGGCCGTGCAGGGGGCCATGCAAGCGCTCGGCACCACTCCCTCCTCCGGCTCCGTACGGATAGCCCTGCACGCGTCGGCCAAGGCGGACCTGCCGCGGCAGCCGGTCGGCTGTCTGGTCCAGGACCGGCTGGACTCGGCGGTACGCCGGCTGACGGCGACCGGCGCCACCGGCGTACACGTTTCCGGCCACACCATTTCCGCCGAACTGCCCCCCGGCAGCACCGGAACCGCCGTCATCGCCGCACCGCGGATCTCCGGATGGACCTGCGCCGCGGGCGGTGCGGACCCCACGCCCGCCAAGCGTTACCTGGGTCTGCTGGCCGTTCCGCTCGACAGCGGGGCGACCTCGGTCAGCTGCACGTTCCGGCCACCGGGGCTGCGGCTGGGTGGCGCGGTCGGCGCCACCGCACTGGCCGCCCTGGTCGCCATCGGAATACTGCACCGGCGCTCACGCAGGCGTCCGGAGGTGTCCGTGGAATGAGGATGCCGCCACCGGTTTCTCCACACGACGACAAGAGTTCACCTGGAGTGCAAATTGGGCTCGTCCGACCGGATATCAGTGTCGATATTCTGCCGGTGAAGTCCGGCGTTCGAGTGTTTGGATTCCATGTGCCGAAATTGTCCGTCGTAGTGCCGTTCCACAATGTCGGTATCTACGCTCCCGACACCATGCGCAGCCTCGCGAACAATGCGGACCCCGACTTCGAGTTCCTGCTTGTCGACGACTGCTCGACGGACGCCACACCGCACGTTCTCGACCACTGGCAGGGCAGGATCCCCAACGCCAGGGTGATCCGCCACGAGACGAACCGGGGCGTGGCCCAGGCACGCAACACGGGCCTGGACGCGGCGACCGGGGACTACGTCACGTTCCTCGACGGCGACGACTGGTACGCCCCCGGTCATCTGCACGCCATGGTGCGGGGCATCGAGCGACTGGACTGCGATTTCGCCCGTACCGACCATGTACAGGCGACCGGCAGGTCGCGCCACATCCGCTACGCGCCGGCCAAGCAGCGCGACACCGTGATGGATCCGCGCGACGGGATCGCCCCGGCGAGCATGGTGACGATGGTGGACTACCCCTTCGTCCCGTTCGGGATCTACAGCGGCCGGCTCTTCGAGAACGGCGGGTCGCGGTTCGAGACGAAACTGCGCACCGCCGAGGACCGGTTGTGGATCTGGCGTCTCCACCTGAAGGCCAAGTCGTACGCGGCCCTCGGACTGCACGGGGTCTTCTACCGGCGCGGTGTCACCACGTCCCTCACGCAGATCTCGGACAACCGTCAGCTGGACTTCATCCCGTCGTACGACATTCTGCTCGAGGAAGTAGCCCAGGACGCCGAGGCCGACCGCTTTCTTCCGAAGGCGGTACGGACCTACTGCGCCATGATCGCTTTCCATATGGCCAAGGCGGACCAGTACGAGCCGGCCGTGGCCAAGCGGCTCAAGCACAACGTGGCCGACGCGCTGCGGCGGATGCCCCAGCGAGTGCTGGACGAGACCCTGGCGACGATGGACACCACACGCAGCACCCTGCTCCACCGTCTGCGCGACACCGGAAAGGCCGCCTGACCCCGATGGAAATGCACCGGCACACGCAGATCTTCCAGGTGTCGACGCTCTATGGAGCGGCCACCCTCGCGGCGGCACTCGATGCCGGACAGTTCGGCGCGCGGGGGGAGGCCCGCCGGCTGCTGCTGGTCTCGAACAACGCCGAAATCCCGGAAACGGCTCTGCGGCTCGAATCGATGACCGGCTACGACCGGATCGCGGCCCGGTTCGACGAAGTGATCGACTGGAACGAGGCCATTCGCCCCAACCACCCCGGCTCCTGGGGGCCACGCCCGGAGGAGGTCCCGCTGTGGCAGCGGGTGTTCCGGGCGGCGTGGGGACTGGGCAGCGGCACGGTCGAGGTGATCGTCGAATCCATCCAGGTCAATCCCGCCCGCGCGCTGGCCGCCATCTTCGCCGAGAGCCCTGTCCAGGTCTATGCGGACGGCCTCATGAGCTACGGGCCGACCCGGGGCGAGCTGCCGCAGCTGATCGCATGCCGTATCCAGCGGCTCCTCCACCTCGACCTGGTTCCGGGCCTGCGTCCGCTGCTGCTCTCGGAATTCGGGGTCCGGCCGGAGCTCGTTCCCGACGGGGCCTTCCGCAAGGTGCTGGCGGAGATCGCCGGATCCGCCGCGGAGGACAGGCAGGTGACGGAAGCGGTCGAGGCCGCCCCCACCGCCCTGCTGCTGGGCCAGTACCTGGCCGCGCTGGGCATCCTCACGGCCGAAGAGGAAGAGGACCTCCACGTCCGTATGCTGCGCGCAGCCGCCGAGGCAGGGCACCGGTCGGTGATCTTCAAGCCGCATCCGACCGCGCCCGCCCGCTACTCGCTGGCCCTCGACGCGGAGGCCGCGGAAGCCGGCGTGAAGCTGATCGTCCTGGACGGTCCGCTCCTCGCCGAGACCTTCTACGAGCGCTGCCGTCCGGAGCTCGTCGTCGGCTGCTTCTCCACCGCGATGCTCACCGCCTCTGCCTACTACGACATCCCGATCGCGCGGGTGGGGACCGAGATGGTCCTGGAGCGGCTCACGCCGTACGAGAACAGCAACAGGATGCCGCTGACGATCGTGGACCACCTGGTGGCGGACCTGGAACAGGGCGGCGCCCCCGCCGTGCCCGGCGCCGCACCGGACACGCTGGAACCGCTGGTCCGGGCGGTGGGCTACTGCATGCAGCCGAAGATCCACCCGGGCCTGCGGGACGAGGCCGCCCGGCTGATCGAGGACCGACTCGGCGACGACAGCGGCCGCGATCGCGACGCCGACAGCACCGACCACACCACTGCGCGCTACTTCCAGCGGGACCGGCTGACCGAACTCGGCCTGCCCGGCGCAGGCGCCCCCGGGTCCGCGTCGCGGCTGCGCAGGGGCCTGGTGCGGGGCAGGCGGGTCTGAGGGTTCGGCGCGAGGCCGACCATCAAGGCGCCGTCTTCCCTGCGCAGTTGGGGCCTGAAGCTTTGACGCGGCACCGGCCGGGGAGCAGAGGGCGGTGTGTCGCCCTCGCTGACCCGTCTTCGCGCCCTCGCCCACCACTGCCGGTCGGTCCACGATGTCGACCCCGTATCGGCGGGCGAGCCTCGAGGCCGTGGTCGTACTCCTGGCCGACCGCGCGCAGGCGCCGGCCGCCGCGACGACGACCGGCGGGCAGCGGGCGGCAGCGTGGTGAGATCGATGCTGATGGTCTGCTCGGTCGGCCCGTCACCGAGGAGCCGCACCGTGCCGCCGGGGTTCTCCGTCGCCCCGTGGAAGACGAAGTCCTCGACGCCGCCGTATGGCAGCACACGCGTTGCCACCCGCCGGTCGGCGGTCCTCATCCGGGAGGTTCAGGTCTTCTTCGGCGGCAGGGTGTGAACACCCGGTCTCCGTAGCCCTTTACGTAGTTCCACCGATGTCCTGTGGCGACCCGGTGCGTGAAGATGCGGGCGAACGGACTTCCCGGGGTGGAGCGAAAGGACGTACGTGGTGGGCTGGATCATTGGTTTCGCCGTCATCTTGGCCCCGTCCCTGATCGGACTCACCTTCGCGGTCCGTAGCGCTCGCCGGGTCGGCAAGGCGGAGCGGGCGATGCGCGCCATGGCCGCCCGTCCCGGCTGGCAGCGGATCGAGCGCGGCAAGGACGGAGAGGAGTGGGCCGGGTACGCGGGTCACTTCCCCTGGCTGTTGCGAACGTGGCACGGAACCACCGTTACCGGCCCGCTCGGCGACCACCAGGTCACCGTCGCCAGGCGCCACGAGCAGGTTTCGCGCAGGGACGACCAGCACTGGCTGATCGTGTGCTTCGACCTTCGGGGCGGCGGACCGAACCTACGTCTGGAGCGCCACTGGAGTGCGGCGGAGCTCAATCTCACCTTCTCCAAGGAGCTGCCGTACCTGACGATGAGCGACGACTCCGCGGGGACGGCCGAGCGGTTCTACGCCTCTGATCTGCCGAAGCGCCTGGTGAGGTTCGCCGGACCGGCGGTCTCGTTCAGGGAGGACGGGGCGTGCTTCGTGTACCCGCTGCCCGAGGTCGTGGACATGGACGAGCTGCTGGAGGAACTGGCCGGGCTGCTTCCGGACCTCGCCGCGCTCGCCCGGGACGCGGCCCGGGAGGACGAGGCGGACAGCACCTGACCGGTCGGCCTCCGCGGCAGATCCTGGAGTTGGTGCCCGACCAGCAGGCCACTGCTGTGACGCTTGCGGTCCGGAGCCCCCGCCGGCCGCCACAGTTCACCGAGAGTCCTCGCCTCTTCCGGCGCGGTTGTGGGAATCGCCTCGCCGCCCGGCAAACGCATGTACGACCTGCGGCACGCCTGTCCGACGACGTGGCTCAACGCGGGCATCCCGTCGGCCCAGGTCGCGGATCGGATCGGATCGGATCGGCAACAGCGTCCCGGTCCTGCTCGCCGCCTGCGCCCGCTTCATCTCCGAGAGGCGGTTCGAGGCCGGGAAGACCTCCCTGGGCCGACGGAAGATCGCTGAGCCGACCGCGAAACTTCGAGACGTCTTCGACGGGGTCACCCGCAGAAACCCGGTGACAGCCGGACAGCGCCGAACCGTCCTCGTGATCACCGAGGGCGGTCCGGCGCTTACGCGTCCGCTACGCCCGCCTCGCTAGATTGCCTCTGACCAGCAAAAAGGCCCTCCGGGGTGGAGGGCCTATCGGTCACGCAGTGTGTGCGCCCCCGGCAGGACTCGAACCTGCGGCCAAGCGCTTAGAAGGCGCCTGCTCTATCCACTGAGCTACGGGGGCCGGATGTGGCCTCGGCGGCCTGGAGCCCTTGGTGGGTCGGCCGTGACCTTGCCGGGACAAGGATAGGGCTCCGATCGCCTTGACCCGGTTGCTTCACCTGCGTGGCACGATGTGGAGGTTCGGTGAAGCGAACCGATAATCGCAGGCAGGTGCGATTCTTGCAGCGGTTTTTTCGCCTCACACCTCGGGTGTTGTGCACTCGTTATGCCTGTGCCCCACTTGTCTCGTCCGTCCCGTCTGCCTGATCGGCGCGCAGGGATGTCCATACGCTTCAAAAAGGCTCCAAAATTGGGCATTCTTCGCATGTGGTGACCATGGAAGTACGGCCTCAGCTGATCGACGCACTCTCCGCCCTGCGCGACCGTGTCGCTGCCGTGCGTCTTCCACTCCCCCTCCCCGGCGCGCCGAATGCGCGGCGGACGAGAGACGAGATGCTCGCGCAGCTCGACGACTATCTGGTGCCCCGGCTGAGGAACCCCGAAGCGCCGCTGCTGGCGGTGATCGGCGGGTCCACGGGGGCGGGGAAGTCGACCCTGGTCAACTCCCTTGTGGGGCGGCGGGTAAGCGAGGCCGGGGTGCTGCGGCCGACGACCCGTATCCCCGTGCTCGTATGCCACCCGGACGATCACCACTGGTTCGCGGGCACGCGCGTGCTGCCGCACCTCACCCGCGTATGGCTCCCGCAGCAGGAGACCGAGGCCGCCGACGGGCGCGGGAAGGCGGAGGACAACGCGCTGCGGATCGAGACCGCCGGGTCCCTGCCCCCCGGACTCGCCCTCCTCGACGCACCTGACATCGACTCGCTCGTCGTCGAGAACCGGGTCCTGGCCGCCGAGTTGATCTGCGCCGCCGACATCTGGGTCATGGTCACCACCGCCTCCCGGTACGCGGACGCGGTCCCGTGGCATCTGCTGCGCACCGCGAAGCAGTACGACGCCACGCTCGTGACCGTGCTCGACCGGGTTCCGCACCAGATGATCGCGGAGGTGTCCCGGCAGTACGCCGCGCTCCTGACGAAGGCGGGGCTCGGGGCGGTACCGCGGTTCACGATTCCGGAGCTGCCCGAGTCCGCGAGCCGCGGCAGCGGACTGCTGCCGGATTCCGCCGTCGTCGTCCTCCGGGACTGGCTGGTGCAGTGCGCCCTGGACCCCGCCGCACGTCAGCAGACAGTCGTACGGACCGCCGCCGGCGTCATCGACTCGCTCAACGCCCGGATGCCCGAGCTCGCGGGCGCCGTCGCCGCGCAGTACGCCGCCGCCGTACGCCTCTCCGGCACGGTCGAGGAGGCGTACGCGCGGGAGGCCGAGCGGGTGCGCAAGCAGCTCGCCCGCGGCGCGGTGCTCGCCGGAGACGCCCGCACCCGCTGGCGGGGCTACCCACGCGACAGCTCCGCCGCCGAGCTCCTCGACGCCCTTGCCGAGAGCCTCATCGCGCTGCTCCAGTGTGCCGTGGCGGCCGCTGACGAACGGCTCCAGGAAGCGTGGCGGCGTGAGCCGGCCGCAGGCGGGATCGGTGGCGGGCTCTCGGCCGCCGACCGGGACTGCACCGAACGCATCGGGATGGCCGTACGCCGCTGGCGGCGGGTCCTGGAGGAGCTCGCCGAGGAAACGGTCCGGGGCATGGAACGCTCGGCCGCGCCCGACCCCGAGACCGTCGCCGCGCTGCTCGCCGCCGCACTGCTCGGCGGCCGGCGTGCGCGCGCCGCGGGGGAACTGCTCGCCGAACGCCTGGGCGCCCAGGGCGCGCTGCGGCTGCGGGACAAGGGCGCCGAGCTCGTGACGACGTACGTGGAACGCGTACTGCACGAGGAGCGTGACCTGCGTCTGGCCCCGCTCGACGCGCTCGAAGTGTCCCCGGAGCCACAGGCCGAGCTGATCGCCGCGCTGTCCGTACTGCAGAAGGAGAGGTGACCGCCGGTGACCGCTGTCACTGGGGAGACCGAGGACCGCTCGGGGACCGGGCCCGAGGGTGCCGGCCGTGAGGGGGGCGGTTCCGTGGGGGACGGACCGGCCGGGACGGCCGCCGAAAGGCCCGTCCAGAGCTCCGTGGAGGGCCACGGGTCCCGCGCGGTGCATGCGGGGGACGAGGGCGTGAGGAACGCCGCAGAGGAGGCCGAGCGGTTCGAGGACGGGGAGTCAGGGGACGGCGGCCGCTGGGACGACGGCCTCATCGCCCGGCGGGCCGTGGAACCGTCCGCCTTCGAGGAGGAGGGTTTCGCAGAGGAGCAGCACGTCCCCGTCGGAGGTCCCTATGCCGCTCCGCTTCGCGCCCGCCTGGACGCCCTCCGCGAGCTCGTCGGCCTTTCCCGTGCCCGCCTGGAGGGCCGGGCCCTCGACGAGGCGGGCCGAGTACTCGACGAGGCGGCGACGCGCCAGCGCCTGTCGTCGCAGCACACCGTCGTCGCCATCGCGGGCGCGACCGGCAGCGGTAAGTCGACGCTGTTCAACGCCCTGGCCGGCGTGCCTGTTTCTGAGACCGGACTGCGCAGGCCCACGACGTCCGCGCCGATCTCGCTCAGCTGGTCCGAGGGCGCCGCAGGGCTGCTCGACCGGCTCGCCATCCCCGGACGGCTGCGCCGTCGGCCGCTGGCGGGCGGGTCCGGCGACGAGGCGCTGCAGGGGCTCGTCCTGGTGGACCTGCCCGATCACGACTCGGCGCTGACCGTGCACCGGGAGCAGGTGGACCGGGTGCTGGCGCTGGTCGACGCGGTCATCTGGGTCGTCGACCCGGAGAAGTACGCCGACGCCGCCCTGCACGAGCGCTATCTGCGTCCCCTCGCGGGGCACGCCGAGGTCACGTTCGTCGTCCTCAACCAGATCGACCGGCTTCCCGGCGAGGCCGCCGACCAGGTGCTCGACGATCTGCGCCGCCTCCTCGACGAGGACGGCATCGCCGTGGGCGAGCACGGCGAGCCCGGCGCCACCGTGCTCGCCCTTTCGGCCCTCACCGGCGAGGGCGTCGGCGACCTGCGGGAGCTGCTCGGACGCTTTGTGCAGGAGCGCACCGCCCCCGCCCGGCGTATCTCCGCCGACGTGGACGCGGCGGCGGCGCGGCTGCGATCCCTGTACCTCGCCGACGGGCAGCCCGGACTCCACGAGCGCGCACGTGACGACTTCGCCGCCCGGCTGGCACGCGCGGTCGGGGCCACGGCGGTCGGAGAGGAGGCCGAACGCCAGTGGCGCAGAAACGCGGGGCGTGCCTGCGGTACGCCCTGGCTGCGGTTGTGGCGCTGGTACGAGCGGGTCCGCACCCCCGGAGGCGGGCTGCCGCAGCCGCCGGAGCCGGTGGAGGAGGAGCTCACCGCCCGGCAGCGGGTGGAGCAGGCGGTACGCATCGTCGCGGACGAGGCGGTCCAGGGCCTGCCCGCGCCCTGGGCGCAGGCCGTGCGTGAGGCCGCGGTGCGCGGGGCGGACGGTCTGCCCGAGGCCCTGGACGAGCTCGCTGTGACCCTGGGCACCCCGGCCGCCCGGCCGCCGCGGCCCACGTGGTGGCCGGCCGCGGTGCTGGCGCAGGCCGCCATGACGCTGCTTCAGGTGTTCGGAGGGCTGTGGCTGGTGGGGCAGATCATCGGGGTCATGGAGCCGATGCTGGTGCCGCCGGTGCTCCTGATGCTCGCCGGGATCATCGGAGGACCGCTGGTGGAATGGGCGTGCGCGGCAGCGGCGAAGGGGCCGGCACGGCGGTACGGGCAGGACGCGGAGCGGCGGCTCAAAGAGGCCGCGGCGGCCTGCGGGCGGGCGAGGGTCCTCGATCCGATCGCGTCGGAGCTGTTGCGGTACCGGGAGGTGCGGGATCAGTACGTGGCGGTGTCCAGACGCTGACGTACCTCTCTCTGCCTCTGCCTCTGCCTCTGCCTGGGCCTGTGCCTCTGTCGCTGTCGGCATTGTGGACGCCGAAGACCTCGCCACTCGTTTCGGTGGCGGGGTTTTCCACATGTATGGGGGCATCCACAGGCACCAGCGGGAAGTCCTGCGCCGGAGCAGCATGGGGACCGGTCAGTGCGGCGGGCGGTCCGCCGAAGCAGGAGGGGAAAGATCATGAACGAGACGATGGTGACGCTTGTCGGAAACGTAGCCACAGGCGTGGAATACCGGGAATCGGCCGGCGGGGGATACGCGCGATTCCGATTCGCGGTGGGCTCGCGCCGATGGGATCGGCAGCGAGAGTTCTGGACGGACGGTCCCACCAGCTTCTACACGGTGTGGGCGTGGCGTTCGCTCGGGCTGAATCTGGCAGCCTCGGTCTCTGTCGGCGAACCACTTGTGCTGTACGGCCGGCTGAGGGTGCGGGAAGAGGAACGTGACGGGCAGCGGCGGACGTCCGTCGACGTCGACGCCGTGGCGGTCGGGCACGACATGACGCGTGGTACGTCCGCGTTCCGGCGGGTCGCCAGAGGCGAGCCACAGCTGACGGGCCGTCCGAGCGGCCGGATGGGCGGCGACGGGGCGGGCGGTGATCCGCCTGCAGAGCGAGCAGCGGCACGCGGAGCCGACCCGGCGGACGACCTGTGGGCGCGTCAGGGCCCACCGGGCCAGGGCCCGGACACCGGCTCCCGGGAGCCTGGGCCTGAGGTCGTCGGGGCGGCGGACGCCTCCGTTGCCCCCGCCGGGCCGCGCCCTGGCGCGTCCGATCCCTCCGGTCCCTCGGCCTCCTTCGGTCACGCGAGGCCACCTGACGGGGGCAACGGGCACGGCGACGGCAGGGGTGGGCCGGGCGAGCGCGTCCTCGTAACCGCCGCATCCGCGGCAACCACCGCCGGCACGGATTCCGCGTCAGCGCCCTGACCTGGGGTTGTGGAGATTTGTCGATAGTTGGTCAGGGGATGCGGAGGCCGCGATAACGATTCCGATTCGGAATGGTTATGTCGCGGCATGACGGGGCACCCGGGGGCAGTGCCTCTTTAGGATTCCCCAGTATTCACGGGGCACTTGAGTATGCAGGCGAGGCACTCCCCCCACGCACCCCACGCGAAAGCGCCTCGCCCGGAGGGGAATTCTGTGTTTTCTGCGTTCTCTGTACGTCGGCGGGGAGCCGTCCGTCCGGCCGTGGCAGCTTTGGTGCCAGGGCTGTTCGCGGCAGGGTCGGTACTCATCGCCGGACCCGCTGTGGCCGACGAGGCCCCCCAGCACACGGGCGGCGCCTCCGCCACCCTGGACGGCCTGACCACGTTCGACCGTGCCGTGCTGCACGACGGTGGCCGCGACCAGGAAGTGCCCGCCGGCCTCTTCGAGATGACGGTCGACGGCGGTGGCAGGCTCAAGACGTACTGCATCGACATCCACAACCCCACCCAGGAGCAGGCCAAGTACCTGGAGACCCCCTGGGACCAGACCTCGCTCGGTGCCAACGAGAACGCCGGCAGGATCCGCTGGATCCTGCAGCACTCCTACCCTCAGGTCGACGACCTCATGGCGCTGGCCGACCAGGCCGGTACGGGGCCGCTCACCGAGCGGACCGCGGCGGCGGGCACCCAGGTCGCCATCTGGAGGTACTCGGACGGTGCGGAGGTCGAGGCGCTCGACCCGGCCGCCGAGAAGCTCGCCGACTGGCTCGAGAAGAAGGCGCAGAACACCGAAGAGCCCCGTGCCTCGCTCAGTCTGGAGCCGAACGCGGTCTCCGGGAAGGCCGGCGAGCGGCTCGGGCCGGTCACGATACGGACCGACGCCGACCGCGTCACCGTGAACCCTCCCGCCGATGCCGCCGCCAGCGGTATCAAGGTCACCGGCAAGGACGGCAGGCCGGTGACCTCCGCCGTCAACGGCAGCCGGCTGTATCTCGACATACCTTCGGGGGCCGCCGACGGTACGGCCTCGCTCACCCTGCAGGCGACCACGTCGGTGCCGGTCGGCCGGGCGTTCGCAGGGGTGACCAAGAGCCAGACCCAGATCCTGGCCGGGTCCAGCCAGTCCACGGTGTCCGCGAACGCCACCGCCACCTGGGCGAAGAAGGGGCCGATCCCTGCGCTGTCGGCCGAGAAGAACTGTGCAAAGGGTGGCGTCGACATCACAGCCACCAACAAGGGCGACGAGGCGTTCACCTTCGAGCTGATGGGCTTCAAGCACACCATCGCCGCCGGTGAATCCCGCACCGTCACCGTCCCGGTGCCCGAGGACCAGGCGTACGATTTCACGATCACCGGGCCCGGCGGGTTCTCGAAGAACTTCAAGGGTCTGCTGGACTGCAAGACGTCCGGCAGTGCAGGCCCTGCCCCGGACCAGCCGTCCTCCCAGCCCGGTCCCGCATCGGTGGGCGGCACTTCGGGCGGTGACGTGAACCTCGCCGCGACCGGCACGTCGAACGCCACCCCGCTCGTCGCGGGCGTAGCGATCGTGCTCGTGCTCGCGGGCGGCGCCGCCGTCTTCCTCGTACGCAAGAAGAAGGCGCCCTCCACCGAGGAATGAGCCGCCGACGGTGAATCCACCGTGACAGCGCGCCGACGACGGCTCCGTACAGCGCCCGCAACGGGTCCGTCGTCGTAGCGGGAGGCCGCCGCCGGGGGCCGGGGGCCCGGGAGTGCCCAAGGCCGGAGGGGTGCACGGGCGTGGTCCTGCCGATGAGGGTCCTGCTTCGACCGCCCGGTCCGTCCCCGGGACCGCTGTCACGTCCCCGACGGGTCCGCGTGCTCCCGGACGCCCTCCGGCGCAACCTGGATGCATGAGTCGTGTGCCGATCGTCGTGCACCGGATATCGCCCTCCGGGGGCCGGCGCATCACGGTACGCAACCAGATCATCGGGCTCGCCCGCTCCGACCGGGATCTGTTGGAGCTTCTCCGCCGCGCGGGGCTGCCTGGTGCGGAGGCGTTGATCGACGATCCGACCTGGATCGAGTGGGTCGGGGGACAGGCGCACCAGTACGACCGGCTCGAGCTGATGCCATGAACGCCCGGGCAGCCGGCGTGCCGGGATCGACCGGTCTGCCGCCCAGGCCCAGCGACCGGCTCTCACTCGGCGGGCGGCCGAGGTGGGGGAATGTGAACCGCGAGTGCCGTTGTTGATGTACGAATGAGCGAATCGTCCGCTGATGGCGTTTCCCCTCCGATCGAGCGGGAGTCGGTCCGCGAGCGGCTGGCGGCCGAGCGTGCCGGTACGGGCGCGCAGATCGCGGCACTGAGTCGTGAGTTCGACGGGATCGTCGAGGCCAACGCCCTGGTGGCGGTCGACGACGAGCACGACCCTGAGGGATCCAGCACCGCCTTCGAGCGGGCGCATGTCGCGTCGCTGCTGGCACAGGCGCGCGAACATCTGGCCGACCTCGACCGCGCACAGGAAAGGCTGGAGCGAGGCGACTACGGGCGGTGCGAGGGGTGCGGCGAGCCGATCCCGGCGGAGCGCCTGGAGGTGCGCCCGGCGGCGACCACCTGCGTGCACTGTGCCGCGGCCGGTCCCAGCTGACCGGGGCGTCGGCCGTGGCCCCGGCATCCGCGGACCCCGCGAGGCGGCTCCACGCCGACCGGCGGCGACCGCCAGTGACAGATCGGCTACGGGAAATGAATCCGGAAGGGCCAGGTCAGGAGCACCTTGCCTTACTGGTTTCGTTCCCGGGGTGGCGGTCAGGCAAGATGGGGTGTATCTGCCCACTCCCCTATTGCCGGACGGTTTCTCTTGGCTGAGTACATCTACACCATGCGCAAGACGCGCAAGGCGCACGGCGACAAGGTCATCCTTGACGACGTCACGCTGAGCTTCCTGCCCGGTGCGAAGATCGGTGTGGTCGGCCCGAACGGTGCCGGAAAGTCCACCGTTCTGAAGATCATGGCGGGTCTGGAGCAGCCGTCGAACGGTGACGCCTTCCTCTCGCCCGGATACACCGTCGGCATGCTCCTCCAGGAGCCGCCGCTCGACGAGTCCAAGACCGTCCTGCAGAACGTCCAGGACGGCGCCGCCGAGATCATGGGGAAGCTCCACCGCTTCAACGAGGTCGCGGAGCTGATGGCGACCGACTACTCCGACGCGCTGATGGAGGAGATGGGCAAGCTCCAGGAGGACCTCGACCACGCCAACGCCTGGGACCTGGACACCCAGCTGGAGCAGGCCATGGACGCGCTGGGCTGCCCGCCCGGCGACTGGGCGGTCACCAACCTCTCCGGTGGTGAGCGCCGTCGCGTCGCGCTCTGCAAGCTGCTGCTCGAGGCCCCCGACCTGCTGCTGCTCGACGAGCCCACCAACCACCTCGACGCAGAGTCGGTGCAGTGGCTGGAGCAGCACCTCGCCAAGTACCCCGGCACCGTCGTCGCGGTCACCCACGACCGGTACTTCCTCGACAACGTCGCCCAGTGGATCCTGGAGCTCGACCGCGGCCGGGCCCACCCCTACGAGGGCAACTACTCCACCTACCTGGAGAACAAGGCCTCCCGTCTCAAGGTCGAGGGCCAGAAGGACGCCAAGCGGCAGAAGCGGCTCAAGGAAGAGCTGGAGTGGGTCCGCTCCAATGCCAAGGGACGCCAGGCCAAGTCCAAGGCCCGTCTGGCCCGCTACGAGGAGATGGCCGCCGAGGCCGACAAGATGCGGAAGCTGGACTTCGAGGAGATCCAGATCCCGCCGGGCCCGCGTCTGGGCAGCGTCGTCGTCGAGATCGAGAACCTGAGCAAGGCCTTCGGCGAGAAGGTCCTCATCGACGACCTCTCCTTCACGCTGCCGCGCAACGGCATCGTCGGCATCATCGGGCCGAACGGAGCCGGCAAGACCACGCTGTTCAAGATGATCCAGGGTCTTGAGGAGCCCGACGCCGGCAAGATCAAGGTCGGCGACACCGTCAAGATCTCGTACGTCGACCAGAGCCGCGAGAACATCGACCCGAAGAAGACGCTGTGGGCCGTCGTCTCCGACGAGCTGGACTACATCAACGTCGGCCAGGTCGAGATGCCGTCCCGCGCCTACGTCTCCGCGTTCGGCTTCAAGGGACCGGACCAGCAGAAGCCGGCCGGGGTCCTCTCCGGCGGTGAGCGCAACCGCCTCAACCTGGCGCTCACCCTCAAGCAGGGCGGCAACCTGCTGCTCCTCGACGAGCCGACCAACGACCTCGACGTCGAGACCCTGTCCTCGCTGGAGAACGCGTTGCTGGAGTTCCCCGGCTGCGCCGTGGTCGTCTCCCACGACCGCTGGTTCCTCGACCGCGTGGCCACGCACATCCTGGCGTACGAGGGCGACTCCAAGTGGTTCTGGTTCGAGGGCAACTTCGAGTCGTACGAGAAGAACAAGGTGGAGCGGCTCGGTGCGGACGCGGCCCGTCCGCATCGCGCCACCTACAAGAAGCTCACCCGGGGCTGAGGCAGGAAGTCAGTGGCTCGGCACATCTACCAGTGCCCCCTGCGCTGGTCGGACATGGATGCCTTCGGGCACGTCAACAATGTGGTCTTCCTCCGCTATCTGGAGGAGGCCCGCATCGACTTCATGTTCCGGCTGGCGCCGGGGGACGGTTCCCCGTCGTTCTCCGGAGGGTCCGTCGTGGCCCGTCATGAGATCGACTACGTACGGCCGCTGGTCCACCGGCATGAGCCGGTGACCGTCGAGTCGTGGGTGACCAAGATCGGCGCGGCGTCGCTGACGATCGCGTACGAGATCAAGGATCCGGACCAGGTGTACGTCCGGGCCTCGACGATCGTGGTGCCCTACGACCTGGCGGCGGCGCGCCCGCGCCGGATCAGCGCCGAGGAGAAGTCCTTCCTCCTGGAGTACCTGGACGAAGGCGTGGAGGACCCGGTCGCGGCATGACAGCGCCCGTGCAGACCCTGCGGCTCGCCGACGCGAGGGAGGCGGCGGACCTCGCCGCCTTCCTCGGCCGGCTGATCCACTACGACCGGGCCGCCGCGGTCCGGCTCCAGGCGGCCGGTGCCAGAGGGAGGCAGAACAGCCTCGCCGTGTTCGGCAGGCCGCCGTCGTTCGAGGTCCTCGCGATCCGTACGGCCCGGCTGGCGGAGCCCGACGAGGACCTCCGGCTGGACGTCACCGTCTCCGCCGGCGAGCTGCTGGAATCCGTCGAAGGCGTGCATCTCGCCGTTCCGGCCGCGGTCACCGGGCCCCCGTGGGCGGGGGTACTTCCGCCGCGCGGCGGTTGGCGAGAACTTCCGGGACTGCCCGGCCTCCCCGAGATGCGGGCCGCGGTGGCGGCCGCGGTCACCGAATTCCGTTCCCGTGACGAGGCGTTGCCGCACGAGCGGCGCAGCCGCGCCGAACGTGACCGTATCGGCCGCGAGATCTGGTCCCGCACCCTCGGTGACACCGGCCTGCCGCTGCGTGCCGTGCACGCGGCGCAGTCCCTCGGCTTCCTGCGCCCGACGCCGCAGGGCGTGCCGGGCGCGGCGCTGTTCGCCGCGGGCGGCTGGCTCCGGCTGCGTACACCGTTCGGCTCTGTGGCCGTACGCACGGGCGGACTCGGCGGGCTGACCGTCACCCCCGCCTGAGCGCCCGGGCGGCCGCATCGCGGGCACGGGAACCGGGCCCGGCGACGAGCCCGGTGACGAACCGTGAGAACCAGCCCCGGGAAACAGGCCCGCATAAGGTCCCCCGGACCGGGCAGGTGAGCCGTCGGCGCGACCGGTGCAACGGGAGTGCGCGATGGGCAACACCTGCATCGGGGGCTGGTGGCGATGGCGATGACGGACAAGGCGAGTTCCGTGCAGTCGGTGGACCGTGCCGTGAGCGTGCTGGAGAGTCTGGCCCGGCACGGCGAGGCGGGGGTCACGGAGATCGCCAATGAGCTCGGTGTGCACCGCTCGACGGCGTTCCGGCTGCTCGGTGTCCTCGAGAACCGGGGCCTCGTCGCCCAGTCCAGGGAGCGGGGCAAGTACTACCTGGGCGCCGGGGTGCTGCGCCTCGCCGGAGCCGCCGCCGTCCGGCTGGACATCTCCCAGGAGGGCGTACCGCTCTGCCGTGAACTCGCCGACGAGCTCGGTGAGACGGTCAACATCGCCGTGCTGGACGGGCCGGCCGCCGTCAATATCGCCCAGGCCCGCGGCCAGGCGTCCGTCACCTCGTACAACTGGCTCGGCCGGCGCACCCCTCTGCACGCCACCTCCAGCGGGAAGGTGCTGCTCGCGCACGGTCCGGCCTCGGTCAGGGACGAGGTGCTCGCGGGCCGTCTGGAGCGGTTCACGGAGCATACGGTCACGTCCGCCCGCACGCTGAGGGCCCAGCTGGCCGCCACCGCGGAGAACGGATTCGCCACCGCGGTGGAAGAGCTGGAGACCGGGCTGAACGCGGTCGCCGCGCCCGTACGCGGCCACGACGGGGCCGTGCTCGGCGCTCTCAGCACCTCGGGGCCCGCGTACCGGCTGGTCATGGAGCGGCTGCCGGTGCTGGCGGACCGTACGGCGGCGGCGGCTCGGGAGCTGTCCCGCCGGCTCGGACACGGCAGCTGACACACCCCGGCCGCGCCGGCGGGGCTCGGCGCTTGCGCATCCCTTCGGCCATTTACGAAGCGTTAACCCATGACTCTTGACGGTCACCGGGCCACGTTCCCAATATGTCTCCCATCGCGCAATCCGTCGTGCACCACGCAACAGCGGAGAGGTGGGGCATTGCCCAGTACGCGAGTGGTCGTCATCGGTGCCGGAATCGTCGGCTGCGGTCTCGCCGACGCGCTCACGGCCCGCGGCTGGACCGGGGTCACGGTGCTGGAGAAGGGTTCGCTGCCCGCACCGGGCGGCTCCACCTCCCACGCGCCCGGTCTGGTCTTCCGAACGAATCCGTCCAGGACGATGAGCGCGTTCGCGGGCCGCACCATCGAGAAGTTCACCGAGCTCGGGGCCTTCGAACCGGTGGGCGGGCTCGAAGTCGCCACCACCCCGGCCCGGCTCGCCGACCTCCACCGCAAGGCGGGACTCGCGGCCTCCTGGGGTGTGCGCGGCGAGGTCCTCGGACCCGAGCGGTGCGGCGAACTGTGGCCGCTGCTCGACCCCGACCGGATCCTCGGCGGCTTCCACACCCCCGACGACGGGCTGGCCCGGGCCGTGGACGCGGCCGCCGCCATGGCCCGCAGGGCAGCCGCGCGCGGGGCCCGGATCCTGGACCGGCACACGGTCACCGGGATCGAGCAGGCCGGTGGCCGCGTGACGGGCGTCGTCACCGACAGGGGCACCTTCCCCGCAGACATCGTGATCTCGGCGGCGGGGTTCTGGGGACCGGTGATCGGAGCCATGGCCGGGGTGACCGTCCCGCTGCTGCCGCTCGCCCACCAGTACGCCACCACCCGCCCGCTGCCCCGGCTCTCCGGCCGGGCGGTGGAGCTGCCGATACTGCGCCACCAGGACCGCGACCTGTACTTCCGCACGCACGGCGAGCGCATCGGCATCGGCTCGTACGCGCACCGGCCCATGCCCGTGGACCCGTTCACGGCGGTCGGCTCCGAACTCGCCTTCACCGACGAGGACTTCGAACCGAGCTGGGAGGACGCCCGCGCCCTGCTGCCCGCCCTGCGGGACAGCACGGTCGCCCACGGCTTCAACGGGATCTTCTCCTTCACCCCCGACGGCATGCCGCTCCTCGGAGAATCCCGCGAGCTGCGCGGCTTCTGGCTCGCCGAAGCCGTCTGGGTCACCCACTCCGCCGGGGTCGCCGAGGCCGTCGCCGACTGGCTCACCGACGGCCGCCCGCCCCTCGACCTGCATGAGTGCGACATCGCCCGGTTCGAGTCCGCCCAGCTGACACCGCCGTACATCGCCGACCGCAGCGCACAGAGCTTCGTCGAGGTGTACGACATCGTCCATCCCCTCCAGCCCCTGGAACAGCCGCGTCCGCTGCGCACCAGCCCCTTCCACATCCGCCAGCGCGAGCTCGGCGCGTACTTCCTGGAGGGCGGCGGCTGGGAACGTCCGCAGTGGTACGAGGCCAACGCCCCGCTGGCCGCCGGGCTCACGCTGCCCGCCCGTGACGCGTGGTCCGCCCGCTACTGGTCGCCGATCGCCGCGGCCGAGGCCCTCGCCACGCGCGAGCGGGTCGCCTTGTACGACATGACCCCGCTGCGACGTCTCGAAGTCACCGGACCCGGCTCGCTCGCGTTCCTCCAGCGGATGACGACGAACCAGCTGGACCGCAAGCCCGGTGCGGTCACCTACACCCTGCTCCTCGACGAGGGCGCCGGGATACGTTCCGACCTCACCGTCGCCAGGCTCGGCCCGGACCGCTTCCAGGTCGGCGCCAACTCTCCGGCCGACCTGGACCGGCTGACGCGCCACGCCCCCGACGGCGTACACATCCGCGACATCACGTCCGGCACGTGCTGCGTCGGCGTCTGGGGCCCCCTCGCCCGCGACCTGGTCCAGCCGCTCACCCGCGACGACTTCTCACATACGGCCTTCGGGTACTTCCGCGCCAGGGAGACGTACATCGGCCATGTGCCGGTGACGGCCCTGCGCGTCAGCTACGTCGGAGAACTGGGCTGGGAGCTGTACACGGACGCCGATCTGGGGCTGCGTCTGTGGGACACGCTGTGGGAGGCGGGCCGCGGCCTCGGCGCGATCGCCGCCGGGCGCAGCGCGTTCAACTCCCTGCGTCTGGAGAAGGGCTACCGGGCCTGGGGCCAGGACATGACCGCCGAGGACACCCCGTACGAGGCAGGGCTCGGCTTCGCCGTCCGTCCTGACAAGGGGGACTTCCTCGGACGGGCCGCCCTCGCCTCCGAGGGCCGGGACGACGGCCGGGCCGAAGGCCGGAACTGGAACCGGAACCGGATCCGCAGGAAGCTCACCTGTCTCACCGTCGACGACCCGGCCGCCGTCGTCCTCGGCAAGGAGCCGGTGCACATCGACGGTGAGGTCCGGGGTTACGTCACCAGCGCCGGCTACGGCTACACGCTCGGCCGCTGCGTCGCCTACGCCTGGCTCCCGCCCGCCCTGCCGCCCGGCACCGCCGTCCACATCGAGTACTTCGGTGAGAAGATCGCCGCGACCACGGCCGAGGAACCCCTGATCGACCCGCAGATGGACCGGATCCGGCGCTGAGGAGCTGAAGGATGGCACCGACCTACGATGTGATCGTCCTGGGCCTCGGCGGCATGGGCAGCGCCGCCGCGCACCATCTAGCGGCACGCGGCGCCCGCGTCCTCGGACTCGAGAAGTACGGCCCCGTGCACAACAAGGGCTCCAGCCACGGCGGTTCACGGATCACGCGTCAGTCGTACTTCGAGGACCCCGCCTATGTGCCGCTGCTCCTTCGCGCCTACGAGCTGTACGACAGGCTCGAACGCGACAGCGGCCGGGACATCGCCACGCTCTGCGGCGGTGTGATGATCGGCCGGCCCGGGTCCCGCGTGGTCGCCGGGGCGCTGCGCTCCGCGCAGCAGTGGGACCTGCCGCACGAGATGCTCGACGCGAAGGAGCTGCACCGGCGCTTTCCGACCTTCACGCCACACGACGACGAAGTCGCGCTCTATGAGGCCAGGGCAGGGCTGCTGCGGCCCGCGAACACCGTCGCCGCCCACCTCCAGCTCGCCACCGCCGACGGCGCCGAGCTCCACTTCGAGGAACCGGTGACCCACTGGGAGACGTACGGCGGCGGAGTACGGGTCCACACCGCAGAGGACGTGTACACGGCGGGACAGCTTGTCGTCTGTCCCGGCGCCTGGGCCCCCGAGCTGCTCTCCGGCCTCGGGGTGCCGATCACCGTCGAGCGGCAGATCATGTACTGGTTCCGGCCCGCCGGAGGCATCGGACCGTACACACCCGACCGGCACCCGATCTATGTCTGGGAGGACGCCGACGGGGTCCAGATCTACGGCTTCCCGGCCATCGACGGGCCCGAGGGCGGCGCCAAGGTCGCCTTCTTCCGCAAGGGTACGGTCTGCACCCCGGACACGATCGACCGCACGGTCCACGACCACGAGACGAAGGCCATGGCCGACCGGGTCGCGCCCCGGCTGCCCACTCTTCCCGGCGGCCTGCTCAAGGCCGCCACCTGCATGTACTCCACCACCCCCGACGAGCACTTCGTGATCGCCCGCCACCCCTCCCATCCGGAGTCCGTCACCGTGGCCTGCGGCTTCTCAGGGCACGGCTTCAAGTTCGTCACCGTCGTCGGCGAGATCCTCGCCGACCTGGCGCTCACCGGCACCACCGCGCACCCCATCGACCTGTTCGCCCCGGGGAGACCGCTATGACGTCCAGCCTCATCTCCACGCTCCCCGGCCGTGCCTACACCGACCCCGGGACGTTCCGCCGCGAACAGGAGCGGATCTTCGAGGCGTTGTGGTTCTGCGCGGTGCGCTCGGCGGAGCTCGCCGCGCCCGGCGCCTACCGCACCGTCCAGGTCGGCACCGAGAACGTCCTGATCACGCGGAACGCGGACGGTGCGCTGCGGGCCTTCCTCAATGTCTGCCGGCACCGCGGGGCGCGGCTGTGCGCCGAGCCGGCGGGCGAGGTCCGCCGTATCCTGCGCTGCCCGTACCACGCGTGGACGTACGACCTCGACGGCCGGCTCGTCGCCGCGCCCAACCTCGCGAGGATGAAGGACATCGACCGTGACGCGTACGGGCTGCGGAACGTGGCGCTGCGTGAATGGCTCGGCTACGCGTGGGTGTGCCTGGCCGACGCGCCACCGTCCTTCGAGGACACGGTCATCGGCGCCGCCGTCGAACGGCTCGGCGAGGTCGCGGCCATCGACCGCTACGGCACGGAGGACCTCGTTCTCGGCCACCGGATCGGCTACGACGTCGCGGCCAACTGGAAGCTCATCGTCGAGAACTTCATGGAGTGTTACCACTGCGCCACGATCCACCCCGAACTCACCGACGTGCTGCCGGAGTTCGCCCGGGGCTACGCGGCCCAGTACTACGTCGGGCACGGCGCCGAGTTCGCCTCCGCGGCGCAGGGCTTCACGGTCGACGGCAGCGAGGGCTTCGACAGGCTGCCCGGCCTCACCGACGACCAGGACCGCCGCTACTACGCCGTCACCGTCAAACCGCAGGTCTTCGTCAACCTGGTGCCCGACCATGTGATCGTCCACCGGATGTTCCCGGTGAACCACGCCCGTACGCTCGTCGAGTGCGACTGGCTGTACGCCCCGGAGGTCGTCGCGTCGGGCGGGGACCTGTCCCGGTCCGTGGAGCTGTTCCACCGGGTCAATGTGCAGGACTTCGAGGCCTGCGAGCTCACTCAGCCGGCCATGGAGTCACGTGCGTACCGCACCGGGGGAGTCCTCGTGCCCAGCGAACACCACATAGGCGCGTTCCATGCGTGGGTGACGGAGCGACTCGGCTGACCCGCACCCCGGGGCGGGCCCCCGGGGCCCGGTGTGCCCTTCGGGCGGGCTCCGAAGCAGACCGGTACCGCCCGGGTAGGCCCGCGTGTCCGTCAGGGGTCCGGGGGCAGCGGCCCCGGATCGGGAAGGGACGAAGGAGCCCACGCGGTGGGGGCACCTCCCCGCGGTGGCTGGGGGAACGTCGGCGACCGACGACAACGCGGCGAGGTGCGGCGCCAGGGCACGCGAGTCCGGCAAGATCCGAACGAGAGTCCCTAGCGGCCCGCGTCGTCCGGCCACACCCCGATGTGGTCCTGCTCCAGCTCCAGCACCACCCGGTGCTCCATGCGGAGAGACTCGGTGTACTCGGCGGGCAGCTGGAGCCGACCCGCCCGGTCCAGCATCGCGTACTCCCGTGCCACCACCGACTCCTGACCCGCGGCGTCGATCTCGGTGCGGCGCAGCACCTCGGACGACGTACGCCCGTCGCGGATCGCGACCGTACGCCGGACCTCGCCCGCGACCGCCTGGTCGTGGGTGACGATCACGATCGTCGTGCCGAGCTCCTCGTTGGCCCGCCGGAACGCCGCGAAGACCTGCTCGCCGGTGGCGGAGTCCAGTTCGCCGGTCGGCTCGTCCGCCAGCAGCACGGAGGGCGAGTTGGCGAGGGCGACGGCGATCGCGACGCGCTGCTGCTGGCCGCCGGACATCTGGTGCGGCCGGCGGTCGCGGCAGTCGGCGACACCCAGCATGGCCAGCAGTTCCTGCGTGCGCTCCGCCTTCTTCTTCGCCCGTCCCTTCAACTGCATGGGAAGCGCCACATTCTGCGCAGCGGTCAGATAGGGCAGCAGATTGCGTGCGGTCTGCTGCCAGACGAAGCCGACGTCCTCCCGGCGGTAGCGCAGCCGCGCCTTGGCGTCCATCGCCAGCAGGTCGTGCCCCGCGACCTTCGCCGCGCCCGCCGTGGGCACGTCCAGACCGGCGAGGATGTTCATGAGTGTCGACTTGCCGCTGCCGGAGGCACCGACCAGGGCCATCAGCTCGCCCTCCCGCACCAGGAGATCGAGTCCCTGGAGCGCCTGCACCTCCACGCCGTCCGCACTGAAGATGCGCACCAGCCGGTCGCAGGCGATCAGTGCGTCGTGCCCGTACGCGGGCCGGTCGCGGCGTGCCACCGCCCGCCGTTCCAGCTCCGCGAGCGTGGTCGTCGTATCGGTCATCGCATGTCTCCTGCCCTGAGTTCGGTGAGCGATCCGCGCCGTCCGGCCCACCACGCCTGCACGGCGGCGACAGAGCCCGCCAGCACCACCACGCCTGCCGCGGGCAGCGCCAGCGACCACGCGTCGGCGCGCAGCGAGGCGTTGTCCACCGGGGCGAGCCCGGGGGCCGCGGCCAGCGCCAGCCGCACCAGGTCCACGCCGGGGGCGAGCAGCTGGATGGTCGCCCAACCGACGAGCACGCCGCCACCGGCGGCGAGCATCGCCTGCGGCAGAGCCTCCAGCCCGAGCAGCTGCCGGCCTTGCCGGGTGGTCAGGCCCATGGTGCGCAACCGGGCGAGCAGCGTGGCGCGTTCGGGGGCCGAATGCAGCAGCGAGAGCAGCAGCGCGATCACGGCGTACCCTGCCCCGGCCGCGATCGCCGTCGTGTAGATCCGCTCGGCGCCCGACTGCAGCGGTGAGTCGGTGAACGCCGCACGCTCCTCCCCGCGCAGCCGCACGGACAGGTCCTTGCCCGCCTCGGCCGTCGCGGCCCGCAGGGCCCTGCCGTCCAGGCGCTCACCGGTGGCCAGCAGGGCCGTCGGGGCCCGGTCCGTGAGACGGGTCAGGTCGACGACCAGGAACTGGGCGGAGGCGACTGCCGGGGTACGCGTCCGTACCTCGGTGACCTCGACCGCGAAGTCCCCGGAGAGCGACTTGATCCGGTGCGGCCCGCTGCCGAGCCACTTCGCGACCCCGGGCGAGGCGACGGCGCCCAGGACCGTCCGCCCGGCCGCGTCCTTCGACGTCCTCAGCGCGTCCGCCGGAAACGCGCCGAGCCCGAGCTCCCGGGCCAGCCGCGGGTACGCCCCGGCGTCGACGCCGACCAGCGAGGCGCTCATCGGGTCCCCGATGTCGTTCGCGTGGGAGGGCAGCGCCAGCGCGTGCTCGATCCGCACCGCCGTCACCTCCCGGACGCCGGGCGCATCCCGCACCGTCCGCTCCAGGCCGCCCGGCAGTGCAGCCATGTCCCCGGGGCCCGAGATCCGCGCGTCCGCGCCGGTGGCCAGCAGCGCGGCCCGGTCGCGCGCATCGGCGACCCCGGCCAGCACAGAACCGCCGAAGGCCGCCGTGGTCAGCGCGATCAGCAACGCCAGCAGGGGCAGCGCACCCGTCGCCGACGAGCGCCCCGTACGGGCCAGGGCCAGAAACCCGACCGCCCCCCGCAGCCGGCCCACCGGTCGTGCCGCCCAGCGCAGCGGCAGCGGGTACAGCCGCACGAGGACCACGGCGGCGATCAGGCCGACCAGCACCGGTGCAGCGCTCACCAGATGGTCGCCCGCCCCGGACGTGCCGCGCCGCCTCAGCGCCACTACTGCGCCCACCGCCGGCACGAGCAGGGTGAGTTCGGCGACCGTACGACGGCGGCTCGGGCGGGCGTGCATCAGATCGTCCCGCTCCCCGGGCCCCTGGGGTCTGCGGTGGAGCACGAGCGCGCGCACCGGCAGCGCGGCGCACGCGACGGCGGCGACACCGGCAGCCGCGAGCACCGCCGGCAGCAGCCGGGCCCCGGCCACCACGAGCACGGCGAGCAGCAGACCGAGTGCCGCGGCGGGCAGCGCGACCACGGCCGTCTCGGCGAGCAGCCGGCCACCGATGCCGGGCAGCGACCCGCCGCGTGCGCGCAGCAGGGCCAGTTCGGCGCTTCTGCGCGTCGCGAGAAGCCCCCCGGTCATGGCGAGGACGACGGCGGCGACCGTCCCGATCCCGAAGGCGGCGACGGCGACGACCGGCGTGATCGCGGACCGCATGGTGGTGTACGACGCGAGGAGCGCTTCCAGGTCGGTGGTCAGGGCGGCGTTCTCACCGGCGACCGCCTTCAGCTTCAGCAGACCGGGACCGCCTTCGAAGGACGCGACCAGGCCGGTGAGTTCCGGCACGTCCCGCACGGTGAGACCACCGGCCTCCGGCGCGATGCGCCAGTACGGCTGCGGATCGCCGTCGGTGCCGAGCAGCGCGGGCGCGGTCTCCGGGGCCAGCAGCAGCCCGGCCTGCCAGTAGACCTGCGGCGGGCTGACCGGCTTGGCGCCAAGGCCCGGTGTGCCGAGCGTGCGCTCGGCGGACCAGTAACCGCCCTGAGGGCGGCGGGGCTCGACGATCCCGCTGATCCGTACCGCGAGCTCCGGGCCGCCCACCGCGCCCAGGTGCACCACGGAGCCGACATCCATGCGCAGCGTCTTCGCCGTCGCCACGGTCACGGCGGCCTCGACCTCCTTCGTCGAGGCCGTCACCCGTCCGTCTGCGGCGGGCAGCCGTCCCTTGCGTACGGTGGCGTGCTCCGCGAGCCCCGACTGGGCGGCCAGCGTGAACTCGGGTGCGCGTGAGTCGGGTCGGGGCAGCCAGGGGTCTCGGCCTTCCAGCGGCTTCGCGGTCCGCACTCCGTACGCGGACTGCGCCGCGTCAGCCCGCAGCGGCCCGGACAGCAGGCCGAGCACCTTCCGGTGCACCGACCCCAGCAGCTCGGGCCGCAGTGCCGCCTCCCGGACGGAGTCCGGCGCCGGCGGCGGCTGCGGGGTGGTCAGTTCCAGCACGCTTCGCGACGGCGGGGCGGTGGTGAGGGCGTGACGCAGTCCCCGGTTCTCGTAGGCCTCGACGGCCCGCGGGAACGCGGCGGCGAGGAAGGCCGTCAGCAGCACCAGTGCCCCGACGGCGGCCGCGGCGCCCGGAGCCGTACGCAGCCGGGTCCGCACCCATGGAGCGACCGGGCGACGGGGGCTCGTGGGGCCGGTCGGACCGTCCGTGCGCACGGTCATGTCAGTTGTCCCCCTGGTGGCGCAGGGTCACCGCGGGTTCGCCGCGGCGCAGGGCGATGGTGGCGACGCTCAGCAGCGGCAGCGCGGCGACGCCGAGGACGAGCAGCGCCATCTGTGGCACGGGCAGTTCGACGAGTACGCGCGGTACGGGCTGGGTGGCCCGGCCGGTCAGCACGATCAGTGGCACCACGGCCCGGGTGAGTACGGCTCCCAGAGCGAGGCCCACCACAAGCGCGATGGCGACCAGCACGCCTTGTTCGGCGGCGATCATGCGGGCGAGCCTGCGGCGCGGTGCGCCCAGGGCCCGCAGGACGGCGAGTTCGGCGGAGCGCTCCCGCAGTGAACCTGCCGCGCTCACGGCGAAGCCGACCGCGGCGAGCGCCGCCGCGGCCACGGCGGCGGCCAGCAGCGCCGAGCGCGGTCCCGCGCCAAGGGGATCACCCAGCAGTTCACCGGCCGCCTCGTCGCGTACGAGGACCTGGCCGGGGGCGGCGTCGGGCCGCTGCCGCAGCGCCGCTGCCAGGCCGGCGGCCTTGCCGCGTTCTGTGCTCAGCCACCATTCGGTGGGCCTCAGGGAGGTGTCCGTGGCCGCTGCGAAACGCGCGGCGACCGTGCGGAGGTCGAGCAGCAGGGCACCGCCGTCGGCGGCCTCGGGGCCGGTGCTCCCTTCCTCGGCCGGGGACGCCACCGCGGACAGGGCGCCAGGCCCGGTGGTCGGCAGCTGCCGTACGGTGCGCACGATCCTCACCCGCAGGGTCTCGCCGGCCAGGGGCACCTCGACGCTGTCGCCGGGCTTCGCCCCCGACGCGCTCAGGAAGTCGTCCGTGGCCACGGCCGGGATCTCCTTGGGCGCGGCCACGCGCTCCGCTCCGACACGGATTCCGAACTCCGTCGGGACGGAGTACGTGCCCCTGGCGCCCGCTCCGGTGGGCTTCCGGCCGATGCCGTGGGCGACGGTGAGCAGCGAGTTCCCCGGTGCGGCCGGACTCAGCGTGACCGGCTTCCGCGGCTCCCCGCCCACCGTCTCGGTAACGGTGGCCTGCCAGTGGAGCAGCCCGTCCGGCGCGGCGACCGGGTGCGACTGCCCTCCGGGACCCGCAACCAGCAGCCGTTCGACGTCCAGGCGGAGCTCGGCCCGCCCTTCTGGCACCTCACCGTCGAGCCGGAGCGCCGTCAGGCTGAGCGGTCCGGCGGGAGACGCATGGCCGCCCGCCGCTGTCCCGTCCAGGTCCACGGTGACCTGGTGCGCCCGGCCGTCGGCGGGCACGACGCCTCCGGGGATCCGGTAGGCGATGCCGTAGCGATCCTCCACCACGACGGTGAATCTCGGCGCGAGCCCGGACGGGGATGCGTCCGGCGCGGACTTCCCGCCGGTGAGGCGCAGTTCGACCGTGAGCCGCCTGGTGTCCTCGGGCAGGGGCATCCCCGGCAGTGTGCCCTTCACCGCGCGGACGGCCTGGAACAGCCGACCGGGTGGCTCGTCCGCCAGGTCACCGCGCATCAGCAGGTGTTCGTCCGCCCGGGAGGTGTCCAGGGCGAGCACGGTCGCCGTACGGTTGCCGGACAGGCCGAGGGAGGCACGATGGGCGGGCGCGGCCCGGCGGACGCCGGGCAGTTCCGTGTACCGGCCCGCATCGCCGGGACCGCCGACGCCGGTCTCCAGCACGCGCACCGACGCGCCCGTCCTGAAGTCGGCCTGGTCGGCCTGTGAACGGTCCCATGACGCGCTCTGTCCGACGGCCAGCATGCCCATGGCGACCGCCAGCACCAGCAGCAGCACCGGGCCCCGCCCCGCCCAGCGGACGCCGGCTGAACTGCCAGCCCGCCAGGGCGGCTTCCAGACCTCGCCCACGCGCCGCCCGCCGCTCCGCGAGCCGTGCCGCGGGCGGCAGCAGACGCAGCGTCAGCACCGTACCGGCGAGCAGCGCCAGCGCCGGCGCCGCGACGAGCAGTGGGTCGATGCCGAGAGTGCCGTCACGGTCGGCGCTGAGGGCGCCCGTCCCGCTCGCGGTGGTCTGCCGGTCCAACTGCCAGTACGCCACCGCGGCGATCACCAGCAGCCCGGCATCCGCACCGGCGCGCACGGGCGCCGGCAGCGCCGCCGGACGGCCGCGCCGAAGCCGTACGGTCGCACCGCTCGTCGCGGCGAGCGCGGGTGCCACGACCGCCGCCGCACAGCACAGGGCGACCGAGGTTGCGACGAGCCGGACCGTGCCCGTCGGGGCGTCGCCGAGCCGCAGTCCGATCGTGTCGAGCGAGGACCACCGCGCGAGAAGCCCGGTCAGCGGGCCCGACAGAAGAGGCGCGCAGACCGCGGCAGGCACCGCCAGCAGCAGTGCCTCCAGCGCCGCGAGACCCACGATGCGGCGGCGTGAACCCCCGCGCGCCCGCAGCAGATCGGTCTCGCCCGCCCGTGCCGTACTGATCAGCCGGGCCATCAGCAGCAGCGCGTATCCGGCGAGCAGCACCAGCTGTGCACCGACGATCATCAGCGTCGACCGGGACACCAGCAGCGCACGGGCGGTCCGGTCGAGCACGTCCGGCAGGGAGGACCGCACGGTCGCGCTGCCGCCGAACGCCGGGTCCTTGCCGAGCACTTCGGACCCGCGTGCGGAGGCGTCGCGCAGGGCGCCGATCCGGTCGGTGGTGATGTTCCGGTAGTCGGCCACCGCCACCCAGGCGGTGGCGCCGACGGAGGTGCGGCCGGAGGTGAGGACGGACGGGTCGGCGAGCAGCGGACCGTAGGTGGTGAAGGCGACGGTACGGATCCCGCGACCGCCGAGGGCGTCGAGCTGCCAGTACGGATCGTTCGTGTCGAGTGCCTTGTACACGCCGGTGACGCGGACCGGTACGGGCGCGTCGTCCAGCCGGTCGGTGAGGGTGATCCGCGCTCCGGGACCCAGCTTCAGCTGTCCGGCGGCGGCCTCGGGCAGCGCGACGGGCACGGGAGCGGTACGCGAGGAGGGGGCCGGGCCGGGCAGAGCGCCGGAGACGAGCCTGATCCGCGACCGGTCCAGCGTGGCGAAGTGGGTGAGGTCCGGTTCGCCGTTGCGGGCCTCAGGGGTCCGGAGGGAGCGCGGCAGGGCGTACGGTCCCGAGCGCTCCAGCTTCCGCACGGTCACCGGCAGCCCGTCGAAGGTCCGCCGCGCGCCGCGGACCGCGGCCTCCTGCGCCGCGTCCCGCCGGTCCCGCGGAACGTTCGCGGTGATGACGAGCGCGGCGTCCGCGGCTGCGCGGCCACGCAGGGTGTGCCCGAGTGCCGCGTCCCCGACGGAGCCGGAGTACGCGGCGAGCGCGGAGAGCACGGACGTGGTCAGCAGGACCGTGAGGAGGGCGGCGGCCAGGAGCAGCCGGTGTGCCCCGACGCGCAGAAAAACGAACCCCGTCACCCGTCCCCGCCCCGTGCCGCCCCGTGGAACCCTGATCGGACGATCGTCCTGATCGTTCACCGGATGCTTTCAGAGGGCACCCGGACGGGGAAACCGCTTGCACGGCGATACGGAGCGACTTGACGTGATCGTGACCGGTTTCCGAAACGGATACGCCTGTTCCGCGCTGCCTGTGTACCCGGGCGGAAGCGTGAGGAAGCGGGCGGTGACGGATGGCGGAAACGGCCGCGCGCGGGCTGTGGCGGTCAGCCCTCGGCGTTCACCATGGACGCGGCGGCGTAGGTGAGGTACTTCCACAGCTGCCGCTCGTGCTCCTCCGGGAGCCCCAGCTCGTCCACGGCCGCCCGCATGTGCTTCAGCCATGCGTCGTGCGCGGCCCTGTCGACGGTGAACGGTGCATGGCGCATGCGCAGCCGTGGGTGGCCGCGGTCGTCACTGTAGGTGCGCGGACCGCCCCAGTACTGCATCAGGAAGAGCGCGAGCCGCTCCTCGGCCGGGCCCAGGTCCTCCTCGGGGTACATCGGGCGCAGCAGCGGGTCCCCGGCGACACCCTCGTAGAAGCGCCGTACCAGGCGTCGGAAGGTCTCCTCGCCGCCGACCTGCTCGTAGAAGGTCTGCTCCTGGAGTGTGCCCCTCGGAATCTCGTTCACGTGAATAAGCCTCACAAATGTCGCTCTGGCCGGCCCGGGGTGTCCTGCGGGGTCCGGGGACCGGACCCGGGAGAGTGCAGCACCGTCCCCATGGTCTCAGACGGGCCGACCGAGGACCCGGGCCCCGGGACTCTGTCCGGAACGGCCCGGCGCCCGGCGGATACTCGCCTGCGGCCCTGCGACGCAGCAAAGTGGGTATATGGGCGCACAGCGTGACATGCCCCCGGTGGAGGACCCCTTCGCGGGCCCTGCCGCCGAAGTGCGTCAGGCCCTGGTGAGACGCATCGCCGCGACCGGAGTGCTGGACGATCCGGCCTGGCGGGCCGCCTTCGGGGAGGTGCCGCGGCATCTGTTCGTGCCGTACTACTTCGTCTCCACCTTCGCCGGCTACGAACGGCTGTGGTCGGGCGACCCGGACCCGGTGCGGCGCGAACGCTGGCTCAGGGGTGCGTACGCGGACGGGCCGCTCGCCACCCGTGTACGCGACGGGGAACTGGTCTCCTCCAGCAGTCAGCCGTCGCTGATGGCCCGGATGCTGGACGAGCTGGAGATCGGCGACGGGCACCGGGTGCTGGAGATCGGCGCCGGAACCGGCTACAACGCAGCGCTGCTGTCCCACCGGCTCGGCGAAGAGCTTGTGACGACGGTCGAACTCGACCCGGAGATCACCGACTCGGCGCGGGCCCATCTCGCGGCGGCCGGATACCACCCCACCGTGATCAGCGGCGACGGCGCGCGCGGCTGCCCCCAGCGCGCACCCTTCGACCGGATCATCGTGACGTGCGCCCTGCCGTCCGTGCCGCAGGCCTGGCTCAGGCAGTGCAGGCCCGGCGCCGGAATCCTCGCGCCGCTCGCCGGCGGGCTGGTCGTGCTGCGGGTGGGTGACGCGGATCACGCCGAGGGGAACTTTCTGCACACGCCCGCGTACTTCGTCCCGCTCCGCGGGGGCCGGCCGGCCGTCCGCCCACCGGTGCCGCATTCCGCCGGGCTGCCGCGCCGGACCGCCGACAGCGAACTGTTCGGCTTTCTGCTCGCCCTGACCGCGGGGAGTCTGGATCCGCACGAAGCGCTGTCCCTCTGGCAGCGCGAGCGGCGGCCCGAGCGGGAGCGCTTCGGGGTCACGGTCGGCGACGGACACCAGTGGGCCTGGCTGGACGACCCCGAGGGCCCGTACGCCTGGCCCCTGCGTGCCTAGTGCTGTGAGAAGGGTTTGCCGTGCAGCTCACGGCGTCCGGTGCGGTGCATCCCATGGCGGTGGGGGCACCTCCCAGCGGTAGCTGGGGGAGATCGCCCTCGTACTGGGCGTACTCGGGCGACTCCGTCAACGCCGCGCAGTGCGGTGCCAGGGCACGCGAGCCCGGCAGGATCCGAACGAGAGGCCCTAGGAGTGGTGTCCGGGCAGGTGGGTGCAGGTGGGTGCCGCGACCGCCAAGGCCTGGTCGCGGCACGAGGCCCAAGGCCGTGTCCGCTGGGTCCCGCCTGGCCCGCGACGGCCCGAGAGCTCCGCCCGGGAGGCACCTCTCGAACGCACTCCCCGGGGCACTTCAGGTGCGCGTGGCCCTTCGCGAAGTGAGGGGCCGTGCCGCCACGCCGCGTTGTTGTCGGGCTCGTTCACGTACGTCCGGTACGGGACGGCCTCTGCCGTTCTCCGGCAGGACGGTGCCCCAGCCGCCTGCGCTCTCCCCCCGGAGCCCCTCGGGTACGGCCCGGGGTCCCCGGCGAAGCCAGGGAGAGCCCCGAGCGCAAGCAAACCCGACGTCGCAGGCCCGTCCTCCGGGCAGGCGGCGCTGCTCTGCCGTGACGTCCTCAGCCGCGGCGAATGGTGATTGTCGTCCAGGCCCCGACGTGCACCCGGTCGCCGTCGTTCAGCGGGACGGGGACGTAGGGCTGGATCGGCTCCTCGGAGCCGTTGACCGTCGTGCCGTTGGTGGAGTTCTGGTCGACCACCGCCCAGGTGCCGTCCGGCTGCTGGACCAGGACCGCGTGCTGGTGCGAGACGCCCGGGTCCTCCGGCGGGACGGAGAGGTCGATGTCGGGCGACTCGCCGGTGGAGTGCCGGCGGCGGCCGATGGTGACCTGGTTCCCGGCGAGCGGAAGCTGCTGCTCCGGGGAGTACGCGGGCAGATTCAGCCCGGCGGCCTCCGGGCCGCTGCGCTGCATCATCGCCATGAAGTACTCACGGTCGGGCGCGATGACCGCCGTCCAGCTCCCGAGGGTCTGGTACTGCGGCTGCGGCGGACCCTGCTGGTGCATGGGCCCGGACGGATGGGGCGGCTGTCCCTGTGAGGGCGGCGGCAGCATCCAGTCGTCCTCGCCGCCCTGGTGCTGCGGCTGCGGCGGCGGGGCGGGGACGGCCTGCGGGAAGCCGGGCCGCTGGAACGCCTGCGGAGGCGCGGGCGGTTCTGACTGCTGGTATCCCTGGGGCGGCGCGGGCGGTCCGGACTGCTGGTATCCCTGGGGCGGCGCGGGCGGTCCGGACTGCGGGAATCCGCCGGGCCCCGACGGGTCTCCGGTCAGCGGCTCGGCGGGCCGGTTCATCTGGGAGGGCCGCGAGCTCTGGTACTCGTACGGGTCGGGCGGGCGTGGAGGCTGCTGCTGCGCCTGGAAGCCGGGCGGAAGGTTCAGCCCCGGCACCGGACCGCCAGGTCCGCCCGGTCCACCAGGACCCGGTCCGCCAGGGCCGGGCCGGCCGGAGGGTGCCAGAGGTGTGTACGAGGTCGCCGTGTTGGTGAGGAAGTTCCAGCGGCACTCCTCGCAGAACGGCGCCATCGGCTCGCGCGGCGTACGGCACTGCGGGCAGAGCTCCGCCTGGGCCGTCGCGCCAGGGTCGCCGGGGCCCGGGTAGCCGTATCCCGGCGCGGGCGGCGGGGGAGGAGGCGGCGGTACCGCGCCCGCCGGAGCCCCCGCCCCGGCCATGCGATGGCCGCAGACCTCGCACCAGTCGTCGGAACCCGACTGGTGTCCGTTCGGGCAGGTCGGCATGTCGGCGCTTCCCCCTCTCCTTCGTCAGGCCCTTGGCCGGGCCCGACACGTCCTGCTGCTTCGCGTTCGCTTCAGGGCTACTTCTTGACGCGAACTGTCTTGGTGGAGCGCGTTTCGAGTGTCATCTCGTCCGCCTCCGCAACCTTTGCCTTCAGTCGCACAGTACCGGTCGCCTCGTCGACGACATCCACCACCTTCGCAAGGAGTTTCGCAGTGTCATCGTTCCCCGAGGCCGCCGCCAGCTGCACGGCACGGCCGAGCTTCGCCGTCGCGCCGTCGATGTCTCCCGACTTGCGTGCATCCAGCCCCTGCTGGATGACTTGTGCCAGTTCGGCCTGCCCTGTGTAGTGGGCGACCTGCGGGTTGATCGACGTCGACGCCGCCATGTCGTCCGTCCACACCGCCCGCACCAGACCCTGTGAAAGGGTCTGAGGGGTACCGCCCGCCGGGTCGGGGACGATCAGCGAGACCCGGGCCGCGAGCATCTCCTGGCCGACGCTCGCCTGGGGCACCTGCACGCACACGTGGTAGTCGCGGGACTCGTCGCCCCACGAGCCGGTGGGGTAGTCCCCGGCGCGCGGTCCGGCCTCCGAGCGGCGGCCGGTCAGCTCCTCGACCGTCGGCGCCACCTGCTTCACGAACCTGATCTCCACACCGACGGGCGTCCACAGCCGCAGCGCCACGTCCGCGACCTCCTTGCCCATCGCGTTCTCCATCATCTGCGTGAAGTCGGCGGCCAGGCCCGACGGGTCGGCGACGATGTCGGCGCTGCCGAGGAGCGCCGAGGCGATGCCCGTGACCTCCTTGACCTCCCAGTCGGTGCCGACACCGCGGGCGTCACAGGTGAAGCGGCCCGCGCAGGCGTCCAGCGCGGCGCGCAGATCCTCCGGCGACTCGTGTTCGTTGCGGCCGTCGGTGAGCAGGATGCCGTGGCGGATGCCGCCGCTCCCGAGGGACGCCGTGCTCTCGGAGTGCAGCAGCCGGTCGGCCAGGCGCAGCCAGGTCCCGATCGCGGTGCCGCCGCCCGCGCCCAGCCTGCGCAGTGCCTCCTTGGCCTGGGCCCGCGTCGTCGCATCGGCGACCGCGAGGCGCCCTCCTCCCGGGTAGACCTCGTTGGCCACATGCGTGCCGCTCACCACTGCGAAGGCCGTGCCGTCGCGCAGGGTGTCGATGGCCGCGGCGGTGGCGTCGCGCGCGTTGCGCATCTTCGTCGGTGGATAGTCCATCGAGCCCGAGCAGTCGACCATCAGCACCACGGCTGCGTTCGTGGAACCGTTGGGTATGGACGAAGGGGAGGCCGCCGCTCCGGTGAGCGGGATGCCGCCGCTCGTACCGCCTCCGGTCGAAGTGACCGTGACGATCGCGTTCACCTCGCGACCGCCCTCCGGCAGGAACTCGTTCTGGTACACCTCGACGGAGAACTGGGGCACATTCGACTTGGAGAAGTTCGCCATCAGATCCGGCTCCTTGAGCTCCGCTTGAACAGACAGACATGACAAAGGGGTTGCCGCACCGGAGAAGCGGACGAGGGCCTCGTTCAGGCCGATCCTGCCCCTTGCTGCGGTACGGCGAACGGGAGCACGGCCACTGTTACGTTGTCGTGGCCACCGCCGTCGAGGGCGTGTCCGACCAGCACCCGGGCGGCGTCCAGCGGGCGGCCCGCCGCCTCCTGCGGCAGGACCTGCGCCATCTCCTCCGCGGCCTCGGCGTAGTTCCACAGGCCGTCCGTGCAGACCAGGACCACACCGGGGCGGTCCGGCTTGAAAGCGGCCGTGTGGGGCTCCAGCTCGTACGCGTCGGCGCCGAGCCAGCCGGTGATGGCGTGGGCACGCTCGTCCGCGTACGCCTCGGCCTCGTTCATCAGGCCCGACGACACCATCTGTGCCGCCCACGAGTCGTCCTCGGTGAGGCGGGCGGGCGGACCGCTGCGATCGTCCGGCACCCAGTACGCCCGGCTGTCGCCGACCCAGCCCACGACCAGCAGACCGGCCGCGGCGATGGCGCCCACGAGGGTGCACGCCGGGGCGTTCTGATGACGGTGCGGATCGTGCTCCATGGCACCGGCAGGCTCAGCCGCCAGCGAGTTGACCGCCTCGGCGGCGGCGACGATCGCCTCGTGCATCGCCTGCTGAGGGTGAGTGCCACGGGGCAGGGACTCCAGCAGCGACTCACTGGCCGCGCCGGCGGCGGCCGCGGAGGCCTCGTCCGGACGGGTCGCGGAGGAGACACCGTCGCAGACGATCGCGATGACGGCGGGGGAGCCGTCGGGCAGAGCTGTCGAGGAGACCGCGAACGAGTCCTCGTTGCGGTGGTGACGCAGCCCCCTGTCGCTGACGGCGGCCACCGCGCCGAGCTCCTGCTCCATGTGGTCGCGCTCGCGGGGCTGGGCATGACCGCAGTTCTCGCAGTAGCCGTCGGTGTCGACATGGCCGGCCCGGCAGGCGACGCACAGCTTGGCGTCGCCGGCAGGAGGAACCGCGCCGTGTGGCGACGGGGACGCCGCGGCGGCCCGGGGGTCGGGGGCGGCCAGCTCGAAGTCGCCGGAGGCATGGACGGTGTTCGCGGCCGGTGCGGCAGAAGCAGCGGGAGCCGGGGCGGCCGCGTCCGGGCCGTCGAAACGCACCGGTGTCCCGGGCAGCGGACGCCCGCCGGAGTCCGTGCCCGGCAGCTCACCCGGCTGCTGGACGGGTGCCGGAGTTCCTGAGCTGTCGGCCTCGTCGGCCTCCGGCCATTCCACCGGGCGGCCGACGGCGACCGTGGGACGGTCCTGCGGCGGCTCGGGTACGGCGGAGAGGTCGTACCCGCACGCACCGCAGAACAGGTCGGCCGACTCCAGGGGCTCCTCGCAGCTGGGGCACGCGGCAAGCTGATGCATCCGGTCCATCACTCACACCCACGTCCGGGGGCGGAAACGGTTGGCCCGCTCCACCAGTTCGATGCGCTCCTCGCCGTTCTGGGCGAGCCGGGCGAGCACCCGGAACGAGCGTTCAAGACCGAAGCGCAGTCCGCGCTCGTCCAGTTCGCTGCCGAGCAGGACTGTCGCGGCGGGCCGGGCCCCGGGACTACCGGAGAGTACCCAGTCCAGGGCGGTGCCCAGCACCTCTGTGGACAACCGCTCCCGGCGCACCGCGTCCAGGCCGAATCCGTCGAGCGCCTTGACCTGCTCGGCGGCGGCCGTCAGGTCGTCCATCAGCGGGTCGTGCGCGGCGCGCTTGCGCAGTCTCGCTCGGACGGCGGCGACCCTGGCGGCCGTGTAGTGGATCGACGCCTCTGGCACGGACTCCAGCGTCCGGACCGCCCCGGCGCGGTCTCCCGCCGCGAGCTGGACCCGGGCCAGACCGAACGCCGCGCTCACATAGCCCGGGTCCGTCGTCCACACCAGGCGGTAGTACTCGGCCGCGTTGTCCAGCTGGCCCAGCACCTCGGCGCAGACACCGAGCGCGAGCTTCGGCGCGGCCTCGCCCGGGAAGGCGTCGTAGATGGCGTCGAACGACAGCGCGGCGGTCTCGTTGTCACCGGCCGCGAGGGAGGCGACGCCCCGGTACCACACGACCCGCCAGTCGTCGGGGTGCCGGGACTCCAGCTCCTCGAGCGAGGCTGTCGCGGAGGTGAGTTCGCCCATCTCGAGGCGGGCGCGCAGCTCACGCAGTCTCAGCTCGACGGAGCTCGCGGACGCGCCGTGCAGCGCGGCGATCAGTTCGGCGGGCGCCGAGGCCATGAGACCGGCGAGGAATCCGGCGTTCGGGTCGTTCGGGTCGACCCGGGGCACCGGCAGCGCGAGCGCGGTTGCCCGGGCGTCGAGCCCGGCGAGCCGAGGTGCCCCCGGCGCCGCGGTTGTCAGGGGTACCGGCATCTCGGTGCGGGGTGCCGGAACCGATGCCTGCGTCGGCGCGTAGGCGAAGGCGGTGACGGCTGGGCCGCCGCCCGCGGACCCTGTGCCGTACGTCCCCGCGCCCGTGCCGGCAGGGGCACCGGTCCCCGTGCCCGCAGACGCTCCACGGCCGAGGCGGAAGGCACCCTTGCGGACCGCGGCCCGCGCCCCCAGCAGCGACACATCGCCGTCCATCTCGGCGAACAACTCCGAATCGGTCACCCGCAGTTCGGTACCGAACAAGGTCGACAGGGCCGGACGCGGCCGACCCGTCTGCAGCGCCACGACCTCCCGCAGGACACCCGTCAGCTGGTCCGCCATCTCCTGCGCGGAGGCGAACCGGCGCGCCGGATCCGGATCGGTCGCGCGCACGAGCAGCCGGTAGAACGACTCGTACCGCCGGAAGACCTCGATGTTGTCCGGGTCGGGGAGGGAGTCGACGAACACATTCGTGTAGCCCTGGAAGTCGAACGTCAGCACCGCCAGCGTGCGCGCGACCGTGTAGAGGTCGGAGGCGACCGACGGGCCGAGCTCCGCGACCTCCGGCGCCTGGTACCCGACGGTGCCGTAGATCGCCGACTCGTCGTCGTCCATCCGCCGTACCGCGCCCATGTCGATGAGCTTGAGCTGGTCCTCGGTCTGGATGGCGTTGTCGACCTTGAAGTCGCAGTACAGCAGATTGCGGCTGTGCAGATGACCGAGTGCCTCCAGGGCCTCGATCCCGTACGCGCAGGCCTGCTCCACCGGCAGCGGATCGCGCTTTCCGTCGGCGGCGCGCCGTTCGTTCGCGATCTCCTTCAGGGACTTGCCGCCGACGTACTCCATGACGATGTACCCGTCCAGCGAACCCGTCCGCTGGTCGAGATGCTCGACGAAGTTGTAGATGCGGACGATGTTGGAGTGCTCGATCTCCGCGAGGAAACGGCGCTCCGAGATCGCCGCCGCCATGGCGTCCTGGTCACCGGTGTCGAGCAGACCCTTGAGGACCACCCAGCGGTCGGAGACCGCGCGGTCGACGGCGAGATACACCCAGCCGAGACCGCCGTGCGCGAGGCAGCCGATCACTTCGTACTGCCCGTGCACGATGTCGCCGCTGCCCAGCTTCGGCACGAACGAGTACGGGTGGCCGCACTTGGTGCAGAAGCCTTCCGTACGTCCTGGCCGGTCGCCGCGCGCACGCCCGACCGGCGCCCCGCAGTCGCTGCGGCTGCAGAATCGCTTCCGCTCGGGAACCTCGGGGTTCTCCATCACCGCAGAGCGCGGGTCGGGACGCGGCACGTCCGGCACGGCGACCAGACCCGCGCCCAGCCGGTTGCGCCCTGACGCGGACGCCGTCGAGCCGGAGCTGCGGACGGACACCGAGCGGCCGGTGCTGCGGCCGGACAGCGAACGCGACAGCCGGCCCGACACCGACCGCCGGGACGTCGAGGAGCGCGAGGACCGTGAGGACCGGGACGACGACCGGGCGGACGCGCGCGAACTGCTACGGGCCGAGCTGCTGTTGCCGCCCTCGGCCCCGCCGCGCGCGATCCCGGTGGGAGGGGACGACACCGCGCCGCCGACCGGGACGACGGGCGCCAGTCCGCAGGTGTCGCAGTACAGCTCGCCGCCACCGAAGTCCTCGTACGAGCCCTCGCAGCCCGGGCGCTGACAGGTCGGTACCGTCCCGCCCGCGCCGGCCGCCGTGGGTGAGGGGGACGCGGTGGAGGCGGGGGAGGAAGCCGCGGAGGACGGCGTGCCGCTCTGCGCGCTCTCCGGTGCGAGTCCGCAGGTGTCGCAGTACAGCTCGCCGCCGCCGACGTCGTCGTACGAGCCTTCGCAGCCCGGGCGCTGACAGGTCGGAACCGTCCCGCTTGCGCCGGCCGCCGTGGGTGAGGGGGACGCGGTGGAGGCGGAGGAGGAAGCCGCGGAGGACGGCGTGCCGCTCTGCGCGCTCTCCGGTGCGAGTCCGCAGGTGTCGCAGTACAGCTCGCCGCCGCCGAAGTCCTCGTACGAGCCACCGCAGCCGGGGCGCACGCATTTCGTCATGGCACTCACGATTCCCCCTCCGTCCCCGTCCGCACGACGGCCCTCGCGGTTGTCTTTCGCTCGCTTCTCCGCCCGCTCGGCGGATGTGCGGTCATCGTTGCCGTGTGCGGCCCGGAGGCCTCGCGTGCGTCGCTCGCGGGTGTCCTTTGCTCGCTTCTCCGCCCGCTCGGCGGATGTGCGGGCATCGTTGCCGTCCGGAGGCCGGAAGCCCCCCGCGGGTCGTTCATGACGGCCCCCTGCGATCGACGGGGCCCGACTGCCGGGGGATCAGGACCTCCGCCGTGGCCTGCTGATAGCGCAGCACCGCCTGCTCGGCGGCGCGCAGGTCGCAGGGCGCGCTCCACAGCATCCGGCGGGCCGCGTCGTACCGCTCGATGAGCAGCGGGTCCTCCGCCATTCCATGGCGGGCGACCTTCGCCCGGTACGCGTCGAGGCGGCCGCGCAGCTCGGCGCGGACCGCGAGCGGAGCCGTCACCGCCGTCAGCGACTCACGCGCACGCATCAGTTCGTCCTCGGCCGCCCGCTCCAGGGACTCCAGCAACGGCGACAACCGGTGCCACTGGGCGTGCCGACGGTACTCGGAGGCCGTGGCGAGCCGCTCCTGCAGGACTGTCGGGGGGCCGCTGACCGCGGGCACCTCCGACGCGGCGATCTTCGCCAGCACCTCGCCGCGCGCCGACCGCGCTTCCGTCAGGGTGCGGTCCGCGCGGGAGAGTATGTCCCGGAGCCGGATCAGCCGTTCCTCCGAGTCCTGGCGCACCGCCAGGACCGCCTCGATCTCCCGGCGCACGTCCTCCAGGGCGCGGGCCGCCCGGTCGTAGCGGTCGGTGTCGGGGCGGCCTCCGCCGGGCGCCGAACTGGCCGGCGCGGGCGCCCAGAAGGCCAGCGGATCGGACACCACCTGTGCGCGCAGGGCGGTCAGCTCATGCGTGATCGACTCCAGGTCGTCCCCCGCCGGATGCTCGCCCGGCCGGACCCCGACCGAGTACGCGAGCGAGCGCGTGCGCTGCAGCTCCGCGGACAGCAGATCGATCCGGGCGGGCAGCGCGGACCAGACCGCGTCCGCGGCCACCACCATGTCCAGCGAGCGCGCGTAGAGCTGGTTCATCCGACGTACCAGCTCCTCCAGCGTGAACCGCTCGGAGAGCCTGGCCGGGCCGGTGATCGTGGACGGCGCTGCCGCGGAGCTCGCGACGGTGACGCTCTGTCCACGGAGCCGGTCGGTCAGCGCCACCAGGTCGTCCCGGTTCGGCCAACGCCGCCGCGCCCGTACCTCGCGCGCGGCCGCCAGCGCGGAGGTGTACGCGTCGAAGTACCCCCACAGCAGGGTGATCGCCTGGTCGGTGGAGGCCCAGCGGTCCTTGGTGACCCCCGTCAGCTCGGCGCCCTCGAGCAGCCTGCGGCCCGCGTGGTCCTGCAGGGCCAGGAGCGAGGTCTCGACGGCTTCGTGCTCCTCGCCGAGCCGCGCCAACGCACGGTCCACCTCGTCCCGGTCCATCACCGGACCTGGGGCTCCCCCCGGTCGGCCGGGGGAGGGGTACGCGACGTCCATCGATCACCTCTCCGCTCGTGTTCATCGGATCAACTGCCGTGCGCCGCCGCGCCGTGCGTCCCGGCCGACTCAATTGTCCCGGTACTTCGGCGTCGGCGGGCCGGGTATCCCGGGGAGGTCCGCCTGCAGCCACTTGGTGTACGCCGTCATCCAGGGGCCCCCGCGGTAGCCGTCGAGCACCTTGTTGACCCGCCTGACGAGGTCGTCCTTGCCCAGTTTGGCGGCCACGCCGTAGTACTCGGTGGTGAAGGGCTTTCCGCCTTTCAGTTCGACGGCTGGATCCTGAGCAGCCTGGCCCGCCGCGAGGGCGGCGTCCGTCACGACCGCGTCGACCTCGCCGAGCTGGAGCCGCACCAGACAGTCCAGTTGGTTGGACACGGTCAGCCGGTCCTTGTCACCCGGCCCGCCGTCGTCCTCGTCCTTGAAGACCGCGCCGTACGAGTTCTTGACCAGTGCCTCGTAGGCCGTGGAACCCTCGGCGGAACAGACCCTGCGGCCCGCCAGTGACTTGTCGTAGCCGGTGATCGGGGACTCCCGGGGGGCGAGCACCTGCTGCCCCGTCTGGAAGTACGCCGTGGAGAAGGCGACCTGCTTGATCCGGGCGCAGTTGATGGTCATCGTCCGGACGACGAGGTCGACCGTGCCGTTGTTCAGCGCCGCGATGCGCTGATTGGTCGGGATGGCACGGAAGATGATGTCGTCGGGACTGCCGAGGATGTCATCGGCGATGGCCCGGGCGAGATCGATGTCGAACCCTTCCAGCTTTCCGTCCGCCGTCCGGTATCCCCAGCGGTAGCTGTTCTGGTCGACACCGACGATCAGCCTGCCGCGCCGCTTGATCTCGGCGATCGCGGGTCCGCCGGCGCCGGAAGGCCGCAGGGAGGCCTCCGGGCTGGTGCACCCGTCGGCCTTCGCGGGGACACTGACGGAGGACACCGCCCCTGCTACGTCCGGGGACGAGGAAGGGGGGCCGCCGTGTGCGAGGGGCAGCAGGGTCAGCGACGCGGTCAGCGCGCAGGCAGCCACCATCCCGGCAACACCGCCCCAGCCGCGGAGCCTGCGTACCGGCCGGGCAAGCGGCCGGGCGGCCGGGCCCGCGTGCGGCGTCACGCCCGGGCCTGAGCCGGACACCCCGTCCCTCATCTCTCGCCCTCTCACCGGTACTCCGAAAGCCTGCGCCCTATGCCCACGACCGCGCCCACAGCGCCGAGCACCGCCAGCACCGCAGCGCCGACGGGCAGCCCCGTCAGCGCCCCCCGGCCGTCCTCGGCGGACCGGGTGAACTCGGCCTGTTCATGGGCGAGTGCCTGCTCGAGGGCCGTGTCCACACGGTCGAAGGACTGGCCCGTGGAATCCTCGCCGCCGATCACCTTCGCCAGGGCGCCCTCGTAGTCGCCGGCTTTGTCGGTGTCGCCGGCCGACTTGTGGCGGGTCCGCCACTCGGAGACCGCGCCGGCGGCGGCCGTGACCGGGTCGAGGCCCGCGCCGTCGTCGGCGAGGCTCTCGGCACGGCCGAGGGCGGTGCTGAGCCGGTCCATGCCCGCCTTGTAGTCGGTCTCGTACTTGTCGCTCTTGCCGTCCGCCGTGAGCACGGCGCCCCGTGCGACCAGGGTCAGGTTCTCGTTGGCCCGGGCCTTCAGGCTGTTGATACGGGCGTCGTTGAGGACCTTCAGCGACTCCTGACCGTGCGCCCGTGCATTGTCGAGCTCGGCCCTGGCGACGGTGTGCCCGACGGCCAGCCACAGCAGCACCACCGTGGAGGCGGCGGTGGCCGCCAGCAGCCCGTGGTTGAACACCCGGTTCGTGCGCCGGTAGTTGCGGCGCTGTGCCACGAACAGACCGCCCAGCGCCGCCACGCCGACCACCAGTGACAGCAGGGGCCAGAGCCGGGCGTCGTCATGGTCCCCGTCGAGCCGCGACGTCTCAGCCTCGTACAGCTTCTGGGCGGCGGGCAGCAGTTCGGATGTCATCTGCTGGTTCGCGTACCGCAGATAGGCGCCGCCGAGGGGCAGGCCCAGCCGGTTGTTGGCGCGGGCCCGCTCCACCAGGCCGGTGTAGCGGGGGAGCTGCTCGTTGAGCGCGGCGATGTAGTGGCCCGACTCGCTCGAGCCGTCCGTGTTGGCCGCGGCCTTGACCAGCAGCCGGGACGCGTTGGCGATGTCCTTGCGATACCGCTCCCGCACCTCGGCGGGCTCCTGCGCACCGGCCAGGAAGCCGCTCGCCGCGGCCGTGTCGGCGTCGGCGAGCGAGCGGTAGATGCTCGCGGCGTCGGCGCTCAGCGGCTGGCTTCGGCCGACCACGTCATCGGCGGCGGAAGCACGGTCGGCGATCTCGAAGGCGGTAACGGCGCCGAACGCCACGACGAGCGCGGCCAGTACGGCACCGATGATCCGCAGCTTGCCCGGCTCCGTCGTCGCCGCCGCACGCAGCCGCGCCGTGGTCTCCGACCAGGCGCTGCGACGCGGGGGCGTGCCCGGAGGCGGCGCGGACCGGTCTCCCGACGGCAGCGAACCCGGCACCGGCGGCGACCCGGTGTGCCCCGGCGCGGGGACGGGCACGCCCTTCGGCACCGGCGGCGCGGGCGGCCCCGCGCTCGGCGTGTGTGTCACCTTGACCTCCCCCTCGGTCACTGACGGCGTCCCGCGCCCCACAGGCCGGGGGACGGCAGCCCGGCCAGCAGTATGGCCGCAGGGGCGCAATTCCACACCCAGGATTCACTGGATCTTGAGCTATCCCGTCGGTCCTCGTCAATGCCGCCAGTACTGCCCCCTACCCAAGCCCCCACCTTGAATACGCCGCCCGGGCCGGATCGGTTCCCCTCCCGGGGTCGCGAACTCCCGGGGAGCGGCGCCGGATACGTCCGCACCTCCCGGTCCGAAGGGCAGGGCAGGGCAGGGCACGCGCCTCAGCCTTCGTAGTGCTCCCGTAGCCGTGCCCGTGACCGCGCCGGTGCGCCGACCTCGTCCAGGCCCAGCAGCGCCGCCCCCAGTACCGGCGGGGCCGTCACCACGGACACGGTCACCTTCGGTGCCCTGACCGTCAGCAGTTCGGCGATCCGGGCGTCGAGACGGGGGTGACGGGCGGCCAGGACGCTTCCGCCCAGCACCACGGGCGCCGGCTCGTCCAGCAGCCCGAGCCGGCCCAGCGCGACCGTGGACATGGCGACCACCTCGTCCGCGAGCCGGTCGACGATCGCCCCGGCCACCGGATCGCCCGCCGCACCGGTGGCGAACAGCACCGGGGTGAGCTCGTGCTTGCGCGCCGCGGGGACACGGCCCAGATGCAGTGCCTCGATCAGCGCGTACATCGAGTCGAGACCGAAGTGCGCGGGCAGGGCGCGCGCCAGCTCCGTCGGCTCGCCGCGCCCGTCCTCGGCCCGGGCCGCGAACCACAGAGCCTCCTCGGCGAGACCCGCACCGCCGCCCCAGTCCCCGGAGATCCTGCCGATCGCGGGGAAGCGCGCGGTGCGGCCGTCCGGCAGCATGCCCACGCAGTTGATGCCCGCACCGCACACGACGGCAACGCCCCGGCGCTCCTCGACGCCCGCCCGCAGGACGGCGAAGGTGTCGTTGCGCACCTGCGCCGTACGGCCCCAGTCGCGCCCCCGCAGCGCGGCCGCGAGCACCTCCTCCTCGACGGGGAGATCGGCGTTGGCGAGGCAGGCCGACACGTGGTCGACGCCGTCGACGGCCGGGCCCCGGGCACCGGCGTCCGCCAGCGCCTCGGCGACCGTCGTGGCCAGCGCCTCGAAGGCGGCGTCGATGCCGGTGCGCGGCGGCTGGAAGCCGCCGCCGCGGCCGGTACCGAGCACCGACCCGTCCGAGGCGACCAGAGCCACGTCGGTCTTGCTGTTTCCCGCGTCGATGGCGAGGACTGCGGCGGTCATGCCCACGCGAGGTGCTCCCGGTTGTGTGCGATCAGCCGCTCCGTAAGCGCCTCCGCGTACGCGTACTGGCCGATCAGAGGATGGGAGAGGAGCGCCTTGAAGACGCGGTCACGACCGCCGTGCCGCGCCGCCTCCAGAGCCAGTTCCTCGTACGCGGTGACCTGGGCGATCAACCCGCGGTACAGCGGGTCGGGTTCGGGGACGGGCAGGGGGGTGGCGCCCGTCGTGCCGACGGCCGCCTGCACCTCGATCACGGCGTCGTCCGGCAGGAACGGCAGCGTGCCGTTGTTGTACGTGTTCACGACCTGGTACGGGCTGCCTCCCCCGCCGAGCAGCGAGGCGGCCAGATCGACCGCCGCCTCCGAGTAGAACGCCCCGCCGCGTCTGCCCAGCAGCGCGGGCTTCTCGTCGAGTGCGGGATCGCCGTACATCCGCAGCAGCTGCTGCTCCATCGCGGCCACCTCCGCGGCGCGCGAAGGCTTGGTACGCGCCTCCCGTACGACCTCGTCGTGCGCGTAGAAGTAGCGCAGATAGTACGAGGGCACCACGCCGAGCCGGTCGATGACCGGGCGCGGCAGGCGCAGGTCCTCGGCGATGGCGTCGCCGTGCACGGCGAGCAGCTTGGGCAGGACGTTCTCGCCCTCGGGGCCACCGAGGCGCACACCGGTCTCCCAGGTGAGGTGGTTGAGCCCCACATGGTCCAGATGCACATCGGCGGGCCCCACACCCAGCAGCCCCGCGAACTTCCGCTGGAGGCCGATCGCCACGTTGCACAGTCCGACGGCCTTGTGACCGGCCTGGAGCAGTGCCCGGGTCACGATGCCCACCGGGTTGGTGAAGTCGATGATCCAGGCATCCGGGCTGGTGCGCCGCACCCGTTCGGCGATGTCAAGCACCACCGGAACCGTGCGCAGGGCCTTGGCGAGGCCGCCCGCGCCCGTCGTCTCCTGGCCGACGCAGCCGCACTCCAGCGGCCATGTCTCGTCCTGAAGGCGTGCGGCCTGACCACCGACGCGCAGCTGCAGCAGTACGGCGTCGGCGTCGGCCACGCCCGCGTCCAGGTCGCCGGTGGTGGTGACGACCCCAGGATGTCCCTGCCTGGCGAAGATCCGCCGGGCGAGTCCGCCGATCAGCTCCAGCCGGTCGGCCGCCGGGTCGACGAGGACGAGTTCACCGACCGGGAGGGTGTCCCTCAACCGGGCGAAGCCGTCGATCAGTTCAGGTGTGTAGGTGGATCCGCCACCCACGACTGCGATCTTTGCCGGCCGGGGGTTCGGGGGTTGTCCCCCGATCGAGTGCAGCATGGTGTCAGCCCTTCACTCCGGTCAGTGTCACGCCCTCGATGAAGGCCTTTTGCGCGAAGAAGAACACGACGATCACCGGGGCCATGATCATCACAGTCGCTGCCATCGTCAGGTTCCAGTCCGTCTGATGGGCCCCCTTGAAGGACTCCAGGCCGTAGGACAGCGTCCACGCCGCGGGGTTCTCGGAGGCGTAGATCTGCGGCCCGAAGTAGTCGTTCCAGCAGTAGAAGAAGTGGAACAGCGCGGACGCGGCGATGGCCGGCCTGGCCATCGGCAGCACGACCCGGACCATCGTGCGCAGTTCGCCGCAGCCGTCGATCCTCGCGGCCTCTGTGTACTCGCGGGGGATCGTCAGCAGGAACTGGCGCATCAGGAAGATCGTGAACGCGTTGCCGAACGCGAACGGAATGATCAGTGGCCAGAGCGTGCCGGCCAGATCCAGCTGCTTGGCCCAGAACAGATACATGGGCACGATGACCACCTGTGGCGGCAGCATCATCGCCGCGATCACCAGCATCATCATCAGGTTCCGCCCGCGGAAGCGGAACTTCGCGAGCGCGTACGCCACAGGGAGGCTGCTCGCCACGGCCAGCACGGTGCCGAGCCCCGCGTACAGCAGGGTGTTGCGCCACCAGGTGAGGAAGCCGGGGGTGTTCCACACGGTGGCGAAGTTGCCCCACTCCCAGGTGTGCGGCCACAGATCGCGGGTGAGTGCCTGGTCGTCGCTCATCACCGCGGTCAGGAACACGAACACGAAGGGCAGCAGGAAGAACAGGGCCGCCGCGATCGCCAGTGAGTGGACCGCGACCCACTGCAGGGCGGCTCTGCGCCGCGCCGCCCGGCGGGCAGCGGTGCCGCCCGTCACGGCGGACGCCGGGGCCCCGGTCCCGCGGGAGGAGGAGAGTGTCGTCCGGGTCATCGTCGTTCAGTCCTCCGCCGCCATGAAGCCGCTGCGCCGGCGCATCAGGAACACGGTGAACGCCATGGCCAGCGCGAACAGCACCAGCGCCACCACGCTCGCCGCCCCGGTGTCGAAACGCTGGAAGCCCAGGTTGTAGACGACCTGAGGAACGGTCAGCGTCGACTTGTCGGGATAACCGGGCTCGAAGTGCTGGCCGGAACCGCCGATCACTCCACTGGCCACCTTCGCGGCGACCAGCGGCTCGGTGTAGTACTGCATCGTGGCGATCACTCCGGTGACCACCGCGAACAGCACGATCGGCGAGATATGGGGCAGCGTCACATGGCGCAAGCGCTGCCAGGCGTTCGCGCCGTCGAGTTCGGCCGCCTCGTACTGCTCCTTCGGTACGTCCAGCAGCGACGCCATGAAGACGACCATGAGATCGCCCACGCACCACAGCGCGAGCAGGGTGAGTGAAGGCTTCGACCAGTCCGGGTCGTTGAACCAGTCGGGCTCACCGAGTCCGAGCCCGCCCAGAATCGTGTTGGCCGGACCCGTGCCCGGGTTCAGCAGGAAGACGAACGACATCGTCGCCGCGACCGGCGGCGCCAGATATGGCAGGTAGAACAGGGTGCGGAAGAGCCCCGCCCCTGTCCTGACCTTGGTGATCAGCAGCCCGATCCCGAGTCCGAACACGACGCGCAGCGTCACCATCACCAGCACGAGCCACAGCGTGTTGCGCAGCGACGGCCAGAAGAACGGGTTGTCCTGGAAGACGTACGCCCAGTTCTTCAGGCCCACCCAGGTGGGCTTGGTGAACCCGTCGTACTCCATGAAGGAGAAGTAGACGGTCGAGACCAGCGGATAGGCGAAGAACACGCCGAACCCGACCAGCCAGGGCGAGAGGAAACCGAGGGTGCGAAGCGCCGACCTCCGGCGCTTGGCGGCCAGGGCGCCACGGCCGGCCTTCGCCCTCGTTGCCGCTGAGAGGGGAGCGGTGGCCATGTCAGCGGGCCTGCTCGTTGTCCTTGTCGACCTGGGCGTCGTTCTTCTTCAGGAGCGCGTCCAGGTCCTTCTCCGCGCCCTTCTCGTACACCAGAGCGTTGTCCTGGAGGGTGAGCAGGAAGGCTCCGCCGTTGACGGAAGAAGGGGCGTGCGAGCTCTTCGGGTGCTGGGCGATGTTCACGAACGTGCGGTACAGCGGGTCGTCGTCCAGCTTCGGCGACTTCAGCGCGTCGACGGTCGACGGCACGTTGTGGATGGCGTTCGCGAAGGAGACGACCGCGTCGGTGTCGGTGGAGAGGTACTTCACCAGCTCCCACGCGGCGTTCTTCTTCGGGCTGTTGCTCGCGATGCCCAGGACCGTGCCGGACAGATAACCCTTGCCGTAGTCGGCCACCTGGTCGTCCGGCACCGGGAACGGCGCGGCGCCGATCCTGAAGGCCAGCTTCGCGTCCGAGGCCATCTTGCCGCGCCACTCGCCGTCCATCTGCATGGCGACCTGACCGGTGTGGAACGGGTGCTTCGGGCCCCACTCGTCACCGAGACCGGTGCGGAACCTGTTCAGCTTCTGATATCCGCCCAAGTCATCCACCAGCTTCTTCTGCCAGGTGAACAGTGACCTGACCGCAGGGTCCGACGCGGTGGCGGACCTGCCGTTCCCGTCGACGTACGTGAGACCGAACTGGCCCCCGTAGTGCTCGACGGTGGTCTCGTAACCCTGGTAGAGCGGCATGAAGCCCAGCCGCTCGAAGCCGTCCCCCTTGGCCTTGGTGAGCTTCTTCACGGCCGCGTCGAACTCCGAGAGGGTCTTGGGCGGGGCCTTGATCCCGGCCTCCTCGAAGGCGTCCTTGTTGTAGTACAGGCCGTACGCGTCCCCGAGCAGAGGCACGGTGCACCGGGTGCCGTCGTGCTCGGTGTACCTGGCCATCTGCGGCAGGAAGGTCTTCCCGGGGTCTATCTTCGACTTCTCCAGGAACGGCTTCAGATCGGTGAGCGCCTTGGAGGAGCAGAACCGCCCCACGTTGTCCGTGGTGAAGGACGACACCACGTCCGGAGCGTTCGAACCGCCGGTCCTCAGTGCCTGATTGAGCTTGTCGTCCGTGATGCCCTTGACGACCTTCACCTTGATGTTGGTGTGCGCGGCCTCGAAGGCCTTGATGTTCTCCTCGATCGCCCTGACCTCGCTCGGTGCGCTCCAGCCGTGCCAGAAGGTGAGCGTGGTCCGCGCCTTCGGGTCGTCGTTCGCGGCTGCGCCGTTCGACCCCGTGCAGGCGGTCGCGAGCAGGGCTGTGGAGGCGGTCGCTGCCAGCGCGACGGCGGTCTTCCGGCGGATTGAGGGCATGGCGGTCTCTCCCTGTGGCGGGTCCGGGGCAGAAGGGGGTTCCTCGGGAGGTGCGGGGGCTCAGCGCGAGGTGTCGAAGACCTCGTCCCGGGTGGCCGTCAGGGCGCTCTCCAGCGCCCCGCGGAGCACGGGATGTTCCTGTACGTCGCCGATCACGAGACGGGGGCGCGACGCGGCCAGTTCGGCGAGCTCCGCCTGGACGCGTTCGCGCAGCGGCTCGCCCCCGGCGAGGATCAGCCCGCCGGAGAGAACGACGAGCTCGGGGTCGAGCACGGCGATCATGGAGGCGAGACCGGTGGCCAGGCCGGTCCCGACCGAGTCGAGCAGACCGCGGTACGCCGCTGTGCGCCCGGCGTCCGCCGCGGCCCGCGCGAGCAGCTCGCTCGCGACCTCCGCGTGCGGCCCGTGCCCGATGTCCTCGATGCCGAGGTCCCGGGCGAGCCGGGGCACCGTCTGCGCGCCGGCCAGCTCCTGGAAGCCGCCACTGCCTGCCTTGGAGACCTGCCGCACCAGCGGAGTACCGGGCACCGGCAGAAAGCCGACCTCGCCGGCGCCGCCGGTGAAGCCGCGGTGCAGCCGTCCGCCCATGACGAGGGCGGCGCCCAGCCCCTCCTCGTTCCACAGGAGGACGAAGTCGTCGTGGCCGCGGCCCGCGCCGAGCCGCTGTTCGGCCACGGCGACCAGATTGACGTCGTTCTCGTACTCGACCGGCATCGGCAGCACCGCGGCCAGCTCGTCGAGCAGGGTGGGGGAGTGCCAGCCGGGCAGATGGGAGGCGTATCGCAGCCTCCCGGTCGAGGGGTCGAAGGCGCCCGGAGTCCCGATGACGAGCCGGTGCACATCGGCGCGGGTGATTCCGGCGGCTTTCACGGCTCCGTCGAGGGCCTCGGTGACCTGGCGTACGACACTGTCGGCACGCCGCCCCGGGGTTCTCACGACGGACTCGCCCGCCGTCGCGCCGGTGAGGTCGGCGACGGCGGCGCGGATACGCCGCGGGGTCACATCGAGCCCTGCGGCGAAAGCGGCTCGCGCGTTGACGGCGTACAGCTGTGCGTTCGGACCCGGCCGGCCCTCGGTCGTCCCGGTGGCGACGACCAGGCCCGCGGCCTCCAGCCGCGCCAGCAGCTGGGAGGCGGTGGGCTTGGAGAGGCCGGTCAGCTTGCCGATCCGGGTCCGCGACAGCGGCCCGTGTTCGAGCAGCAGATCGAGCGCCGCGCGGTCGTTCATGGCGCGGAGCACGCGCGGGGTTCCCGGGGTGGTACCGGCCATGACGCACCTGCCCTTGGCACTGTTAGGAAAGTTTCCTATTCGGTGGCAGGACGGTAAGCGGACCGTCAGTTGCCCGTCAATACCCCGGAACGCGGGCCACCCCCGCGGCAACCAAGTCGTTACCCGCGGGGGTGGCCCGTAAAGCGGCGGCTACTTCGAAAGATTCGACGCCGGGGCGAGCGGGGACGCCGCCACCGACTGCGGCGAGGTCGCCGACGCGTACGCCGAGGGGGCCGCGATGGTCGCCGTCGGGTCCTTGACCGGCTGCTCGTCGCCCGCCTGGAGCGGCAGACCGCCCACGATCCGGATGCCCGCCGCGTCGAAGGCGCGCTTGATCCGCCAGCGCAGTTCGCGCTCCACACCGAGCGCCTTGCCCGGCATCGTCTTCGCGGAGACCGAGACCGTCATCTGGTCCAGCAGCACCTCCGTCAGGCCCAGCACCTCGACCGGGCCCCACAGGCGCTCGTTCCAGGGCTCGTCCTCCGTCATCGTCGAGGACGCTTCCTCGATGATCTTGCGCACCCGGTCCAGGTCCTCGGTCGGCCGTACGTTCACGGCGACGGACGCCGTGGCCCAGCCCTGGCTCAGGTTGCCCACCCGCTTGACCTCGCCGTTGCGGACGTACCAGATCTCGCCGTTGTCCCCACGCAGCTTGGTGACCCGCAGGCCGACCTCGATCACCTCACCGGAGGCGACACCCGCGTCGACCGAGTCGCCGACGCCGTACTGGTCCTCGAGGATCATGAACACGCCGGACAGGAAGTCCGTGACCAGATTCCGGGCGCCGAAGCCCAGCGCCACGCCCGCGACGCCGGCGGAGGCGAGCAGTGGCGCCAGGTTGATGTTCAGGGCACCGAGGATCATCAGGCCCGCCGTGCCCAGGATCACGAACGACGCGACCGAGCGGAGCACCGAGCCGATGGCCTCGGACCGCTGCCGACGGCGCTCCGCGTTCACCAGCAGTCCGCCGAGGGCGGTGCCCTCGACCGCCTGGGCGCTGCGGTTCATCCGCTCTATCAGCTTGGTGAGCGCACGGCGGACGGCGATCCGCAGCAGAACGGCGATCACCACGATCAGGAGGATGCGCAGGCCCACACTGAGCCAGGTGGACCAGTTCTGTTCCACCCAGCCCGCGGCGTTGTTGGCCCTCTCCGCGGCCTCGTCGAGACTGACGGGCGGGGCGGACGGATCGGCGGCCAGGGACACGGCGGGTACCTCCAGGGCGTTCGGCGGTCCAACCACAGTAACGGCGCCTTCGCCGTGACTCGGCCGTTATCTTCAGGGGAGAGACAAGGCTCACCCCGGGCGGGCTGTGTGGGCGACGGCACACAAATCGTTCCGGCCCGTTACGGGGACGTAGTGGCGCTACGACCAGGCAGGAGGAGAGACTGGAACAGATCGTCCCGGCGCGAGCCACGCGCCGCCGGCGTACAAGGAGGCATCCGTGCCGCATGTCCTGGTCCTCAACGCGTCGTACGAGCCGCTCGGCGTCGTACCGCTCCACCGCGCGCTCGTCCTCGTCCTCGAGAACAAGGCCATCTGCCTCGAGGAGTCCGGCGCCTTGATGCACAGCGCAACCCGAGTGATCCCCGCGCCCAGCGTGGTGAGGCTCAAGCGCTTCGTGCGGGTCCCCTACCGGGGGCCCGTTCCACTTACCCGGCGCGCGCTCTTCGCGCGTGACGGTGGCCGCTGCATGTACTGCGGTGGCGTCGCAACCAGCGTCGACCACGTCATTCCGCGCAGTCGCGGAGGTCAGCACGCCTGGGAGAACGTGGTGGCGGCCTGCCGCCGCTGCAACCACGTCAAGGCCGACCGGCACCTGCGCGAGCTGGGCTGGCGGCTGCGGCACCAACCGGCTCCGCCGAGCGGCCTGGCCTGGCGCATCATCGGCACGGGGCATAGGGATCCGCGCTGGCTGCCATACCTGCAGCCGTACGGCGCGGACGACGCGATGGCCCGGATCGACGGCATCTCTGCCTGACGAGTCCGGGCCTTCACGTTGGCCGCGGGGCGCTGCGGGTCCGCTGCGCGGTGCGGGTGCGGGTGCGGTTGTCGTGGTGGGCCGGTACGGGTCCGCCTGCGCGGTGCCGGTGCGGTTGTCGGGGTTGGCCGGGACCGTAACAGCACCGGTGTGTCCGTCCTCAATCGCCGGACGGGCTTGGGCGGGGGCTGTGGGTGGGTGGTGGGGCGGGGCCCCTCCGGGCTCGACTCCTCGGGGACGGCGGCGTACCGCCCACCTCGCAGGCAACCAGTAGTCCCGCCGTCCCCTGCGGGGCCGACCCTGCACGGCCCCGCCCCTGGCGCGTTCCCGACTGCCGCCCGGAAGGTGGTTCACCCGACACACGGCGATCGGCCCACCGCCCCTGGCCACGAGGGGGGCCGTGGAGAGGTCGTGTCCGGGACACTAAAGCGTGATTTGTGGCGCGGCGCGGGCGCTGTCCTTTGAGGTACCGGTCGGCGCGCCGTAAATCATGCCGTCCCGGATGCGAGCCCCGGAACGGCCCCCAACGCCCACCACCCGGTCCGGGCCGACCCCGACAACCTGAGCCCGTCCGGCGCTTGAGGACGGACACACCGGCCAACGACCACGGCACCGGCCGAGCCCGACCACGTAACCCCCCGAACCGCAAGCGCAGCGCCCCGTCAGCCCCCCGTCACCGCGTACGCCTCCGCCGACCACAGCGAGTACCCGTACTCCGTCGCCCGTGCATCCCCCTGCACCCGGACGAAGCGGACCCCGGGTGCGTCCATGCGTACCGTCTCGCGTCCCCCGCGCCCGTCACGCACCGTCGCCGCCGTGCGCCAGGTGCGCCCGTCCGCGGAGACCTGGATGCGGTACTTCGTGGCGTGGGCGTCCTGCCAGTGCAGCACGACCTGACCCACCCGGGCGGGCGCCGACAGCTCCGCCTGCCACCACGCGCCGTCCTGGGCCGGCGAGGACCATCGCGTTCTGGGGTCCCCGTCCGTCGCCGCGGACGCGGGAAAGTCGGAGGTCTCGTCGCCGGACGACGAAGGGGACGCGGTACGGAGCAGATCCGGCCCGCCCGTCTTCGGGTACGCCCGGACCGTGAGCGTGCGCTCCTCGCCGCCGAAGGCGAACGGCACCTGGTACTCCCCCGACGGGGTCCCCGGCGGCACGGTCACCTCGACGGGAACCGCGGTGCGCGTGCCCCGGGGCACGCGCACCTCCTTCGGTACCGCCACCGTGATGCCCTTCGGCGCCTTCGCGGTGAGCGCGCCCCGTACCTCGTCGGGCCGCCGCGCGTCGACGTACGCCTCCGTGCGCTGCGGTCCGCCGCCGATCGGGGCGTCCAGTTCACCCCGTACGAGCGCGAGCCGCGCCTGGGGTTCGTCCGCGAACCACGGCACGAGCCGCCGCACCTGCGGAGCCGCGTCGCCGGACCACACGATCCGGACGGCGTCCGTGCGCAGCCCGGCCGTCCTGGCCTGGGTCCAGCCGGACGCGCTGAGCGGGCCGATCCGTCGCCAGCCCTCTCCCGGCACATGCGCCTCGAGCGTTCCTGCGGACCCGTCGGCTCCGGGCTCGGCCATCGCGGTGACCGCTTCGACGTGCCGTGCCCGTTCCAGCCGTACCGTGTACACGGAGTCGGTGCGGCTGACCGACCCGGCCTTGCGGTCCGCGCCCGTCCACGCCGCGGACTGCTTTCCGGCGCGGTCCAGGAACGGATCCAGCACGCCCTTGCCGACCGTCACATGGCGGCTGCCGATCGCCTCGCGCACCGGAGCCAGCGCCAGAGAGGCCCGCCAGGCCGCCTCCCCTTCACCGCGGGCCTGCGCCTCCAGCATGTCGACGGCGATCTCACCGGCCTGCCCGTAGCGGGCCAACTGGTCCAGCCACGGCCCCACTTCGGTCTCCAGCGCGGCCAGCCGCCGCGGCGATTCCCGCATGACGGTGAAGGCGGCCCGCAGCCGCCGGGCCGCCTCGTCCCTCGCGGCCGCGTCGGTGGTGGTCCGGGACCGCCAGAACTCGGCGATCAGCGGCCGCAGATACCCGGACTCGTCCGGGCTGAGGATCGAGGAGGCATGGTTGCCGGCGAGTGCGCGCAGCGCTTCCAGGGTCTTCGGATCGCCGCCCGCGAGGTCGGCGGTCGCCGCCTCCCAGGACTGCTGCGGCTGGTACCCCTTGGGGTTCCAGGCGTAGTCGGCGGCGGTGAAGAGCGGGATACGGGACGCCGTGGCCTGCTCCATCGCGTTGGCGAGCAGCGCGGCCGAACCGGTCGCGACGGCCGGCTCCCGTCCCCTGTAGGGGCCGAGGAAGATGCGGTCCTGCGCGTAGTCGTTGACCGGGTAGTTGTCCATGGTGACCAGGGGATGCCGGAAGACCTCGCGTGCCCCGGCCAGCTCCCGCCCGGTGATGGTGCGGGGCACGACACCGACGCCGGTCCACGCGACCTGGACCCGGGCGTCGAGCCGCTCGGCCAGCGCCCGCCGGTAGTCGGTGGCACCGTCCTGGTAGTACTCGGTCGGCATGAGCGTGAGCGGCTCCGCGCCCGGATGGCGTTCGGCGAGATGCCGCGCCAGTTCCCCGGCCAGCGAGGAGTGCGCGGCCGCCGCGGCCTCCGGGCCCGAGCCGAATGCGTCCGCGTCCCGGTCGCAGTGCCACTCGCTGTAACTGACGTCCTGGAACTGCAGCTGGAAGGCGCGCACCCCGAGCGCCCACATCGCGTCGAACTTGCGCTTGAGCGCCTTGATGTCGTCGCCGGAGGCCAGGCACATGGACTGCGCGGGGGCGACGGCCCAGGCGAGCGTCACATGGTTGCGGCGGGCGCGTTCGGCGAGCTCCCGGAACTCGGCGCGCTGGGCGGCGGGATACGGCTCACGCCAGCGTGCCTGCCGGAACGGGTCGTCACCGGGGGCGTACAGATAGCGGTTCTGCTTGGTGCGGCCCATGAAGTCGATCTGCGCCAGACGCTGTTCCCGGCTCCACGGCTGACCGTAGAAACCCTCCGTCATGCCCCGTACGGCCGTACCGGGCCAGTCGCGCACGACGACCCCGGCGACGGAGCCGTCCTTGATCAGTTGTCGGAGCGTCTGTGCGCCGTGGAACAGTCCGTCGCCGCCGGCCCCGTCCAGGGCAACGGTGTCGCGGCCGGCGACCCGGCCCACGCCGAGGCGGTAGCCGCCGGCGGGCAGATCGGCGCGTTCGGGCGCACGCAAGGCGCGCAGCGCGTCCTGCGCATCGTTTCCGCCGAGACGGACCAGTGGTCCGCGGCCGGGGAGCGCGGTGTGCACGGTCCGTACCCCGGCTGCGCGCAGTGCGTCACGGATCGCCTCGACGGCGTACGGGTCGGTGCCGGGGGCCGCGAGGAGCGTGGCCTCCTTGCCGAGGGGGACGGCGGGCCCGGCGGCGACGAGCTTCTGCGGCCGCGGCCAGACGGACGGCAGCGCCGTCTCGCCCTCGCCCTCGCGCTCCGGCGCGGTGGTGGCAGGGGCGTCCGGCGCGCCCGGCGCGGCGACGGCGGGAGCCGTTCCGAGTAGTCCGCCGATGACGGCCACGGCGACGGCGGTCGCCGTCTGCTTGCTGCGCCCGAACCGCACGTACGGCTCCCCTCGCCACCGGTGTCCGCTGTTGCGTCCGTCGAAGTTCTTCTCGAATCGGATGCGAGCCCACCACCCGCGCACTGAAGGTGTCAATGCGGCTGCCGGTTGTGTCCCCTATGCCCATCGGCTGTTCACCGGCGCGCGGGGGCCTCTCAACTCCCGTACGTGGAGCAGAATGTGACACGGAACACGTTGACGAACGGTCTACGTCTGCGGCCGTGCCCGCTGGGTAGGGCTGCCATGTCCTGTTGACCAACCTTAGGAGGCCACCAGTGGCCGCTCCCGCACAGCTTCTGCTCCCTGCCCTGTCCAAACAGGTGCCCGGCCCTCTGACGAGCGAGCCGCCGCTCGCCGACGCCGCACCGCTGACCAGCGAGCCGCCCCTTGCCGCGGCCGCACCTCTCACGAGCGAGCCCACCGCCCCCGGCATGGCCGGCGGCACGGAGTCCCCAGGAGTCTGAATGGGCCTGGCCCGCCTGGCCGCGCTGCACGGTGTCGCCATGACCCACTCGCCGTCGACGGGCGTCACCGTTCCCGTCCCCGAGACCACGGTGGTCTCGGTCCTCGCCGCGCTGGGCGTGGACGCCTCGACGCCGGAGGCGGTCAGGGCCGCCCTCGCCGCGGCCGACGCCGCTGCCGCGGACCGGCTGCTCCCCGCGACGGTGGTGCTGTGGCTCCCTGAGCCCGGCTCCCCGGTCGCGCTCCCGCACGGCACGCGGGTGCGGGTCCGCCTGGAGGACGGAGGGACCCGGGAGTGGCGCGAACCGCGCGACGGCGCCTCCGCCGGGACGGTGCCGCCCGCCGCGTCCCCGGGCGCCCCCGACCCGGTCCCGGTGGTGCGCGACGCCGTGGCCCAGGCCGTCGCGCACCCTGACGCCGCAACGGCGGCGCCACCCACCGGCCGGGGTGAGAGTCCCGGCACCGCCGCGTCCCCGGGCGCCCCGGGCCCGGTCCCGGTGGTGCGCGACGCCGTGGCTCAGGCCGTCGCGAACCCCGAGGCCGCAACGGCGGCAACACCCACCGGCCGGGGTGAGAGCCCCGGCACCGCCGCGTCCCCGGGCGCCCCGGACCCGGGCCCGGCGGTACGCGACGTCGTGGCCCAGGCCGTCGCGAACCCCGACGCCGCAGCGGCGGCGCCCGCCGGGGATGCCGCCGGGCGGCCCGCGGGCCCCGGCCTGGGACCCGCCGAAGGCCCGGCGCCCCGGACCCCGGCCGCCGGTTTCCGGCCGTCCGCAGGTGCCGCAGCCTTACCGGACGGGTGGGCACAGCTGCCTCCAGGCGTCCACCGGCTGGACGTGTACACGGTGGACGGACGCACGGCGCGGGCGACCCTCGTCGTCGCGCCCGAAGCGGTGGCGCAGCCCCAGGGGCGGGCGCACGGGTTCCTGGTGCAGCTCTACTCACTGCTGTCGGCCCGCTCGTGGGGCATGGGCGACCTCGGGGACCTCGCCGAGCTCGCGTCCTGGGCTGGACGGGCGCTCGGGGCGGGCTTCGTCCAGGTGAATCCGCTGCATGCGGCGGTGCCGGGTGCGCCGACCGATCCGTCCCCGTACCGCCCGAGTTCGCGCCGCTTCCCCGATCCCGTACATCTGCGGATCGAGGACGTCCCCGAATACGCGTACGTCACAGGCCAGGACCGCGTCAGGCTCGACGCGCTCGTCGAGAAGGCCGCAGGACTGCGGACCTCGGTCCTGGACAAGGGCGCCCTGATCGACCGCGATGCCGTGTGGGAGCTCAAGCTCCAGGCTCTGGAGCTCGTGCTGCGTGTCCCGCCGGGGCCCGGCAGACGGGCCGAGTACTGCGATTTCCTCGCCGCGCAGGGCCAGGCGCTGGACGACCACGCCACCTGGTGCGCATTCGCCGAGGTGTACGGATCCGACTGGCACGCCTGGCCCGCGGGTCTGCGCGATCCACGGTCCACGGAGACCGGGCGGGCCAGGCGCGAACTGATGGACCGGGTCGACTTCCACTGCCGGCTCGCCTGGCTGACCGACGAGCAGCTCGCCGCCGCCTCGCGTGCCGCCCACGACGCGGGCATGGGCGTCGGCATCGTCCATGACCTCGCGGTGGGAGTCCATCCGGGCGGCGCGGACGCCTGGGCGCAGCAGGACGCCTTCGCCGGAGGGATGTCGATCGGCGCGCCCCCGGACGCGTTCAACGCCCGTGGCCAGGACTGGGGCCTGCCCCCCTGGCGCCCGGACGTCCTCGCCACCTCCGCATACGCGCCGTATCGCGGACTGCTGCGTGGCCTGCTCCGCCATGCGGGTGCTCTGCGCCTGGACCATGTCATGGGGCTGTTCCGGCTCTGGTGGGTGCCGGCCGGCGCCGAGCCGACGCAGGGCACGTACGTGCGCTACGACGCCGAGGCCATGCTCGCCGTCCTCGTCCTGGAGGCGCACCGGGCGGGTGCGGTCGTCATAGGGGAGGACCTCGGCACGGTGGAGCCCGGCGTACGAGAGGCCCTTTCGCGGCGGGGTGTGCTCGGCACGTCCGTCCTCTGGTTCGAGCGGGACTGGAGCGGTACGGGCCGTCCGCTGGCCCCCGAAGGCTGGCGCGAGGGCTGTGTGGCGACCGCGACCACCCACGATCTGCCGTCGACCGCCGCCCGCCTCACCGGTGAGCATGTCGCGCTGCGCCACCGGCTCGGCCTGCTCACCCGGCCGCTGGAGCAGGAGCGTACGGACGACTCCGCGGAGGTCGCGGAGTGGCTGGCGTATCTGGCCCGGCTGGGACTGCTGCCCGAGGGCGCGGGCACAGAGGAGGGCGGGATTCGCGCGGTCTACCGCTTTCTGCGGCGTACTCCCGCCCGCATGGTCGGCGTCTGGCTGCCGGACGCGGTGGGCGATCGCAGGCCACAGAATCTGCCGGGCACGTGGGACCAGTATCCGAACTGGCGGCTGCCCGTCGCCGACGCGGACGGCCGTCCGCTGACCCTGGAGGATCTGGCCGCTTCCCCCCGGCTGCACGGGCTGATGGACGTGTTCCGGGCGTCGGAACCGGAGGGGGAGGAGCCCCGTACGGGTACCCCGGGCGCGCGGCCCGCATAGCCGTTCGCTACGTTTGCACCGTGGACAAGAAGAACGCCCTGCGCGCCGGCGCCATCACGGCCGGTACGACGCTGATGATGCTGCTCATGTCGTCCCCCGCGCTCGCGGTGGTGCGCGACGACGGCGACGACCCGGGACCCGGCCTGAGCGTGGCCGAGACGGTCGGCCTGTTCGTTCTGGCGCCGATCGCTCTGTTCGTCGTCATCTGCGGTCTGGTGATGGTCCTCGACAAGTCGAGGAAGCAGGCCTGACACCCACGTCGTGACGTCGCGAGGACGCCGTACGGTCGCTACCGTGCGGCGTCCTCGCGTTTCCCGCTTTCGACGAGCGGACCGTTCGGGCCCGCGCTCGCCGGACGTCCGAGCCCCGCTCGCCTGCCGTTCGGGCCCGCGCTCATGCCCCCATCGAGCCCAGAAGCTTCCGCAGCAGCCCCGACAGCTGCTCCGCCTCCTCGGCGTCGAGCGCGCCTTCCAGTGCCTTCCGCTGCGCATCGAGCCCCGCCACCACGGCACCGTCCACCACCTCACGTCCCCGCTCGCTGAGCGTCACACGCAGGCCGCGCCGGTCGTGCGGGTCGGGGCTCCGGCTCAGCAGTCCGGCGCGTTCCAGCTTGTCCAGCCGCCCGGTCATCCCGCCCGTCGTCAGCATCAGCGTCGCCGACAGCTGACGTGGGGAGAGCGTGTAGGGCTCTCCTGAGCGCCGGAGTGTGGCCAGGACGTCGAACTCGCCGCGCGAGATCCCGAACGGCGCGTACGCCGTGTCGATGCGCAGAGCGATGGCGTGCGACAGCCGGTAGATCCGCCCGAAGACGGCCATCGGCACCGTGTCGAGTTCGGGGCGTACGGCGGCCCATTGAGCGGTGATCGCATCCACCGGGTCCAGCGGGGTGGGGCGGGCTCCTGAGGAGGACTCGGGGGACGCTGCGGGAGGGGGCATGGAAGCAGTCTCGCGCTCTCTCCGGTTGCTGACAAGCAAGTGAATTCTGAATAAGTAGCTCTTAAGCAAGTAGCTTAGCGCTAAGCTACTTATGGCCAAGCTTCCTTTGTCTTCTCCTGTCTCCTCTTGTCTCCTCTTGTCCACGAAGGGCCCTCATGTCCTCGCGCAAGGCCGCCGTCATAGCCGTCACCGCGCTCGCTCCGGTCTCCTGGGGCTCCACCTACGTGGTCACCACCGAGTTCCTGCCGCCCGACCGGCCCCTGTTCACCGGTCTGATGCGCGCCCTGCCCGCCGGTCTTGCCCTGCTCGCACTCACCCGGGTACTGCCGCGCGGTACCTGGTGGATGAAGTCCGCGGTGCTCGGCGCGCTCAACATCGGGGCGTTCTTCCCGCTGCTGTTCCTCGCCGCCTACCGGCTGCCCGGCGGTGTCGCAGCCGTCGTCGGCTCGGTCGGTCCGCTCTTCGTCATCGGCCTCGCCGCCCTGCTGCTGGGCGAGCGCCCCACCGCGCGCGGCACGCTGGCCGCGATCGCCGCGGCCTTCGGCGTCAGCCTCGTCGTCCTGAAGGCAGGGGCGACGCTGGACCTCGTGGGTGTCCTCGCCGGGCTCCTCTCGTCCGCCTCGATGTCCGCGGGCACGGTGCTCACCAAGCGCTGGGGCCGGCCCGCGGGGGTCGGGCCGCTCGCCATGACCGGCTGGCAGCTCACGGGCGGCGGGCTGCTGATCGCGCCGGTCGCCCTTCTCGCGGAGGGCGCCCCGCCGTCGCTGGACGGCCGGGCCGTCGCCGGGTACGCCTATCTCGCCCTGGCCAACACCGCCGTCGCGTACTGGCTCTGGTTCCGCGGGATCGAGCGGCTCACGGCGACCTCGGTCACCCTCCTCGGGCCCCTCTCACCGATCACCGCCGCCGTCATCGGCTGGGCGGCGCTCGGCCAGGATCTGACGCCGGTACAACTGCTGGGGATGGTGGTCGCGTTCGCCGCCACGGCCCTCGGCCAGCTCGCTCACCGACCTGCCGGATCTTCCGGTTCGACTGAAGGGAACGGCCGGAAGGACTCGATGGACCTGAGCGATCCGGTGCTACGACGGTAGCTTCCACGACCAGGATTCCCCGCCAGGGGAGAGGCCGAGGGGTTACTCCGCTCAGGCGCGGCATCACCTTTCTCTTCACGACGTTCGTGCCCGGCGCGCTGATGCTGCTGCCCGCGCACGGGATCAGCCTCGCCGTTCAGGGAGGCTTATGGCCCGCGCCCGGGACGGTCGTGCGTGGCCCTGCTCTCGTTCGCCGTCGTCGGCGAGCCCCTCGGGCCGCCCGAGCGGCGTGCCTGGTGCTGGGGGCCGGACAATCTCGCGCCCGGCACGGTCCCGTCCGGTGGGGTTCGACCCGGCGTGAGCCCCACCGGTGAGCACTGCCCGGCAGGAGAGGCCGGGCAGTGCTCACAGGGGTGATGGTGGGATCAGAGTCCGCCGGTGAACAGCAGGCGGTTGGGTGAGCCCTTGGTGGCGTTCTGGACCACGTTCTCGGTGGCCTGGCCGACGACCCAGTCGGCGACGGTCTGGACATTGGCGGTCGGGTTCGCGCCCCGGTAGAGCGCGGCCACCCCCGCCACATGCGGAGACGCCATCGACGTACCGTTCATGACGGTGCTTCCGCCGCCCATCAGCGCCGAGGTGATCTCGCTGCCCGGGGCGTAGAGATCGAGACACTCGCCGTAGTTGCTGAAGTCGGTCTCGTTGTCCATACGATCGGTCGCGCCGACCGTGAGGACATTGGCGGCGCTCGCGGGCGAGACACCGCAGGCGTTCTTGGCGGAGTTGCCGGCGGCGATGACCGGCAGGACGCCGCTGGCGAAGACCGCGTCGGCGGCGGCGTTCGCGGAGGGTGACTTGGCGCCGCCGAGCGAGGCGTTCAGCACGGCGGGCTGCTGGGCGTTCCTGGCGACCCAGTCGAGACCCGCGATGATCGCGGACCACGAGCCTTCGCCGTTGCAGTTGAGCACGCGGACGCTGACGACGTTGGCCTTCGGCGCGACCCCGTACGTCGCTCCGGCCGCCGTCGCGGCGACATGTGTGCCGTGCCCTTCGCAGTCCCGTCCCAGACGGCCGTCGCCGACGGCGTCGAACCCGAGGACGGCACGTCCGCCGAACTCGCTGTGGCCATAGTCGATACCGGAGTCGACGACATAGATGGTGACGCCTTCGCCTGCGGACTTGGCTCCGAACTTCCCGTCGAGCGGAAGCTTCCGCTGATCGGAGCGGTCGAGTCCCCAGCTCGTCGCGGTGTCCACCCGGCCGACCCCGCCGGGGTCGTCGGCACTGTGCGCGGCCACCTTCGAGTCCTCCTCCACGGCTGCCACGCCCGGCACCATCCGCACCGCCTCGAGCTGTTCCGCGTTCAGCGCCGCGGAGAAGCCGCGCATGGCCCGGTTGTAGGTGTACCGCCGCTTCACCCCGGCCTGCCGCGCGACCTCCGCCGCGTCGGCGCCGGTGTTCAGCGAGACGATGTAGCTGCCTCTCAGCGGCTCGTCCGCCAGGTGCAGGGGGGCGGGTCCAGGGGAGGGTCTGGACGTATGACCGTGTGTGTGACCCTGGGCCTCGGCCGGCCCCGGGGCGGCGAGGGCGAGGGCGGCGAGCAGCGCGGCGGCCCCGCAGCGCGCGAACAGTCGCATGAGTACTCCATTCCGAAAGATGATCACGTCACCGGTTTCTTCGACCTGGCCGCGCCCGCACTTGAGCCCCTGGTCGGCCGTTCGCCCATGCGGCGGCGGATCCCCGTCCGCCTGGCGCCGGGCATGCGTCCGCGCGGTGGCCGCCGGCCGCCTCCGCGGGCGATGACGGATGATCAGCTCGCCCGGTCGACCGGGCGGCGGAGACCTGGTGACGGCCGATCAGGTCCGTGGCGACGCCTGCCCGCCGCGTCCGGCACGGCACGGTGCCGCCGGGGGTCGTCGAGGGACGCCCCGTACGAGTCGCTGCACAGCTGTTTTCGGATCAACTACAACTTTGCCTTTTCTTGGTGTGGTTGAGCCGTTTGTTGGGACAACCTCGCACGCAACAGGCGGTGACCGCTGTTCCACTTCGGGGCGTCCAAGTCCCCTGGGGCGTGTGCAGGTTCACCGACCCCCCGCACAGTTCGAAAGGCACCACAATGACCAAGAACCGCTTGATACGCCACGGAGGCCGGTTACTGGCCGCGACAGTGGCGGCATGTGGAATCGCGTCGGCGACCACCTCTGCCGCGGTCGCCGACGAACAGCCGACACGGGAACAGCTCATGGCGGACTGCGCCTCGGGCGAGGGCAAGTGCACCTTCAACTCGCCCGAGCTCGGCAAGGCGTACCTCGGCACGTTCCGTCAGGTCTCCGACTCGCTCTTCAACTGCAGCAGCTCGGACGCCGCTCAGTCGATGACCTGGAACGACACCGTGGGCTCCACGGACTCGGTCGGCGTCTCGGTCACCGCGGGCGGAAAGATCGCGGGCATCGTGGACCTGAGTGTGACGGCGAGCTACAACCACAGCTGGTCGAGCACCCACTCGGAGACCAGTTCCCTGAACATGACGGTGAAGCCCGGTGAGGTGGGCTGGATCTCCCGCGCCCAGGTGATGCAGCAGGTCACCGGCACCTGGCAGACCCACTACGACAGCCCCAAGTGGGGTCACTACTACTGGTTCTTCGAGGACACCATCACCGGCCCTGCCGACAACGGCACGGACGGCACGAGCAACGCCGTGGTCGTCAAGAGCCGCAAGATGACCGCCGCCGAGAAGAAGTCCTGCTCCGCCGGCTCCCGTGCGGGCAGGGCATTCGTCAAGCAGCACTGATCCATCGCGCACCTGGTGCGCACACGGCCCCTGTCCTGCCCCTCGGGGGCGGGACAGGGGCTTCCCACCGCACCGGGTGGGGCGGCAGGACAGGCCGTAGGTTGCCTGCGCGGCCGAGTGGGACAGGTGGGACGTCGAGAACCTGCGGATCCTGCGCCTGCTGCGGGACCGCGGCACCGTGACCGCGACCGCCGAGGACCTGCTCATGACGCCGTCGGCCGTGTCGCCGCAGCTGACGAACCTTGCCGAGCAGCTCGGTGTGTCGCTGCTGGAGGCGCAGGGGCGGCGCGTACACCTCACGGATGCCGCGCCGGCCGCGACCGCGCCGCGCGTCCTGGACGCCGACCGGCCGCGCCGGCACATGGTGGCCGCGGTACGGCGCGGCTCGGAGGAGGGTGCGGGCGTGGCACACGTACTGGAGGCGCTGACGAGGTGGCCGGGTCCCGGCCACGAACCCCCGGAGCCTGAGGAGACGGAACTCTCCGCGGCAGGGCGGCAGGGCGGCAGCGGCAGGCGACCGGCCGGCATGCCGACCGCACGACATCGCCGGAGGGGCCGGGACCCCTGCGTCAGCTCCGTGCACTCACCGATCGGATCGGCCTCCACCGGTTCCGGGTGTCGGGACGGTGGTCAGGACGCCTCCTGCGTCATGGCGAGGCTCTGGAGATAGCGCATCAGCGTCATCAGGACGTCCCTGCTGGAACTCCGCTGCCGTGCGTCGCACAGCACGATGGGCACCGACTCGGGGAGATCCAGCGCACCCCGCAGTTCCTCGACCGGATAACCGGGCGCACCCGGGAAGGAGTTGACGGCGACGACGAACGGCACACCCCGCTCCTCCAGGCGTCCGATGACATCGAAGCTGACCTCGAGGCGTCGGGTGTCCACCAGAACGACCGCGCCCAGCGCACCCTCGAACAGGCCACGCCACAGGAACCAGAACCGCTCCTGGCCCGGTGTGCCGAACAGGTACAGCACCAGTTCGTCGTTGATGCTGATGCGGCCGAAGTCCATCGCGACCGTCGTCGACGTCTTGCTGCCGATGCCTGCCGTGTCGTCGACGCCTACCCCGGCCTGGGTCATCGTCTCCTCGGTGGTCAGCGGACGTATCTCGCTGACCGAGCCGACGAGAGTCGTCTTGCCGACCCCGAAGCCGCCCACGATCACCACTTTCACCGCGGCGGCGGCGGTCGCCGGCAGCACGTCCTCGCTCCGCGGACCGCGCTCCACGGCGGTGGCCTGCTCAGAGCCTCTGAAGTCCATCGATCACTGCCTCAATCAACGCGCGGTCGGGGAGTCGGGCGGGTGGGACGGGCGCGCGGGCGACGACCCGGCTGTCGGCGATGAGATCGCCGAGCAGGACATTCACGACACTGACGGGAAGGCTCAGATAGGCGGAGATCTCGGCCACCGACAGCGGCGCCTGGCAGATCCGGACGATCGCCGCGTGCTCGGGCTGCATCCCTGGCTTCGGCCCCGACCTGGCCACGATCAGGGTGACCAGGTCGAGGTGGTCGGGCGCGGACGCGCCGCTGCGTCCGCCTGTGATCACGTAGAGCCGCTCGGGGCTGGCCTCGTCCCAGTCCCCGGCGCCCGGGTCGCTCACCTGGCCTGCCCTCCCCCATGCCCTTCGGCAGGGGAGGTCTCCACTCGCGGCGGGCTGCTCAAGTGATCACCGATGCGCAGCACCAGGTCCCGCATCCGCTGCCCCATCAGACCGGCATCGACCCCCTCGTCGGCGAGGACGGCGAGGAAGGCGCCCGCGCCCGCGGCCATCAGATAGAAGAAGCCGCCGTCCATCTCGATGACCACGAGCCGCATCCGGCCGTCGCTGTAGGGGAGTTCGGAGGCGACCGCGCTCGCCAGGGACTGCAGTCCGGCGCACGCGGCGGCCAGCCGGTCGGCCGTGTCCGTGTCCGTGCCGTACTGGGCCATGCGCAGACCGTCGGCGGAGAGCACCACCACGTGCCGGGTCTGCGGCACTCCTTCCGCGAGATCCTTGAGCATCCAGTCCATATTGGCCTGCTGCTGAATCATGGCTGTGTGTTCCCCTTGCTGGCTTCGGTGGGCTCCCCGGAGAGACCGCTCTGGAAGGCGGCCAGCCATATTCCGGGCTGCACCTGAGGTGAGGGCTCCTGGTCGGGAGCCGAGGTGGAGGTGGACGACGCCTGGGCGGCCGATGCAGCGGATGCAGCGGATGCGGCGGCTGCGCTGGATCCGGCGGATACGCCGGACGCGGGGAGGGGCGACTTGCGGCGCCGTTGCGGCAGACCGCCCGACGTTCGCTCGGTCACGACGGGAGCGTCCTCCAGCACCACGGGTACGGTGGCCGGAAGGGCCTGGCGCGGCCCGGGAACGGCCGCCGTGGCGGCAGGGAGCGTCGGGCGGGGCACGGACGAGGCTCCGATGCCGTGCGCGATGCCACTGGCGGACGACGCGGTGGTGATCAGATCCTGCGGGACGATGACGACCGCGCGGACACCGCCGTACGCGGACGAGCGCAGCGAGACCTGGAAGCCGTACGCCTGCGCCAGCCGGCCGACCACGGCGAGGCCGAGGCGCGGGGTCTCGCCCAGGTCGTTGAGGTCGATGCCCTGCTGAGCCTGCCGGAGCATGGACTCCGCGCGCCTGCGGGCCTCCTCGCTCATGCTGACGCCACCGTCCTCGATCTCGACGGCGATGCCGGACTGGACGTCCACGGCGGTCAGATGGACCTTGGTCTGCGGCGGCGAGTAGCGGGTGGCGTTGTCGAGGAGCTCGGCGAGCGCGTGGATCAGGGGTTCGACGGCGGGGCCGACGACGGCGACCTCCGAGACGGAGTGCAGCTCGACACGCTGGTAGTCGATGATCCGCGACATGGCGCCGCGCATCACGCTGTACAGGGGGACGGCCCGGCTCCACTGGCGGCCCGGCCGCGCACCGCCGAGCACGGCGATGGAGTCGGCCAGGCGGCCGATCAGCGCGGTGCCGTGGTCGAGGCGGAGCAGATCGCCGAAGACCTCGGGGTCCTTGCCGTGCCGGTCCTCCATCTCGCGCAGTTCCTGGGCCTGCTGGTGCACGATGGCCTGGACACGGCGGGCGATGTTCACGAAGGCGCGCTGCGCGGACTCGCGCAGGTCCTCCTCGGCGACGACCGCGTCGACGACCGTGCGGACGACGCCTTGGTGCGCCTGTGGAGCGGTGAGCGAGGCGAGCACGTCCTCCGGGAACTCGCCCTTGCGCAGGCGGTCGACGACCTCGGGCAGCAGACTGCCGGCGAGGTGCCCGGCGTCGGCGTGAAGTCGGGACAGGTCGGTGTCGCGTGCGGCGATGTCCCGGTGCAGGGTGGCGATCAGCCGTCCGCGCCGGGCGGACTCCGCGCTCGAGGCGGCGACGGCCAGGACGGCGACGGCCCCGACGAGCCCGACCGGCAGCCGTGCGTCGGCGGCGACCAGGGTCACCGCGACCGCGGTGGCAACGGCGGTCAGAGCAGCAGGCAGGAGCCACACGAAAGTTGCCGCGGATCGCGGGCTTCCACTTCCGGGCGACGATTCCTCACGGACCATCAGCACCCTCAAAACGAATCGAACGGGAACGATCACATGGCGACGGTGAGGGAGCATAGTCGTTCGGCAGAAGGCTTGTTGACGCCGGGTCACACTTCGGACACTCTCTTGACGCGCCCGGCGGACCGCATGAAAGGGCGCCCCGGACCGCATGGTTCCGGGGCGCCCTCCGACCTGGTGCGCGGGGCCTGCGGCCCTACAGGTCAGGCCGCTGCCGCGTCCGCCGCCTGAGCCTTGAGGGCCCGCTCGACGCCCGCCCGCGACTCCAGGACCAGCCGTCGCAGGGCCGGAGTGGGAGCGGCCGAATCCAGCCATGCGTCCGTCGCGTCGAGGGTCGCCTGCGACACCTGGAGCGACGGGTAGAGGCCGACAACGATCTGCTGGGCGATCTCGTGGGAGCGGGACTCCCACACGTCCTTGACCGACGCGAAGTACTTCTCCGTGTACGGGGCGAGCAGCTCACGCTGATCGGTCTGGACGAAACCGCCGATGACGGCCTCCTGCACCGCGTTCGGCAGCTTGCCGGACTCGACGACCGACTCCCAGGCCTCCGCCTTGGCGTCCGGCGTCGGGCGTGCCGCCCGCCCGGTCGCCGCATGACGCTCACCGGCGGCCGTCCTGTCGCGCTCGAGCTCGCCCACGACGTCGTCCTCGTCGAAGACGCCGGTCGCCGCCAGCCGCTCCACGAACGCCCAGCGCAGCTCCGTGTCCACGACCAGACCCTCGATCGTCTCGCGGCCCTCGAGCAGCGCCTGCAGCAGATCCAGCTGCTGGGGGGTGCGCGCGGTCGCGGCGAACGCCCGCGCCCACGCCAGCTGGTGGTCGCTGCCCGGCTCCGCGGCGCGCAGATGGGCCAGCGTCGCCTCCGTCCACTGGGCCAGAGCCGCCTCGCGCCGGTCCGGCGCCGCGTACAGGTCGACGGCCAGCTTCACCTGGCGGTGCAGCGACTGGACCACGCCGATGTCCGACTCCTTCGCGATGCCCGACAGCACCAGCGACAGATAGTCCCGGGTGGCGAGCTCGCCGTCGCGGACCATGTCCCAGGCCGATGCCCAGCACAGCGCACGCGGCAGCGAATCGGCGAAGTCGCCCAGGTGCTCGGTGACCGTCTTCAGCGACTCGTCGTCCAGACGGACCTTCGTGTACGTCAGGTCGTCGTCGTTGAGCAGCACGACCGCCGGACGCCGCTTGCCCACCAGCTCCGACACGGCGGTGAGTTCACCGTCGACGTCGAGCTCGACGCGCTCGGTGCGCACCAGCTTCCCGGCCCCGTCCGGGTTGTAGAAGCCGATCGCGATCCGGTGCGGACGCAGCACCGGCTCACCCTTCGCGCCGGCCGGCAGCGGCGGGGCCTCCTGCTTGACCGCGAAGGAGGTGATCACGCCGGACGCGTCGGTGTCGATCACCGGACGCAGGATGTTGATACCGGCGGTTTCCAGCCAGGCCTTCGACCACGTCCTGAGATCCCGTCCGCTGGTCTCCTCCAGCGCGCCCAGCAGATCGTCCAGCCGCGTGTTCCCGTACGCGTGCCGCTTGAAGTACGCCTGCACTCCCCGGAAGAACTCGTCCATCCCGACGTAGGCGACCAGCTGCTTCAGCACCGAGGCGCCCTTGGCGTACGTGATGCCGTCGAAGTTGACGAGCACGTCGTCCAGGTCATGGATCTCGGCCATGATCGGGTGCGTGGACGGCAGCTGGTCCTGCCGGTACGCCCAGGTCTTCATCGAGTTCGCGAACGTCGTCCACGCGTGCGGCCACCTCGAGCCCGGTGCGGACGCCTGGCAGGCGATCGACGTGTACGTCGCGAACGACTCGTTCAGCCACAGGTCGTTCCACCACTCCATGGTGACCAGGTCGCCGAACCACATGTGCGCCAGCTCGTGCAGGATCGTCTCGGCCCGCACCTCGTACGCCGCGTCCGTCACCTTGGACCGGAACACGTACTGGTCGCGGATGGTCACCGCGCCCGCGTTCTCCATCGCGCCCGCGTTGAACTCCGGCACGAAGAGCTGGTCGTACTTGGCGAAGGGGTACGCGTAGTCGAACTTGTCCTGGAACCAGTCGAAGCCCTGCCGGGTGACCTCGAAGATCGCGTCCGCGTCCAGGAACTCGGCGAGCGAGGGGCGGCAGTAGATGCCGAGCGGAACGCTCTGCCCGTCCTTCTCGTAGGAGCTGTGGACGGAGTGGTACGGGCCCGCGATCAGCGCCGTGACGTACGTGGACAGCCGCGGCGTCGGCTCGAAGACCCAGACGTTGTCCTTGGGCTCCGGGGCCGGCGAATTGGAGATCACGCTCCAGCCCTCCGGCGCCTTCACGGTGAACTGGAAGGTGGCCTTCAGGTCGGGCTGCTCGAAGGAGGCGAACACCCGGCGGGCGTCCGGCACCTCGAACTGTGTGTAGAGGTAGGCCTGGTCGTCGACGGGGTCGACGAACCGGTGCAGACCCTCACCGGTGTTCGTGTACGCGCAGTCCGCGACGACCCGGAGCTCGTTCGGGCCCGCGTGCAGATGCTTCAGCTCGATCCGCGAGTCCCGGAAGACCGCGGCCACGTCCAGCGACTTGCCGTTCAGCACGACCTCGTGGACGGCGGGTGCGACCAGGTCGATGAAGGTCTCCGCGCCGTTCTCCGCGGAGTCGAAGCGCACGGTGGTCACGGACCTGTAGGTGCCGCCCTCCTGCGCCCCGGTGAGATCGAGGTCGATCTCGTACGAGTCAACGGTGAGCAGGCGAGCCCGCGCTTGCGCCTCTTCACGGGTCAGGTTTGTGCCAGGCACCCGGTCATCTCCTCGGTTTCTGCGTCCTCGGTTTGTGACGTTTCCGGGTCATCCTTCCACGGCTGGGGATGCGCCGGCCTTCGCATTCTTTCCGGAGGTCCGGCAAAGCACGCTTGCCAGGAAGCGCGTTCCCCCGCGAGGCAGAGGCGTCCCCCGCGGAAGGGAGAACACCTTGACCGAATTCCGCCGGTGCGACCGCGCGCCGGCGTGAACGCTGGTCCCATGACGACCCGTACGAAGACCCTGAAGTACTCCGCACGCCCCATCGCCCCGGCCGCCCTTGCGGAACTCCGCACCACCGACGACGCCGGCCGTCCCTCTGTCCCGTACACCGACGACGAAGGCGGCGCACCGCTGCGCTGCTGTCTGCGGCCGAGCCGGGTGGGGGAGCGGATCGCGCTGGTCTCGTACGCGCCGCTGCGGCGATGGGCCGCGCACACGGGCGCGAGGCCCGGGGCGTACGACGAGCAGGGACCCGTCTTCATCCATGCCGAGGACTGCGGCGGGCCCGAGGAAAGCGACGGATACCCCTTCGCCCGGCCCGGCGCCCTGCGTACTCTCCGCCGCTACGACGCCGACGGGCACATCGTCGGCGGCCGGCTGCTGGAGATCCCCGAGCCGGGGGCCGGTGCGGCGTTCGACGAGGCCTTCGCGGAGGCCTTCGCCGACCCGGCGGTCGCCCTGGTGCATGTCAGGGCCGTCGAGTACGGCTGCTTCCACTTCGAGGTACGCAGGGGCTGACCCCCTGACGACGCGGGGACGGGCCGCCCCCGACGACGAAGGGGCGGGGTCCGTACCTTCCGTACGGACCCCGCCCCGAGCTGTGCTGCGCCGTGCGTCAGCCCTTGAGCTCCTCCGCGACCAGTTCCGCGATCTGCACCGCGTTCAGCGCGGCACCCTTGCGCAGGTTGTCGTTGGAGAGGAAGAGGGCGAGGCCGTGGTCGACGGTCTCGTCCACGCGGATCCGGCCCACGTACGACGCGTCCTTGCCCGCGGCCTGCAGCGGGGTCGGAATCTCGGAGAGCTCGACGCCCTCCGCGTCCTTCAGCAGCTCGTAGGCGCGCTCCACGCTGATCGGACGCTCGAAGCGGGCGTTGACCTGGAGGGAGTGACCGGAGAAGACCGGGACGCGGACGCAGGTGCCGGAGACCTTCAGCTCCGGGATCTCCAGGATCTTGCGGGACTCGTTGCGGAGCTTCTGCTCCTCGTCGGTCTCGAAGGAGCCGTCGTCGACGATGTTGCCCGCCAGCGGCAGGACGTTGTAGGCGATGGGACGCTTGTAGACGCCGGGCTCGGGGAACCGGACGGCCTCACCGTCGTACGCCAGCTGGTCGGCGTTCTCCGCGACCGCGCACGCCTGGGTGCGGAGCTCGGCGACGCCCGCGAGGCCCGAGCCGGACACGGCCTGGTAGGTCGTGGCGATCATCGCGACGAGGCCCGCCTCCTGGTGCAGCGGCCTGAGCACCGGCATCGCGGCCATCGTCGTGCAGTTCGGGTTGGCGATGATCCCCTTGGGGCGGTCCTTGACCGCGTGCGGGTTGACCTCGGAGACCACGAGCGGAACCTCGGGGTCACGGCGCCAGGCGGAGGAGTTGTCGATCACGACGGCGCCATGGGAGGCGACCTTCTCTGCGAGCGCCTTCGAGGTCGCGCCGCCGGCGGAGAAGAGCACGATGTCCAGGCCGGTGTAGTCGGCCGTGGAGGCGTCCTCGACGGTGATGTCCCGGCCCTCCCACGCGATCGTGGAGCCCGCGGACCGGGCCGACGCGAACAGCCGCAGCTCGTCGACCGGGAACTTGCGCTCGGCGAGGATCTTGCGCATGACCGTGCCGACCTGCCCGGTGGCTCCGACGATTCCGACCTTCACGGGACTCCTCCGTACGTTTGTGCAGCCTGCGTGGCCAGGGTGCCTTCCATGATGCGTATGTCCCTGGCCACCTTGTCCAATCCATTGTCCGAGGGGCGGGACGCATGCTCCTTCTCACACGCGAAGGGCGGGCGCCCCACGGACGCCCGCCCTCCGAGTGCAGTAGGTCACACCGTTACGGCGTGACCTTCTCGATCACGACGCTGCCGGTGCCCGCGGCGGTTCCGCGCGCGTTCAGCAGCTGCACCTCGCCGAAGAACTGCCGGCCCTCGGGCGCCGCGCTGCCCACCAGGACCTCCGCGCCGACCTGCGCCGACGCACCGTTGGCCAGCTTCACGGCCTGGGCCTCGTCGACCTTGACGGTGCCGAGGGAGGGCGCGAAGTAGACGTCCCGGTAGTTGTACTCGGTGGTGCCGGCCGGGACCGCGTAGCCGACGACCTTGATGGTGTACGTGCCGGCGGCGGGCTTGGTGAGGCTCACGGCCTCCTCCGAGTCGCCGTCCGCGGACTGGCCGACGCGGGTCGCGCCGTTCCAGACCTCCAGGTCGAGGTCGGCCGCGGCGTCCGAGACACCGCCGATGGCGACGTCGAGACGCTCCACGCCCTCACCGACGGTGACCGTGGTCTCGAGGGTCTCGCCCTCCTTGATGGAGGGACGGGCCACCTTCGCCGAGCCGAGCGGGCCGCCCTTCAGCTTGCCGTCGATGGCGGCGAAGCCGTTGGAGACCTTCCAGTCGACCTTGGCCGGGGTGCCGACCTTGGCCTCGGGGATCGTCTTCACGGCCGGGTCGAACGCCGCACCGAGGACGGTGACGTCCAGCTTGTACGGGTTGTCCAGCAGCGGGGACGTGCGACGGGCCTCGACCTCGATCTCCCAGACGCCCGGCTGCGGGTCGGGGTACGACCGCAGGTCGGGGCGGCAGGTGTTGGCCGGGTTGTCGTAGTTCGGGTAGCAGTTGACCGTCGCGCTGTCCTCGACGCCCACACCGTACGGGTGGATCGAGATGAACCGGGTCTGGCTCTTGCCCTTCAGACCGCCGAGCGCGACCTCGAGGGTCTTGGCACCCTCGGGAACGGTCACGAAGTACGACTTGTGGCTGTTGCGCTGCACCGAACCGGAGCCCGAGTACGAGTACGCCGGCTTGGCCAGCTGCTCCGACGCGACCACGGTGGCGAGGATCTGCTTGTCCACACCCTCGCTGCGGACGTCGTCCACCTCGAGGATGGCGCTGTGGACGCCCTTGGTGCGCGCCTTCGCGTCGACCTTCACGGTGACCGGCTCGTTCAGCGGCAGCACCACGGAGCCGGAGCCCGGCAGGTCGAAGGTGCCGTCGTTGTACTTCCAGTCCAGCTCGTGCCGGAGCGGACGGTCCGGGCCGGTGGTCCGGGTGATGGTGACGGCGTACGACTTCTTCTGGCCGGTCTTGAGGCCGCCCTCACGGTCGTACAGGCCGGTGCCGAAGCCCGGGGTCTTCAGGAACTGGTCGATCGCGGTGTCGACCGGAGCCTTCACGGCGTACTCGTGGGCGGTGGCGCCCTCCCTGATGGCATCCCAGGCGCCCACGATGTCCATCAGACCCGAGCCCTGCTCGTGCGCGGCGACACCGCTGATCTTCTTCGCGGTGCTGGTGAGCGCGGTGCGCAGGTTCGCCGGCGTGAGGTCGATCTTCTTCTGCTTGGCGGCGGAGAGCAGCAGCGCGCTCGCGCCTGCGGCCTGCGGCGAGGACATCGAGGTGCCCTGGAGCATTCCGTAGCCGGCGGGGAGCGCGTAGCCGGACTCCTTCACCGGCGCGCCGGGCAGCCAGGTCTGGATCGTGTTGATGGAGGCGCCGGGGGCGGTGATGGTCGGGGTGAAGCCGCCGTCCTCACGCGGGCCGCTCGAGGAGAAGGGGAACATGGCGTACTTCTTCTCCACGGCCGAGCCGTAGTTGGCGGCCCAGGTCTCCTTGGAGACAGCGGCGCCGACGGAGATCACCTTGTCCGCGAGGCCGGGGTCACCGATGGTGTTGATGCCCGGACCCTCGTTGCCGGCCGAGATGACCAGCTGGACGCCGTACTCGTCGATGAGGCGCGAGTAGAGCTCGGCGCGGGCGTTGTTGCCGTCGTTCAGCGCCGGCAGACCGCCGATGGACATGTTGACGATGTCCACACCGCGGTTGATGACCAGGTCGGCCATGCCCTCGGTGAGCGCGACGTTGGTGCAGCCGCCGCTCCAGGAGCAGGCGCGCGAGGAGACGAGCTTGGCGCCGGGCGCCGCACCGTTCATCTTTCCGCCGAACAGACCGTTGGCGGAGGTGATGCCGGCGACGTGGGTGCCGTGCTCCGACTCGATGATGCCGACGTTGACGAAGTCGGCCTTCTTGCCGACCCAGTCACCGCCCAGCGGGTCCATCGGGACGTCCTTGCGGATCTCGATCACGAACGGGATCCGCTCGGCGACCTCGGTCGCCGGGTTGTCCGTGCCGAACCAGCCGACCTGGTAGCCGTCCTTGTACGGCTTCATCGGCTCGTTGTTGGTGAAGTCGCCGTCCTGGTCGGTGTCGACCCGGACGGTGCCGGCCGCCGGGTCGTAGAGCAGGCCGAACCGGTCGGCGGTGTCGCCGTCCCGGTTGACGTCGCCCTTCATGTCACCGTTGGCCGTGATCGACTCGCTGAACCGGCTGAACTGGTACGAGCCCGCCGGGGCCTTCCAGGTGCTGCCGCCGCCGGTGAACACCGGACCGTCGACGGGCGTGATCTGGGCGCGCCAGGTGCCGTCGCTGTCGGTGATCGGGTCGGTGGCGGTCACCCAGTCGGTGATCTTGCGCTCGCCGGTGGTGGTCTTCTGCAGCGCGGGGTGACCGAGGTCCACGCCCGAGTCCATGATGCCGATGGTCACGCCACGGCCGTCGTACTTCGGGTGGTCCTGGACGAAGTCCACCGCACCGGTCTCGAACGACGGGTTGTACGGGTTCTTCGCGGGCGTGCCCTTGCCCGGAGCCGGGTACTCGCCGGCGGTCGGCGCCGTGGCCGCGCTCTTGCTGCGGTCGGCTGCCGGGGTGGGGTCGTCGAGCTCGACCTCGTGCTTGAGGTCGATGCCGTGGACGCTGGACAGCCTGGTGGCCGCCTTGATGGCGGCGTCCGCCTTGCCGGTCGGCAGGGTGGCCCGTACATAGCCGAGCTTGTCGATGGTCTTGCCGACCGACGCGCCCGGGACGGCGTCGAGCTGGTCGGCGACCTGCTCGGTCCGGCCGGGTGCGGTGGCGACAATCACGGTGACGGTCTTCTCGCCCTTGGCCTCGGCCAGGTCGAGGAGATCGGCGTCTGCCGCGCCCAGCTTGTCGGAGCCGGTGGACTTGACGGGAGCGGAGCCGACCGGGTCATCGGTGGCCGCCGCGAAGGCGGGCACGGCGCCGGTGGCGACCAGCGCGGCCACGAGTCCGGCTGCAGCTGCCACACGGGCCGCGCGTCTCGGCCCGGATATGGAGCTCTGGGATTCGGGGGTCATCTACATCCCTGTTTGTGAAAGAGAGGGTCCGGATTTCGGTACCGGATGACCGCTCACTTTTTCGCAAGTGACAGGGGTTTGTGGAGAGTTGCCGGGGGCGGGATACGGTCATGGCGGATATCCGCCACTGGCGGAGGACGTCCTTGGGGGGAAATGAGCGCACATACTCCCCGTTTCGACGCGCGTAGAGAGGCGCTCCGTACCGGCTCGCATGCGGAGAGGTGCGATCCGCTTGCGTCGGCCGCGCGGCCCGGTTGTGCGGAGGTGTGTATTCCGGAAAAGCCGCGGGCCTGGCCGCGGGTCCGTGGTGGGTCAGGACTCGCGGGACTTCGCGTAATGCCGGGACGCTTTCGCGCGGTTGCCGCACAGTGCCATCGAGCACCAGCGGCGCGTGCCGTTCCGTGAGGTGTCGAAGAAGTGCAGGATGCACGCGTCATGCGCGCAGCGGCGGATCCGGTCGGGGGCGGTACGCAGCAGGTGCAGGTAGTCGCGGACGGCCGTCCAGCCGGGGCCCCAGGCCGGGTCGGCGAACTCTGCCTGCTCGCCCGGGCCTTCGGTGGTGAGCGTCGCGCGGATCCGGCCGTGGCCGAGGACCGCGTCGGCCGCCGCGGACGCCGCGGGGTCGCCCGGGTTGTCGACGACGGCGCCCAGCGCGTCGCGTGCGATCAGGGTCTTCTCCAGGGTGGGGCGGTCGGCCGTGAAGCGGGCATCGAGGCCGCCGCTCGCCAGCCAGATGCGCAGGCCGTCGACGGAGTCGAGCAGATCCTTTTCCTCGCCCTCCTGGATCCATCGCGTGTTGAGGAGGTCCAGGGGGACGGGCTCTCCGGTGAGCGGGCGCGGATCGGGGGCGGCGGTGGACGCGGACATGAGGGCCTCCAGGCTTGGCTAACCCCTCAAGGGTACGTGACCGGTTGACCCCCATCCTTATAACCTCTAAAGTGAAACTAGAAGGTTAGATCGCAAGTGACCGACGGAGAGGTGTTCCGCCATGACCGCGACCGCCATCAGCGCACCGAGCACCGGCCACATCGGCCTGAACGTCACCACTGCTCCGACCTGCGGCTTTTTCTAAGGACCGGTTCCCATGGACCCGTACCACTCCGGCTCCATCGCCATCCAGACCCGTCTTGGCGTACGCGACCTGGCCGAACACGTCGGCCGCTCCATCGGACCGGGCATCCGGCCGCTCGCCGCCGCGTTCCTGGAGCTCCAGCCCATGCTGGTGCTCGGCGCGGCCGACCCCGCGGGGCGGATGTGGAGCAGCCTGCTCACCGGACCACCCGGGTTCGTACGGGCCACGGGGCCGCATTCCGTCTCGGTGGCAGGGGGCGTGCCCGAAGGCGACCCGCTCGCCACCGCGCTCACCGGGGACGGCGTACCCGTCGGCACCGTCGCCCTCGACCCGCGCACCCGCCGCCGGATGCGGCTGAACGGCATCGCGCGTCCGAGCGGGCGCGGACTGGCCATCGAGGCGGAGCGGGTCTTCTCCAACTGCCCGAAGTACCTGCAGAAACGGGAGCTGCGCGAGGTCCGTTCGGACGCACACCCAGCCGGTGCCGTGCGGCGCGGCGGACGACTCGCCCCCGACCAGGAGAAGTTCGTCCGCGCCGCCGACACCTTCTTCATCGCCACCCGGTCCCGGCCCGACGGCGGCGGCACCGAGGCCAGTCACCGGGGCGGCAATCCCGGCTTCGTCCGCGTCGACTCGCCGTCGACGCTCAGCTGGCAGGACTATCCGGGCAATTCGATGTTCCTGACACTCGGCAATCTGGAGGCTGACCCGGGCGCCGGGCTGCTGTTCCTGGACTGGTCGACCGGCACCACGCTCCAGCTCGCCGGAACGGCCAGGACGGAGTTCGACGGCCGGGACGGCGCCCGGACGATCCGCTTCCACGTCGAGGAGACCGTGGAGACCCCGGCCGCCGGCCCCCTGCGCTGGAGCGCCCCCGAGTATTCGCCCGCCAACCCGCCACTTCCGCAAGGAGCGTGACCCGTGCCCAGCGCGGCCCTGCCCGGTCCCGTGCCCGCACCGTCATCGCCGCCACCGCCGTCAGCGTTCTCGCGCTGACCGCCGTCGGCGCCGCGGCTGCTCGTCGGTCGGCCGATGCTCATCCCGCCGCTCGCCGCCGGCATGGCGCTGGTCGCGGGCGCCCCCGACCTCCCGCTCGCCCAGCCGCGCAGCGTCATCGGCGGCCAGCTGCTCTCCGCACTCACGGGCTTCTTCGTCCTCGTGGTGGCCGGACCCGGCACATGGAGCGCGGCCGTCGCGGGCGGCCTGGCGCTCGGAGTGATGATGGCGGCCCGCACACCGCACTCGCCGGCCGCCGCGACCGCGGTCATCGTGGCCCTGCAATCGCCGCCCGCGCTCCCGTTCCTCGCCCTGCTGGCGACGGCGAGTGTGCTGCTCGTGGCGGTCGGGGTGGTGGGTTCCCGGGCGACGGGACGCCCGTACCCGGCCTACTGGCTGTGACGGCGGCGATCCGGACGACGACCCTCCAGGTCCTGCGTCTGGATCAGGCCGGATCCGTGAGCGTGGTCCGGCGGCGTGCATCGCAAGGCGGAGGAAGGAGCCCACGCGGTGGGGTATCTCCCGGCGGAAGCCCGGGTGCGTCGGCGAGCGACGACAGCGCGGCGAGGTGCGATGCCAGGGCACGCGAGCCCGGCAAGATCCGAACGAGAGGCCCTAGTCTCGCCGCATGAGCCAGGAGTTGAGGGTGGCGGCCTATGCCGTCTGCGTACAGGACGGGCGGATACTGCTCGCCCGCTGGGTCGCGCGCGACGGCGCGAAGCGATGGACCCTGCCCGGCGGCGGCATGGACCACGGGGAGGATCCGCTCGACACCGTCGTCCGTGAGGTCGCGGAGGAGACCGGCTGTTCGGCCGAGGTGACCGCGCTGCTCGGCATCGACACCATGCGGGTGCGCCGTGGACGCAGACTCGGCGGCGAATCGGACTTCCAGAGCCTGCGCATCGTGTACGAGGGCCGTGTCACCGGCGGTGAGCCGCGCCCCGAGCCGGACGGTTCCACCGACCTCGCCGCCTGGCACGAGCTGGACGCCGTTCAGGACCTCGAACAGGTCGCGCTCGTCGACATCGGCCTTCAGCTGTGGCGTGAGCGGCCGGCCTCGGGCCGGGTCGACGGCCACCGACCCGCCGACGGCTGAAATCCGCTCAACCTCTACGCTCCGGGCAACGGGTCGTGCCTCGGCGGAGTCTTGCCGATCGAGCACACACTCGCAGACGGGAGACTTCGCATGACGGTGCGCCCTGTTCACCAGTTCAGGACGGTCATGGCCGCGGCGGTGGTGGCGGCCGCGGTCGCCACCACCGCGTTCGTCGCTCCGGGAGCCGCGTCGGCGGACACCGGGCAGCGGACACGGTCCGGGCACGAGGGCACCCAGCGTGCGCTCGAGGCGGCCGTCGAGGCCGGTTCGCCGGGAGCCCTCGCCGGGGTTGCCCGGGCCGGGCAGCGCACCTGGAACGGCGAGGCGGGCGTGGCCGACCGCACCGACGGACGCCAACGGCGGCCCGGGGACCGCTTCCGGGTCGGGTCCGTCACCAAGACGTTCGTCGCGACGGTGATCCTCCAACTGGAGGCCGAGGGAAGGCTCGGCCTCGACGACTCCGTCGAGCGGTGGCTGCCCGGCCTCGTGCGCGGCAACGGCCACGACGGGCGGGCCGTCACCCTCCGGCAACTGCTCAACCACACCAGCGGCATCTACAACTACACCGACGACCCCGGGTTCGTGCGGACGGTGTTCGGTGAGGGCTTCTTCGAGCACCGGTACGACACCTTCAGGCCCCGCGACCTCGTCCGGACCGCCATGGGGCACAAGCCCTACTTCGCCCCCGGCGCGGACTGGCACTACTCCAACACCAACTACGTCCTGGCCGGGCTGGTCATCGAGAAGGTGACCGGCCGGCCCTACGGCCAGGAGATCGAGCGGCGCGTGCTCCGTCCGCTGGGCCTGCGCGCCACGTCCGTGCCGGGCACCCGGGCACGGATGCCGCGGCCGAGCGGCCGGGCCTATTCCGTGCTGGTCGGGCCCGAGCCGGGCAGCGCCATTCATGACGTCACCGAGCTCAACCCTTCGGGCGCCGGGGCGGCCGGGGAGATGATCTCCACGACCGGGGACCTCAACCGGTTCTACCGGGCCCTGCTGACCGGAAAGCTGCTGCCGGAGAAGCAGCTCGGCAAGATGACCACGACCGTGCCGGTGGGAAAGGAGGCACCGAACCACCGCTACGGGCTCGGCCTGATGGCGCAGAAGCTCTCCTGCGGCAAGGAGGTCTGGGGTCACAGCGGCGGAATCCACGGCTCGTCGTCGGAGGCCGTCACCACCGCGGACGGCCGCCATGCGCTCGCGCTGAACTTCAACAGCGACTGGGCGGGGGACAGTGCGGCCGTCATCGAGGCGGAGTTCTGCTAGAGGAATTCCGCTAGCGCGGGAGGACGACGACATACGCGGCGGGCTCCCGGTGCGGTGAGGCCATCAGTGCCGTTCGGATCACCGTCGCCTGCTGGGCGGGGGCGTCCCTCAGCCCCCTCGGCGAGACGTGCACGACCGTGATGCCCAGCCGCTCCAGATGCTCGCGCTTGTGGCTGTACTCGCTCCACTCCGCGTCCGGGCCCGCCCCGTCGTCATCGGGCCGGCCCGGACGCGGAGCGCGGGTGTCGAGCTCCACCGCGACGGCCTGCTCGGGCCAGTAGGCGTCGATCCCGCCGAGGTGCGGGCCTCCGGGCAGGCGTAGATCCACGTTCCACAGCGGGTCGGGCAGACCGTACAGATGGACGAGCTCGTACAGCCGGTCCTCGGCGAGCGCCCGCCCCTCGGCGAGCAGCGAGTCCACAGCGTTCACCAGATGGGGCCGGGACAGCAACCGCGCCCGGTTCAACTCCCTGACGACAGCCCCCGGTTCGCAGTGGCCGCTGCGGACCGCCTCGGTGAGCAGCCGGCGTACGGCGGTCGCGTCGGACAGCCTCGCGACGGCGTCCGCGAGCGCGCGGGCGACCGGGGCGACGGGCACCCCCGTCACCTCTTGCGGTCGCGGTGGCGTCTGCGTCCGGATCAGCCGGGCGCAGCCCGCCGACCGCAGCCGCCGGGTGCGCGGTACGAGCACGTCGATCCGGTCGAGCGAGGGCAGCGGCGGGGCGGACGCGAACCGGTGCAGCGCGAGCGCCGCCAGCCCGGTGATCATGGCGTCGGCGTCACCGCCGGACCGCCCGGCGTACAGCAGGACGGCGTGCAGCCGCTCCTCACTGGTGGGCGGCCCGGGGTGCAGCACGTACACCCCGGGCAGCACCTGCTGCCACGGCCCACCTGGCCTGCACTGTTCGGCGGCCCGTGCGGCGGGCACACCGTGCTCACGCAGCTGCGCGGCGGTCAGGACACGGTTCTGCACATCCGAGAGGTGGCTCAAGGGGCGAGGGGAGAGAGGGGTGTTGGGGTTCATGACCCGCCAATTCCCGCGTTGCGGCGGCCCGCTAACCGCTGTTACACGCTCGTCGACAATTCCAGACAACACCGCCCTAAAGTACGGGCGTTCGACTGCCGATCAGCCACACCACCCGAACGGAGCCACGGCAGCGCCGCAAGGCGCGTTCCCGGTCCCGTCCCCCTGTCCGGCCTGCGCTTCGACACTGCGGGGCCCGCAGGACCCGTATGCGGCCGTCCCGGCCTCGCGGGGCGCACCCGGAACGCCCGGGCGCCCCTCCACCCCCGCGCTCGCGCCGCACCGGGAGCCCCGCGCTGCCGCACGCGCGCTGTCCGCGGGATCCGTACCCCCTCGCACGGGCGTGCGGCGAGGCTGCCGGCCGGGTGCGGGGGCCGCGCCCCGCACTTGGCGGGCTCGTGTCGCACGTCCGGCCGGGGTGCCGGTGTGTGCGCACCTGCCCGGGTCCTTCCGGGGGAGCGGGGAGGCCGCGCACCGGGTTGCTCAGATACGGCGAGCTGCCGCCGGCTGTGGACCGATGCCCGGCTCTCCCACGAAGGCCGGTGCCGCGGGGCGCAGCTGACGCCCTGGGTGGGGGCCGGTCCCAGCCGTGGCCTGTCCTGAAGGGGGAGTCTCTTGCCGGCCCCCGTCCGGGGAGGGGCCTGCGCGCGCGTCCCGCGGGGTCGGCCGCTTCCCGCCCCCGGGAGCGCGACCGGGCCCGGCCGGCGGTGCGGGAACCGGTCCCGGGCGTGGCCTTCCCGCGGGGCGGCCGTCGGAACTCCGGCCGGGGGCGCGCCACTTCGGATGCCTGAGCACGCCCGTCCGCGCGGTGGAGCACTGCCCGCCATCCGGTCGCGCCGGCGCCGCGATACTGCCGCCCCCGCAGGTGGGGACCGGTCCCGGTCCTTCCGGGCAGCGGGTCGCGCCCCGCACCCGGCTGTGGGGCGAGGCTGCCGCCGGGGGTGTGGGGACCGCGCGCCCCACACCCCAGCCTCCCCCGGAGGGGACGGTGGCGTGCTCCGTCAGGCGCGTCCCCCGTCGCGGGACTGGGCGCGCAGCGCGCGGGCGAGGTCGTCGCGGGCCTCGAGGACCAGGCGGCGGAGGGCAGGCGGTGCCGACGGGTGCGTGGACAGCCAAGCGTCCGTCGCGTCCAGCGTCGACCGGTTGTCCTGGAGGCCCGGGAAGAGGCCCTGCACGACGTCCATGCCGATCTGGATCGAGCGGTCGGCCCACACGCGTTCGATCGCGTCGAAGTACTTCTCCGCGTACGGCGCGATCAGGTCCCGCTGCGACGACTGCACGAAGCCCGAAATCGTCGCCGTCACCAGTGCGTTGGAGAGCGCGTCCGACTCCACCACCTGCGCCCACGCCTGGTCCTTCACCGCCGCCGACGGCCGCGCCGCCAGACACCGGACCTGGTAGCGCTTGCCCGAAGCGGTGTCGTCCCGCGCCAGCTCCGCGCCGATCGCCGACTCGTCGGCCACGCCGTGCGAGGCGAGCGGCTCCAGGAAGGCCCAGCGCAGCTCCTGGTCGACATCGAGGCCGTCGATCTTCGCCGTGCCGTCCAGCAGCCCCTGCAGCAGCTGCAGATCCGCGTCCGTCACCGCGCACGTCGCGAAGAACCGCGCCCACGTCAGCTGGTGCTGGCTGCCCGGCTCCGCGAGCCGGAGTTCGCGCAGCGCGGACTCGGAGAGCAGCCGCCCGCCCGTCTCGCGCCACTCGGGCGCCGCGTAGTGGACGAGGGCCGCACGCGCCCACGCCTGCACCATCTGCAGCACTCCGATGTCCGACTCACGCCCCGCGAAGTCCATGGCCAGCGCCACGAAGTCCCTCGCGGGCATCAGCGCGTCCCGGGTCATGTTCCACAGCGCCGACCAGCACAGGGCCCGCGCGAGCGGGTCGGTGACGGACCCCAGGTGCGAGCGCAGCGTCTCGAGCGATCCCTCGTCGAAGCGGATCTTGCAGTAGGTCAGGTCGTCGTCGTTCACCAGCACCAGCGCAGGCTTCTCCGCCCCGGCCAGCTCCTCCACGACCGTCCGCGCTCCCACGACGTCGACCTCGGCACGGGCGTACCGCACCAGCTCGGGCCCCTCGTGCCGGTACAGCCCCACCGCCACCCGGTGCGGGCGCAGCACATCGCCGTCCTGGACGACCGCCAGCTCGGTGATCCGGTCCCCGGCGTCGTACGTCACGGCAGGGGTGAGGGAGTTGACGCCCGCGGTCTCCAGCCACGACCGCGACCACAGCGTCATGTCCCGCCCGGACGTCTCCTCCAGCACCGACAGCAGATCGCCGAGCCGGGTGTTCCCGTAGGCATGCCGCTTGAAGTAGCGACGCGCGCCCTCCAGGAACGCCTCGCGCCCCGCGTAGGCGACCAGCTGCTTCAGCACCGACGCGCCCTTGGCGTACGTGATCCCGTCGAAGTTGAGCTTCGCGTCCTCGAGGTCACGGATGTCGGCCGTGATCGGGTGCGTGGACGGCAGCTGGTCCGCTCGGTAGGCCCACGACTTGCGATTGTTCGCGAAGGTCACCCACCCGTTGCCGAAGCGGGTCGCCTCCACCATCGAGAAGGACCCCATGAAGTCCGCGAACGACTCCTTGAGCCACAGGTCGTCCCACCACTTCATGGTGACGAGATCGCCGAACCACATGTGCGCCATCTCGTGCAGGATGACGTTCGCCCGCCGCTCGTACGACGCCTGCGTCACCTTGCCCCGGAAGACGAACTCCTCCCGGAAGGTCACGCACCCCGGGTTCTCCATCGCCCCGATGTTGTACTCCGGGACGAAGGCCTGGTCGTACTTCCCGAAGGTGTACGGGTAGTCGAAGTGGTCGTGGAAGAAGTCCAGGCCCTGCTTGGTGACCAGGAAGATGTCGTCTGCGTCGAAGTGCTTGGCCAGCCCCTTGCGGCACATCGCGCCGAGCGGGACCTCCAGCGTCGTGCCGTCATCGAGGGTGCGCGTGTAGAGATCGGTCTCGTAGTGGTACGGACCGGCGACGACGGCCGTGATGTACGTCGAGATCGGCTTGGTCTCCGCGAAGCACCAGGTCTCGCCGTCCCGCGACTCCTCCGCCCCGTTGCTCCAGACCGTCCACCCCTCGGGCGCGGCCACCTCGAACCGGAAGGGCGCCTTCAGATCCGGCTGCTCGAAGTTGGCGAAGACCCGGCGAGCGTCGGCCGGCTCGTACTGCGTGTAGAGGTAGACCTCGCCGTCCTCCGGGTCGACGAAGCGGTGCATGCCCTCACCGGTCCGGCTGTACGCGCACTGTGCGTCGACGACCAGGACGTTCTCGGCGCGGAGCGCGGGGATCGCGACCCGGGAGCCGTCGAAGACGGCGGCCGGGTCCAGCTCCTCCCCGTTGAGGGTGACGGCGGTCACGGACGGTGCGACCAGGTCCGCGAAGGTGGCCGCGCCCGGCTCCGACGAGCGGAAGCGGATCGTCGTCAGCGAACGAAAGGTCCGCGGCTGTGCCCCGTCGCCCTCCCCGGTCGCGGACCGCAGATCGAGGAAGACCTCGTACCCGTCGACAGACAGCAGCTCCGCCCGCGTACGGGCCTCGTCGCGGGACAGATTCTCTCCGGGCACGGCCACTCCTTCGTGTCTCGTTTGAACAGCACCGATCCTCGCATGTGCGCCTGACCGCCGATATCGGGGAATGCCCGCGGCAACCGGCGCTGTTCCCCATGCGAGCTGTGCATCCCACACGAGGAGAGACATGTCCGAGAGCAGGACCCCTGCCGACTTCTGGTTCGACCCCCTGTGCCCCTGGGCCTGGATGACCTCCCGCTGGATGCTCGAGGTGGAGAAGGTCCGGCCGGTGGACGTCCGCTGGCACGTCATGAGCCTGGCCGTGCTCAACGAGGACAGGCTGGACGAGCTGCCCGAGCAGTACCGCGAGCTGCTCAGGACGGGCTGGGGTCCGGTCCGTGTGGTCGTCGCGGCCCAGCAGAAGCACGGCGACGACGTCGTCGGCCCGCTGTACACCGCGCTCGGCACACGCATTCACAACGAGGGCCGCGGCGCCACGCCCGAGGTGATCCTGGAGGCGCTGGACGCCGTGGGTCTCCCGGCCGACCTCGCGGACCACGCCGAGTCGGACGTGTACGACGTCGAGCTGCGCGCCTCCCACAAGGAGGGCATCTCCAAGGTCGGCCAGGACGTCGGCACGCCCGTCATCGCGGTGCCCGGCGCGAACGGCGAGCAGATCGCCTTCTTCGGCCCGGTCGTCACCCCCGCGCCCAAGGGCGAGGAGGCGGCCAGGCTGTGGGACGGCACGCTGCTGGTGGCGTCGGTCCCGGGCTTCTACGAGATCAAGCGGAGCCGTACGAACGGTCCCGACTTCTCCAACCTCTGAGGCCCGGTGCCCCGGGCCCCGCATACGGAAGGGCCCCCGCGACTCCTGTCGTCGCGGGGGCCCTTCCTCTTTCCGCCTGCCGGTGAAGGTTGAGAAGACGATCACGAGCAGGGCGACTGCACGGCCGCGGTCACGCGGCGATGAGCGGGGTCCGCTCCTTGGCCTCGGCGTAACGCCTGGCCACGTCCTGCCAGTTGACGACGCGCCACATGGCCTCGATGAAGTCCACCTTCTGGTTCTTGTACTGAAGGTAGAAGGCGTGCTCCCAGGCGTCGAAGACCAGGATCGGGACGGATCCCTGGCCGACGTTGCCCTGGTGGTCGTAGACCTGTTCGACGATGAGGCGGCGGCTGACCGGCTCGTACGCGAGGACGCCCCAGCCCGAGCCCTGGGTGGTCGCGGAGGCCTTGGACAGCTGCGTCCTGAACTTCTCGAAGGAGCCGAAGGACTCGGCGATCGCATCCGCGAGCTCGCCGACGCCGTCCTTCTCCAGCGGCTCACCGCCGCCGTCGCCGGTCATGTTGTGCCAGTAGATGCTGTGCAGGATGTGCCCGGAGAGATGGAACGCCAGGTTCTTCTCCAGGCCGTTGATCGCTCCCCACTGCTCCTTGTCGCGCGCCTCCGCCAGCTGCTCCAGCGTGTCGTTGGCGCCCTTGACGTATGCGGCGTGGTGCTTGTCGTGGTGCAGCTCGATGATCTGCGGGTTGATCACCGGCTCGAGTGCCGCGTAGTCGTACGGGAGTTCAGGAAGCGTGTAAATGGCCATGTCCGAGCCCTCCGACTGCTTATTGCAAACCTTTCGCAAGTGCAGGCTAGCAGCAAGAGGCTTGCGTCGTGATCTCCCCGGCCTCCGGACGCACAGGACCCCCGGGCCGCGACGGCCCGGGGGTCCTGTGCGCTGCGCCAGGAACGCGCACGCGCGAGGGGGACGGCGGAACTGCCGCCGTGCGTCAGCCCGCAGCGCGCTCCGTGGCGGCCTCGGCGTCGGTCTCGGCCTTCTCCGCCGCCCGCTTGCGCCGCTGCTGCAGGATGAAGCCGCCCGCGGCGAGCACCAGGGTCATCGCACCGGTGGCTTCCAACTGGACGCGGGTGTCGGGCTCGCGGAGCATGAGGACGAAGATGGCGAGCATGCCCGCGATCGCGACCCAGGTCAGCACCGGGTACAGCCACATCCGGACCACGAGCTTCTCCGGTGCCTCGCGTTCGGTGCGGCGCCGCAGCAGCAACTGGGAAACCGCCACGAAGAGCCAGACGACGAGAATGACGGCGCCGATCATGTTCAGCAGCCAGGGGAAGACATCGTCGGGGCGCCAGTAGCTGAGCAGCACACACAGGAAGCCGAACACGGAGGACACGAGCACGGCGATCCGCGGCACGCCCCCGGAGACCCGGCCGATCACCTGCGGGCCCTGGCCCCGTGCCACGAGCGAGTAGGCCATGCGGGAGGCGCCGTAGATGTTGGCGTTCATCGCGGAGAGCAGTGCCACCAGGACCACGATCTGCATCACGGTGCCCGCGCCGGGGATGTCCAGGTGGTTCAGGGCGGTGACGTACGGGCCCTTGTCGGGGTTGGCGACGTCCGGGTCGTTCCACGGCACCAGCGTCACGATGACCGCCATGGAGCCGATGTAGAAGAGGGCGATGCGCCACATCGCCGTACGCACGGCCTTCGCGACGCCCTGGACGGGATGCTCGGACTCCGCGGCCGCGATGGTGACCGTCTCCAGGCCGCCGTACGCGAACACCGACGCGAGCAGACCGATGACCAGGCCCTCAGAGCCGTTCGGCAGGAAGCCGCCGCCGGCGGTGAGATTGGCGGTACCGGGGGCGTCCGTGCCGGGCAGGATGCCGAGGATCGCGAGGCCCCCGAGGATCAGGAAGAGCGAGATCGCGCCGACCTTGAGGGCGGCGAACCAGAACTCGAACTCACCGAAGTTCTTCACCGCCGCCAGGTTGGTGCCGCAGAACACCAGCATGAACAGCGCGACCCAGGCCCACTCGGGAGTGCCGGGGAGCCAGCCACTGACGATCTTCGCCGCGCCGATGCCCTCGAGGCCCACGGCGACGGACAGCAGCACCCAGAACGACCAGCCGGCCGTGAAGCCCGCCCACGGTCCGATGGCCCGCTCGGCGTGCACGGAGAAGGAGCCGGACGCGGGGTTCGCCGCCGACATCTCGCCGAGCATGCGCATCACCAGCATGACGAGCAGGCCGGACACCGCGTAGGCGATGATGATCGAGGGTCCTGCGGCGGCGATTCCGGCGCCGGAGCCGACGAAGAGGCCCGCGCCGATCACACCACCGAGGGCGATCATCGACAGATGACGCTGCTTGAGGCCGTGCGCGAGCGACGAGTCGACTTCGGTGTCGACCGGCGCGGGCGCCGAGGTCCGTGACATGGATCTGCCCTGTTCGTGGGGGACATGGGGAGTGGCCCACAGTCTGCGTCCCGTACCGCTCACAGGGGGCGGATGCCCGCTATACGGACAACATGCTCACACAATGTGAAGGTTCACGCACGCGTCGCCCGCTTCTCCCTCAACTCCCGTACGCCCGCGACGACAAGCACCGCGGCCGTCGCCGCACCGGACCACAGCACCTGCGGCCGGGTGTCCTCGTCGCCGAGCATCAGCAGCAGCACGGCCGCCATTCCCGCCAGCGCCACCCACGTCAGCCAGGGGAAACCCCACATACGCAGCGTCAGGCGCTCCGGCGCCTCGCGCTCGATGCGCCGCCGCAGCCGCAACTGCGACACCGCGATCAGGGCCCAGACGAACAGCAGCACCGCGCCCACCGCGTTGAGCATGTAGAGGAACACGGAGTCCGGCCACTTCAGATTGAGCAGCACGGAGACGAAGCCGAAGGCCACGGAGGCGAACACGGCCCGCCGCGGCACTCCGCCGGGCGACACGGCGAGCAGACCCGTCGGCGCCTCACCGCGCTCGGCGAGCGAGAAGACCATCCGTGAGGAGCCGTACAGATTGGCGTTGAGGGCGGACAGGAGCGCGACGAACACGACGATGTTCATGATCTGCCCGGCCGCCGGCACACCGATCGCGTCGAGCACGGAGACGTACGGACTCCGACCCGGCTTCATCGCCGTCCAGGGCAGCAGGGTCACGACGACCAGCATCGAGCCGATGTAGAAGAAGAGGATGCGCCACACCGCGCTGCGCACCGCACGCCCGACCGCGCGGGCCGGGTCCGCGGACTCGGCCGCCGCGATCGTGACGACCTCGAGCCCGCCGAAGGCGAAGATGACGGCCAGGACGCCGGAGACGACGCCCTCCCAGCCGTGGGGGAGGAACCCGCCCTGCCCGGTGAGATTGGCGAGCCCCACCGCCTCGCCGGAAGCATGGGACGCAGAGGGCAGCACACCGAAGATCGCCAGCGTCCCCAGCAGCAGGAACAGCACGATCGCACCGACCTTGAGCGCGGCGAACCAGAACTCCAACTCGCCGAAGTTCTTGACGGCCGCGAGATTGGCGGCCGTGAAGACCACCATGAAGATCAGCACCCAGGCCCACTGGGGCACACCCGGCGCCCAGCCGTTCGCGATCGTCGCCGCGCCCGTCGCCTCCACCGCGAGCACGACCACCAGCAGGAACCAGTACAGCCAGCCCACGCTGAACCCTGCCCAGCGGCCCAGCGCCCGCTCCGCGTGCACCGAGAAGGCCCCGGACGCGGGCATCGCCGCCGACATCTCGCCGAGCATGCGCATCACCAGCAACGCCAGTGCTCCGGCGAGCAGATACGACACGACGATCCCGGGCCCGGCGACCGAGATCCCGGCTCCCGAGCCGACGAAGAGCCCCGCACCGATCACCCCGCCGAGGCCGAGCATCGTGAGGTGGCGCTGCTTGAGCCCGTGCGACAGCGGCTCGTCCTCGACGGTCAACGTGCTGGGTGGTGCGTCGTGCATGGTGCTCTGGACCCTCGGGGACTCTCGGCGAATTAGCAAGAACCTACAGTCTCGCGGAGCGCTCGCCGATCGCCAAAACGGGCTCCCTCGGCCGCCACCTCAGTGACGAGCGTCACGGCACCCCGGTGTCTTCCTCGGCCACTTTGTGTGAACTCCACCAAGGAGCCGAGCGGCGCTTTGTCATCGACCGACGGTGATCGCGCGTTCACCCGTGGACTAGCGTCGTCATGTCCACACCGATCTGATCACTCTTGCGGAGTCCCGATGAGCACTGCTGCCGCCCCCGTCCGGTCCGGACTGGTTCTTGCCGACCTGCTGCCCGCCAGCCGTACGAAGGACATCGCGCTGATCGCCGGCGGCGCCGTGCTCACGGGCATCGCGGCCCAGATCTCGGTCCCGGTTCCCGGCTCCCCGGTCCCGGTCACCGGCCAGACCTTCGCCGCGCTTCTCGTCGGCACCGCGCTCGGCACCCGCCGCGGCTTCCTGTCCCTCGCGCTGTACGCGGTCGCCGGTATGGCGGGCCTGCCCTGGTTCGCCGAGGGCGACTCCGGGTACGCGATGCCGTCCTTCGGCTACATCCTCGGCATGCTGCTCGCCGCCACCGTGGTCGGCGCCCTCGCCCGCCGCGGCGCGGACCGCTCCGTCCCCCGTACGGCCGGCGTCATGGTGCTGGGTTCGGCGATCATCTACGCCGTCGGCGTCCCCTACCTCTCCCTCGCCACCGGCATGACGCTCGGCCAGGCCGTGGCCGCGGGCCTCACCCCGTTCCTGATCGGTGACGCGCTCAAGGCCGCGCTCGCCATGGGCGCCCTGCCGGCCGCGTGGAAGCTCATCGGCCGCCGGGGCTGAGCCCCCGTACGCGACGCGCTCCCACGCAGAAGCCCCGGCCCGCGGAAAGCGGGCCGGGGCTTCTGCGCGAGGAGAACGGGTCCGCGGGGACCCAGGTGCTCAGGCCTCGACGGCGGTCCTGCGCCTGCGGTCGAGTACCAGACCGATGGTCAGCACGACGGCCGCGACCAGCAGCGACATCAGTACGACCTTGCGGTTGGCGTCGTCGAAGAGCATGTAGCCCAGGACGAAGGTGATCATCGCGGCGGTCGCCCAGGTCAGGTACGGGAAGAGCCACATCTTCACGGTGACCTTCTCCGGCGCCTCGCGCAGCAGGATCCCGCGCATCCGCAGCTGGGTGAAGCAGATCACCAGCCAGACGAAGAGCGCGACCGCACCCGAGGAGTTCAGCAGGAAGTCGAAGACCGAGTCCTTGAACGCGTAGTTGAAGTAGACGGCGAAGAAGCCGAACACGACGGAGGCCAGGATGGCCGCGGTCGGTACGCCCTTGGCGCTGACCTTGGCGAAGGCCTTCGGCGCGTCACCGCGCTCGCCCAGCGAGAACGCCATGCGCGAGGCGGTGTACAGACCCGAGTTCAGGCAGGACAGCACCGCGGTCAGCACGATGACGTTCATGATCTGGCCGGCGTGCTCGATGCCGATCGAGTCCAGGGCCGCGACGTACGAGCCCTTCTCGAGGATCGCCTTGTCGTTCCACGGCAGCAGGGTCAGGACGACGAAGATCGAGCCCAGGTAGAAGACGGCGATACGCCAGATGACGCTGTTGGTGGCCTTGGTCACCGCGCGGCGCGGGTCCTCGGACTCACCGGCGGCCAGCGTGACGATCTCGCTGCCCATGAAGGAGAAGACGACCATCAGCACACCGGCGAGGATGGCGCCCGCGCCGTTGGGCATGAAGCCGCCGGCGTCGGTCAGATGGGCGAAGCCGGCACCCGGATTGTCGGAGCCCGGCAGGATGCCGAACACCGCCAGCAGACCGATGATCACGAAGGCGCTGATGGCGACGACCTTGATGCCCGCGAACCAGAACTCGAACTCACCGTAGGAGGAGACAGAGGCGAGGTTGGTGGCCGTCAGCACCACCATCACGATCAGTGCCCATGCCCACTGCGGCACGGCCGGCATCCAGCCCTCCAGGATCACGGCACCGGCGGTCGCCTCGACCGCCAGCACCACGACCCAGAAGAACCAGTACAGCCAGCCGATCGAGAAGCCCGCCCAGCGGCCGAGCGCGCGGTCGGCGTACGCCGAGAAGGAGCCCGAGTTCGGGCTCGCCGCGGCCATCTCGCCCAGCATCCGCATCACGAACACGACCATCGCGCCGACGAGCGCGTACGACACGAGGATGGCGGGCCCGGCCTTGGCGATACCGCCGGAGGACCCGACGAACAGGCCGGCGCCGATCACGCCGCCGATGGCGATCATGGACAGATGGCGGTTCTTCAGGCCGGCCTTGAGACCGTCGGAAGGCTGCGGAATGCCGGGTTCTCCGGTCTCTCCGCCTGCCTTCGTAAGGGTCGGCTGGGTGTTCATGGACGAATCCTTACGTGTGCGGGTCGCTCGGGTGACGAGCCCCCGCATTCAAACCGGTGACCCGTCGGTACGGAAGACCTGACTCCGGATCGTGATGATGGGCACGTTCTCCCGAATCACGCCCGGGCCGTCGCCCGACCCGCTGACCGCTACCCGGCGTTCCGCATGCCACACTCGGGTCATGCGCGTGTACCTCGGCTCCGACCATGCCGGCTTCGAACTCAAGAACCATCTCGTCGAGTGGCTCACCGCCCACGGCCACGAGCCCATCGACTGCGGCCCCCACATCTACGACGCCCAGGACGACTACCCGCCGTTCTGCCTGCGTGCCGCCGAGCGGACGGCCGCGGACCCGGAGAGCCTCGGCATCGTGATCGGTGGCTCCGGCAACGGCGAGCAGATCGCCGCCAACAAGGTCAAGGGTGTGCGTGCGGCACTCGCGTGGAGCGAGCAGACCGCCGCGCTCGGCCGCGAGCACAACGACGCCAACGTGATCTCCGTCGGCGGCCGGATGCACTCGCAGGAGGAGGCGACGAAGTTCGTCGAGATCTTCCTCGCGACCCCGTACTCGGGTGAGGAGCGTCACACCCGCCGCATCGAGATGCTCTCCGAGTACGAGACCACCGGCAAGCTCCCCGCGATCCCGGCCCACCACCCGCAGGAGCCCACGGCCTGATGCCCGAGGGGCACACGATCCACCGACTGGCCGCCGACTACCGGGAAAGGTTCGGCGGCCGGTCCGTGCGGGTGACCAGCCCGCAGGGCAAGTTCACCGACTCGGCGGCACTGCTCGACGGCACCGTGCTGGAGTGCACGGAGGCCCACGGCAAGCACCTGTTCCTCGGCTTCGGCGGCTCCGGCGGCGACAGCGCCGGGGAGTGGATCCATATCCACCTCGGCCTCTTCGGCAAGGTGAACTTCGGTGACGCCCCGGTGCCCCCGCCCACCGAGACCGTACGGCTGCGACTCGCGAACCCCGAGTCCTACGTCGACCTGCGGGGCCCGACCACCTGTTCCCTGATCACGGACCCCGAGAAGCGCGCGATACACGACCGCCTCGGGCCCGACCCGCTGCGGCCGGCCGACGGCCCCGACCGGGCCTGGGACCGGATCTCCCGCTCCCGTACGTCCATCGCGGCCCTGCTGATGGACCAGAAGGTCGTCGCGGGCGTCGGCAACGTCTACCGCGCGGAGGTCCTCTTCCGTCACGGCATCGACCCGTACCGGGCGGGCAGGGACCTCACGGAGCGCGAGTGGGCCGCAGTCTGGGCGGACCTGGTCCTGCTCATGCGTGAAGGTGTACGCAACAACCGCATCGATACCGTCCGCCCCGAGCACACCCCGGAGGCCATGGACCGCCCGCCGCGTGTCGACGACCACGGCGGCGAGGTCTACGTCTACCGCCGGGCAGCACTGCCCTGCCACATCTGTGGCGGCGAGGTCCGCACCGCCGGCCTCGCCGCCCGCAATCTCTTCTGGTGCCCGGCCTGCCAGCCGGCGTGACGTCCTTCCCGCAAGCCGTGCGGCTCGCAGGCCCTGCCGCTCAGAATCCGTGCGGCAGCCAGGGCGCGAGGTCCGAGCCGAACGCGAGGGACGCCTCGGCGAGCGCTCCGTCCCGCAGCTCCCGCACCCGCCCGGCTCCCGCGAGCGACGACAGCGTCACCCCGCCCAGATACGCAGAGCCCAGCTCCCGTACGGACAGGGCCAGTTCCGCCGGATCGTCCGTCCGCTCGCACGAGGCGCCCTTGGCATCGCCCGTGAGCCGCCAACGCCCCTCGTTCCAGGGGCAGAACGCGTCCTCGACCCCGAACACCACATCCACCGGTGCCTGGTACGTCCGGGCCGCCAGCGCGGCGCCCACGTCGACCAGTCGTACGTGCAGCGAGTCCCGCACGACAACGCCGCAGCGCCGGATGTCGCTGATCATCTGCAGCAGCGGATCGTCGACCGGCCTGTTGCGCGCACGGACCGTCGAGGTCAGGTCGATGTCGAAGAGGAAACGCCACAGCGCCGCGTACACCGCCGGGTCCAGCGCGTCGATGTGCCGCAGCGCGATCGAGCCTTCCGGTCCCGACGCGGTCCACTCCGGCTTGTTGTGGAAGCGGACATAACCCACCACTTCGCCGTTCCGTTCGGCCAGTACGCACTGCATCGGCGACGCACCCTCCCGCGCGGACGGCGGGTCGAGCAGAGGCAGCCGCTCCCAGCCGGGAGTCCGGGCGAACATCCCCGATCGCGAGCCGATCGTGCGCAGATACACCGCCTCGCACGCCTCGGCCGCCTCCTCTGCCGGCACGAACCGCAGCCGTACGTCGTCCGTCCCCGGCGGCGCGACGATCCGCACCCGGGAGGTGTCGATCTCCACGCTCAGCTGATGCGTGCCCACGCCGTACCCGAACCGGCCGTAGATGTCGGGCTCGGACGCCGTCAGTACGGCAAGCGGCTCACCACGCCTGCGCACGTCGTCCAGTTGATGCCGCATCATCGACGTCAGCACCCCGCGTCGCCTGTGCGTAGCCGCCACGCTGACCATGGTCACTCCGGCAGCCGGTACGAACGCACCGCCGGGTACAGAAACCCGATACGTGAACGCCCCGGCCGTACCCACGCACTCGTCGCCGTCCCAGGCCCCGATCGAGCGGTCGAACTCGGTCAGCGCCCGGAACAGCTCACGCTCCTGCCGGGATTCGGCGACTCCGCCGAAGGCGCGCTCCAGCTTCCCGTACCACATGTCCCACTCGGGCCGCTGCAGCATCCGCAGTTCAGTCGTCATACGGCATCCCTACCAGCGGTGCCCGGCCCGTCGCGACCCGATTTCCCACGCAATGTCATGGGGGTCCCCCTGCACGCGGGCCAGGCGGGTGGATAGGGTCCACGACGATGGCACGTGGCGCGGCAGACTCGATCACGGCCCGGCTGCGGAGGTCCGCACACCGGGTCCGCACCGCGCTGCGCAAGTCCGGGGTCGACTACTTCCGCGGGGACGGTTCCGACTGGATCGCACTCGTCGGGCTGCTGCTGACCATCCCGGCGATCGCCTGCGGCACGATCGCGATGCCGGTCTGGTTCTCGCCGGCGGCACTCGTGCTGCCGATCGTGGCAGGCGGACTGCTGCTGAGACCCGCGAGCCTCCTCGGTCTGTACGCCGCGGCGGCCGGCGCCATGATCGTCGAGTCGCTCGTCCTCGGCCCGTATCTGGAGGGTCCGGCGCGGGTCACCCCCGGAACGGTGCTCGTGGTGGCGGCCTGCGGCTTCTTCGGGCTGCTCATCGCGCAGTTCAGGGCCCGGGTCGGAGTCCCCTGGCGGCGCGGCGGGACCATGCTCTTCGACCTCCGCGAACGCATCCGGGTCCAGAGCGCACTGCCCCGGCTGCCCCAGGGCTGGCACCGCGAGATGGCACTGCGCCCGGCAGGCGGGCAGTCCTTCTCCGGGGACTTCGTGGTCGCGGCCCGCACGAACGGCGGCCGCACCCTCGAAGCCGTGCTGACCGACGTATCGGGCAAGGGCATGGACGCGGGCTCACGCGCCCTGCTGCTGTCCGGGGCCTTCGGCGGACTCCTCGGCTCCCTCCCGCCGCACGGCTTCCTGCCCGCGGCCAACGGATATCTGCTCCGCCAGGACTGGGACGAGGGCTTCGCCACCTCCGTCCATCTCGTCCTCGACCTGGACTCCGGCGACTACGAACTCTTCTCCGCGGGCCATCTCCCGGCCCTCCAGCTCCACGCGGGCACGGGCCACTGGGAGGAGAAGGCGGCGGAGGGGCCGCTGCTGGGTGTGTACGACGGCGCCGAGTTCGACCCGATAAAAGGGGTCCTGCGGCCCGGCGATGTGCTGATGCTCTTCACCGACGGGCTGGTGGAGGCATCGGACCGCGAGATCGCCGAAGGCATGGACCGGCTGACGGGCGAGGCGGACCGGTATGTCACGTCGGGCTTCGAGGGCGCCGCCTGGCACCTGATCGAGGCCGTGGCCAAGGACGTCAACGACGACCGGGCACTGCTGCTGCTCCGCCGCGAGCCCTGACCGGCCCACGGGTGCCCGGCCCGAGCCCGGCCATGCCGTCCCGGCCGACCGGGACGAGGCCGCCGCGCGGGCGGTTCCTGGCGCCTTAGAGTCGGAGCATGCCGAACCTCACCCTCGACCAGGTCGAAGCCATCGCCCGCGAGGCCCATGCCGGGCAGACGGACAAGGCGGGACGGCCGTACGCCGAACACATCCAGGCAGTCGCAGAGGGCGTACGCGCACGCGGCGGGAGCGACGAGCAGATCGCCGCCGCCTGGCTGCACGACGCGATCGAGGACGACGTCCTCTCGCAGGAGTGGCTGGCCGCAGCCGAACTCCCGCAGCAGGTCAAGGATCTGGTCATCGCGATGACCAGGCACGTGGACGAGGACCTTCAGTCGTACACGAGGCGCATTCTCTCCACCCCCGGCGCCCGCCTCATCAAGGAGGCCGATCTCGCGCACAACGCGGACCCGGCCCGGCTCGCCCTGCTCGACGAGCCGACCCGTAACCGGCTCAGCGAGAAGTACGCGACGATGCGGCGGCTGCTGGGCCTGGCAGAAGGGTGACGTCCCGGTGGAACGCCCATGACAGCTCGGGCTCCGTCACGAACCGCAGCGCCCTTCGCACCGGTGGTGTGCACAGCAGTGTCACGGCGGCGGCCGTGGTCAGCGTGATCACGATCTCCCCGCCCGGTCCGGCAAGCCACGGGTTCTCGGCCACCACGTCCAGGTAGTCGACGGTCTTCACCAGGAAGCCGTGCAGCAGATAGCCGCAGATGGTGCCGGCGCCCAGCACGGTGAACCAGGTCCGCCGGCGCGGCACCCACGCCAGGAAGGCCGCCGTGAGCAGGAGCGAGCAGGCGAACAAGCCGAGCGTCATGACCGGGCCCGCCCACCAGGGTGCGCCCAGGTCCCCGGCCCCGGCGGACCGGTAGAACCAGCGCATCCCCAGATCCGGCGCGAGCCAGTACGTGAACACCGCCGCCCCCGCGGCCAGGGGCAGCGCCAGCAGTCGCACCTCCCGCCGCCGCACCTGCTGGAAGTGGACCGGCTTCAGGGAGAGCCCCAGCACGAAGAACGGCAGGAACTGCAGCACGCGCTGGAGGTCGAGATCGGCACCGATGCCCGGCGTCATGGAGCCCGCCACCGCGATACAGAGCGCGACGGGCAGCGGCCACCGGATCGCGCGCCACAGCGGCGTGGACAGCCGCCAGATGAACAGCGCCAGCAGGAACCAGGTGAGATAGAACGGGTCGGTCAGGCTGAGCGGGTGCCCGGGATCGTCGTCGGCCCACCGCTTGTACAGCGTGTACGCCACCTCGAAGACGAGGTACGGCACCATCACCCCGCCCACCAGCCGTCTCAGCTGATCGGGCCGGGCCGAGAAACTCCGAGAGAAGTAGCCGGAGATGATGATGAACGCCGGCATGTGGAAGGTGTAGACGAACATGTACAGCGCCCTGGTGGCGCGGCTGCCGTCCATGACCGGTTCCCAGGCGTGTGCCACGGCCACCAGCACGATGGCCAGGTACTTGGCGTTGTCGAAGTAGGGGTCGCGTCTTCTTGCCGGCGCCGCCGGAGGTGCTGATTCCGCCGCCGTCGCCGTCGCCGCCGTCGTCGGGGCAGGCTCCGGCTTCCGGGAGGCCTCGGGGAGCCGGTCCCTCTGCAATCCATTCGGAGCGTGGAACATTTGAGGCACCCTAGCCGCGCACATTGCATTCCGTAAATCGAGGAACGAGGTTCCGTCCGGGTCCGCCCATTCGCCACGGAAACTACCACCAAACGCCCGATATGCCCCAATTAATCCCCCTTAAACAAGGCAAATCAACACGCCGAAAGGTCGGGTGAATTTCCTCACTGATTTTCCTTGAATTTCCTGTGGCCCGGCCGTGTGTATTCCGTGTCGACGGGTAAACGTCAAGCGATGGCAAGGCGATCCCCACAGGCTGGCGCCCCGGCCTCCGGCATGAGCTGTCGGTCCGACGGTGCGTCAGTCGGCAGTCTTCACCCGGGGGTTGGTGGCACGATGGAGGGGACGGGATGTGCGGGGCCGCACACTCCCGGGCGCGGGCAAGGCGGACCGACCGAGGGTGTGATCAGTTGTGGCCATTTCACTGTCTGTGGTGCTGCTGTTGGCGATCATCCTCGTGGTGATGATCCGCAGCGGCTCGATCAAGGCCGGACCCGCGATCGTCGCGGCACTCTTCGGCTTCTTCCTCGCTTCGACGGGCATGGCACCGTCGATCAGCAACTTTCTCAACTCGATAGCAGACTCGATCAACGCGATCAGATTCTGACGCGACCGGATTCCGGCCGATGGCCGGAAACCCCTCCGGCACGGTTGCGACGCCGCCAACCGTGCCGGAAGCGCGGAGAGCATCGGCCCGAACGGGCGCGTCCGCCCGGGAGAAGCGCGGAAACGCCTCAGGGCCAGGCCGGAGGACGAACCTCTGACCTGGCCCTGAGCCATGAAGAGCGGGCGACGGGAATCGAACCCGCGTAGCTAGTTTGGAAGACCACGTATGCGGACGCCTGCTGAGCTGGGACGTCGCTGACCTGTCTCGGAGTAGCTGCGTTGCCCTGGTTCCCCGTGGTTCCCCGCTCGTCTCCCGCTGATCGGGCACGCCACGGGCACGGTGCCCCGCGGTGAGTGTGGCTGCCGTCTCGTTGGAGAATCCCCGCATGGGATCCATGCAGCCAGGCGTGAGCTGGCCCTTCGAAAACGGGACCTTTCCCGTAGAGCTGCTGGCCATCGTCCAGCGAACCGTCTCGGAGGGTCAGTTCCCCGCGCTGACCGTGATCCACGACGACGAGGGTGACTGGCTGGTCAGCGACGACCTTCACGACCCGAACGCGCACGGCGCATCCACCGTCCAGCACTTGCTACACGTACTTGAGCTGGATTCGTCACTTGCCCAGCTCGCCGCACTTCCGCCAGGGCACGTCGCGTGGCGAGCGAACGCTGAGGATCCCTGGATCATCAGCGAATGGGCATACGCCGACGAGTAGCGTGACCTCGTCGCCGAGGTCGGCGTAGCGGCTTTGGGCTGGAGCTGCCATGGGGCGAGAGATCGGGGGCCCGTAAGCTTCCCGCGACTCGGGCAGTCTCTGGACCTGCCCGCTAAAGCCCGATGTGGGCCCCCGATCTTCGAGGCTCGCCCCATGGTGGCTGCGTAAAGCCGCGGAGCCGACCGCCCCAGCGAACTACCGTCTTGCATCTGGCGTTGCTCGCTTGAGCCGCGCGGCCGGCGTAGCCGGGCCCGGAGCGGTGGCGAAGACAGGGAGCGTCGGGCCCGGCGGCGAGCCGGGGCCGCGCGCGGCGAGCGGAGCGAGCCGCCTTGATTGAGGTAGAGAAACCTGTAACTCGCCTGCGTCTGTGGGGCGTTCAGGGTCGGGACTGTCACTTTTACTGACAGCCTCTCCTTGTGGGGTGGGTACCTTCGAAGTGTCGAAAGGAGCCCATGATGGGGGCGGATCTAAGTACAGGGCAGCGCGTAGCGAGGGCAAGGCGCCGTATCGGCTGGGACCAAGCGCAACTGGCTGCCGCTGTCGATCGTTCCGTGAGCTGGGTTTCCAAGATCGAAACGGGACGCCTTCCACTCGACCGCATGAGCGTCCTTGGCCAGCTTGCCGAAGTGCTGGGCGTTGAGGTCACCGAGCTGACAGGGCAGCCCTACCGCCACGAAACCTCTGAACTCGACTCCGGGCACGCCTCCATCCCAGGGCTACGCCTGGCTCTCCAGCAGGCGACGATGCCCGGCGGTGCCGTGCTCATCGCCATGGCCGAGCCGCCCAGTCTGGCCGACCTCGTGCGCCGGGTGGAGGCTGCGGAGCGGCTCAGGCAGGATGCCAAGTTCACAGCGCTCGGGGACGTACTCCCACAGATCCTCCGAGATCTGATTGTTCTGTGCGACGTGGTTACAGGTGACGATGTCGAGCGGGCGGAAGGCCTGATGCTTCGGGCCAGTCACATGGCGCGCGTCTCCTCGAACCTCCTCGGTCACCACGACCTCGGATGGAGCGCTGTTCAGCGAGAGTTGGTGGCGGCCGAGCGCGCAGAATCGCCGATTCTCCGAGCTGCCGCCCGCTGGGACCTCTGCGGGGTCTGGCTTCATGAGGGCGAGCTGAGTGCCGCGCGCGACATGGCCCGTCGGGCTCTCGACGAACTCGAACCCCACATGGTGGCGGCAGACCCGTCTGTGCGCGCGCTGTGGGGTGCGATGCATCTCCGTGCGGCGGTCGCGTGGTCTCGCCTCTGGGATCGGGCCGAAGCTGAGTCGCACCTCGCCGAGGCTCGAGAGGTGGCAGGTTCGCTCCCCAACGACGGCAACGTCTTTCAGACCCAGTTCAACGCGGTCAACACGGAGATTCACTCGGTAGAGGTCAGCCTTGAGCTGGGCCGCCCCCGTGACGTCTCATCGCGCGCTGAGCTGGTAGATGTCATGCGGATCGCGTCGGGTGAGCGGCAGTCTCACTTCTGGGTCTGCACCGCGGCCGGCCACATGATGAACGGCAAGACGGCACCAGCAGCTGACGCGATCCTGCAGGCCGACGCCATTGCACCGCAGCACGTGCGCAACCGGCCGATAGCTCGGAACCTCGTTGACGATCTGCGTTCAACCGACAGGCATGCGCGCTCGGAGGAGATCAGGCGACTCGCCGGACACATGAAGCTGGGCTGAGCCACGACATCTCAAAGGGGGAAGACGGCCGTGAGGGTCGCGGACAGGGCACGGTTATTGGTTGAACTGCACGAGATCCGAAAGAAGCTCGCAGAAGCCAGTCAGCGGGTTGACCGACTGGCTTCCTCCGTCAGGAACGCTCGCGAACCTGGCCTTCGAGGCGATCAAGCCGCGAGTTGATCAACTCCAAGGCGGCCTTGATCTCCGACAGCTCTCCCGCAAGCTGCTGGTCCTTCTCGGAGGAGCCTTCGCCCGGGGCGTCGCTGGCAACGAAGGTGCCCCGCCCTTGCTGGCTGACGATGAGTCCCTCATCCCGAAGGATGTCCAGGGCATGTCGAACGGTCATTGCGGCGACGCCGTACCGCTCGGCCAACTTGGCGTTGCCGTCGAGCCGCTGACCAGCCTTGAGCGCGCCGGTCGCAATCTTCCGACGCAGATCGTCGGCTACCTGCGCGTACGCGCTACGGGGATCGTCCGGGCTCACTGTCACAAACCCAGGTTACCTAAGTGATCTAAAGAAATCTGCCCCGGGTGTGTCCAAAGCCCTTGCGTAGCAACGCGATCCAACTAATCTAGGTAACACAAGAGAAGTTAGACAGGCTCAGACCTGCGACCCGGGGGCGGCGCTCCTACCGCCAAGCAGATTCGCCGCCCCCTTCGTCCCCTTGAAGGGAGCCCCCATCATGCCCGTGACGCTCTACGTATCGCACCCCGCGCCGTTATCGGCTCCGATCTCCCGCACGGATGACGGAGTCGTCTACCTCCCCTCTCCGTGCCAGGCGTGCGGTGTCGCGCCTAGCTGGGGCTGGACGAAGGTGGACGGCCTCGGCGTCCTGGTCCACGACACCGATGACCGGGAGCGCTGTCCGGTGGCGGTGCCGTTTGACTGGGAGACCGGTAAGCCGCTGCCCGTCGTGGTTGAGGCGGTGGCCGCGTGATCGCCCCCGACACTGTCGTGACGGTCCTCGTCCCCACTGCTGTCGACGAGCGTGTGCCCCCTTCGGCCTGCGGGGAGTGCTTCGGCTGGGGGTTCATCTGGAGCGAGACCGCTCCGGGCGAGCCGATGCCGGGCCCCGACTGCGTTGCCTGCCTGGGAACGGGGGCGCGCTGGTGACGGCCCTTCCCATCGCTCCGGCGGCCGTGGCTGACACTGCGGCCGCCGTCGGCGTCGACCCGCTGACCCTGGCCGACCTGCTCCGGGTCACCAGCACCCCCGGCTTCGACCGCTGGCGCGAACAGATCCGGCGCACCGGTGGCTGCTCGGACCCGATCCACCTTCAGGGCTGGACGATCACCAAGGACCGCAAGACGGCCGAGACGCTGTACGCGTACTCGACCCAGGCCGAGCCCGGCGGACGGTTACGGCTGGCCTGCGGCAACCGACGCGCGTCCCGCTGCCCCTCGTGCGCCTGGACCTATGCGGGGGACACCTACCGCCTGATCCGTGCCGGGATCACCGGCGACGAGCGCAAGGACGTGCCCGCAACCGTCCGCGACCATCCCCGGGTCTTCGCCACGCTCACGGCCCCGTCATTCGGCCCGGTTCACAACCGCCCCGCCTCCGGCCGCTGCCGCTGCGGCACCCAGCACACCGAGGACGATCCGGCACTCGGGACCGCGCTCAACCCGGAGCGGTACGACTACGCCGGGGCGGTGCTGTGGAACAACTACGCCGGGCAGCTCTGGCAGCGCTTCACGATCTACCTGCGGCGGGAGATCGCCGCCCGCGCCGGACTGTCCCAACGCGCCCTGGCCGACGTGTGCCGGGTGTCCTTCGGCAAGGTCGCCGAGTTCCAAAAGCGCGGGGCCGTGCACCTCCACGCCGTGGTGCGCCTCGATGGCCCGGACGGACCGGACACCGAGCCCCCGGCCTGGGCCAGCGTCCCGCTCCTGGACGACGCCATCCGTGCCGCTGCCGCCCGGGTCGCGGTCACCGTCCCGCCCGCCGGCCCTTTCCCGGAACGGGAACTGCGCTGGGGAACCCAGGTCGACGTGCAGCCCATCGGCGCCCTCGGCCATGAGGACCTGACCGAACAGGCCGTTGCTGCCTATGTGGCCAAGTACGCCACCAAGGCCGCCGAGACCACCGGCACCGTCGACCGCCGGATCGGGGAGCTCTGCGAGCTGGACTGGCTGCGGCTGCCCGCCCACACCCGGCGCCTGATCGAAGTCTGCTGGCAGCTGGACGCCGAGTATCCGGACCGGCTGCTGGCGCGCTGGTCCCACATGCTCGGCTTCCGCGGCCACTTCTCCACCAAGTCCCGCCGCTACTCCACCACCCTCGGCGCCCTCCGCCAGGTCCGCGCCGACTACCGCGCCCGCCAGGAACGCCAGGCCCGCGGGCTCCCCGACATCGAACCCGACACCGAGGAGGGCTCCACGCTCGTGCTCGCCCACTGGACCTACGCAGGGCACGGCCACAGTCCCGGCGAATCCTGGCTCGCCCAGACCATCGCCCAGGACATCAAGCAAGACCGCGAACTCGCCCGAGAGCTCCGCGCCGAACTCGACACCACGGGGGAGTGGTGAACATGGACCGACTGCTCACCGTGGACCAGGTCGCCGAACTCCTCGGCACCACCGCCCGGTTCCCGCGGCGGCTCATCGAGGAACGCCGGATCGAGTACGTGAAGGTTGGTCGGCATGTCCGCATCCCCGAGCGGGCCGTTGCGGCGTTCGTCGACGCCAACACCATTGCGCCGACTGCCCGGCGGTTGAGGAGCGTGGCCTGATGGCAGGCAGGAAGCGGGCTTTCGGCCGCGTGCGGAAACTGCCGTCCGGCCGGTATCAGGCTCGTTACCTCGGCCCCGATGGCATCGACCGCCCGGCTCCGCACACCTTCCGTACCAAGCGGGAAGCGGACGACTGGCTGGCCAACCGCCAATCCGAGCTGCGTGCGGGGGACTGGACCGACCCGGACGCGGCCAAGGTTCCGTTCGGCTCGTACGCCGCGACCTGGATCACCGAGCGTGGCATCAGTGCCTCAACCGCTGATCTCTACCGGTCTCTCCTGCGGAATCACCTCGCGCCGACGTTCGGCGGCGTCGCCCTGGCCGACATCACCCCGGCCATGGTCCGGGCCTGGCGGGTTGCTCGCCTGGACGCAGGGGCCGGCGCTTCTTCGGTGGCCAAGTCGTACGCGCTCCTGCGGGCCGTACTCATGACCGCCGTGGAGGACCGTCTGATCCGGCGGAACCCTTGCCGGGTCAAGGGCGCGAGCGTCGCTACTACCCCTGAGCGACCCACGGCAACGGTTCAGGAGGTCTACGCCCTCGCTGGAGCGATTCAGCCTCGGTACCGGGCTCTGGTGCTCCTCGCGGCGTTCACAGGTCTCCGCTGGGGCGAACTGATCGGGCTGCGCCGACGTGATCTAGATTTCGACGCGGGCGCCCTGCGTGTGCGCCGGAACGTGGCCGAATTGCACAGCGGCAAAAGGCTGGTCAAGGAACCCAAGAGCGACGCGGGAAAGCGCACTGTGGCGATCCCGGCTGTGATCGTCACCGACATGGCTACGCACCTCGCGGTATTCGCCGAGCCGGGACCTGACGGCCGCGTCTTCATCGGCGCCAAGAGGGCGACGCCCCGCCGGAACCACTTCAACAAGGTGTGGCGCAAGGCGTGTGACCAGGCCGGGATCAAGGGACTGCACTTTCATGATCTACGCCACACGGGGAACACCCTCGCTGCGGCGACCGGCGCCAGCACGCGTGAGCTGATGACCAGGATGGGACACAGCACCGCCCGTGCGGCGCTGATCTATCAGCACGCCACTGCCGAGCGGGAGCGGCTGATCGGCCAGGCCGTGAGCGCGGTCGTGGAGCAGGCCCGCAAGCAAGATCCCAATCCGAACGGGCACGTCACGGGCACGTAAGCTCGCGGGAAGATCAGAAACATCTCAGGGCCAGGCCGGAGGACGAACCTCTGACCTGGCCCTGAGCCATGAAGAGCGGGCGACGGGAATCGAACCCGCGTAGCTAGTTTGGAAGACTAGGGCTCTACCATTGAGCTACGCCCGCGAGGACCGCGCCACGGGTGGTGAACACCGCGGCACGAAGAGCATCGTAGCGGGTCCCTGCCGGTCGCCGCACACCCCGTTCCGTGCGCGGCAGGTGCGGGTCGGAAAAGAGACCGGACCACTGCCTGCGGGCATGTACCCTACGTGTCGCACCGACGGGGTGTGGCGCAGCTTGGTAGCGCGTCCGCTTTGGGAGCGGAAGGCCGTGGGTTCAAATCCCGCCACCCCGACCACAAGTCACGATCATCGCCACAGTCGCGTTATCGGGCTCATCCCGCTTGCGGTTACTATGCAAGCTGTGTGCCCGTGTGTCTGACGAGTGTCTGAAGAACCGGGCCCGATCCGCTGAGCCGCCGCCGGAACATCACGCCGGGGTGACCACAGCAGAACCCCAGAATTCAGCCACCAAGGAGACCGAACCGTGAAGAGCGCCGTGGAGACCCTGAACCCGACTCGGGTTCGGCTCACTGTCGAGGTGCCCTTCGAGGAGCTCAAGGACAGCCTCGACGCGGCGTACAAGAAGATCAACCAGCAGGTCACGGTCAAGGGCTTCCGCAAGGGCAAGATCCCGGCCCGGGTCATCGACCAGCGGTTCGGCCGCGGTGCGGTGCTGGAGGAGGCCGTCAACGACGCCCTCCCGAAGTTCTACACCGAGGCGGTCAACGAGGCGGAGATCAACCCGCTCGGCCAGCCCGAGGTCGACATCACGGAGCTGAAGGACGGCGAGACGCTGAACTTCACCGCCGAGGTCGACGTCCGCCCGGCCATCGAGATCCCGGACTACTCCGGCATCGAGGTCGAGGTCGACCCGATCGAGGTCAGCGACGAGGACATCGAGAAGTCCGTGGAGCAGCTGCGCTCCCGCTTCGCGTCCACCTCCCCGGTCGAGCGCGCCGCCGCCGAGGGCGACGTCGTGACGATCGACCTGGAGGCCAAGGTCGACGGCGAGGTCCTCGCGGACGGCGTCGCCGACGGCGTGCAGTACACGATCGGCTCCGGTGAGCTCCTCGACGGCATCGACGAGGCCGTCACCGGCCTCGAGGCCGGCGGCGAGGCCACCTTCACCTCCGAGCTGAAGGGCGGCTCCGCCGAGGGCAAGGAGGCCGAGGTCACCGTCAAGGTCACCCAGGTCGCCTCCCGTGAGCTCCCCGAGCTGGACGACGAGTTCGCGCAGATGGCGAGCGAGTTCGACACGCTCGACGAGCTGAAGGCCGACAGCCGCAAGCGCCTCGAGAACATGAAGCAGTACGACCAGGCCACCCAGGCCCAGGAGCGTGTCCTGGACAAGCTCCTCGAGCTGGTCGAGGTCCCGATCCCCGAGAAGCTCCTCGAGGACGAGGTCAACACCCGCAAGCACAACCTGGAGCACCACCAGCTCGGCCAGATGGGCCTCGACCTCGCCAAGTACCTGGAGATCCAGGGCAAGACCGAGGAAGAGTTCGACGCCGAGACCAAGGACCAGGCTGTCAAGGGCATCAAGACGCAGTTCGTCCTCGACGAGCTGGTCAACCGGGAGAAGCTCAACGTCAGCCAGGAGGAGCTCACCGAGCACCTCATGCGCCGCGCCGCCTCCTCCGGCATGTCCCCCGACCAGTTCGCCCAGGCGGTCGTCGAGGGCGGCCAGGTCCCGATGCTCGTCGGCGAGGTCGCCCGCGGCAAGGCGCTCGCCACGGTCGTCGAGGCCGCCACGGTCAAGGACACCAACGGTGAGGTCATCGACCTGAGCGACGACGAGGACGAGGCCGAGGCCGAGGAGACCACCGAGGCCGCCGCTGACGCAGACGAGAAGACCGAGGCCTGAGCCACGCGCTCGCCCGAGGTCTCGGCTCCGCGCCGACTCCGGACGACATGAGTCGTACGACGGGCCCGGCCGCGCTCCCCGCGCGCCCGGGCCCGTCGCCGTTCCGGGGTCCTGGCCCCCGGCGTGCGGGGCCGGGCGCGCGCCCCCGTACCTTGCGCTCCCAGCGAACAGTTCGGGAACCGGGATGGCGCCCGCCCACCAGCGCGTTAGGGTCCATGAATACGAGGGCAGGGGACTACCCGCCCCAGGAACGATCCTGGGTAGTGGGGCCGGCCCCGGCAGTACTGAAGACGCTGAGACGGCCGCAGCCGTCAGAGACGAGCAGGTGGATTAAGTGACGATTCTGATGCCTAACGCCGCCGGTGAACCGTCCATCGGTGGAGGCCTCGGCGACCAGGTCTACAGCCGGCTGCTCGGCGAGCGCATCATCTTCCTGGGCCAGCAGGTCGACGACGACATCGCCAACAAGATCACGGCGCAGCTCCTTCTCCTGGCCGCAGACCCCGAGAAGGACATCTACCTCTACATCAACAGCCCCGGTGGCTCGGTGACGGCCGGCATGGCGATCTACGACACCATGCAGTACATCCCGAACGACGTCGTCACCATCGGCATGGGCATGGCCGCCTCCATGGGCCAGTTCCTGCTCACCGGCGGCGCCACCGGCAAGCGCTTCGCGCTGCCGCACACCGACATCCTGATGCACCAGGGCTCCGCCGGTATCGGCGGTACCGCATCGGACATCAAGATCCAGGCCGAGTATCTGCTCCGGACCAAGCAGCGGATGGCGGAGATCACCGCCCACCACTCGGGCCAGACCGTCGAGACGATCATCCGCGACGGCGACCGCGACCGCTGGTTCACCGCCGAGGAAGCCAAGGACTACGGGCTCATCGACGAGATCATCTCCGCCGCTTCGGGCGTTCCGGGCGGCGGCGGCACCGGCGCCTGAGCCTCCGTACCGGGGGCCCTGCGGCCCCCGGGGGGAGATCCCGGTCCCGGCCCGCCCACCCAGACCTTCAAGCCCGCTGAACGCCACCAGGATGGTGAACACCGACATGCAGAACAACCTCTCCGCGAGCGGCCTCTACACGGGCCCGCAGGTGGACAACCGGTACGTCGTCCCCCGCTTCGTCGAGCGCACCTCACAGGGCGTGCGCGAGTACGACCCGTACGCGAAGCTCTTCGAGGAGCGAGTGATCTTCCTCGGCGTCCAGATCGACGACGCCTCGGCCAACGACGTCATGGCGCAGCTGCTGTGCCTGGAGTCGATGGACCCGGACCGCGACATCTCGATCTACATCAACAGCCCGGGTGGCTCCTTCACCGCGCTGACGGCCATCTACGACACGATGCAGTTCGTGAAGCCGGACATCCAGACGGTCTGCATGGGCCAGGCCGCCTCCGCCGCCGCCGTACTGCTCGCCGCCGGCACCCCCGGCAAGCGGATGGCCCTCCCGCACGCCCGTGTGCTGATCCACCAGCCGTCCTCGCAGACCGGCCGGGAGCAGCTCTCCGACCTGGAGATCGCGGCCAACGAGATCCTGCGCATGCGCGAGCAGCTCGAGGAGATGCTGGCCAAGCACTCGTCCACCCCGATCGAGAAGGTCCGTGATGACATCGAGCGGGACAAGATCCTGACCGCCGAGGACGCCCTGGCGTACGGCCTGGTCGACCAGATCGTGTCGACCCGCAAGAGCGCGGCCGCTGCGGCCGCCTGACGCCCGACCTTCCCTTGGCGCGGTACACGTCAATGTGAACCGTGCCAAGGGGGGCCCGAACGAGGGGCCCGGCAAGGTACCGTCGGATATGAGGCACCAGGAGCCGCTGAACCAAGCGCTCCCAGGCGAAGGGGAAGCACCTCGTGGCACGCATCGGTGATGGCGGCGACCTGCTCAAGTGCTCGTTCTGCGGAAAGAGCCAGAAGCAGGTGAAGAAGCTCATCGCAGGCCCCGGGGTGTACATCTGCGACGAGTGCATCGACCTCTGCAACGAGATCATCGAGGAGGAGCTCGCAGAGACCTCCGAGGTGCGGTGGGAGGAACTGCCCAAGCCGCGCGAGATCTACGAGTTCCTCGAGGGGTACGTCGTCGGGCAGGAGCCCGCGAAGAAGGCCCTCTCGGTCGCGGTGTACAACCACTACAAGCGCGTCCAGGCCGGCGAGAACGGCGGCGCGCAGAGCCGGGACGACGCGATCGAACTCGCCAAGTCCAACATCCTGCTGCTGGGCCCCACGGGCTCCGGCAAGACACTGCTGGCCCAGACGCTGGCCCGCATGCTGAACGTCCCGTTCGCCATCGCCGACGCCACGGCACTCACCGAGGCGGGCTATGTCGGCGAGGACGTCGAGAACATCCTGCTGAAGCTGATCCAGGCCGCCGACTACGACGTCAAGAAGGCCGAGACCGGGATCATCTACATCGACGAGATCGACAAGGTCGCCCGCAAGAGCGAAAACCCGTCGATCACCCGGGATGTGAGCGGTGAGGGCGTCCAGCAGGCTCTGCTGAAGATCCTTGAGGGCACCACCGCCTCGGTCCCGCCCCAGGGCGGCCGGAAGCACCCCCACCAGGAATTCATCCAGATCGACACGACGAACGTCCTCTTCATCGTCGGCGGAGCCTTCGCCGGCCTGGAGAAGATCATCGAGTCGCGCGCGGGTGCCAAGGGCATCGGCTTCGGCGCCACGATCCGCTCCAAGCGCGAGATCGAGGCGAGCGACCAGTTCCAGGAGGTCATGCCCGAGGACCTGGTGAAGTTCGGCATGATCCCCGAGTTCATCGGCCGCCTTCCGGTCATCACCTCGGTCCACAACCTGGACCGCGAGGCGCTCCTCAAGATCCTCGTCGAGCCCCGCAACGCCCTGGTCAAGCAGTACCAGCGCCTCTTCGAACTCGACGGCGTCGAGCTGGACTTCGACCGCCCGGCCCTCGAGGCCATCGCCGACCAGGCGATCCTGCGCGGCACGGGTGCGCGCGGACTGCGCGCCATCATGGAAGAGGTCCTGATGTCGGTGATGTACGAAGTGCCGTCACGCAAGGACGTGGCGCGGGTCGTCATCACGGCGGACGTGGTGCGCAACAACGTGAACCCGACGCTGGTGCCGCGGATCGTGAAGAACGACGGGCGGCACGAGAAGAGCGCGTGAGCGGCTCCTCCACCGCTAAAGGGCGCCCGGTCGACCGAGTTGACCGGGCGCCCTTTCGTGCGCGTGCCGGAGCTACTCGACCTCGACCCGCACGTCGTCGCGGACCTTGGAAGCCAGCGTCGCCGCCTCCTCCAGGGGAGTGGACGTGCCCCCCAGGATGGCGGCGGGGTCCGACGAGATGACGTAGGCCACCGTGCTGTGGTCGCCCCAGACGCACAGCGGCATCTTGAAGCTGTTCGGAACGCCGTTGCCCTTGGAGCCCTGGGGCAGGGAGTACTCCGCCTCCTGGCACTTCATCACGCCGTTCTCGAACCCCGTCGGCGTGAACTCCTGCGGGCTGCCGACGAGCTTGACGCGCTCCTTGTCGCCCTCTTCGTCGGACTTCTTCTGCAACTCGGCGAACATCGCGTCGACGACCTTCTCCGGGTCCTCGATCTCCCCCCACACGCCGTTGATCTGCAGCTTCTTGGCAGTGGTGCCGCCCGAGCCGGCCTGGTAGTCGCCGGTCACGTTCTTCGGGTCCTTCACGCCCCACTTCGCCGCGTCCTTCACCTCCTCGGCGCTGGCGGCCGAGGAGTTGTCCGACTTCTTCTTGTAGTCGGTGGCCACGATCTCCGGAGTGGTGAGCTTGTACTTCTTGCCGTCGTCCGCGACGGAGCTGCCGCTGCCGCCGAGCACGAAGTACGCACCCACGCCGATCGCCACGACGACCGCGACGGCGCCGATGATCAGGCCCGCCTTCTTGCCGCCGCCACCTTGCGCCGGCGGGGGCGGCGGGTAGGCGCCGGGGCCCGCGCCGTACGGGGGCTGCTGGGGCATCTGGCCGTAAGGGCCGGGCTGCTGGTGCTGGGGGTAGCCGTAGCCCTGCGGCTGGCCCGGCTGCGGCGGGACGCCCTGGGGAGCCTGCTGCGGGTAGCCGTAGCCGGGCTGAGGTGCCTGCGGCTGCTGGCCGTAGCCGGGCTGAGGCGCCTGCGGCTGCGGCTGCTGGCCGTAGGGACCCGGCTGGCCGTACGGTCCGGGCTGCTGGGGCTGACCGCCGTACGGGCCCGGCTGGTTGTAGCTCATTACTGGGTTCCCCTCCAGATACTCATGCGTTCCGAACATCCTGTCGGAGCGGGCGCCCGGCGGAGGCACCGGGGCCCACACCGTTACGGAACATTCCCGTTTCAGAACGGAGCCGTGACACCTCTAAACTGTGGCTCGTGACCGAGAACACTCAGCAGCAGCCAGCCAGCAACCCCGAACTGCCGACCACGTATGCGCCGGCCGAGGTAGAGGGGAAGCTGTATGAGCGCTGGGTAGAGCGCGGTTACTTCGAGGCCGACGCGAAGAGCGAGAAGCCTCCGTACACGATCGTCATTCCGCCGCCGAACGTCACGGGCAGCCTGCACCTGGGCCATGCCTTCGAGCACACGCTGATCGACGCCCTCACCCGCCGCAAGCGGATGCAGGGCTACGAGACGCTGTGGCAGCCCGGCATGGACCACGCCGGTATCGCCACGCAGAACGTCGTCGAGCGCGAGCTGGCGAAGGAGGGCAAGTCCCGCCACGACCTGGGCCGTGAGGCGTTCGTCGAGCGCGTCTGGCAGTGGAAGGGCGAGTCCGGCGGTCAGATCTCCGGGCAGATGAAGCGCCTGGGCGACGGTGTCGCCTGGTCGCGTGAGCGCTTCACCATGGACGAGGGCCTCTCCAAGGCCGTCCAGACCATCTTCAAGAAGCTCTACGACGACGAGCTGATCTACCGCGCCGAGCGCATCATCAACTGGTGCCCGCGCTGTCTGACGGCCATCTCCGACATCGAGGTGGAGTACCAGGACGACGACGGCGAGCTCGTCTCGATCCGGTACGGCGGAGGCGAAGGGGAAGCAGACTCCATCGTCGTCGCGACGACCCGCGCCGAGACGATGCTGGGCGACACGGCCGTCGCGGTCCACCCCGAGGACGAGCGCTACAAGCACCTCGTCGGCCGCGAGATCGAGCTGCCGCTCACCGGCCGCCGCATCCCCGTCGTCGCCGACGAGCACGTCGACCCCGAGTTCGGCACCGGCGCCGTCAAGGTCACGCCCGCGCACGACCCGAACGACTTCGAGATCGGCCAGCGGCACGGTCTGCCGAACCTCGCCGTCATGGACGAGCGCGCTGTCATCACCGCGCACGGCCCCTTCCAGGGCCTGGACCGCCTGGAGGCCCGTTCCGCCATCGTCGCCGCGCTGCGCGCCGAGGGCCGGATCGTCGCCGAGAAGCGTCCCTACGTCCACTCCGTCGGCCACTGCTCGCGCTGCAAGACGACGATCGAGCCGCGGCTGTCCATGCAGTGGTGGGTCAAGGTCGGCCCGCTGGCGAAGGCCGCGGGTGACGCGGTCCGCGACGGCAAGGTCAAGATCCACCCGCAGGAGATGGAGAAGCGGTACTTCGACTGGGTCGACAACCTCCATGACTGGTGCATCTCGCGCCAGCTGTGGTGGGGGCACCGCATCCCGGTCTGGTACGGCCCTGACGGTGAGGTCGTCTGTGTCGGACCGGACGAGGAGCCCCCGTCCGGCGAGGGCTGGACCCAGGAGACCGATGTCCTGGACACCTGGTTCTCCTCCGGCCTGTGGCCGTTCTCCACGCTCGGCTGGCCCGAGCAGACCGAGAGCCTCGCGAAGTTCTACCCGAACTCCGTTCTGGTCACCGGCTACGACATCCTCTTCTTCTGGGTCGCCCGGATGATGATGTTCGGCCTGTACGCGATGGACGGCACCCCGCCGTTCCACACCATCGCCCTGCACGGCATGGTCCGCGACCAGTTCGGCAAGAAGATGTCGAAGTCCTTCGGCAACGCGGTCAACCCGCTGGACTGGATGGACAAGTACGGGTCCGACGCGCTGCGCTTCACGCTTGCGCGCGGCGCCAACCCGGGTGTCGACGTCCCGATCGGCGAGGACTGGGTCCAGGGCTCGCGCAACTTCGCCAACAAGATCTGGAACGCGACGCGCTTCGCGCTGATGAACGGCGCGACGGTCGAGGGCCCGATGCCGTCGCCCGAGCAGATGTCCGCGACCGACCGGTGGATCCTGTCGCGGCTGAACTCGGTGGTCGCCGAGGTCGACGCGTACTACGAGGACTACCAGTTCGCGAAGCTGTCGGACACGCTCTTCCACTTCGCGTGGGACGAGGTCTTCGACTGGTACGTCGAGCTGTCCAAGACCACGTTCATGGGCGGCGGGGAGCCGGCGAAGGTCTCCGCCCGTGTCCTCGGCGAGGTCCTGGACGTCACGCTGCGGCTGCTGCACCCGGTCGTCCCGTTCGTCACCGAGACGCTGTGGACCACGCTCACGGGTGGCGAGTCGGTCGTCATCGCCGACTGGCCGAAGGACTCCGCCTTCCGCGACGAGGCCGCTGAGCGGGAGATCGAGCTGGTCCAGCGGGTCGTCACCGAGGTCCGCCGGTTCCGCTCCGACCAGGGTCTGCAGCCCGGCCAGAAGGTCCCGGCCCGTCTCGACCTCGGAGGCACCGCCCTGGCGCCGCACGAGGGCGCCATTCGTCAGCTGCTGCGACTGCAGCCGGAGGGCGAGTCGTTCCATGCGACGGCGACGCTGCCTGTCGCGGGTGCGCAGGTCGCGCTGGACCTGTCCGGTGCGATCGACGTCGACGCGGAGCGCAAGCGGCTCGCGAAGGACCTGGCCGCCGCAGAGAAGGAGAAGGCCCAGGCCACGGCGAAGCTCGGCAACGAGGCGTTCCTCGCCAAGGCTCCGGACAACGTGGTCGACAAGATCCGTGGCCGGCTCGCCAAGGCCGAGGAGGACATCGAGCGCATCGGTGCCCAGCTGGCGAACCTGCCGCAGGGCTGATCCGCCCGCGGCGCGTCCGTCCCCCGCACGGGCGGTACGACGGGGCGCTGATCCCGTTCGCGTACGAGGCCCCCGGAGCCACCCGGCTCCGGGGGTCTGCGCGTGTGCGGGAACGGTGGGTCTCGTTGTCGGGGACACGCCGGGGAGCGGGCCGGGCGGGGCAGAAACGGCGCGTACCGCGTTTCGGCCCTGCTCCCGTCGGGACCCCGCCCGCGCCTCCGTAGACTGGCAGCGTGAGTGAGCAGCAGCCGCACCCCTTCGATGAGCCCGATGAGCCCGATGAGTTCGACGAGATCGTCGACTCGGAGACCGACCGTGATCCCGACCTGGCGGTGATCGAGGCCGGCAGCCGTACGCTGCGCACCCGGGCCGGATCGCCCCAGGCCGACCAGGTACCCGCACGCCCGGCCGACCCGGAGGTGGACAGGGCGCTGCGCGAGGTCGAGGCGGATCTCGCCACCCGCTGGGGTGAGACGAAGCTGGAGCCCTCGGTCAGCCGTATCGCCGCGCTGATGGACGTGCTGGGCGAGCCGCAGCGCGCGTACCCCTCGATCCACATCACCGGTACCAACGGCAAGACGTCCACGGCCCGCATGATCGAGGCGCTGCTCGGTGCCTTCGACCTGCGCACCGGGCGGTACACGTCGCCGCACGTCCAGTCGATCACCGAGCGGATCAGTCTGGACGGCGCCCCGATCGAGGCCGAGCGCTTCATCGCCACGTACGAGGACATCAAGCCGTATGTCGAGATGGTCGACGCCGCCCAGGAGTTCAGGCTCTCGTTCTTCGAGGTGCTGACCGGCATGGCGTACGCCGCGTTCGCGGACGCGCCCGTGGACGTGGCCGTCGTCGAGGTCGGTATGGGCGGCAGCTGGGACGCCACCAATGTCATCGACGGCTCGGTCGCCGTGGTCACCCCGATCGATCTCGACCACACCGACCGGCTCGGCACGACCGCGGCGGAGATCGCCGGGGAGAAGGCCGGTGTCATCAAGGAAGGCGCGACGGTGATCCTGGCGCAGCAGCCGGTCGACGCCGCTCAGGTCATGCTGAAGAAGGCCGTCGAGGTGGACGCGACGGTGGCCCGCGAGGGCATGGAGTTCGGTGTCGTCTCCCGTGAGGTCGCGGTCGGCGGCCAGCTGCTGAAACTGCGCGGGCTCGGCGGGGAGTACGAGGAGATCTTCCTCCCGCTCCACGGCGCCCACCAGGCGCACAACGCGGCGGTGGCGCTGGCCGCCGTCGAAGCGTTCTTCGGCATCGGCGCGCAGCACGCGCGCACGCTCGACCTGGACACGGTGCGTACCGCGTTCGCCTCCGTCGTCTCGCCGGGCCGCCTCGAGGTCGTGCGCAGGAGCCCCACCGTCGTCCTGGACGCCGCGCACAATCCGGCGGGGGCGCGGGCGGCCGCGGAGGGGGTGACGGAGGCCTTCGGGTTCTCCCGTCTCATCGGTGTGGTCGGCGCGAGCGCGGACAAGGACGTGAAGGCGGTCCTCGAGGCCTTCGAGCCCGTCTTCACCGAGGTCGTCGTCACACAGAACTCCAGCCATCGCGCGATGAACGCCGACGAACTGGCCGCGGTCGCCGTGGAGGTCTTCGGCGACGAGCGCGTCGTCGTCGAGCCGCGTCTCGACGACGCGCTGGAGGCGGCGATCACGCTGGCCGAGGAGGAGGCGGAGTACTCGGGCGCCGGTGTCCTGGTGACCGGCTCCGTGATCACGGTCGGCGAGGCCCGGCTGCTGCTGGGGAGAGGCTGAATTCCATGCGTACGCTCTGTGCGTCCACTCTGATCGGTGAGTTCTTCGTGATCGGCTTCGCCGGTCTGGTCGCGATGAAGGACCCGGATCTGTCCACGGCCACGGTCTGGACGGTCTGCGGTGTCGCGATGCTGCTGTCGGTGCTGCTGTGCGGAATGATCACCCGCCCCGGTGGGGTGCAGCTCGGCTGGGCCCTGCAGCTGGGCCTGGTCGCCAGCGGCTTCGTCGTCCCGATGATGTTCATCCTGGGTGTGGTGTTCGCCGGTCTGTGGTGGGCCTCGGTCCACTACGGGCGGAAGATCGACGAGGCGAAGGCCCGGTGGGCGGCGCAGGAAGAAGCCGGGGCATCCGCTGAGCCTGACGCTGCGTGATGGACCACCCTGGCGGCCCTGTAGCCTCTGAAGTGCAGCAAGACCCGATTCCCGCACGACCCCCTCGCACGACCCCCTCATTCTGAGACACACCCGGGACGTGGCCTGGATCCGTCGTCGGAACTCATCGTGAGACTCGTCCTGAGACCCGCACTCGAAGGAGCCCGCCCGTGAGCCAGCGCACGCTCGTCCTGCTCAAGCCCGACGCCGTACGCCGCGGCCTGATCGGCGAGATCATCGGCCGTATCGAGCGCAAGGCCGGCTGGCAGATCACCGCGCTGGAGCTGCGCGAGCTGAACCAGGAGACCCTGGAGCAGCACTACGGCGAGCACAAGGGCAAGCCCTTCTACGAGCCGCTGGTCGATTTCATGTCCTCCGGCCCGGTCGTCGCCATGGTCGTCGATGGCGAGCGGGTCATCGAGGGCGTGCGCGCCCTGGCCGGCCCGACCGACCCGATCGCCGCCGCGCCGGGATCGATCCGGGGCGACTACGGCACGATCGTCCGGGAGAACCTGATTCATGCCTCGGATTCCGAGGAGTCCGCCATTCGGGAACTGAAGATTTTCTTCCCGGGCCTTTCCTGATCCGGCGTCAGCCATCCAGAGCCCGCACCTGGGGCGACCGAAGGAATTTCGGTCGCCCTTCGGCATAGGTACCGCCGTAGCGGGAACGCATCGCTCCGACTCGTCGTCACCCTTATTGAGGTGGGCCCAGCGCGCGGTGTCCGTGCAGGCGCCACTACGATGGAAGCCTTCACGCCGCAGCACCCTCCTCGCCTACCTAAAAAGCCATCAAAGCTCGATTTGGGAAGGCCCGACGCATCCTCATGGGAAACAAGGGGAACTCAATGTCGTTCATCGGCCGTGACATGGCTGTCGACCTCGGGACCGCCAACACGCTGGTGTACGTCAGGGGGCGTGGGATCGTCCTCAACGAGCCGTCCGTGGTCGCCATCAACACCAACACCGGCGGCATCCTCGCCGTGGGCTCCGAAGCCAAGAAGATGATCGGCCGCACGCCGGGGAACATCGTGGCGGTCCGCCCGCTGAAGGACGGCGTGATCGCCGACTTCGAGATCACCGAGCGGATGCTGCGCTACTTCATCCTCAAGATCCACAAGCGCCGCTGGGCGGCCCGTCCGCGCATCGTCGTCTGTGTGCCCTCCGGTATCACGGGCGTTGAGCGCCGCGCGGTCATCGAGGCGTCCACGCAGGCCGGTGCCCGCCAGGTGCACATCATCGAGGAGCCGATGGCGGCCGCGATCGGAGCCGGTCTCCCGGTCCACGAGGCCACCGGCAACATGGTGGTGGACATCGGTGGCGGAACGACCGAGGTCGCCGTGATCTCCCTCGGGGGAATCGTCACGGCTCAGTCCATCAGGGTCGCCGGCGACGAACTCGACAACGCGATCATCCAGCACGTCAAGAAGGAGTACAGCCTCCTTCTCGGTGAGCGGACCGCAGAGAGCATCAAGATCACCATCGGCTCCGCGTTCGACCTCGACAAGGACGAGCACACCGAGATCCGCGGCCGCGACCTGGTCTCCGGTCTGCCCAAGACGGTGGTCATCTCGGCCGCCGAGGTGCGCAAGGCCATCGAGGAACCGGTCAACGCGATCGTCGACGCCGTGAAGACCACGCTCGACAAGTGCCCGCCGGAGCTCTCGGGCGACGTGATGGACCGCGGCATCGTCCTCACCGGCGGTGGCGCGCTGCTGCGCGGTCTGGACGAACGGCTGCGCCACGAGACCGGCATGCCCATCCACATCGCCGAGGACCCGCTGGACTCGGTCGCGCTCGGCTCGGGCAAGTGCGTCGAGGAGTTCGAGGCACTCCAGCAGGTGCTGGACGCCCAGCCGCGCAGGTAGCGGCCACGACCGGATCCTCCCGCGGGCCGCGTCCGGGCCGGGGAACGCCCCGTACGGGCGCTGCCCGGGCCGTGCGGAGGATCGTTGGTATAACGGCACAAAACAACGGCACGCATACACATTCCGACGAGGAAGGCACGGCCGCCGCACGTGAGGGACACGAAAGAGAGCCGGCTGCTCCTGGTCCTGCTGATCGCCATCGCGTTCGCGCTGATCACGGTGGATATCCGCGGCGGCCAGGAGTCTCCGGTGGACGGCGCCCGGCAGGCCGCCGCCGCAGTCTTCGGGCCGGTCGAGAACGGCGTGGCGGCCGCAGTCGATCCGATCGGCAACGCCATAGGCGCGGTCCGGGACTCCGGGGAGCGTCATGACCGCATCGCCGTGCTCGAGCGGGAGAACGCGGCCCTCAAGGCACGGCTCGGCAGCGACGCACGCAACCGCAGCCGGGTCCGCCAGCTCGACGACATGCTCAAGAAGGCGGCCAACGGGCAGTACGGCATCAAGGCAGCGGAGGTCATCGCCATAGGAGCAGCCCAGGGCTTCTCGTGGACCGTCACCATCGACATCGGTTCCCGGGACGGCATCCGGCGCGACATGACGGTGCTCAACGGTGACGGCCTCGTCGGCCGGGTCACCACCGTCGGCCCGGACACCGCGACCGTACTCCTCGCCAACGACCCGGACTTCACGGTCGGTACGCGTATGGAGCGCACCGACGAGCTCGGCTTCGCGACCGGTCAGGGCGACCGGCCGCTGTCCGTGCAGCTCCTCAACGGCAAGGCCAAGGTGCACAAGGGCGACCGGCTGGTCACCTTCGGCTCGCAGGCCGACACGCCGTTCGTGCCCGGGGTGCCGGTCGGCGAGGTCGTCCGCGTCGACCCCTCCGGCGGCGACCTGACGCGGAACATCTTCGTCCGCCCGTATGCCGGCTTCTCCAAGCTCGACATCGTCGGAGTCGTCGTCCAGGCACCTCGCACCGACCCGCGCGACTCCGTGCTCCCGCCCAAGCCGAAGCCGACACCGACTCCCACGGTCACCGTGACGGTGACCCCTTCGCCGGACGGCCCGGGCCAGGACACGGCCGGCGGCGACGCAGCGGCCCCCGGCAGAGACACCGGCAACGGCGCGGACACCGGCAACGGCAGGGATACCGCGGGCACCGACACCGGCCGGGCCGACGAGTAGCAGGAGGAGATGAACACCATGCGCTTCAACCGGATCCTGCTCTCCACCAGCCTCGTCGTCGTCGCCCTCGTCGTCCAGGTCACGGTCCTTGCCCGGCTCCAGCTCCCCGGGGCCGTCCCCGACCTGCTGCTGCTCGTCGTCCTCGCCCTGGCGCTCGTGTACGGGCACACCAGCGGCGCGCTCATCGGCTTCGGCGCGGGCCTGCTCGCCGACCTGGCCCCGCCCGCCGACCACGCCGCGGGACGCTACGCCCTCGTGCTGTGCGTCATCGGCTATCTCGCGGGTCTCGTCAAGCCGGAGACCGGCAGGCTGACCTCGGCCACGGGACCGATGCTCGTGGTCGTCGGCGCCGCCGTCGGCTCGACCCTGTTGTACGCGGGAGTCGGCGCCCTCGTCGGCGACACCGCCGCCCGCCATGTCGGCCTCGGCTCGCTGCTGTTCACCGCGGCCGTGTACGACCTGCTGCTCGCGCCGTTCACCGTGCCACTGATCATGGCGCTCGCCAGACGCGCGGAGAACGACCCGCTCGCCGACCAGTCCGGCGCATCCGATGTGTCGGGTGCCTGGACGTCGTTCGGCACCGGACTGCGCATCGGCGGCCAGCGCAACGGTGGACTGCGGATGAAGGCGGCCAGGACCAGGGCGTCCCGCGCCGGGCGCATCAAGGGAATCAAGCGACTGTGACCGAGGGGGCACCGCCAGCGTGACCAACATTCCCGAGACGGGGCGGACGCCCCGCGTCCAGATCAGGCTCGTCGTCATCCAGATCCTGGTCTTCTCCCTCCTCGCGACCCTCGGCGGCCGCCTCTGGTACATCCAGATCCGCAACGGCGAGGAGTACGCGAAGGAGGCGTCCGGCAACGGCGTCCAGCAGGTCGTCCAGCCCGCCGTCCGCGGATCGCTCCTCGACGCCCGCGGTGTCCCGCTCGCCGACAACGAGACCCGCCTCGTCGTCTCGGCGTCCCGCACCGAGCTGCTGAAGATGAAGGACGACGGCAAGGGCGTCCTCACCCGGCTCGCCGCGGTCCTCGGCATGAAGCCGAAGGACGTCATGGACAAGGTCCGGCTCTGCGACTCCGAGACACCGCAGCCCTGCTGGAACGGTTCGCCTTACCAGCCGATCCCGGTCACCGACGAGGCCACCACCCAGCAGGCCCTGCAGATCCGCGAACGTGCAGAGGACTTCCCCGGCATCACCGCGGAGCCCACGGCCGTACGCCGCTACCCCGCGCCCGGAAAGTCCAACACCGCGCAGGTCCTCGGCTATCTCTCGCCCGTCACCGACGGGGAGATCGAGAAGGCCAAGAACACCGACTCGCCTTTCCTCCGCTCCGACCAGGTCGGCCGCTCGGGCCTCGAGCGCACGTACGACAAGGAATTGCGCGGCAAGGCCGGCGTCACCCGCTACGAGGTCGACAACCTCGGCCGGGTCATGGGCCAGGCCAAGGCCGACCCGGCCCAGCCCGGCGCCAATGTCGTCACCTCCATCGACGCCCGCGTCCAGGCGGTCGCCGAGTGGGAGCTGAACCACGCGATGAAGGAAGCCCGCAAGGTCTTCGACGACAACACCAACGAGAACTACAAGGCCGACTCCGGCGCCGTCGTCGTCATGGAGTCGAAGACCGGCCGTGTGGTCGCGATGGCCTCGCTCCCCACCTACGACCCCAACGCCTGGGTCGGCGGCATCTCGGCGAAGGACTACGCGAGGCTCACCGGCAAGAAGTCCAACTTCCCGCTGCTCAACCGGGCCATCCAGGGACAGGCCGCCCCCGGCTCGATCTTCAAGGTCGTCCCGACCACCGCCGCCGTCAACGCCGGCTACGACTTCAACGGCCACTACCCGTGCCCGAGCTCGTACTCGATCGGCAACCAGGTCTTCAAGAACTTCGAGTCGCAGGGCCACGGCAGCATCACCCTCGGCCAGGCCCTCGAGGTCTCCTGCGACACCGTCTACTACGCGCTCTCCCACGAGCAGTGGAGGAAGGACGGCGGCCTCAAGCCGAAGAAGAACGCAAACGACTGGTTCTACAAGACCGCCCACCAGTTCGGACTCGGCGCCGAGACCGGTATCGACCTGCCCAACGAGGAGAAGGGCCGGGTCCCGGACCGCCGCTGGAAGCAGAAGTTCTGGGAGGCCAACAAGGACTACTGGTGCAAGATCGGCAAGAAGGGCGGCAGCTACATCCAGCAGCTCTCCTACGAGAACTGCCTCGAAGGCAATCTGATGCGCGCCGGTGACTCGGTCAACTACTCCATCGGCCAGGGCGACACGCTCGTCACCCCCATCCAGATGGCCACGATCTACAGCGCCATCTCCAACGGCGGCACCATGTACGACCCGACGGTCGGCAAGGCGGTCGTCAGCGCGGACGGCAAGCACGTGCGGGAGATCAAGCCCAAGCCGCACGGCAAGCTCCCCATGGACGCCAGGACGCGCGACCTGATAGACGAAGCCCTCGCGGGAGTCGCGACCCGCGGTACCGCCGCCTGGCGATTCGGCGGCTGGCCGCAGGACAAGATCCCGATGCACGCCAAGACCGGCACGGCCGAGGTCCACGGCAAGCAGACGACCTCGTGGTTCGCCACGTACACCAAGGACTACTCGATCGTCATGACGATCTCCCAGGGTGGTACCGGCTCCGGAGCCTCGGGTCCCGCCGTTCGCAACATCTACAACGCGCTCTACGGGCTCGACATGGAGGGCAACCAGGACCTCAAGAAGGCCCTGCTGCCGCAGCCGCAGAAGACGCTGCCCAAGATCCAGCCCGACGGCTCCATCGACGCGCCGAAGATCCAGCCGTACGCCCCGCAGAAGCCCAAGCCGGAGAAGCCGGTGCTCGCCGGCCCGCCGCCCGCGACCGGACGGAGGGACTGACCGTTGTCCGGAACCATGCGCTTCTCGGTCTCGCGGTACGCCCCGGAGCGAGGCCCCTGGGCCAGGCTCACCGCCCGCGACTCCCTGCTGCGCCGGCTCGACTGGCCGATGCTGCTCGCCGCCCTCGCGCTCTCGCTCATCGGCGCGCTGCTCGTGTGGTCGGCGACCCGCAACCGCACCGAACTCAACCAGGGAGACCCGTACTACTTCCTGTTCCGCCATGTGCTGAACACCGGGATCGGCCTCGCCCTGATGGTCGGCACGATCTGGCTCGGCCACCGCACCCTGCGCGGCGCCGTGCCGGTGCTGTACGGGATCTCCGTCCTGCTGGTCCTGCTCGTGCTCACCCCGCTCGGCGCGACCATCAACGGCGCGCACGCCTGGATCCAGCTCGGCGGCGGATTCTCGCTGCAGCCCTCCGAGTTCGTGAAGATCACGATCATCCTGGGCATGGCGATGATGCTGGCCGCCCAGGTCGACGCGGGCGACCAGGACCACCCCGATCACGGGATCGTCGCCAAGTCGCTCGTCCTTGCGGCCGCCCCCATGGCGGTCGTCATGCTGATGCCGGACCTCGGCTCCGTCATGGTCATGGTCGTGATCGTCCTCGGGGTGCTCCTCGCCTCCGGGGCCTCCAACCGCTGGGTCCTCGGGCTGATCGGCGCAGGCATCGCGGGCGCCGTCCTGGTCACCGCCCTCGGACTGCTCGACGAGTACCAGATCAACCGCTTCGCGGCCTTCGCCAACCCCGACCTCGACCCGGCCGGCGTCGGCTACAACACCAACCAGGCCCGTATCGCGATCGGCTCCGGCGGACTGCTCGGCACCGGCCTCTTCAAGGGCTCGCAGACCACCGGCCAGTTCGTGCCGGAGCAGCAGACCGACTTCGTCTTCACCGTGGCGGGGGAGGAGCTCGGCTTCCTCGGAGCCGGCTTCATCCTCTTCCTGCTCGGCGTCGTGCTGTGGAGGGCCTGCCGGATCGCCCGCGGGACCACCGAGCTGTACGGCACGATCGTCGCGGCCGGGATCATCGCCTGGTTCGCCTTCCAGGCCTTCGAGAACGTCGGGATGACGCTCGGCATCATGCCGGTCGCCGGCCTGCCACTGCCCTTCGTGTCATACGGCGGTTCCTCCATGTTCGCCGTCTGGGTGGCGGTCGGACTCCTGCAGTCCATCAAGGTGCAGCGACCCATGTCGGCGTAGTGCGTACTGACGTACGGCCGCCAGGGCGACTAGATTTTGTTCATGGCGGACACGAAGCGAGAGATCGAGCGGAAGTACGAAGCCACCGACGAGACCCGGGTACCCGACCTGACCAGGGTGGACGGGGTCTGGGCCGTCGTCCACAAGGGCGTGGCGGAGCTGGACGCCGTCTACTACGACACGCCGGACCTGCGGCTCGCCGCCGACCGGATCACGCTGCGGCGCCGCACGGGCGGTGAGGACGAGGGCTGGCATCTGAAGTTCCCGGTTGCCACGGGCATCCGCGACGAGATCCACGCCCCCCTCGCCGACACCGTCCCGCGCCCCCTCGCCGGCCTGGTCCGCTCCCGTACCCGTGACGCCCCCCTCATCCCCGTCGTACGCCTCGTGACCTCCCGCGACATCAGCCATCTGGTCGACGGGCACGGCGAACTCCTCGCCGAACTCAGCGTCGACTCCGTACGCGCCGAGCGCCTCACGGAGGGCGGCGGCACGGCCTCCTGGACCGAGATCGAGGTCGAACTCGCCGACGGCGCCGACCCCGCGCTCCTCGACGCCGTCGACAAGCGCCTCCGCAAGGCGGGCGTCCGGCCTTCATCGGCGGCGTCCAAACTCGCGCGGGCCCTGGAGGAGACGGGCCCCGCGCACCCCGGGCCCGAAGCGGCGCAGGACACCACGGCCCCGTCCGCGGTCGCCGCGCCGCCGGAGCCGGGCGGCGCGGGTACAGAGCCGACGGAACGGACCGGTGCACCCGTGGATCTCCAGTCCTCGCGCGACGCCGACGCCATGGCACGCCACGGCGACAGGGACACCCGGGCCCCCAAGGCGGCCGATGCCGCGCGGACCGTGCGGGAGAGCGGTGAGCGACTGAAGGGGAAGCACGCCGGGGAGTACGTACTCGCCTATCTGAGGGAACAGCGGGACGCGATCATCGCGCTGGACCCCGCCGTACGGCGTGACCTGCCCGACGCCGTGCACCAGATGCGCGTCGCCACCCGCCGGCTGCGCAGCGCCTTCAAGTCGTACCGCAAGATCATCGACCGCTCCGTCACCGATCCCGTGGGCGACGAACTCAAGTGGCTCGCCGGAGAGCTCGGCGTCGCCCGGGACCAGGAGGTGCTCGCCGAGCGACTGCGGAAGCGGATCGGGGCGCTGCCCAAGACCCTGGTTCTCGGTCCCGTGCGCGGGCGGCTGCGCATCTGGGCCACCGCGCACCGAGCGGCGGCACGCCGCCGATCCGTCGCCGTGCTCGACAGCAAGCGCTACCTCGCCCTGCTCGGCTCGCTCGACGCATTGCTGGCGGCACCACCGCTCCTCAAGGCCGCGACCGCGGCGCCCTCCGGCGCCCTGCCCAAGGCCGTGATCAAGGACTACCTGCGGCTGGCGCACCGAGTGGAACGCGCCCTCGGCCTTCCCCCCGGCGACGAACGCGACCTCGCCATGCACGACGCCCGCAAGGCCGCCAAGCGCGTCCGCTACGCCGCCGAGGCCGCCACCCCCGCCCTCGGCAAGCCCGCCAAGAAGTTCGCCGGGCGCATGAAGGCCGTCCAGACCGTGCTAGGCGACCACCAGGACAGCGTCGTCGCCCGCGAAACGATCCGCGACCTCGGAATCCACGCCCACGGGGCCGGTGAATCCGCGTTCACCTGGGGACTTCTCCACGGTCGCGAAGAGGCGTCGGCCGCCGAGCAGGAGCGGCAGCTGCCGGCCGTCTGGGAGAAGGCGTCCCGGCCAGGGCTGCGCGCGGCTCTCGCCGGCTGACCCCGCGGCAGATGTGCGGGCAGGGGGTGCCTCCGACCGGGTTACGCTTGAGAGTCGCCCCCTCAGCCAGCACGAAGGTTCCTGATGTCTGCCGAGTCGGTCTTCCCCCAGCTCGAAGCTCTGCTCCCGCATGTGCAGAAGCCCATCCAGTACGTCGGTGGTGAACTGAACTCCACGGTCAAGCCCTGGGAGAGCTGCGACGTGCGCTGGGCGCTCATGTACCCCGACGCGTACGAGGTCGGACTGCCCAACCAGGGCGTCATGATCCTCTACGAGGTACTCAACGAGCGCGAGGGCGTCCTCGCCGAGCGCACCTACAGCGTCTGGCCGGACCTCGAAGAGCTGATGCGCGAGCACGGCGTCCCGCAGTTCACCGTCGACAGCCACCGCCCGGTCAAGGCCTTCGACGTGTACGGCCTGAGCTTCTCCACCGAGCTCGGCTACACCAACATGCTCACGGCCCTCGACCTCGCGGGCATCCCGCTGGAGGCCAAGGACCGCACGATCGACGACCCGATCGTCCTCGCCGGCGGCCACGCCGCCTTCAACCCCGAGCCGATCGCGGACTTCATCGACTGCGCGGTCATCGGCGACGGCGAGCAGGCCGTCCTGGAGATCACCGAGATCATCCGCGCCTGGAAGGCGGAGGACCGCCCCGGCGGCCGCGAGGAACTGCTCTTCCGCCTCGCGAGGACCGGCGGGGTGTACGTCCCGGGCTTCTACGACGTCGAGTACCTCCCGGACGGCCGCATCGGCCGCGTCGTACCGAACAGGTCGGGCGTCCCGTGGCGCGTGTCCAAGCACACCGTCATGGACCTCGACGAGTGGCCGTACCCCAAGCAGCCCCTCGTCCCGCTCGCCGAGACCGTCCACGAGCGGATGTCCGTGGAGATCTTCCGCGGCTGCACCCGTGGTTGCCGCTTCTGCCAGGCCGGCATGATCACGCGTCCCGTGCGGGAGCGGAGCATCACCGGCATCGGCGAGATGGTGGACAAGGGCCTCAAGGCGACCGGCTTCGAAGAGGTCGGACTACTGTCGCTGTCCTCCGCGGACCACAGCGAGATCGGCGACATCGCCAAGGGTCTGGCCGACCGGTACGAGGAAGACAAGATCGGCCTCTCGCTGCCGTCGACCCGGGTCGACGCCTTCAATGTCGACCTGGCCAACGAGCTGACCCGCAACGGCCGTCGCTCGGGTCTTACCTTCGCCCCCGAGGGCGGCTCGGAGCGCCTGCGCAAGGTCATCAACAAGATGGTCTCCGAAGAGGACCTGATCCGTACCGTCTCGACGGCGTACGGCAACGGCTGGCGCCAGGTGAAGCTGTACTTCATGTGCGGTCTGCCCACCGAGACCGACGAGGACGTCCTCCAGATCGGCGACATGGCGGTCAAGGTCATCGCCGAGGGCCGAAAGGTCTCCGGCCAGAACGACATTCGCTGCACGGTCTCCATCGGCGGTTTCGTGCCCAAGCCGCACACCCCCTTCCAGTGGGCCCCGCAGCTGAGCGCCGAGGAGACGGACGCCCGTCTGGAGAAGCTGCGCGACAAGATCCGCGGCGACAAGAAGTACGGCCGCTCCATCGGCTTCCGCTACCACGACGGCAAGCCCGGCATCGTCGAGGGCCTGCTCTCGCGCGGCGACCGCCGCATCGGCGCCGTCATCCGCGCCGTCTACGAGGACGGCGGCCGCTTCGACGGCTGGCGTGAGCACTTCTCCTACGACCGGTGGATGGACTGCGCCGCCAAGACGCTGCCCGAGTTCGGCGTGGACGTCGACTGGTACACGACCCGCGAGCGTACGTACGAGGAGGTCCTGCCCTGGGACCACCTGGACTCCGGTCTCGACAAGGACTGGCTCTGGGAGGACTGGCAGGACTCGCTCGACGAGACAGAGGTCGAGGACTGCCGCTGGACGCCGTGCTTCGACTGTGGGGTCTGTCCTCAGATGGACACGCAGATCCAGATCGGCCCGACCGGCAAGAAGCTGCTGCCGCTGACGGTCGTCAAGTAACACTCCGGCGAAGGCCCGGCCCCGGGCGAAACCCCGGGGCCGGGCCTTCGCGTCTCCTCGATCATGGACTTGGAGAAGCGGGACCGGCGGCCTGAACCGGAGGGCTGTCTGACGGTGGCCATCAGGATGCCGCTGCGGATCGTGGCGCTGGTCGTCGTCGTGCCCGTGCGCATGGTGTGGGACCTGCTCGTGGTGTGCGGCCGGTGGGTGGGGCGGGTGCTGCTGCGTCCGCTGGGCCATCTGTTCGCCGCCCTCTTCGTGCATGTCCTCGCCCCGGTCGGCCGGGCCCTCGGTACAGCGCTCCGGTGGCTGGTGCGGGCCCTGTTCCACCGGCCCTGGGTCGCGCTGTGGCGCTACGCCGTCGTGCCCGTCGCCCGGTGGCTGTACCGGTACGTCATGACCCCGCTCGGGCATGGCCTGGTCTGGGCGTACGCGCGGTTGCTCACCCCGCTCGGGCACGGCGTGGGCGCGGTGCTGTGGGGGGTGTTCGTATGGCCATGGACGGCTCTGTGGCGGTATGCCGTGGTACCGGTCGTGCGGTACGGGATCGTCGTCCCGCTCGTCCATCTGTACGCCAGCGTCCTGAGCCCGCTCGGCCGCGCGGGACGCATCGCCGTCGTATGGCTGGCCGAGGTGCTGGTCGTGGCCCCCGCCGTCCTCCTGTACCGCTGGGTGCTCACCCCGGTGGGCCGGTTCCTCGTGGTCGTGGGCCGTGAGACCGCGGACGCGCTGGTGGTCGCGTGGCGCGCGGCCGGGTATGTCTCACGGGCGGTCGGCCGCGCACTGAAGTGGCTCGGGTGGAATCTGCTCGGCCGGCCGGCCACCTGGTTCTACCGGAGCGTCTGCACACCGGCCGGCCACTTCGTACGCGACATGCTCTGGCAGCCCGCCCGGCGGGCCGTGGCCGAGGCGGGCCGGGCGGTCGGCGGGGCGCTCAGGGCGGCCCGCGAGACCGTGCGCCAGGCCCGCAAGGAGGCCTGGCGGGCGTTGGTCGGCGGGGGAGGGGTACATGAGTCCGGGGAACCCGGGGCGCCCCGGGCGCGTAACCTGGGAGGGACGCAAGCAACACAACAGACTCTGTCCGCTCCCGGCGCGGCGCCCGGACCCGAGATCTCCCTGCGGAAGCGGGGCTGAACCGGTCGGGCCCCCAGAGGGCGGTACACCCGCAGGCCAGAGGGCGGTGCGCCACCGCGCCCGCCCCGCACCGAGGAGAAGAACCACTGGGCAAGCGACAGCCCGAAGGCCCGCCGCCCGCACCTGCGGTGCAGCGCATCCGACTGCGCTACACCAAGCGCGGCCGCCTCCGGTTCACCAGCCACCGCGACTTCCAGCGTGCTTTCGAGCGCGCGTTGCGCCGTGCCGAGGTGCCGATGGCGTACTCGGCAGGTTTCACCCCGCACCCGAAGGTGTCGTACGCGAACGCCGCGCCCACCGGCACGGGCTCCGAGGCCGAGTACCTGGAGATCGCGCTGACCCAGGCCCGGGACCCCGAGAAGCTCAGGATTTTGCTCGACGAGTCGCTGCCGGCCGGGCTCGACATCACGGACGCGGTCGAGGCACGGACGCCGGGTCTCGCCGACCGGCTGACCGCGTCGGTGTGGGAGCTGCGGCTCGACGGCGTCGGTGCCGAGGAGGCCGGGCGTGCCGTGGAGGCGTTCCTGGCCGCAGAGACGGTGGAGGTCCGGCGCAAGACCAAGAACGGCATGCGAGCCTTCGACGCACGGGGTGCCGTGGCCGGACTGCGGGCGGACTCTCCACAGCCTGATAGGCCGGGAGAGGGGCCCTGTGCGATACTGCGGCTGGTTGTGCGGCACGTGACACCTGCCGTGCGACCCGACGACGTCCTGTCCGGTCTCCGAGCTGTGGCCGACCTGGCGCCGCCGGTCCCCGCAGCGGTGACCAGGCTGGCGCAGGGGCTCTTCGACGAGGAGTCCGGCACGGTGACCGACCCGCTCGCGCCCGACCGCGAGGCAGTCACGGCCGCCCCACCCATGGCCGCCGGACTCGCCTCCCCCTAGCTCTGCCGGGGGGAACACAGCGACGGCGCCGGAAGGTGCCGGTCCCGCGTAGGGGCAGTCGTCGAAGCGCAGCCCTCGTACTCGGGAGCCACCTGGGTCGGGCAGCGCACAGACCAGGAGACTTTCGCCAGGCCGTGCGTACATCGCGTACGGAACCGGCGAGCCAGACATACAGCTCCCGTGCGGCGCCCGCGCCCCGGACGGCGGCCACCGCGCTCATCACGCGGACGCGCCGCCGGATCGGAACAAGGCGCGGCGCCCGGGAGCGTGACGGGAGAACCGCCCGCATGCTCGAGAACGACCCCGCTACGACCGGGGACAACACCGAAGAAAACGAAAGTTCCACCCCCAGCGACACGCTGCCCGCGCGCCGTCGTCGCCGTGGGGCCTCCCGCCCGGCCGGCCCGCCGTCGGCTGCCGCGGCGGTGGAGACCGTCACGGATGTGACCGCGTCCGTCTCCGCGGCCATACCGTCCACATCCACCGAGGAGTCGCCTGCCGCAGAGGCGGAGGCGCCCGCGCCGCGTACGCGCCGCCGGGCTACTCGTAAGGCGACGGCTCCCGTGGATTCGCCCGGGGCTGTCGAGGTTGTCGCCGAGGCCGCTGTTGCCGAGCCGGCCGGTGAGGCCGAGTCGGAGGCGCCCGCGCCGCGTACGCGCCGTCGGGCCACGCGTAAGGTGACGGCTCCCGCGGGATCGCCCGGGGCTGTCGAAAGTGCCGAGCCCGCCGCTGCTGAGCCCGCCGGTGAGGCCGCTGCGGTGACTGCCCCTGCTGCGGAGTCGGAGTCGCCTGCCGCAGAGGCGGAGGCGCCCGCGCCGCGTACGCGCCGCCGGGCTACACGTAAGGCGACGGCTCCCGCGGGTTCGCCCGGGGCTGTCGAGGTTGTTGCCGAGGCCGCTGTTGCCGAGCCGGCCGGTGAGGCCGAGTCGGAGGCGCCCGCGCCGCGTACGCGCCGTCGGGCCACGCGTAAGGCGACGGCTCCCGCGGGATCGCCCGCTCAGGCGGAGACGGCCGAGGCCGTGGCCGCTGCAGAGCCGGTGAGCGCCGGGGCCGACGAAGACATTGAGGAAGGTGCCGTGAGCGAGACCGCCGCGGAGACCGAGACCGCTGCCGAGGCGTCCGCGCCCCGTACGCGGCGCCGTCGGGCGACTGCCCCGGCCGGTGCGCCGCAGGCGGCCGAGGGCGCCGCCACAGAGACCGCCGAGCCGGAGGCCGCGGAGCCGGCCGCCGCCGAGGAGACCGAGGAGGCGCCGCGCGGCCGTACCCGCCGTCGCGCCACCCGACGGGCCAGCGCCCCGGCCGGGGCGCCGAAGGGCGACCGGACGGACGGTTCCGAGCCGGCCGAGGAGCTGCCGGCGGAGACCGCCGCGCAGACCGCCGCAGAGGAGCCCGAGGCCGAGGCCACGGGGCGTGCCTCTCGCGGCCGTGCCGCGCGCCGGGGCTCCGCGCCCCGGTTCACCGCCGAGCCCGAGCAGGCCGAGCAGCCCGCTCGTGGGCGCCGTGCCGCCCGGCCGGCCGTGGCCGTGTTCCAGGCGCCGGTGTTCACCGAGCCGATGTTCCAGACGCCGATGACCGCCGCTGCCGCCGCTGCCGCAGAGGCCGCTGAGGTGGTCGAGGAGGAGGAGTCCGAGCAGCCCGCCCCGGTCGCCGAGGCCGGTCCGCGGCGCCGGCGCCGTCGCCGCGGTGAGGCCGCCGAGGCCCCTGAGGCCCCCGAGGCCGAGACCGTGGAGCCCGTTGAGGAGCCGGAGGCCGAAGCCGAGGCCGAGGGCGAGGGCGAAGAGTCCGAGGAGTACGAGGACCGGCCTTCGCGTCGTCGCCGCCGCGGTGGGCGTCGCCGTCGCCGCGGTGAGGCCGCCGAGACGGACGAGGCCGAGGCCGCGGAAGAGGCCGAGCAGGCCGAGGAAGAGGCGGAGGAGGAGTCCGAGGAGGAGGACGAGTCCGAGGGCGGCACGCCGTCCGCCGCCGGCACCAGCAGCAGCCGTCGCCGCCGTCGCCGTCGCCGTCGCAGCGGTGAGGCCGGCGACGGCGAGCTGGCTGCCGACGAGCCGGAGCGTACGGTCGTCAAGATCCGTGAGCCCCGCAAGAAGGAAGAGCCGTCGGACGAGGTTCAGTCCATCAAGGGCTCGACCCGTCTGGAGGCGAAGAAGCAGCGCCGTCGCGAGGGCCGCGAGCAGGGCCGCCGCCGGGTGCCGATCATCACAGAGGCGGAGTTCCTCGCGCGCCGCGAGGCCGTCGAGCGCGTGATGGTCGTCCGCCAGAACGGCGACCGCACCCAGATCGGTGTCCTCGAGGACGACATCCTCGTCGAGCACTACGTCAACAAGGAGCAGTCGACCTCCTACGTCGGCAACGTGTACCTGGGCAAGGTGCAGAACGTGCTGCCGTCGATGGAGGCGGCCTTCGTCGACATCGGCAAGGGCCGCAACGCCGTCCTGTACGCCGGTGAGGTCAACTTCGAGGCGCTCGGTCTCGCCAACGGCCCGCGCCGCATCGAGACCGCGCTGAAGTCGGGCCAGTCCGTCCTCGTCCAGGTCACCAAGGACCCGATCGGGCACAAGGGCGCCCGGCTGACCAGCCAGGTGTCGCTGCCCGGCCGTTACCTGGTGTACGTGCCCGAGGGCTCGATGACCGGTATCAGCCGCAAGCTCCCCGACACCGAGCGCGCCCGGCTGAAGACGATCCTCAAGAAGATCGTCCCCGAGGACGCGGGTGTGATCGTCCGCACCGCCGCGGAAGGCGCCAGCGAGGACGAGCTGCGCCGTGACGTCGAGCGGCTGCAGGCGCAGTGGGAGGAGATCCAGAAGAAGGCGAAGAGCGGCAACGCTCCGACGCTTCTCTACGGCGAGCCGGACATGACCGTCCGTGTCGTGCGCGACATCTTCAACGAGGACTTCTCGAAGGTCGTCGTCAGCGGCGACGAGGCGTGGGAGACCATCCACGGCTACGTGACGCATGTCGCCCCCGACCTCGCGGACCGGCTGAACCGCTGGACCTCCGAGGCCGACGTCTTCGCGACGCACCGGATCGACGAGCAGCTGATGAAGGCGCTGGACCGCAAGGTCTGGCTGCCGTCCGGCGGCTCGCTGGTGATCGACAAGACCGAGGCGATGATCGTGGTCGACGTCAACACCGGCAAGTTCACCGGCCAGGGCGGAAACCTCGAGGAGACCGTCACCAGGAACAACCTGGAGGCGGCCGAGGAGATCGTGCGTCAGCTGCGGCTGCGCGACCTCGGCGGCATCGTCGTCATCGACTTCATCGACATGGTGCTGGAGTCGAACCGGGATCTGGTGCTGCGGCGGCTGCTGGAGTGTCTGGGCCGGGACCGAACGAAGCACCAGGTCGCCGAGGTCACATCGCTGGGCCTCGTCCAGATGACCCGCAAGCGGGTCGGCCAGGGTCTGCTGGAGTCGTTCTCCGAGACCTGCGTCCACTGCAACGGCCGTGGCGTGATCGTGCACATGGAGCAGCCGACCACCGCCGGTGGCGGAGGCGGCGGCAAGCGCGGCAAGAAGCGTGGCCGCGGCGGAGCCGAGCACGTCCACGAGCACGAGCACGAGCACGAGGTCGTGGCCGAGGGGTCGGAGCTGGAGACCGAGGTGGAGACCGAGGCCGAGGTCGCAGCGGAGGCCGCCGCGCCGGCCGCGCTGCCCGAGCCCGCCTTCGCCCCGGACGAGGAGTTGTACAGCAGCGCCGCCGAGGCCGAGGCCGCCGCGTCGCGCGGTCGTGGCCGCCGCCGGGCGAGCCGCAAGGCGAGCGCCCCTGCGGGTGCGCCGAAGCCGGCCGTCGAGCCGGTGCAGGCCGAGTCCGTGACGGTGGAGCCTGCCGCGGAGCCGGTCCAGGAGGCCGTCGCGGTCGTCGCCGAGCCCGAGGCCGCTCCCGCGGGGCGTACCCGTCGCCGGGCCACCCGCAAGGCGTCGGCCCCCGCCGGTTCGCCCAAGGTGACGGAGGCCACCGACGCACCAGTCGAGATCGTGGCTCCTGTCGCCGCGGCTCCGGAGCCGGTGGCCACCGAGGCCGAGGCCCCGGCCGCCGAGCCGGAGGCCGCCGCGCCCGCTCCGGCGCGTGCCCGCCGTCGGGTGACCCGCAAGGCCACCGCCCCCGCGGGTTCGCCGTCGGGCGCCGAGGACGCCGCGGTCGTCGTGGTCACCGCCCAAGCACCCGCCGGGGACGAGGCGCAGGCCGGGTCAGAGGCGGCGGCGGGATCCGAGGAGTCCGTCGAGGCGCCGGCCAAGAAGGCGGCCCGCAAGACCGCCAAGAAGGCCACGGCGAAGAAGGCCGCCACGAAGAAGACGGCGGCCAAGAAGACGGCGGCGAAGAAGACGACCGCCAAGAAGGCGACAAAGAAGACCGCTGCCGCGGAACAGCACCCGCTGCCCTCCGTGACTGCGTCCGCACCCGCCGCCGTCGAAAGCTGAACAGCTGATGACCGATGGCTGAACGTTCGCGTCCCGTCCTTCATGATCGAGGGACGGGACGCGGCGTTTGTAGCGCAATTGATGCCTGGCCCCGTTAACGGCCCAGAAATTGACTGGGAAATCCCTGATAATGTGACGGCGGTCGCTGCCGTGTCGGGGCCCCGCCCGGAGACTACGGTCGGTGACCGGCCCGGTTAAAGGGACAGACCGGTCCCAGAATTCCTCGGTAGGGCGTCGGCCATCGCGCCGGAGGGGTACGCGCGGCCCACAGGACGCCCCGCAACCCCGGACCTCTGCCACATAGAGCTCTTGCGGTGTTCAAGGAGGACGTCCAATGCCGAGCAGCAACGAGCAGCCCATCCCCGCTGCCCGCCCGGTCATCGGTGAAGAAGAGATCGAGGCGGCCGTACGCGTACTGCGCAGCGGCCGGGTCGTACAGGGCCCCGAGGTGGCCGCTTTCGAGGAGGGCTTTTCGGAGCTCGTGGAGGGCCGCCACTGCGTGGCCGTCAACTCCGGCACCTCGGCGCTGCACCTCCTTCTGATGGCTTTGAACATCGGCCCGGGTGACGAGGTGATCGTCCCCTCGTTCTCGTTCGCCGCATCGGCCAACGCGGTCCGTCTGGTCGGCGCCGACGTGGTCTTCGCCGACATCGAGGCGGACACCTACTGCCTCGACCCGGCCGCCGTGGAGGCCGCGATCACCCCGCGCACCGCCGCGATCATGCCGGTGCACCTGTACGGCCACCCCGCCGCGATGGACAAGATCATGGCCATCGCCGGGAAGCACAAGCTCGCCGTCGTCGAGGACGCCTGCCAGGCGCACGCGGCCGCGCTGAACGGAACCCCGGTCGGTGCCTTCGGCGCCGGCGGCACGTTCAGCTTCTACCCCACGAAGAACATGCACAGCCTCGAGGGCGGCATGATCTCCACGGCCGACGCGGAGACCGCCCGCACCCTCCGTCTGCTGCGCAACCAGGGCATGGAGCAGCGCTACGCGAACGAGATCGTCGGCGCCAACATGCGCATGACGGACGTCGCCGCCGCCGTCGGCCGGGTGCAGCTCGGCAAGCTGGGTGGCTGGACCGAGCAGCGCATCGCCAACGCCGCGTACCTGACGCGGAACATCACGACCGAGGCGGTGGTCACCCCCGTCGTCGCCGAGGGTGCGCGTCACATCTACCACCAGTACACGATCCGTGTCCGCGGGGACCGCGACGCCGCCATGGCGAAGCTCACCGAGGCGGGCGTCGGCAACGCCGTCTACTACCCGACCCCCATCCACCGGCTCAAGCCGTACTGGGAGCCGGACCAGAAGGCCGGCCGCAACTGGGACCTGCCGGAGACCGAGCGTGCGGCGGCCGAGGTCGTCTCGCTCCCCGTGCACCCCTCGCTGACCGAGAACGACCTTGAGCGCATCGTCACCGCCGTGAACGCGCTGGGAGAGAACCTGTGACTGCTGCTGGACTGCGGGCCGGGCTGATCGGCCTGGGCTCCATGGGACGCCACCACGCCCGCGTGCTGGCCGGGCTGGAGGGCGTCGAGCTCGTCGGCGTCGTCGACCCGATGGGCGACAAGAACGGCTGGGCGCAGGGTGCCCCCGTGCTGTCCACCGTCGAGGAGCTGATCGCTCTCGGCATCGACTACGCCGTCGTGGCCTGCCCGACCGCGCTGCACGAGGAGGTCGGCCTCAAGCTGGCCGAGGCCGGGATCGGCGCGCTCATCGAGAAGCCGGTCGCGGACACCGTCGAGGGCGCCCGCCGCCTCGTCGAGGCCTTCGAGACGCGCAGCCTGGTGGCCGGTGTCGGCCACATCGAGCGCTGCAACCCGGCGCTCCGGTCCCTGCGCTCCCGGCTGGAGTCGGGCGAGCTGGGCGACGTCTTCCAGGTCGTCACCCGCCGGCAGGGCCCCTTCCCGCACCGCATCGCCGACGTCGGCGTGGTCAAGGACCTCGCGACCCACGACATCGACCTCACCGCCTGGGTCACCGGCCGTGAGTACACGTCGATCGCGGCGCACACGGTCTCCAAGTCCGGCCGCCCGCACGAGGACATGGTCTCCGCCATCGGACAGCTCTCCGACGGCACGATGGTCAGCCACCTCGTGAACTGGCTGAGCCCGCTCAAGGAGCGCTTCACCTCGGTCACCGGCGAGCGCGGCTGCTTCATCGCCGACACCCTCACGGCCGACCTCACCTTCTACTCGAACGCCGCCGTGACCACCGAGTGGGAGGCCCTGCAGGCGTTCCGCGGTGTTTCCGAGGGCGACATGATCCGGTACGCCATCCCGAAGCGCGAGCCGCTCCTCGTCGAGCACGAGCTGTTCCGGGACGCCGTCCTCGGCAAGTCCCACGACATCTGCACGCTCCGCCAGGGCCTGCGGACCGTCGAGGTCGCCGCGGCCGTCATCGACTCCGCCAACACCGGCACCACGGTGAAGCTCGAGAGCGGGGAACGCACGAGCTCATGACCGCCGCCAACACCGCATGGCCCGGCCGCGGTACGCGCGGCCGGATCGTGATGCTCGTCGACAACAGCGTCCACGGTGATTCGCGCGTCCAGAAGGCCGCGGCGTCCGCCGCCGCGGCCGGCTGGGACGTGATCCTGCTGGGCAAGTACTCGGGCAAGGGCGAGGACACCTGGAAGCTCGGTGACGCCGAGGTCCGGCTGATCCGGATGAACGCCAAGCTGTCCGTCAAGCCGAAGGACCTGCGGGGTGCGCCGCTGCGGCGGCCGCTGGCCTACTCCTCGGACCGGACCCACGCCTTCCGGGTGCAGCAGGTCAAGGCCTGGCGCGCGGATCTGCGGGTCCGTACCGACGAGCTGCGGGCAACGGGCAGCGCCGGGCTCGGCGCCCAGGTCACCAAGGGCTGGCTGACCGTCCCCAAGGCCGCGTCCAAGGTGACGTCCAAGTGGGTGTCGCTGCGCGGCCGGGAGACGAAGAAGCTGACGAAGATCAGGCGGACCCGCTCCGCGCCGCTGGACAAGCTCACCACCCGGTTCTGGCTCACCACCATGGGCGACAGGGCCTGGCGGCGGCTGGACCCGGGCGTGTGGGACTTCGAGCTGAACTTCGGCCCGGTGATCGACGCCCTCAAGCCCGATCTGATCCACGCCAACGACTTCCGGATGCTGGGAGTCGGTGCCCGCGCCACGCTGCGCGCCCGCGCCGCGGGCCGGAAGACCAAGCTGGTGTGGGACGCCCATGAGTTCCTGCCCGGCGTCCGCTCCTGGGCGAACCAGCGCAAGCTTCCCGCGATGGTGGGGTACGAGCGCGAGCACGCCAAGTACGCGGACGCGGTGATGACGGTCTCCGGCGGACTCGCCGATCTGCTCCAGAAGACGCACGGACTCGCCGAGCGCCCGGCCGTCGTCCTCAACGCACCCGACGCCGAGGCGACCCACAAGGTCATCGACGAGCCGGTGCCGGACATCCGCGAACTGTGCGGCGTCGGCCCCGATGTGCCGCTGCTGGTCTACAGCGGTCTGGCCGCCGCCCAGCGAGGCCTCGGCATCATGGTCGAGGGCCTTCCGCAGATCCCGGACGCCCATGCGGTGTTCGTGTGCGGGGACCCCTCCGCGGGTTACGTCCGCGGACTGCTCAAGCGCGCCGACGAGCTCGGGGTGGGCGACCGCGTCCACGCCGTGCCGTACGTACCGCACTGGCAGGTCGTGCCGTTCCTGTCGGGAGCCGATGTCGGAGTCATCCCGATCCACCACTGGCCGAACCACGAGATCGCGCTGATCACCAAGTTCTTCGAGTACTCGCACGCGGGCCTGCCGCTCGTGGTGAGCGACGTGAAGACGATGGCGGAGGTCACCCGCGAGACCGGCCAGGGCGAGGTGTTCACCGCACAGGACACCGACGACTACGTACGCGCGGTCAAGGCCGTGCTCGCCGACCCGAAGAAGTACACCAAGGCGTACGAGAAGGAAGGCCTGCTCGAAGGCTGGACCTGGGAGGCCCAGGCCAAGGTTCTCGACGGCGTCTACACGAGACTTCTTCAGGGAGCAGGGGATGACCAGAACCCCTGACGTCACCGTCGTCGTGGCCGTCTACAACACGATGCCGTACCTCACGGAGTGCCTGAACTCACTGGTGGGGCAGAGCATCGGACCGGACAGGCTGGAGGTCGTGGCCGTCGACGACGGCTCGACCGACGACAGCGGCCGGGAGCTCGACCGCTTCGCCGAGCGCTACCCCGGCACCGTGAAGGTGCTCCACCAGGCCAACTCCGGCGGCCCGGCCGCCCCCAGCAACCGGGCGCTGGAAGTGGCCACCGGCCGCTACGTCTACTTCATCGGCTCCGACGACTACCTCGGCAAAGAGGCGCTGGAGCGGATGGTGGCCTGCGCGGACGAGCACGGCTCCGATGTCGTCGTCGGCAAGATGGTCGGCACCAACGGCCGCTATGTCCACCAGGCGCTCTACAGGAAGAGCGACCCGGACATCAGCCTGTACGACTCGGCGCTGCCGTTCACGCTGGCCAACACCAAGCTGTTCCGGCGCGAGCTGGTCGAGCGGCACAAGCTGCGCTTCCCCGAGGACCTGCCGGTGGGCAGCGACCAGCCGTTCACCATCGAGGCGTGCGTACGGGCGGCGAAGATCTCGGTCCTCGCGGACTACACCTACTACTACGCGGTGAAGCGCGGCGACGCGAGCAACATCACGTATCGCGCCAACCACCTCGCGCGGCTGCACTGCACCGCCGAGATCATGAAGTCCACGGCCGCGCTCATCGAGCCGGGCCCCCAGCGTGACGCGGTCTTCAAGCGGCACTTCACCTGGGAGCTCGCCAAGCTGATCCAGGACGACTTCCCGGCCCTCGACCGCGAGACGCAGGCCCAGGTCTGCGCCGGGATCGCCGCCCTCGCCGACGAGTACTTCACCGAGCCGCTGCGCGACTCGATGGACGTCAGGCGCCGGGTGCGGATCGCGCTCGCGCAGCGCGGCGCCGTCGGCGAGCTCGTCCGCGCCATCAGCGACGAGGCCGCCCACGGGGCGCCCCCGCTGCTGCTGGAGGACGGCCGCGCGTTCGTCCGCTACCCGGGCTTCCGCGACCCCGCTCTCGGTCTGCCCGACCGCCTCTTCGAGATCATCGGGGAGGCCGTGCCCAAGCAGCTCGCCGACGGCACCGGCCTGGTATGCGCCCGGTGGGAGCAGTCGGGCCAGGATCTGACGCTGGCCCTCGCGGTCCGTGTCCCCGTCTCCGGCGAGACGGACCACGCAGTCATCCGGCTCGCCGACAAGGCCATGCCGAAGAGCGCCGACAAGCCCGGCGCCCGCCGGTTGCCCGTCGGCACCGAACTCCCCGCCCCGGCGGGGGAACTGAGCCGCACCACGACCGACGACGGGACGGGGACGGTGCTCACCGCCCGTATCCCGGTCAAGCCCGTCAAGGCCAAGCTCGGCGTCCGCGCCTATCTGGACGTGGCAGGCTCGACGTACGAGGTCCCGGTGCAGACCCTGGGCCTGCCGCTCCCCCTGGCGCGGCGCTGGCGCGAGAAGGTCCCGTACCGTATCTCCGCCAACGCGAACGCCAAGGGGCGGCTGGTGATCACCACGGCTCCGCTCTGGGAGTCCTCGTCCGGCGAGGGCGGCCCGCTGCGCCACTTGATGTCCCGTGTGAAGAGGAAACTGACCCGATGAATATCTGTGTAGTCGCGCTCGGCAAGATCGGGCTTCCGCTCGCCGTGCAGTTCGCCGCCAAGGGCCACAAGGTCATCGGCGCCGACGTCAACGAGAAGGTCGTCGAGCTGGTCAACGCCGGCACCGAGCCCTTCCCGGGCGAGCACGACCTGGACGTCAAGCTGAAGCAGGCCGTCGACGCCGGGCTGCTGTCCGCCACCACCGACACCGCCGCCGCCGTCGCTCAGTCCGAGGCCGTCGTGGTCGTCGTCCCGCTGTTCGTGGACGCCGAGGGCACCCCGGACTTCGGCTGGATGGACTCCGCAACCAAGGCGATCGCCAAGGGCCTCAAGCCCGGCACCCTCGTCTCGTACGAGACCACCCTGCCGGTCGGCACCACCCGCACCCGCTGGGCGCCGATGCTCCAGGAGGGCTCCGGCCTCACCCCCGGAGAGGACTTCCACCTGGTCTTCTCCCCGGAGCGTGTTCTCACCGGCCGTGTCTTCGCGGACCTGCGCCGCTACCCGAAGCTCGTCGGCGGCATCGACGAGGCCTCGGCGAAGCACGGTGTGGAGTTCTACGAGCAGGTCCTCGACTTCGACGAGCGGACCGACCTGCCGCGGCCGAACGGCGTGTGGGACCTGGGCACCGCCGAGGCCTCCGAGCTCGCCAAGCTCGCCGAGACCACCTACCGCGATGTCAACATCGGTCTGGCCAACCAGTTCGCCCGGTTCGCCGACAAGAACGACATCGACGTCAAGAAGGTCATCGAGGCCTGCAACTCGCAGCCCTACAGCCACATCCACCAGCCCGGTATCGCCGTCGGCGGCCACTGCATCCCGATCTACCCGCGGATGTACCTGTGGAACGACCCCGAGGCGACCGTCGTGCGCTCGGCCCGTGAGGCCAACGCCGCGATGCCGGAGTACGCCGTCGACCTGCTGGCCGCCGCCTACGGCGACCTGAAGGACGTGAACGTGCTCGTGCTGGGCGCCGCCTACCGCGGCGGTGTCAAGGAGACCGCCTTCTCCGGCGTCTTCCCGACCGTCGAGGCGCTCAAGGCCCGCGGCGCGGTGCCGTTCGTCTCGGACCCCATGTACACGGCCGACGAGCTCGCCGCCCACGGCCTCACGCCCCACCAGGGCGAGAAGGTCACCGCCGCGATCCTCCAGGCCGACCACGCCGAGTACCGCGAGCTGGCCGCGTCCGACCTGCCGGACGTGACCGTACTGGTCGACGGCCGCCGCACCACGGACCCGGCCCGCTGGGAGGGTGTCCGCCGCGTCGTCATCGGCGGCTGATGTAACGCACTTCACTGTGGGCGTCCCCGGATCCTCCGGGGGCGCCCACAGGCATGCCGGGATCCGGGTCGGGGCACGACCGGCCAAAGCCGGGGCCAGCGCCGCGTCATGCTAGCGTTCTGGGGTGTCTCCCACCCCTGCTACCCAGCACACCGAAGGCAGCCGGAACGACGGCGCGCGCAGGCATGTGATCTACCTGGCGATCGGCTTCCCGCCGGCCGCGAAGAGCTGCGCCTATCGGATGACCGAGACGGCCAACCAGTTCATCGCCCAGGGCTGGGACGTCACCGTGGTGACGATCGAGCAGGAGTCCTGGGAGCGTGACTTCGGTCTCGACCACACCCTCTCCGAGCGCGTCGACCCGCGGGTCCGCGTCGTCGAACTGCCGCTCGTGCGCCAGGACCTCGAGACCGACCTCCGGAAGTTCACCGAGGGCCGTGCGCTGAACCCCGGCAAGTGGGTCGCGGACTACCGCCTCGCGGGCATGAAGGCCTTCCCGGAGCCGATCTACGGCGGCTGGCGCCACGACCTGGAGAAGGCGGTCCTGCGACTGCACCGGGAGAAGCACGCCGATCTGGTGCTCGCGACCTGCGTCCCTTACGTGAACATGGCCGCCGCGCTCAAGCTCTGGGAGACCGAGCGCGTGCCGTACGCCATCGACTTCCGCGACGGCTGGTCGGTCGACGTCATCGACGGCGGTGAGGCCTTCGCCCCCGACTCGGTGTCCGGGAAGTGGGAGCGCAAGGTCCTCACCCATGCCGTGTCGCACTGGCTGGTCAACGACCCGATCGCCGACTGGTACCGCGAGCGCTACCCCGACCTCGCCGACAAGATCCATGTCGTCCGCAACGGGTACGACGAGGCCAGCGTGCCCGCCTCGACCCGCAAGCCGGACCCGGAGAAGGGCCTGGTCTTCGGCCACCTCGGTGTGGTGACCTCGCCCCCCAGGATCCTCAAGGCCGTGCTCGACGGCTGGCGCATCGCCCGCGAGCGGGACCCGATCGTGGCCCGCTCCAGCCTGGAGATCCGCGGCCAGATCGGCTCCGGCGCGCACCGTGAAGCCAACGCCCACATGGAGCTGATCCGGCAGTCGGGCGGTGACGCGGTCTCCTTCGGCGGCCCCGCCCCCAAGGCCGAGGTGCCCGAGATCTTCGCCTCCTGGGACGTGCTGCTCCTGATGATCATGGGCGGCAAGTACATGACCTCGGGCAAGGTGTACGAGTACATGGCCACCGGCCTCCCGGTGATGTCCGCGCACAAGGTCGAGCACGACGCCACGACCGTGATGAACGGACACCCCCTGTGGACCGGCGCCTGCGGCTTCGACCCCGAGAAGCTCGCCGTCCTCTACTCCACCGCCGCGCGTATCGCGTTCGAGGCGACGGACGGGGAGCGGGCAGCGGCGAAGGCGCACGCCGCCCAGTACGCACGAGCGGCCCAGATGGGCCCTGCGGTCCGCAAGCTGACGGAACTGGTGACGTCCGGACACGCGTCCCCTTCCCTGCGGACCAATGACGTGGAGGGCCTCCCCGCATGATCGACGTACTCCTGATCGCGGGCAGTGTGCCTCAGCCCGCGGTCCTGAAGGCATCTCTGGACAAGTTCCGTGAGGCCGGAGCCACCGTCCGCCTCGCCGGGCTGTTCGAGCCCGCGGACGTCGACCCCGAGGGGCTCGACCTCCTGGCCCTGCACTCGCTGCCAGAGGCGGGCGAGGCGCACGGCGAGAAGTTCGTCAAGGGGGCCCAGAAGGGCTCCGCCCTCAGCCGCACCTGGAAGTTCGTCCAGCGTGACCGCTGGGTTCGCTCCCAGGCCCGCAAGGCGGACGTACTGGTCGCGCTCGACCAGCCGGCCGTCTACTCGGTGTGGCGGCTCGCCCAGCGCAACCGGCGCGCCGACGCCGTCTTCGGCATCGCCCCCGCTCTCAAGGCGGTCGCGGACCGCCGCGAGCGTCCCGGGCACTACGCCCTGCGCAACGTCTACCGGACGCTCCCGTCGCCCGTCGTCGCCGCCCGGAGCGTGTCGCGCACCGCACGCCGCGGCGCCAACGGTGTGTACCAGAAGGCGACCTCCCCGCGCGTGCTGCGCACCGCGGTCGGCGCCAAGGCCTGGCGTGCCGTCGTGTCCGCTCCGCGCGTCCCCGACGGCACCCGCACCGTGCTGGCGCACCGGGTCAGCCACAGCATGTCCAAGGGCGGCCGCAGGGCCGGCGCCTCGATCGTGCTGAACTCCGCCGCAGGCCGGGTCGCCGACGCCGCGCTCAAGGCGGATCTGCTCGCAGAGGCCGCCCGCAAGGACATCGCCCGCGGCCACGACGACCCCAAGGGACGCGCCCGGGCCGTCAAGGCCCTGCTCGCCCTCGCCGACCAGCGCTACGCGAACCACGATGCCAAGCACGCCGCGCACGTCCTGTCCTCGGCGCTGACGCTGGCCTTCCACCGGGCTCTGCACTTCGACGACCTGTCGTCCCCGCTGAGCGCCGACACCGACGGCTACATGGCGCCGTTCCGCGCCAGCAAGGCCTTCGCCGCGCTCTCGGCGCCCCGCGGCCGGGAGCTCCCCGCCGCGACCGGGGTGCCGGCCGACCGCCCGCTGAGGCTGCTGGTCACGACGTACTCCAACGCGAACTTCCTGCAGCCGATCATGGACCGGTACGCCGACCATCCCGGCGTCGAGATCCGCTTCCTCGACCTCAAGGAGGACGACGAGCTGCGGCCGCTCGCCAAGGGCGGCCAGCGGATGATGGAGTACCTGCTCGGCGGTCAGCGCGGCTTCGGCAACAAGGTCGAGGACGCGCTCAGGCCCCACCTGGACTGGGCGGACACCGTCTTCGTCGACTGGGCCACCAACGCCGCTGCGCTGTTCACGCTGGTCGACCCGGGGACGACCCGGATCGTCGTCCGGCTGCACAGCTACGAGGCGTGGACGTTCTGGCCGCACCTCGTCGACCGCAGCCGCATCGACGACGTCGTCTTCGTCGGTGACCACCTGCGCGACCTGGCGACCGACATCCTTCCGGACCTGCGCGAGCCCGGCGGCCCGCGGCTGCACGTCATCGCCAACGCCATGGACCTGGAGCGCTACCAGCGCCCGAAGACGAGCCCGGACGCCCGGTTCACGCTCGGCCTCGTGGGCGTCAGCGCGGTCGCGAAGGACCCCCGCTGGGCCCTGGACGTCCTGCGCGAGCTGCGCAGGCACGACAGCCGCTACCGCATGGTCATCGTCGGGGACGGCCTCGACCGCAAGGCCAGCGCCGCCGCCCGCCGCTACGACAACCTGCTCCGCGAGGACCTCGAGGAGCTGGAGGCCGAAGGCGCGGTCGAGCTGTACGGCCGTACCGAGGACGTGCCGGGTGCGCTCACCGGGATCGGCGTCATCCTCAGCAGCTCCGTCCGCGAGAGCTTCCACTGCGCCCTGGTCGAGGGCACGGTCAGCGGTGCGCTTCCGGTGGTCCGGGACTGGCCCTTCTTCGCGGGCAAGGAGAACGGGGCACGGACGCTGTACCCGGCGGACTGGATCGTCACGACGCCGACACAAGCGGCTGAGCGGATCCTCGAATGGACCGGCTCGGAGGACCGCTGGCGCGAGGCCACGGCAGGGGCTGCCAAGCTGTCGCTCTCCACGTGGGACTGGTCGGTCGTGAGCGCCGGGTTCGACAAGCTGCTGCTCGGCGACGAGTGAGCAGACGGGACGCCTGAGCCCAAGGGCTGCAGGACGCAGGGAACGCAACCGGCCCCGCACCACCTCCGGGTGGTGCGGGGCCGTGTCGAATCCATGACCGCGGGCGGCACCGGGCAGTGCGGGCCGCTCGGACGGCGCGCTCGACCGAGGCGGCGCGCTCGACCGAGGAGTTGAGCTCGGCTCAGGCTTCGCGCTCGACGAGCACGCCGTCCTTCTCGTCGTAGAGGGCACCGGTGCTCGGGCACTCCCACACACCCGGCTCGCCCTCTCGCTCGGTCAGGCGGACGCCGGTCCGGCCGACCCAGCCGATCTGCCGGGCCGGAACACCCACGACCAGCGCGAAGTCCGGCACGTCCTTGGTGACGACAGCGCCCGCGGCGACCATCGCCCAGCGTCCGATACGGACCGGGGCGACGCAGACCGAGCGCGCTCCGATCGAGGCGCCGTCGTCGATCCTCACACCGACTGCCTCCCAGTCGCCGCCGCGCTTCTGCTTGCCGTCGGGATCGACGGAGCGCGGGTTGTGGTCGTTGGTGAGGACCACGGCGGGACCGATGAAGACACCGTCGCCGAGCTGGGCGGGCTCGTAGACCAGCGCGTAGTTCTGCAGCTTGCAGTTGTCGCCCATGTGCACACCCGTACCGACGTAGGCACCGCGGCCGATGACACAGCCCTCGCCGAGGCGGGCCCCCTCACGGATCTGGGCGAGCTCCCACACGCTGCTGCCGGCGCCGATCTCGGCGGTCTCGTCGACCTGGGCGGTGGGCTGGACCCTGTAGTTCACTTCTCTGCCTTCCGGTGTCTGGCTTCGCCCGGCGAGCATACTGCCGGGCCCCGCTCCGGGCTCAGCCGAGATGTCGGCGAGGACGCCGCCCGCGACGCCGCACCTCCCGGCGGGCCGAGGCGAGCTGGGCGCCGAAGTACAGCGCGACCAGCGACACCAGGAGGGAGCGGAGCACGCCCCGCTCCGGCGACCACCAGGAGTGGAGCGCGACCGCGCCGAAGAGGACGAACGCCGCGACGCGCAGCGCCCACCAGCGGACAGGGCGCGGGTCCGGGTCCGTCCCTGATCCGGGGACGAGGAGCCGGTCCGGGTCGTCGGCCATCGTGTCGCGCATGCCCGCGAGGAGGCCGCGGCGCTCCAGCAGCCGGGCGCCCGGCACATCGGCGAGGACGTCGGGGCGGTCGCCGAACGCCTCAGGGAGCGGGGGAAGGCCGAGGGCGGCGACGAGCTGCGTCTGCCGGCGGGCCGGGGCGTCGGACGAGCGCAGCAGGCCGGTGAGCGGGCGGGGATCCTCGATCGCGAACACCCGGGCGAGCGCGGTGGCGGTCGCGGCAGCGGTGCTGTGGTCGCCGACCGGAGCGGCGGGGTCCCATTCGTGCGAGGCGGCCTCCTTGCCCTTGTGGAGCAGGGTGAACCCAGCCCGGTCCCCGGCACGGCGCAGCACCAGCGCGGGCCACTTCTCGCCGGTGGTGAAGGTGTCGGCGGCGCCGGTGAGCCGGTCCTTGCCGATCAGGGTGGCCCGTTTGCCGGGGGACTCGTCGGGGGCGAGCGCCACATAGCTGGCAGAGCCGCCCGCAGGGGCGATCCGCAGCGGAACGCCGCACATCAGGGCCGCCTCTGCGACCTTCGGCGGCGGGGCCGCCGCGATGGCCAGAAGGTGGACCGTGGGACCGGAGGAGACGGCGGCGGCTCCGGTCACCGAATCCGGGGGCGAGGAGAAGAACGGGACACGGCTCGCTATCTGCATCCGTACGCCCGTGCGGAACTCGAGGAACTCCTCGCGCGGGTCCCCGAAACAGTTCCAGGGGGACGAGCGGGCGTGCACGCCGATCGCCCGGAAGACCTCCAGTGCCTCCTCGTGGCGGCCGCCGAGGATCAGCATCAGGGCGAGAGGGTTGCGGAAGCCTGCGGCCTCGGGGTCCCCGGGCTCGTGGAACGAGGACAGCCGCAGGGCGCGGTCCACGGCGGCGGTGATCCGGGACCGGTCGACCGGCCCGTCCCCGGCGGCGCCGGCGACGATGTCGTACTCGAACGCGGCTTCGAGCGGCAGTGCGTGCAGCCTGGAGCCGGGCAGGGCCGCGTCGGCGGCCCGCTCGGCGAACGCGAACATCTCCTCGTGCGAGCCGTACCACTTGTCGCAGAGGTACTGCAGCGCGGTGGCGTGACAGCCGTAGTGGTGCGGGGAGCGGGCCGTCGCCTCGGCCCAGTACGCGTCGAAGACCTCGCGCGGTGCCTGGATGCCGCGGGCGTGGGTGAGCGCGATCTGCCACGGCACCGGGTCGGCCGGGTTGAGCTCGGCCGCCGCCGATATCACCGGTACGGCGTCCTCCAGCAACGCGAAGAAGGCCTGGAACTGGTCGCGCGAGACGTGCCGGGCACGCGCGCCCGTACGTATCGCCCACGCCCGGTCGATGCACAGATCGGCCTTGACCAGCATGGCGTCCGGATCCTCTGGGGACTCGGCGAGCCAGGCGTCCAGCCAGCCGGGACTGTGCAGGGCCGACTCCGCGAGCACGCCGACCCATGAGCTGCGGCGCTCCCACTCGCCGCCGTGCCTCGTCGCGGCGAGGAGGTCACGGGCGGGACCGTGGTCGCCCCCGGCGGCCGCGGCCACCGCCGCGCGCAGCGGCGCCGGCCGTTCGTCGAGAAGCACGGCCTCGTCCGGGGGCAGGTCGCGGCCCACGACGGAGCCGTGGCGCAGCAGACGCGGCATGGTGATCAAGGAGCGCAAGGACACGAGCGCACATTCAACCGGTGGCCGTGGGCTTCCACCAGAGGGATCCGGTCGCCGGCGGGGACGGGAACCGTGAGGGTGGGTGACCGCGCCGGGGCAGGGGGCCGGTTTGACCCCCTGAGATCGGCCCCGTAACCTTGACCGTCGGCGTGTTTCCATGCGCGCCAGCTTCTGAGCACCTCCCTCCGGGTCCTCGACCCGGAGAGGCCGTTCATCCATTGCGGATCGTCCCGGGCCCCGGCCCGTGCGGACGGCTGGCATCAGGAGTTCCCGTTCCGAGCGAGAGTGAGATCCGCGTGTACGCCATCGTGCGCAGCGGTGGTCGCCAGCACAAGGTTGCTGTCGGCGACATCGTTGAGGTTGACAAGATTTCCACTGCCAATGTTGGCGACACGGTCGAGCTCTCGACCCTGCTCGTTGTCGACGGCGACGCTGTGACCAGCGACCCGTGGGTGCTGGCCGGCATCAAGGTCCAGGCCGAGGTCGTGGACCACCACAAGGGCGCCAAGATCGACATCCTGCGCTACAAGAACAAGACCGGCTACCGCCGTCGTCAGGGCCACCGCCAGCAGTACACGGCGATCAAGGTCACGGCGATCCCCACGGCTGCGAAGTAAGGGACTGAGGAGAGATGGCACACAAGAAGGGCGCATCGTCCACCCGGAACGGTCGCGACTCCAATGCTCAGCGGCTCGGCGTGAAGCGCTTCGGCGGTCAGGTCGTCAACGCCGGTGAGATCCTGGTCCGTCAGCGCGGTACCCACTTCCACCCGGGCGCGGGCGTCGGCCGCGGCGGCGACGACACTCTGTTCGCGCTGCAGGCCGGTGCGGTCGAGTTCGGTACCCACCGTGGCCGCAAGGTCGTGAACATCGTTCCGGTCGCCTGATCCAGGTTCCGTAGAACGATTCTTTCGCGAGGGCGGACCTCTCTTCCCCTTACGGGAAGCGGGTCCGCCCTTCGCGTGTTACGTAGTAGACATTCCGTACGTAATTCTGGAGGCACATCCATGACCACCTTCGTGGACCGCGTCGAGCTGCATGTCGCCGCGGGTAACGGAGGCCACGGCTGCGCCTCCGTACACCGTGAGAAGTTCAAGCCCCTCGGCGGGCCGGACGGCGGCAACGGCGGGCGTGGCGGTGACGTCATCCTCACCGTCGACCAGTCCGTGACGACGCTGCTCGAGTACCACCACTCGCCGCACCGCAAGGCCACCAACGGCAAGCCCGGCGAGGGCGGCAACCGGTCCGGCAAGGACGGCCAGGACCTGGTGCTGGCGGTGCCGGACGGCACGGTCGTGCTGGACAAGCACGGCAACGTGCTCGCCGACCTGGTCGGTGAGGGCACGACGTACGTGGCCGCTGAAGGCGGTCGCGGTGGCCTCGGCAACGCGGCGCTGGCCTCGGCCCGGCGCAAGGCGCCCGGTTTCGCGCTGCTCGGTGAGCCCGGTCGCGCGGGCGACATCGTGCTGGAGCTCAAGACCGTCGCGGACGTGGCGCTGGTCGGTTACCCGAGCGCGGGCAAGTCCTCGCTGATCTCCGTGCTGTCCGCCGCCAAGCCGAAGATCGCGGACTACCCCTTCACGACCCTGGTCCCGAACCTGGGCGTCGTCACGGCCGGCTCGACCGTCTACACGATCGCGGATGTGCCGGGTCTGATCCCCGGAGCCAGCCAGGGCCGCGGCCTCGGCCTGGAGTTCCTGCGGCACGTCGAGCGCTGCTCGGTGCTGGTGCACGTGCTGGACACGGCGACGCTGGAGTCCGACCGTGACCCGGCCTCCGACCTCGATGTCATCGAGGAGGAGCTGAAGCAGTACGGCGGCCTGGACGACCGTCCTCGCATCGTCGTCCTCAACAAGATCGACATCCCGGACGGCCAGGACCTCGCGGACATGATCCGCCCGGACCTGGAGGGGCGCGGCTACCGCGTCTTCGAGGTGTCGGCGGTGGCGCGCACCGGCCTGAAGGAACTGTCCTTCGCCCTGGCCGACATCGTCGCCAAGGCGCGCGCGGCCAAGCCGAAGGAAGAGGCGACCCGGATCGTCATCCGCCCGAAGGCGGTCGACGACGCGGGCTTCACGGTCACCCAGGAGGAGGACGGCCTCTTCCGGGTGCGCGGTGAGAAGCCGGAGCGCTGGGTGCGCCAGACGGACTTCAGCAATGACGAGGCCGTCGGCTATCTGGCGGACCGTCTGAACCGTCTCGGCGTCGAGGACGGGCTGATGAAGGCCGGTGCGCGGGCGGGCGACGGCGTGGCCATCGGCCCAGAGGACGACGCTGTCGTCTTCGACTGGGAGCCCACGATGATGGCCGGCGCGGAGATGCTCGGCCGCCGCGGCGAGGACCACCGCATGGAGGCTCCGCGGCCTGCGGCCCAGCGCCGCAAGGACCGTGAGGCCGAGCGCGACGAGTCGCAGCGCGAGTTCGACGACTTCGACCCGTTCTAGACGGGAGCTGCCCCCGGCCGGGGGCAGCCGGGGGCGGCCGGACGCGTCGGAGGAGCCGGAAGCGCCTGAGACAACCGAAGAGCCGGAACTAAGAGATCAGTTCGGATCCGTGTGGGGCACAACCTGTCGCCCGTTTTCACCGTCTTGTACGCGGGGGTGGGGCGGCAAGGTGCCCCAGCGGAACTGAACGGAGCGTTGATGAAGGTCTCCTTCCTCATCCACACCATCTACGGCATCGGCGGCACCATCCGCACCACGCTCAACCTCGCGGAGGAGCTTGCCGGCCGGCACGAGGTGGAGATCGTCTCCGTCTTCCGGCACCGGGACGAGCCGCTCTTCGCGATCGACCCCCGTATCTCCGTCGTACGGCTCGTCGACACCCGCCCCTCCTCGCCGGGGAACGAGAAGGACCACCCGCTCGCGCTCGAGCCCGCCGGACGCTTCCCGGCCCACGAGGCACGCTTCAAGGAGTACAGCCGGCTCACCGACGAGCGGGTACGGGACCACTACGCCGCCTCCGACGCGGACGTGGTCATCGGAACCCGGCCCGGGCTGGTCGCGTATGCCGCGCAGTTCGCGCCGGAGCACGCCGTGCTCATCGGCCAGGAGCACATGACGCACAATCACCACAAGCCCGCGCTGCGCGCCGAGATGCGCGAACACCTCGCCGCCATGGACGCGTTCGTGACCGTCTCCGAGGGCGACGCGGCGGTCTGGCGGGAGCGGATGCCGCTCCCGGACACCCGGGTGCTGGCCATCGCGAACAGCGTGCCCGAGCCCATGGTCACCCCCTCCGATCTCAGCGGGACGACGGTGGTGGCGGCAGGACGGCTCGCCTCGGAGAAGCAGTACGAGGTGCTGATCGAGGCATTCGGCAAGGTCGTGGCGGCCCGGCCCGAGTGGACCCTGCGCATCTGCGGCTGGGGGAACCAGAAGGAGCGACTGCGCAGACGCATCGACGAACTCGGCCTCTACAACAGTGTCCTGCTCATGGGCCCCCGCTCACCGATCGAGCCGGAATGGGTCAAGGGCGCGATCGCCGTGTCCACCTCCCGCCATGAGTCCTTCGGTATGACGCTCGTCGAGGCGATGCGCTGCGGACTGCCCGTCGTCAGCACCGACTGCGACTACGGGCCCCGGGAGATCGTCGCGGACGGCGTCGACGGTCTGCTCGTACCCGTGGGCGATGCCGATGCCGTCGCGCAGGCGCTGCTGCGCCTGATCGACGACGAGGCACTGCGCCGCCGCATGGGAGCCGCCGCCCGCGCGAACGCCCGGCGCTTCGACCCGGGCCCGGTGGCCAAGCAGTACGAGGAGCTCTTCGCCGAGCTGGGCGCGGGGACACGTCCCGGCACCACGACACGCGATGCGGCGCGACCCGCCGAGCCGCCGGAGCCCGAAGCCTTCGCCCCGCTCGCGGACTGCGTCGCCGAACCCGACGGGGGCGTGACCGTCGCCCTGATCGCCCCCGCGGCGGCAGTCGCCCGGCGGCCGGGCCTGCGGCTGGTGTGCGAGCACGCGGGCGGGAGCGCGGAGGACCGTGTCTTTCCCTTCCGGGCCGACGGAACGGTCACCATCCCCCCGGACACGGACTTCGCGGACGGCGGCTGGATCTGCCACGCCGAGCAGCCCTCGTCCGGCGCGCGTGCGGGCATCATCGCCCGCGCGGTCGACCAGCGGGGCTCGATGAACGCCGCCGGCCGGCTCTCGCCCGGAAGCGGCGTGCGTCACCTCGTCCCCTACATCCGTACACCGTCGAATCTGCTCGCGCTGCGCTCCTGGGTCCGCCCCGTCCACGCCGAGGCCGGTGACATCGCCGTCGCAGACCGCGACATCACCGTCTCGGGACGCTTCCACGGCCCCGCGGAGGCCGGGGGCCTGTCCGAGCGGCCCGTGCTGCTGCTGCGCCGTCGCGGCGCGGACGCCGCGGAGCTGGAGTTCCCCGGCGTCCGGGAGGACACGCAAGGCTTCCGCTGCACCCTGTCCTGCGCCGCTGTGGTCGAGTGTCGCGGCGCGGACAAGGAGCGCTGGGAGGCCTGGCTGCGGTACGCCCCGGACGCCGAGCCCGTCAGAATCGGCAGGGTCATCGACGACGTGGTGGTGAAGAGCTCGGTCTTCGTCTTTCCGCCGGTGCTGCTCCAGCAGCCCCGGCCGTTCCTGATCCTGCGCAGGGCCCTGCGCAGGATCAGGGGCCGCCGCCAGCTGCTGGTCTCGGCGAAGCTCGCGTACGACCAGCAGAACGCGCTGGTGCTCGACGTCGCGGACCGCTGACCGGGGGCGGGTACCGCTGCGCCCTGCCTGGTCCCGCAGCGCGGCGCCGAGGACCGGGCCCGGGCGCTGGTCCGGGGCCCGACGGGAGCGCGATTTCCCCAAGGAGCAGGCGGGGTGAATGTGTGGTGTCGATCACCCCGGAGGATCGGCGCACGGTAGCCAACACCCCTGGCCACCCGGTGAACAAACGGTTTCGAGAGGGTGTGGAAGCTCCTATGACCGCCTTGCGGGACGGTCACGCAGAGTGCGACCATCACACCGTCCCCCACTCAACGCAAGGTAGAGGTCGTCTGTGTCCGTGCCGCACGAAGCCAAGCCCCGCACCACAGCAGTCGTGCTTGCCGGTGGTACCGGCCAGCGCGTGGGCCTCGCGATCCCCAAGCAGCTGCTGAAGATCGCCGGCAAGGCCGTCATCGAGCACACCCTGACGATCTTCGAGCAGGCCGAGGCCATCGACGACGTGATCGTGCTGATGGCGCCGGGTTTTGTGCCCGACGTGGAGAAGATCATCGCCAAGGCCGGGCTCACCAAGGTGAGCAGGGTGATCGAAGGCGGAGCGACCCGGAACGAGACGACCGAACGTGCCATCGCGGCCCTCGGCGAGGGTCTCGCGGAGGGCGAGGACGCCAACGTCCTCTTCCATGACGCGGTGCGTCCGCTTCTGTCACAGCGAGTGATCGCCGACTGTGTGGAGGCCCTCGAGCGCTACCAGGCCGTCGACGTCGCCATTCCCTCCGCCGACACGATCATCGTGACCCGCACCCACGGCGAGGACGGCGAGTTCATCACGGACGTCCCGGACCGCTCCCGGCTGCGCCGCGGCCAGACCCCGCAGGCCTTCAAGCTCTCCACGATCCGCAAGGCGTACGAGATCGCCGCGGGAGACCCCAACTTCCAGGCCACGGACGACTGCAGCGTCGTGCTCAAGTACCTGCCCGACGTGCCGATCTACGTCGTCGCGGGTGACGAGTACAACATGAAGGTGACCCAGCCGGTCGACGTCTTCATCGCCGACAAGCTCTTCCAGCTGGCCTCCACCGCCGCCCCGCGCCAGGCCGACGAGGCCGCCTACCGCGAGCTGCTCGCCGGCAAGACCTTTGTCGTCTTCGGCGGCTCGTACGGCATCGGTGCGGACATCGCGGCCCTCGCCGAGCAGTACGGCGCCACGGTGTACGCCCTCGGTCGCTCCACCACCGGCACCCACGTCGAGAACGCCGAGCACGTGGACGACGCGCTGTCCAAGGCGTACGCCGAGAGCGGCCGTGTCGACTACGTCATCAACACGGCGGGCGTGCTGCGCATCGGCAAGCTCGCCGAGACCGACAACGCGACCATTCAGGAAGCGCTGAACGTCAATTATCTGGCACCTGTCCAGATTGCGCGTGCGTCCTACAAGTATCTGGCAGAGACCAAGGGGCAGCTGCTCCTCTACACCTCTTCCAGCTACACCCGCGGGCGCGCCGAATACAGCCTTTACTCGTCCACGAAGGCGGCCATGGTGAATCTCACCCAGGCCCTTGCCGACGAATGGGCGAGCGAAGGAATCCGTGTGAATTGCGTCAACCCGGAGCGCACCGCCACGCCCATGCGGACCAAGGCCTTCGGCCAGGAGCCGGCGGGCTCGCTGCTCTCCTCCGAGGCCGTGGCCCGGACCTCGCTGGACGTGCTGCTCTCCGAGCTGACCGGTCACGTCGTCGACGTACGGCAGCAGGACCCGACCCGTGAGGCCAGTGAGGCCTCCGGATTCGAGCAGGCGCTGGCGTCCGTTCTGGACCGCCAGGAGGATGTGTAATAATCCTCGATTAATCGACTTTCGGGCCTCTGAAATCGCCTCATGCGATACAGAGGCCCGAGTTCGTGAAGGGCAGCCTTCACAGTTTCTTGCAACCGTGAAACAACCGGCACCTTTGGAGCAGGTTCTTCGTGATTTCGACCGCCATTCGCCTGGCACGTGTGGGCAGCCGGTCAGAGCTGGCCGCGGCAGCCCTGATGGTGCTGGGCTACCCGTGCGTGATGATCGCCGCGCTGATCCCGGACATCTGGATGTTCGCGGCGTCCGCAGCCGTGACCTATGCCGCCGACTGGTTCCTGCACCAGCGCGGCAGCTACCTGGTCAACCGGCTCAACAAGGTCCGGGCCGGTCTGCCGATCCGCTTCCTGCTCCGCCAGCTGCTGCTCATCCTGCTGCTCGCGCGTGAGGGCCTCGCCGAGCAGCCGCTGTTCTACGCCGCGGTCGCCTGCTTCCTGCTCTTCTACGGGCTCCAGGCGCCGCACGGCGCCCTGACCACCCTGATCAGGCTGCGCCGGGTCATGCCGGTCGTCACCCGCAACGTCGACCTCAACTCCGTACGCATCCCGGACGCCCCGCCGCGCGCCCTGCTGCGCCGGTCCAGCGAGAAGATGCTGCACCTCGACATCCCCGCGACGGCGGGTGTGGTGATCGCCGCGGCCACCGGCGCGTACGTCGTCGGGTACGTCGGCACCGCCGTCACCATCGGGCTCGGCCTGCTCTACACCGCCGCCCTCGTGCCGTATCTGCGCCGAAACCGCCGAGTGCCGTCCGCCCCCGCCGTGCTCAAGGCCGTGCAGAAGTGGCTGAGCGAGTACCAGCCCACCGTCGCCCTGTACTTCTCCGGCTCGGAGGACTCCGCGTACCAGGTCAACATGTGGCTGGAGACGATGGAGCAGCTCGAGGGGCGGCCGGTCATCATCATGCGGGAGCGTGCTCTCGTCGCGAAGCTCAACGAGACCCGCGTGCCCGTGCTGTGTGTGCCCGGCGGCCAGCACCTGATGGCGATGAAGCTCGACACGGTCCGCGTCACGCTCTATCCGGCCAACGTCGGCAAGAACATCCACATGCTGCGCGTACCGACCATGAAGCACGTCTTCATCGGTCACGGCGACAGTGACAAGCTCGCCAGCGTCAACCCGTTCTCCAAGGTGTACGACGAGGTGTGGACCGCGGGACGGGCCGGCCGCGACCGGTACGCGCTCGCGGACGTCGGCGTGCGTGACGACGACATCGTGGAGGTGGGCCGGCCCCAGCTCGCGCCCATCGGCACCGGGGCCGGGGCGCCCAGGAACCCCGTCCCGACCATCCTGTACGCACCCACGTGGGAGGGCTGGGACAACAACCCCGGTAACACCTCCCTGCTGCTCGCCGGCGAAAACATCGTCCGCCGGCTCCTCGAGGCCGAGCAGCCCGTACGGGTCATCTACAAGCCGCACCCCTTCACCGGCATCCGCAACAAGAAGGCCCTGGCCGTCCACGAGCGGATCACCGCGATGGTGCAGAAGGCCGCCGCCGAGCGGGCCGCCGACCCCCGCTGGGCCCAGGAGACCGGCGCCGCGCAGGCCGGCCATGCCGCCGCACGCGCCGAGCTGGCCCGCGTGGAGGCACGGCTCGCCGAGCTGACGAAGCCCGGCCGCGCGGGCGGCGACGAGGCGGAGGTGTCGAGGGTCTCCCTCGCCGACCCCCAGCGACTCGCAGAGATCAAGGCGCTTCGGGCCGAGTGGAACGACGCGTACTGGCGCTCCTCCGGCTGGTGGGAACACAAGATCGTCACGGGCTCCGAGCCCAAGCTGTACGACTGCTTCAACGAGTCCGACGGCATGGTCTCCGACATCTCCAGCGTGGTCTCGGACTTCATCGCGAGCGGCAAGCCGTACGCCGTGACGGACTCCGCGGAGCTGGGCGTGGAGGAGTTCAAGCGCCAGAACACGGCCGTAAGGGCCGCGGTCATCCTCTCCAACAGCGCCGAGGAGCTGGATCAGCTCCTGGCGGCCGTGGCCGACCCGGCCGCCGACGCGCTCGCGGACGCGCGCGCCGAGCTGAAGAAGTATCTGCTCGGACCCGACGAGCCCGCGTCGATGGAGCAGTTCAACGCGGCCGTAGGGGTGCTGGCGGCCAAGGCGGAGGCACGCAACGCCGGTGTGGAGCAGCGCATCGGTCAGCAGGCGATCGGCGAGCTCGACCGTGAGTCGGACGCCGAGAACGGCGGTCTCGTGACCAACGGCGCAGAGGACAAGGGCAGGGAGACCGACGGCGCGGAGGCGCCCACCTCGGTCGCCCGCTGACGAGCTCGGTCGCACGGCCCGTGAGTTCCCCCCGACCGGGGCGGACTCACGGGCCGTTGCGCGTGCCGTCACCCGGGCCGATAGGTCCGATGTGCACGATATGCGGATGTCAGACAGCCCTGTCGAGCCGCTCGCCTGCCCCGACGTCAGCGTGATCATCGGCGCCTACGAGGCGATGCCGTATCTCGTGAAGTGCCTCGACTCGGTCGAGGCCCAGACGCTGGGACCCGAACGGATCGAGATCGTCGCCGTGGACGACGGCTCGACGGACGGGACGGGTAAGCACCTGGAGGACTTCGCGGCCCGGACGCCTGTGCCGATGCGGGTGGTGCACCAGCCCAACTCCGGCGGGCCCGGCGGCCCGCGCAACAACGGCCTGGTCATGGCCCGCGGCCGCTATGTCTTCTTCCTCGACGCCGACGACTTCCTGGGGGAGGAGGCCCTGGAGCTGATGGTCGCGATGGGCGACCGGGCCGGCACGGACGTCGTGCTCGGCAAGGTCGCCGGCGTCAACCGCAACGTCGCCATGTCCATGTGGGCGCAGACCGTGGAGCGGGCCGACATCTACCGCTCCAACGTCAAGTTCACGCTGAGCGCGCAGAAGCTCTTCCGGCGCGAACTGCTCGTACGGCACCGCATGAGGTTCGACGAATCCCTGCGCACGGGCGAGGACGCCCTGTTCACCATGGAGGCGTATCTGCGGGGTGCGGGAGTGTCCGTCGTCGCCGACCGGACCTGCTACTACCTGGTGGGCCGGGAGGACGGCAAACACCTGACGAAGACCGTCGGTTACGAGCCCCGCTTCGAGTCGGCCGGCGCCCTCATGCGGCTGATCGCCGCGCACGTACCTGCCGGCAGGCGCCGTGACCAGCTCATGGTCAGGCCCTTCAAGGTCACCCTGCTGCCGCAGTTCGGCCCCATCGTGCTGCGGCAGCCGGAAGAGTACCTGCGGCACAAGATGGACCTGGCGGCCCCGCTCATGGCGGCGTACTGGACGCCCGGGGTGGCGCGCAGGCTCAGGACGGAGGAGCGTCTGAGGCTCACCTGCGCCGGGCTCGGCAGGCCCGATCTGCTTCGCGACGTGCTGGCCTTCGGCAGCGCCGGAAGCCATCCGGAGCTCGTGCGCCGTGGCAGCCGGGACTATCTCGCCTACCCGCACTTCGACGACCCGGCGGCCGGTGTTCCCGCCTCCGCGTACGCGGTGACCGTGACCGAACGGATCGGCGGGCGGCGGATCGAGCCGCGCCTGCCATTGCCGGGACGAGCGGCGCGACAGGTGTACCGGTTCGGCCGACGGGTCGCCGGGGGCCTTTCCCGCCGCCTTCCCCGCGCTCTGGTCCGCGGCCTGCCGCACGCTCTCGCCGGCCGTCTCGCCGGGGTGGCCCGGGCGTTGCGAGCCGTGTCCAGCGGATGAAACGACCGAGCACCGAGGTCGCGGCCTGGCATAGATTCACCCATGTGACAGGTGCAAGGCAGACAACGGCAAGGCAGTACGTGACGCAAGCCCGCAGGATCGTCGTGAAGGTCGGCTCGTCCTCGCTCACCACGGCCGCCGGCGGACTCGACGCGGACCGCGTGGACGCCCTGGTCGACGTTCTCGCCAAGGTCCGCAGCGGAGGCGAGAAGGAAATAGTCCTGGTCTCCAGCGGTGCCATCGCCGCCGGGCTCGCGCCCCTCGGGCTGACCCGCCGTCCCAAGGATCTGGCCCGTCAGCAGGCCGCCGCCAGCGTCGGCCAGGGTCTGCTCGTCGCCCGCTACACCGCCTCGTTCGCCCGCTACGGCGTCCGGGTCGGCCAGGTGCTGCTCACCACGGACGACACCAGTCGCCGCGCCCACTACCGCAACGCCTACCGCACCCTCGACCAGCTCCTGGACATGGGTGCCGTTCCGGTCGTCAACGAGAACGACACCGTCGCCACGGACGAGATCCGCTTCGGCGACAACGACCGGCTCGCCGCCCTCGTCGCCCATCTCGTGAGGGCCGATCTGCTCGTGCTCCTCTCCGACGTGGACGGCCTCTACGACGGGGACCCGAGCAAGCCAGGCAGCTCCCGGATCGAGGAGGTCCGCGGCCCCGCCGATCTGGAGGGCGTGTCGATCGGCTCGGCGGGCAAGGCCGGCGTCGGTACCGGCGGAATGGTCACCAAGGTCGAGGCCGCCCGGATCGCCGCGGCCGCGGGCGTTCCCGTCGTACTCACCTCCGCCAGCCGGGCCGCCGACGCCCTCGCCGGACGGGACACCGGCACCTATTTCCGCCGTACCGGCCGACGCTCCGCCGACCGGCTGCTGTGGCTGGCACACGCCTCGACACCGCAGGGCTCGCTGACGCTCGACGACGGCGCGGTCCGGGCCGTCGTCGACGGCAGGAAGTCGCTGCTGCCCGCCGGAATCGCCGCCGTCGAGGGCGAGTTCAGCGCAGGGGACCCCGTTGAGCTGCGCGATTGCGACGGCAGGCCCGTTGCCCGGGGGCTCGTCAACTTCGATGCGAAGGAGATCCCGCAACTGCTCGGCCGCTCCACGCGGGAGCTGGCCAAGGAGCTGGGCCCCGCGTATGAGCGTGAGGTCGTACACAGGGACGACCTCGTCGTCCTGCATCCATGAGCCCGTCCTGAAACGGCTGAAACTCCCGCCTTCCGTCAAGGACCTTTACCAAAACCGCCCCACGTCACGTCCCGGACTGGTCAACTTTGTGGGGGGACTTTGTCACGGGGACAAGGCGGGGTACAGCACCACAACGCATCAACAGGAGGCCGCCGGTGAGACGAGCGCGCCCAGGGGCGGCGCCCCGAGGGACAGGGGGCACCGCACGCACCCGAAGGGCTGTGGGGGAGCAACGTGCTCTCACCAGCGTGGACGCGGGGTCCCACTTCGACGACGAGCGTGACGACCGCGACGACGAGCGGACCGGCGCGTCCGGTACCTCGGGCGCCTCCACGGCGGACGGTCGTGCAGAGGCGTCGGGCGCGCACAGGCCGGACCGGGAGCCGGACGCCCGCACCAGGGACCGTGTGGTCTCCAAGCTCTGGCACATCACTCTCTGTGTATCGGGCGCCGAGGCCCCGCTGAAGGAGGTCAGGCGCGGGCTGGAGCAGCTCGCCCATGACCATCCGTTCCTGCTGACCAGCCGGTACGCCAACGATCACGCCGAGATCCGCTACTGGGAAGAGGCCCGGGACCTGCACGACGCCGCCGCCGTGGCGCTCCGGCTGTGGGGTGAGCACCGCTCCAGTGCCCAGCTGCCGCCGTGGGAGATCGTCGGTCTCGAGGTCATCGACCGAGAGACGTATCACCAGCGCATCGCGGAGGGTTACGGTCTGCCCCCCGCGGCGCCGGTCGGAGTTCACCCGTTCTGAGGCTGCCGGGAACCCCCGCCGAGGCCGCTCGGCCGGGCCGGTCCAGGTCGTGGGCCGGGGCCCGGCTCGTCTCGTAGTGCGGAATACGTGCGGGATGCCCGCAGACGGCGCATTACGCTGCCGTCATGACCTCGCTCTCGCCGTACGACAACCTCACTCCGGTCACCCGGGCCGCCTACTGCGCCCGCGCGGCCGCCGCCGATATCGCGCCACTCCCGCGCTCGGTGAAGGACGACGCGCTGCTGGCGATCGCCGACGCCCTGGAGGTGCGTACGGCCGAGATCGTCAAGGCCAACGCCGAGGACATCGCCCGCGCCCGCGAGGCCGGCACCAGCGAGTCCATCATCGACCGGCTCACCCTGACCCCGGAGCGGGTCCGCGCCATCGCCGCCGACGTGCGCCACGTGGCCGCACTGCCCGATCCCGTCGGCGAGGTCGTCCGCGGCTCGACCCTCCCCAACGGCATCGACCTGCGCCAGGTCCGTGTCCCCCTCGGCGTCGTCGGCATCATCTACGAGGCCCGCCCGAACGTCACCGTGGATGCCGCCGCGCTCTGCCTGAAGGCCGGGAACGCCGTTCTGCTCCGTGGGTCCTCCTCGGCGTACTCGTCCAACACCGCCCTGGTCACGGTCCTCCGTGACGCCGTCGGGGGCGCCGGGCTGCCTGCCGACGCCGTACAGCTCGTCCCCGGCGAGAGCCGTGACTCCGTCCGCGAGCTGATGCGCGCCCGCGGCCTCGTCGACGTCCTCATCCCGCGTGGCGGCGCCTCACTCATCCGTACCGTCGTCGAGGAGTCCATCGTCCCGGTCATCGAGACCGGCACCGGCAACTGCCACGTCTACGTCGATGCCGAGGCCGACCTCGACATGGCCGTCGACATCCTCATCAACTCGAAGGCCCAGCGCCCCAGCGTCTGCAACGCCGCAGAGACCCTCCTCGTGCACCAGGACATCGCCGCCGCCTTCCTCCCCCGTGCCCTGGGCGCCCTCGCCGAGGCCGGGGTCACCGTGCACGCCGACGAGAGGACCCTGGCCCACGCCGAGGGCTCCAAGGCCGTCGTGGTCGCCGCGACCGCCGAGGACTGGGAGACCGAGTACCTCTCGTACGACATCGCCGCCGCCGTCGTCGACTCCCTCGACAAGGCCGTCGAACACATCCGCCTCTGGTCCTCCGGTCACACCGAGGCCATCGTCACCACCTCCCAGGCTGCCGCCCGCCGATTCACCCAGTTGGTCGATTCCACGACCGTCGCCGTGAATGCGTCCACCCGTTTCACCGACGGTGGCCAGTTCGGATTCGGCGCCGAGATCGGTATCTCCACGCAGAAGCTGCATGCCCGGGGTCCGATGGGCCTCCCCGAGCTGACCTCGACGAAGTACATCGTCACGGGCGACGGTCACACCCGGTGACCGACGAGTGCGGGCAGTTGTCCGCACTCCCTGCCCAAAACCCCCGCCCAGGTCTACCCTGAAGGCGTGCCGGACGACTTGGGGGGCAGGCCGTTCCCGGACGGCTGGGAGCCCGACGACGACCGCGGAGGCGCGGATGAGGACTTCGCCTCCGTGGTGTTCGACGAGGACTTCGTGCGGGCTGCCGAGATCCACGAACCCACCGCGGTCGAGCGTCTGCTCGCCGCAGCCCAGGCGCGTGCCGAGGCCGAGGCCGCCCGCGCCCGCGCCGGAGCGGGCCCGGCGGACGACGACGGCTACGGCACGGGCGGCGCATACGGTCACCAGCGCTACGACGCCTACGATCCGGACGACCGCGCCGCACGGGACCTGGACCCCTACGGCCCGCACGGCGGCACCCTGCGGCCCTATCGCGGCGCCGCCCGCTGGCACCGCCCCGTCGCCTGGATCCTTGCCCTCCTGATGGGCATCGGCATGGTCGCTCTCGCCTTCACCGCCGTCTACCGGGGCGCCTCGGCCAACCGCCAGGACCGCGTCCCCCCGCCGGCCACGACCGGCGTCGACGCCCCGTCCAGGACCTCCGCCCCGGAGCGGGTGCCCAGCCCCTCCGCCTCCGCGGAGTACTCCGCACCCCCCGTCTCCGCCGTGCCCCGCACCCCCTGACGGAATGCGTGAGCGCTTGTCGGAAGTTGTCGCCCGGCCCCGCGTTTACGTGTGCGTCCACAGACCTACTCTGAAGATATGGCAGGGCGTGGAGACCCACCTGAGGGGACACCCGAGGGGCTCCCCGGCGGAGGTGAGGACGAATACCGGTCCGTCGTCTTCGACGAGTCGTTCATCCGCGCTGCCCGCCTCCAGGAGTTCTCCGCCCGGGAGCGGATGGCCGACCATGCCAGAGCTGTCCGGAGCCGTCCCGGCTGGTGGGCGAGGACCGGGGCCAAGCCGTTTCTCCTGGTCCTGCTGATCGCCCTCGCCTTCGGCACCGCGATCTACATGGGCGTCCGCCACCCCTACCAGCCCCCGCCCCGGCCCGCGGAGCCGCTGCGGTCGATGGTGGTCCCTCTCGCCCCGCGGGACCCCGTGCCCGGAGGGGATCCGGCAGAGCTGTACGCGCACAGTCCCGCCGCCCAGTTCCGCATCGGAGCCGCCGGAATCACTCTTCCGGCCGCCCTGCGCACCGGAAATTTCTCCGAGAGCCAGGTCATGACGGCGCTGACCATCGCCAAGGACTACCTCGTGGAGTCCTCGCTCGACCCCGATGTGCTCACCGGCGCCGCGCTGCGGCCGGTCCGGGTACTGCTCGATCCGGACCAGCTGGACCAGTTCGACCAGTCCTTCGACACCCCCGCGGACGACGGGCGGCACGCGGCGACGGGCTGGCTGGTGCGCTTCGACCCGGCGAAGGTGGCCCTGGCCGAACCGGAGGTGCGGGTCCAGGGCACGCTCCGCGTCGTCGACGCCGGCCCCAACGCCCTCGAGGTGATCTCGGACCACACCTTCGCCTACGCCCTCCGCCCGGCGCCAGGGACCGGGCCAGGGCAGCGGACCGGCGCGGGTGACAGCGTGGTACCCGGCGACCCGGCCGGTGTGCAGAACGCGGACGAGGCCTCCCTGTTCACCGTCCGCCGCGAGCTGCACTTCCGCTTCGACCGGGACGACCTTCGCACGCACCGGGCCGAGCTGCTCTTCAGCTATCTGCAGGCCGGGCCCATGGCCTGCTCCGCCGACGCGTCCGGTGCCCTGCAGCCGCTGCTGGCCGGCGGGCGGACCACCTCCGGCGGCCCGCCCGTCACGGACCCGTACGAGACGGGCCGCGCCGCCGCTGCCCTCTGCGGGGCCCTCGACCCCAGCGCCCAGCCGTCGCCTGCTCAGCCCTCGCCCTGAGCTCCCGCGTCCTTGCCGCCGCCTTCCGACGGGCGGCTGCCGTTGCCGCCACTGCGGTCCGCACCTCCCGGGCTGCCGGCGCCCGTGAACTTGTCGCGCAGCCGGCCGCCCAGGTCGCCCGCGCCTCCGGCTATGTCCCCGACGAGCTTCATCAGCGGATCCTTGCTCGTCCGCACCGAGTCCGCGTAGTGCGACGCCGACTCGCGGAAGGAGTCCGTGACGGATGTGTCCTTGTCCTCCGCGCGCCTGGGGTAGTGACCGTCCATGATCCGCTGGTAGTCGCGGCTCTCGGCCCACTTCTTGAGCTCTGCCGCCCGCACCGTGGTGAAGGGGTGCGTGCGCGGCAGTACATTCAGGATCTTCAGCACGGAGTCCCGCAGGTCGCCCCCTGCCTCGTACTCCTCGGCCTGCGCCAGGAACGCGTCGACGTTCATCTCGTGGAGGTGGTTGCCACCCGCGATCTTCATCAGGCCGCGCATCGACGCCTGCAGGTCCTGGCCGACCAGCAGCCCCGCCCGGTCCGCCGAGAGCTCGGACTTGCGGAACCACTCGCGCAGAGCGGTCACTATCGCCATGATCGCGACGTTGCCGAGAGGGATCCAGGCGACCTTGAGCGCCAGACCGGTGAGGAAGAGGAGGATCGTGCGGTAGACCGAGTGGCCCGAGAGGGCATGCCCCACCTCATGGCCGACGACCGCCCGCATTTCCTCCTCGTCGAGCAGCTCCACCAGGCCGGTGGTGACGACGATGATCGGTTCGTCCAGTCCGATGCACATCGCGTTGGGCTTGGGGTCCTGCGTGACGTACATCGGCGGGACCTTCTCCAGGTCCAGGATGTAACAGGCGTCGCGCAGCATGGTGTTGAGATGCGCGAACTGGGCATCGCTCACCCGCACGGAGTCGGAGAGGAAGAGCAGTCGCAGGCTTCGCTCGGGCAGCAGCCCGCTCAGCGCCTTGAAGACGGTGTCGAAGCCCGTGAGCTTGCGCAGGGCGACCAGCGCCGAGCGGTCCGCAGGGTGTTCGTACGCCCGGGAGGAGATGTCCGGGAAGCGCTTGCGCTGCCTGCTCGGCACATTCCCGGAACTGCTGTCGGTCATCGGATGCCCCCTGTTCCTTACGAGTCCTGCCCCGTCCCCCTGACAGACCCCAGATTAGGTGCTGGGGTTGCGGGGCCGCGGGGGCCTGTGGATAACTGCGCGGACGCCTCCGGGGCCCGCGCGCATCGTGGAGCACACGCGGTTGCCGAGGACAGCAGCGACGAAAGCGACAACGACTGAGTCGGCGTGAGCGTGCCCGAACATCCCGCATACGATGTGCGCGAAGTCTCCGGTCCGACTCCCGATCGATAGGTCCTGCAGAAGATGAGTCTCGCCAGCACCGCCGCCAATCTGGTCACGCTCGCCGAGGGTGCCGAGCACGGTGGCAACCACGAAAGCCTCAGCCCCTACCTCACCGGTTTCGGCGCGTTCGGTGCGCTGATCCTGCTGCTGTGGATCACGACCCGCTTCAACCGCGACCGCTGATACAGGGCCGGACAGCCGTGCCAGTAGGCTCTGCACGCATGGGTATGGGACAGCAGGAACTGCCCACCAGGGGCGGCAAGCGCCGACTCGGCGTCATGGGCGGGACATTCGACCCGATTCATCACGGACACCTGGTGGCCGCCAGCGAGGTGGCCGCCCTGTTCCACCTCGACGAGGTGGTGTTCGTTCCGACCGGGCAGCCGTGGCAGAAGAGCCACAAGGCGGTGTCTCCTGCCGAGGACCGCTATCTGATGACGGTCATCGCCACGGCGTCCAACCCGCAGTTCTCGGTCAGCCGTATCGACATCGACCGCGGCGGTCCCACCTACACGATCGACACCCTGCGGGACCTACGGGCGCTGAACCGCGACGCGGACCTCTTCTTCATCACCGGGGCCGATGCGCTCGCGCAGATCCTCACCTGGCGTGACGCCGAGGAACTCTTCTCGCTCGCCCATTTCATCGGTGTCACCCGGCCCGGCCACGACCTGACCGACGACGGACTGCCCAAGGGCGGTGTTTCCCTGGTGGAGGTACCGGCCCTGGCCATCTCGTCCACCGACTGCCGGGCGAGGGTCGTGCAGGGTGACCCCGTCTGGTATCTCGTACCGGACGGTGTGGTGCGCTACATCGACAAGCGCCAGTTGTACCGCGGCGAATGAGCCACGGAGAGGGGCACCGGTGAACGACCAGCAGAACCCGTACGACCCGTACTACTCGCAGCAGCCGCAGATCATCGGCTACGACGAGTACGGGCAGCCGGTCTACCAGCAGCCTCAGCACTCCCAGCAGCCGAACGGTTACGACGCGTACGGCCAGCAGCAGCAACAGCAGAGCGGGCCACAGCACCAGCAACAGCAACAGAGCGGGCCACAGCACCAGGGCTACGGATACGACCCGTACGCCCAGCCGCAGCACCCCCGGACCCCGCAGGAGTACGACCCCTACGGGCAGCAGATCCCACAGCCTCCCCACGCCCAGCACCACCCCCGGAGCCCGCAGGAGTACGGCTACGAGGGGTACGACGGCTACGGCTACGACACGGGCAGCCAAGCCGCTGTCGACACCTCGCAGCAGTGGAGCATCCCGGCGCAGCAGACCCAGCCCCAGGCGCCCGCCCAGGCCTCGCAGCACACCCGCGCAGAACCGGAACGCCCCGCGGTACCGGGGCAGCGCCGCCCTGCTCCGGAAGGCGCGCCGGGGAGCGAGGGCGAGCACGGAGGCGGGAGCGACCGGGAGTACCGGACCGAACAGTTCTCGTTCATCGAGGAGCCCGACGAGGACTCCGAGGACGTCATCGACTGGCTCAAGTTCACCGAGAGCCGCACCGAACGCCGCGAGGAGGCCAGGCGCAAGGGCCGCAACAGGTTCGTGGCCCTCGCCCTCGTACTGGCCCTCACCGTCGTGGGTGGCGTCGGTTACCTCTGGTACGCCGGCAAGCTCCCCGGCACATCCGGTTCCGGCGCCACCGGGAACACCGCCACAGGGCCGCAGAAGCGCGACGTGATCGTCCTGCATCTGCACAACACCAAGAAGGGCGGCACGTCCACCGCCCTGCTCGTCGACAACGCGACCACCAAGCAGGGCACCACGGTCCTGCTGCCGAACTCGCTCTCCGTCGCCAACGACGAGGGCGTCGCCACCACCCTGGGCAAGTCGGTCGACGAGGACGGCTCCACCGGGACCCGTGAGTCGATCGGCACGCTGCTCGGCACCAGGGTCACCGGTACCTGGCGGCTCGACACCCCGTACCTGGAGAACCTCGTCGAACTCGTCGGCGGCATCGACATCGACACGAACGCCGAGGTGCCCGGGGCCAAGAAGGGCGAGGCTCCGCTGGTGAAGAAGGGCGAGAACCAGACGCTCAACGGCCGGATGGCCGTCGGCTACGCCACTTACCGCGGTTCCGGCGAGGCGGAGGCCGAACAGCTCCAGCGCTTCGGCCAGGTGATGTACGGGGTGCTGCGGAAGATCTCGAGCGACCCCAAGGGGGCGACGGTGACGGTCGAGACCCTCGCGCAGATCCTCGACCCCTCGCTGCCCGAGAAGGACCTGGGAGCCTCGCTCGCGAAGCTGTCGGAGTACGCCAAGGGCGGCGACTACAAGACCGCCATGCTGCCCGTTCAGCAGGACGGCACGCTCAGCCAGGACGCGAGCGACAGTGTGGTCAAGGACATCCTGGGCGGCAAGATCAGTGCCCCCGAGCAGGGCGCCGCGATTCGGGTCGGGGTACGGAACGCCTCCGGGAACGGCGACGCCACCGAAGCCGCCAGGATCGTCCTGGTCAACGGAGGCTACGCGTTCGTCGACGCAGGCAAGGCGGACGCCGTGTCGTCCTCGCAGGTCCTCTACGGTGACGCGGCCCAGAAGGCGAAGGCCGTCGAGGTCGCCAAGACCCTGGGACTGCCGGAGAGCGCTGTCGAGAAGGGCAAGGCGGCGTCGAACGCCGACGTCACGGTCGTCCTCGGCGGCGATTACAAGATCAAGAAGTAGCTGCAGGGCCGGCGGACCGCCGGGCTCCAGGGGTGTCGGCGGGACAGGCGCCGGCACCCGGCCCGCCGGGCGGGGGGAGCCGCCCCAGGTGTCCGCGCCCTTGTCCCGGGGGCGCCGGAGTAATCACTTCGTGGGCTGTCAGCGGTCCGTGAGACCCTGGAGGGGTCTTGACCGCCGACGAAAGCCTGCTTGTGACCGCTACGGACCGCTCCCTCGAGCTCGTGAACGCCGCCGCCCAGGCGGCCGCCGACCGGCTCGCGCACGACATCATCGCGTACGACGTAAGCGATGTGCTCTCCATCACCGACGCTTTCCTGCTCGCATCCGCCCCCAACGACCGCCAGGTCAAGTCGATCGTCGACGAGATCGAGGAGCGGCTCCTCAAGGAGCTCGGCGCCAAGCCGGTCCGCCGCGAGGGCGACCGTGACGCGCGCTGGATCCTGCTCGACTACGTCGACATCGTGGTGCATGTCCAGCACAGCGAGGAGCGTGTCTTCTACGCCCTCGAGCGGCTGTGGAAGGACTGCCCCGAGCTGCCGCTCCCCGAGGACGCCGTCAAGACCCGTGGCAAGGCCGAGGAACACGCTCGGCTGGTGGGTGACGGCAGCGGGACGGACGGTGAGCTGAGCTGAGCGTCACCGGCACGGGCACGGGCAAGGGCAGGGACCGCCGCATCGTCCTGTGGCGGCACGGTCAGACCGCTTGGAATCTCGAGCGCCGCTTCCAGGGCTCGACGGACATCGAGCTGACCGAGACCGGCGTGGGTCAGGCCCGCCGGTCCGCCCGCCTCCTCGCCTCGCTGAAGCCGGACGCGATCATCGCCTCCGACCTGAAGCGGGCGGCGGCCACGGCCCGCCAGCTTTCCGCGATCACCGGGCACGACGTCACCTACGATGTGGCGCTGCGTGAGACCTATGCGGGCGTCTGGCAGGGTCTGACGCACGACGAGATCCTCGAGCGGCACGGCGAGCAGTACGCCGCGTGGAAGCGCGGCGAGCCGGTGCGCCGCGGTGGCGGCGAACTGGAGACCGAGGTCGCCGACCGCGCCGCACCCGTCGTGCTCGACCACGCCGACAGGCTGCCGGCCGGCGGCACGCTCGTCGTGGTGAGCCATGGCGGCACGATCCGGACCACCATAGGCCGGTTGCTCGGCCTGGAGGCGCATCACTGGGAGGGCCTTGGCGGGCTCTCCAACTGCTGCTGGTCCGTGCTCGGTGAAGGCGCCCGCGGCTGGCGTCTGCTCGAGCACAACGCGGGCACGCTCCCTGAGCCGGTCCTCGGCGACGACGACTGACGGGTGCGGGTGCTCGGAGGCCGACCGCCGTCGGCCGGGCTCCGAGCCGGGTCCGGCGGGTTCTCCTTGTTCCCGCCCGGCGGCCCGGGACCGGCCGGATTTCACTTTCCGGCTGGTCACAGGCTAAGGTTCTTCTTGTTCGCAGCGCGGAGCGCGAAGAACACAAGGGGCTATAGCTCAGTTGGTAGAGCGCTTGCATGGCATGCAAGAGGTCAGGAGTTCAATTCTCCTTAGCTCCACAACCTCGACATCAGGATCCCGTCCCCATCAGGGGGCGGGATTTCTGCGTTCCCGCCGCTCTCGTGTGCCCGACGGCACTGACCCTCTTGCGGCGCCATGGCAGAATCGGGACGGCCGGAGGGGGACGACGGCCCGGACGTCAACGGCCCGGACGGGAGGGAGAGGCGATGCCCGGTAGCAGCATCGAGGAGGACGATGACCTGCTCGCCGCTGCGGAGGCAAGTACTCGCCTCAGCTGTCCCTCATGTGGTTCGGCTCACGTTGCTCAAGTGCTCGGCGACAACGGAGGTATCTCGTACGTGTGCACGGCCTGCGGCCACAGCTGGAGCTGAGTGATGGGTGCACACAGGCGGAAATGTGACTGGTGTGGCAGTGGTACGCCGATCGTCCGCGACATGGACCCCGTCAATCCCGAGTACCAGTACTGGTGCGAGGAGTGCGCTCGGGCGCTGATCATAAAAGGCGATCCCATCGAGACGTACCGTGAGCTCGAAGGGGAGCCGATCTACGGCCGGCTGCTCGACGAGCACTGCACCCTCAAACGGTTCTACTCGTTCGCGACGGCATAAGCGCCCCTCCGCGCCCCGTTGAGGTCACCGCCCCAACCACGACAAAACAGGTGCTGTCGGACAAGGTTGTGCGGACCGGAAACGATTTGGTGAACCACCGGGGGGACCGTGTAATGTTCTGTCTGTCGCCGCGAGGGAAACCCGAAGCGGGCGGCACACAACAAGGGGCTATAGCTCAGTTGGTAGAGCGCTTGCATGGCATGCAAGAGGTCAGGAGTTCAATTCTCCTTAGCTCCACAGCAGCTCGGTAAGAGCAAACGAAGAGGGCCACCCGATCCGGGTGGCCCTCTTCCGTGTCTCCGTCAACCCCGGCCGCTGCCGAGGGCCTTGCGGTCGCCGCCCGGGGGCAGCGCCGGACGGCGCTCCCGACCCGGCGCCTGCTCGAGTCGGATCGCGAGGGCCGGGCAGCGGCGTACGACTCGTTCCGCGCGTCCTCGCAGGTGCATCGGCACCGCGGCCTCCGCCACCGAGGGGAAGCCGTCCGCGCCCATGCGGATCAGCTCGGGCACGATCTCGGCGCAGATGCCGTGGCCCTGGCACAGCGTCCAGTCGATGGCGAGCTTCTCACCGCTCGGTATCGACTCCTCCGCCTCCTCGTAGCCGGGCAGGGGCAGCGGCAGCACACCGGTCGTCTCGCGGCCGCAGCCGCCGTGCAGGACGTGCGCCGCCAGGTCGTCCGTGAACGCCGACAGGGTGGACGCGAAGAAGCGCGCGGAGCCGTCCGGGTGCTTGCAGGCGCCCCGTCCCTTGACCGCCTGCGTGACCTCGCGCAGCGCCTCCAGAGCGGCCGGTCCGCCGCCGTTGATCACGTCGGACAGCCCGCCGGCCGCGGCAGGGAGACCCAGCTTGCACGGACCGCACTGGCCGGCCGTCTCGGCGGCGAGCCAGTTCGCCACGCGCTGTGCCTCGCCGAGAGGACACGTCTCGGGGCCGATCGGCAGGATCGCGCCCGCGCCGAGCGCGCCGCCGACATTGGCCAGCGACTCGCGTGAGATCACCGCGTCGTGGGTGGCGGCGGCGTCGATCCAGTTGCCGTGGTACCCGCCGGTGAGCACGCCCTGGGGGACCGGCGGCGCACCTGCCAGCTGCAGCACGTACCGCAACGGCACACCCGTCGGCACCTCGATCACCATGGGGCGCGCGACCGCGCCGGAGACCGTCAGCATCACTGTGCCCGGCTCGTTCTCCAGGCCCGTGTGGCCGTATCGGCGGGCCCCGATCCGGGCGGCGACGGCAAGCTGCGCGAACGTCTCCGCGTTGGACAGCAGCGTCGGTGCCCCCGCGACGCCGGACTCGGCGGCGCGCTCACGGCGGCCGGGAGGCAGCGCGGGGCCGCCGTTGATCGCGCGGATGATCGCCGATGCCTCGCCGGAGACCATGCGCTCGGGGTTGCGCTGCACCCGCGCCCGCATCTGCTGGCCTCGCCGGTCGGACAGCCCCCGCTCGGCGAGGGCGGCACGCATCGAGATCTCCGTCGAGTTGCGGGTCACCGCGACGATCAGGGTGCGTGCGCCCAGTGCCTCGGCGGCGAGCAGCGCGCCGTCCAGGATGAGGTGGGGCGCCCTGTTGACCATCACGGTGTCCTTGCGGCACGCCGGTTCGTCCTCGCTGGCGTTGACCACCACGACGGGTCGCACGCCCCGCCGGATCGCAGCCTTCGCCACCGCCCGCAGTTTCTTGTCGAAGGGGAAACCTGCTCCACCCCGGCCCCTCAGGGACATGTTCTCGGCGAGCTGGGCCAGCCGCTCCCCGGTCATCGGCTCGAGCGGCCCGTGCACCTTCAGGTGCATCGAGAGATCGAGGCGCTCGACCAGGTCGAAGCCCTGCGTCAGCTGGGGGAGACCGACGACGCGGACTTCGGGGACATCGGGGAGAGGGGCGTTCACGGTCGTTCTCCTGCGGGTGCGTGCCAAGGTTCCCCGGCCTGGGGAGGATAGAGCGGGCCGGGTGATTGTCGCGTGTCGTCCACGGACGACAGAGGCGAGGTCGGGCTGGGGTTGTCGTAGCCGGCGCCTGCGGTGCCGCTGCTGTACGCCGACGCCGAGCCGTAACCGCCCGTCGCCGGGTCGTACGGATCGGTGTACACGGGCGTGGCGCCGGTCTCGTACAGCGGGTTGGCGCCGGTCTCGTAGAGCGGCGTCGAGCCAGTCTCGTACGTGGGCATCGCGCCTGTGTCGTACGCGGGCATCGCGCCTGTGTTGTACGAGGGCATTGCGCCTGTGTCGTACGCGGGTATCGAGCCTGTGTCGTACGAGGGCGTCGCGCCCGTGCTGAGCGGGTCCGCGGTGCCCGTCTCGTACCGCGAGGACGCGGGCGGCGGGGGAAACGCCTGCGCGGGCGGCGGCGGGGAAGGCGCCGGCCACAGACTCGGGCGGGGAGCCGACTCGTCGATGACAGGGAGCTCCTCTGTCATGGGAATGCGCTCGGCGAGGGGGACGTCGCCGGAGGGCGCGGATGCGCCGGTCCCGGTCGGGCGAGCGGTGGTGTCGCCGGCCAGGGAGACCGCGCGGTAGGCGGCGGAGATCCCGGTTCCGGGTCCGTCACCGGGCAGCGGCCCGCCGGTCACCGGGCCGGCTCCGAGGAAGGACCCCGTGGCCGTGGCCGGCTCGGCGACCGGGGGCGGCGCCGCTTCGTAGAGCGGCGGGGCGGGAGCCGCGATGCGCCTCGGCTCACCGCGCGGCGGTGCGAGCGGCTGTCCCAGGGGCGCGCCGAGCGGCGATCCCAGGGGCTGACCGATCGGCCGGCCCAGCGGTTCGTCGAGGTCCTCCGGACGCCGCCGCGGGAAGTCGCGCTCGTACTCGGCCCCGGAGGTGCCGCCCGGGGCGCCGGGCAGCGGGGCGTCCGACATGTTCCGCCTGGTCTGCTCGGGGACCTCGGCAGCCTGGCCGCCCGACCCCATCAGGGCCATGACACGCTCGGCGAGGCGCCGCTGTGTCTGGCGCGGCAGCAGTCGCAGGGAGACGGCCCCGGCGACACCGGCCAGGGCGAGGCAGTACATGGTGGTCACCCAGGTGGCGGCGGGGCGGCCGGTGTAGAGGCCGTGCATGAGCGCCGCGCACCACGCCGGGTAGGCCAGCATGTGCAGGGCCCGCCAGCGGCCGGCCATCCGGCTGTTGCCCGCGAGCGCGCTGCGTGCGGCACCGGTGGATGCCGCGACCACCATCAGCATTCCGGCGAGCGAGCCGAGGCCTATGAGGCCGGAGGTACCGGTGACTCCCAGGCTGAACGGGATGAAAGCGCCGATCAGTTCGACGTGTCCGAGCGAGACCTTGACCGTGCCGTGCAGCAGCAGGAAGCCGAGCGAGGCGACCGCCGTGGTCCGGTGGATGGCCTGGGCCAGCAGCCGGTGGCGGATGGAGAGAAGCAGCCGGTCGGTGGCAAGCAGTCCCCAGGCGACCGAGGCCGTGAGCGACAGCAGCGAGAGGACACCGCTTGTGAAGTCGAGCGCTGCGCGGAAATCGTCACTGCCGCCGACGGCGAGCAAGGGGAGGAACACGAGAGCGGCGACACCCAGCCCGCCTTGCACTTGCCGGCGGCTGGGGCCCGTATTCGGGCCGGGTGTCGAACGGATCTTGCGACGAGGGTTCATGGGGGCGACTCCGAGTGGTGCGGGAAAGCGGTCCCGTGTTCGCATGCTAGGTCGAGCCATACCAAGCAGTACGAGGTTTCTGCCTTTAGTGGTCAGCCTGACTGGCAACTGACCCTGGGGTTGCCCCGGATAGGGCCGATACGCCGAGTAACTTCGAGGGTCGAGCGGTCCAGGTGGCGCGCCGACAAGTGTCCGAATCGTGATCACGAGGACCGCGCGGACGCTCGATGCGGCCCGGACCGGCCCTGCGGTACCCTGACGCCATGCGTGCCGTACGCCTTCTGCTTAGCGGGCCGCGCTGATCAGTCCCGACCGGTGAGTCGTCCGGTCGGAATCGGCGCGGCGTCCCCTCCTGTGCGAGGGGTCCTTTTGTTTGTGGGCACAGCCCGTTCCGGGGAACGCCGGCAGAGACGATCGATGGAGCTTTAGGGATCATGAGCGAGACGAATTCTGCTGCCGCAGAGGTGGCCGCACCCCACCGCTACACGGCAGCCATGGCCGCTGATATCGAGGCACGCTGGCAGGACTTCTGGGACGCCGACGGCACGTACGAGGCGCCCAACCCGAGCGGTGACCTGGCCGGTGACCCGGCTGCCGTCGCCCGCCCCAAAAAGTTCATCATGGACATGTTCCCGTACCCCTCCGGCGCGGGCCTGCACGTCGGACACCCGCTGGGTTACATCGCGACCGACGTCTACGCCCGCCACCAGCGGATGACGGGCCACAACGTCCTGCACACCCTGGGCTTCGACGCCTTCGGCCTGCCCGCCGAGCAGTACGCCGTCCAGACCGGCACGCACCCGCGGGTCTCCACCGAGGCCAACATCGAGAACATGAAGATCCAGCTGCGCCGGCTGGGCCTGGGCCACGACAAGCGCCGGTCGTTCGCGACGATCGACCCGGACTACTACAAGTGGACCCAGTGGATCTTCCTGCAGATCTTCAACGCGTGGTACGACGAGGATGCGAAGAAGGCCCGCCCGGTCGCGGACCTGGTGGCGCAGTTCGAGAGCGGGGAGCGCGCGACTCCCTCCGGGCGCCCCTGGAACGAGCTGAGCGCCGTCGAGCGCGCCGAGGTCCTGGGTGAGTACCGCCTGGCCTACGCCTCCGACGCCCCCGTCAACTGGTGCCCCGGTCTGGGCACCGTGCTGGCCAACGAGGAAGTCACCGCCGACGGCCGCTCCGAGCGCGGCAACTTCCCGGTCTTCAAGGCCAACCTGCGCCAGTGGAACATGCGCATCACCGCCTACGCCGACCGGCTGCTGGACGACCTGGACGCGCTGGACTGGCCCGAGGCGATCAAGTTGCAGCAGCGCAACTGGATCGGCCGCAGCGAGGGCGCACGCGTCAACTTCCCGGTCGAGGGCCACGACGGTGAGCGGGTCACCGTGTTCACCACCCGCCCCGACACGCTGTTCGGCGCGACCTACATGGTGCTGGCTCCCGAGCACAGCCTGATCGACGCGATCCTGCCCGCCGAGTGGCCCGAGGGCATCCCGCAGGACGTCAAGGACGCCTGGACGGGCGGCGCCGCCACCCCGGCCGACGCCGTGGCCGCGTACCGCAAGCAGGCGCAGACCAAGAGCGACGTCGAGCGGCAGACCGAGCACAAGGACAAGACCGGAGTCTTCACCGGCACGTACGCCGTCAACCCCGTCACCGGCGGCCGGATCCCGGTCTTCGTCGCCGACTACGTGCTGATGGGCTACGGCACGGGCGCCATCATGGCCGTTCCCGGCCAGGACGAGCGCGACTGGGAGTTCGCGGAGGCCTTCGGCCTGCCCATCGTCCGTACGGTGCAGCCGCCGGACGGCTGGGAGGGTGAGGCGTTCACCGGCCAGGGGCCCGCGATCAACTCCTCCAACGACGAGATCTCCCTGGACGGCCTGGGCGTCGCCGAGGCCAAGGCGAAGATCACCGAGTGGCTGACCGGGCGCGGCATCGGCGAGGGAACCGTCAACTTCCGCCTGCGCGACTGGCTGTTCAGCCGGCAGCGCTACTGGGGCGAGCCGTTCCCGATCGTCTACGACGAGGACGGCGTCGCCCACGCGCTGCCCGACTCGATGCTGCCGCTGGAACTGCCGGAGGTCGACGACTACTCGCCGCGCACCTTCGACCCGGACGACGCCGACACCCGGCCCGAGACCCCGCTGTCGCGGAACGAGGAGTGGGTGGACGTCGAGCTGGACCTGGGGCGGGGCGAGGGCGTCAAGCGCTACCGGCGCGAGACCAACACCATGCCGAACTGGGCAGGTTCGTGCTGGTACGAGCTGCGCTACCTGGACCCGCACAACCAGGACAAGCTGGTCGACCCGGAGGTCGAGCAGTACTGGATGGGCCCGCGCGAGGGACAGCCGCACGGTGGCGTCGACCTGTACGTGGGCGGCGCCGAGCACGCCGTCCTGCACCTGCTGTACGCCCGTTTCTGGTCGAAGGTGCTGTACGACCTGGGGCACGTCTCGTCCGCCGAGCCGTTCCACAAGCTGTACAACCAGGGCATGATCCAGGCGTACGTCTACCGGGACGGCCGCGGCTTCCCGGTGCCGGCCACCGAGGTCGAGGAGCGGGACGGAAAGTTCTTCTTCGAGGGCGAGCCGGTCAAGCGCGAGCTGGGCAAGATGGGCAAGTCCCTGAAGAACGCCGTCACTCCCGACGAGATCGCGGCCGAGTACGGTTCCGACACGCTGCGCCTGTACGAGATGGCCATGGGTCCGCTGGACGTCTCCCGGCCCTGGGACACGCGTGCGGTCGTCGGTCAGTACCGGCTGCTGCAGCGTCTGTGGCGGAACGTCGTCGACGAGACGACCGGTGAGGTCACGGTCGTGGACGACGAGCCCGACGAGGCGGCGCTGCGCGCGCTGCACAAGGCCATCGACGGTGTCGGCCAGGACATGGCCGCGCTGCGCTTCAACACCGCCATCGCGAAGATCACCGAGCTGAACAACCACCTGACGAAGACGGGTGGTCCTGTAGCGCGGTCGGTCGCGGAGCGGCTGGTCCTGCTGATCGCGCCGCTGGCGCCGCACGTCGCCGAGGAGCTGTGGCACCGGCTGGGGCACACGGACTCCGTGGTGCACCAGGACTTCCCGGTGGCCGACCCGGCGTACGTGGTGGACGAGACCGTGACGTGCGTCGTGCAGATCAAGGGCAAGGTCAAGGCACGCCTGGAGGTCTCGCCGTCCATCACGGACACGGAGCTGGAGACGCTGGCCCTGGGTGACGCGGCGGTCGTCGCGGCGCTGGGCGGGGCGGGGATCCGGAAGGTGATCGTGCGGGCACCCAAGCTGGTGAACATCGTCACGGCTTAGCCGCAGGCCGGGCGGGGCCCGGCAGAAGGCCAGGGCGGCCGCGAGCGAAGCCGTCCCTGGTCTTTCCCCTACGGGCAGGTTGGGGGTTCCGCTGGAACCCTCGGCCTGCCTGTTGCGTTTACGGTGAAGGAACACACAGGACGGCCGGCAGGCCCGCGACTCCGGAGGGCGCCCCCCATGGAAGCAGTCATCCTCATCCTGGCGCTGCTCTTCGTCGCGTTCGTGGCGCTCGGAGCGTATGTGAGCGTCAAGGCGATCGGCGCGGCCAAGCGCGGCGTGGACCGTACGATCACCCAGGCGCGGCGCACCGTCGAGGACACGACGCTGCGGGCCAAGAGCCTCGGGCAGGTCGGTGTGAGCGGTGAGCTGGCGCAGCTGCGGCTGCAGCTGCGCACGTCGATGAAGGCCACGCAGGACGCGCTGCACGCGGGCGTCGCCGAGGACGCCTCGCTGAAGGAGTCGATCGGCCTGTTCGAGCGGCTGAGCGCACACGGGCACGACCTGGACGACGAACTGAGGCGGCTGGAGCGCGAGCCCGACAAGAGCCGGGTCGTGGAGCGGCTGCCGGATCTGCGCGAGCGGGTGGAGCGGATCAAGCACTCCGCGGAGTCGCTGCGATGGGCGGCCAGGGACCGGGCCCGGACCTTCGCGGAGGACGACCTCGAGGCGCTGAGCGCGCAGATCGACGTGGAGGCCGGGGCGCTGCGGGACTGGTCCCGCACGGAGCCGGACCGGACCGCGGAGACAGCGTCCGGCCCGCTTTCCGGGCCTGCCGCAGGTACGGGGCCCGGTACGGCAGGCACTGGGCGGACGGCCGACGCCGAGGCCGACGCGCCACGCCCACAGGCGATCACGGCACGCGATCCGCGGCAGCCGTCGACGTATTCGTGGCAGAAGTCGGCGAGCCCGGAGACGACGAACTAACACTCGGAGACGGGGTGGCTGGAGAGCCGCCGCGTCCGCGACAAAGCGGCCGCCTGCCAGAGATGGACACGTGGCCGTCGCCGGTCGACACCACCGCCCGCCCGCGAGCGGCGACACCGCCGGGCGACCGGGCGACCGGCAACCGTTCATCGAAACGGAATGCGTGCCCGCGAGGCCGTGCGGGCACATGGAGGCTGTGAACCCCGCTTGCGCCGGGCTCCCATGCCCGTCGGGACCCTCCGGGGCCGGCGGCGTCCGCCGAACGGAACCGATCGGCAGGGCGGGGTCGGGCTGCCGTGCGGCGCCCCCTGCGGGTAACCTCCCGCTCATGTCCCGCCATGTCGCGATCGTCACCGATTCAACGGCCTACCTGCCGCCACAGACGATGGAGCGGCATCACATCACAGCGGTGCCGCTGACCGTCGTACTCGGCGACCAGGCGCTCGAAGAGGGCACAGAGATCTCGGCCCGCTCCCTCGCCGTCGCGTTGCAGAAGCGGCGATCGGTGACGACCTCCCGACCCAGCCCCGAGACGTTCGCCGCGGCCTACCGGGCAACCGCGGAGGCCGGCGCGGCCGGAATCGTTTCGCTGCATCTGTCGTCCGAGTTCTCCGGGACCTACGACGCGGCCGTGCTGGCGGCCCGCGAGGCGCCCGTTCCGGTCCGGGTCGTGGACACCGGCATGGTCGCCATGGCTCTCGGCTTCTGCGCGCTCGCCGCGGCGGAGGTGGCGGACGCGGGCGGCACACTGGACGAAGCGGTGGCCGCCGCCGAGAAGAGGGCCGCGGGAACGTCCGCCTTCTTCTACGTCGACACTCTCGACTATCTGCGCCGCGGTGGCCGCATCGGCGCGGCGCAGGCCCTGCTCGGGTCGGCACTCGCGGTGAAGCCGCTGCTCCAGCTCGACGGCGGACGGATCGAACTGCTGGAGAAGGTCCGTACGGCCTCGAAAGCGATCGCCCGGCTCGAGGAGATCGTCGCCGAACGAGCGGGAACGGGACGGGTCGACATCGCAGTCCATCATCTCGCCGCGCCGGAACGGGCGTCGGCGCTGGCGGAGCGGCTGCGGGAGCGGGTGCCCGCCCTCGCCGAACTGCATGTCAGTGAGGTCGGCGCGGTGATCGGCGCGCATACCGGTCCCGGGCTGCTCGGGGCTGTGGTCTCACCGCGCTGAGTCCCTCGTGCGGGTGACCGAGTTGTCCACAACGGGGTGGTCATCCACCGGAATTGAGGCCGCTCGGCGGGAATGCCCGGATGTGCCTACCGTCATGTGGCATGACTCAGCGATCACGCTCCGCGACGAGTGGCCCGGGCCGGGCCCCGGCCTCGGACGGCCGCGTCCGCGACAGCAGAAGACGGTCGTGGGCCGGACGCCCGGCGCCGATGTCGTCGACCCCACCGGCATCGCCCTCGGCGGGGGCGTCCGCGACAGCCTTGGCCCTACGACAGCGTGCGGACGCGCTGTTCCAGCCGCCGGTCACGGCCGCCCGGGACCACGGGGTCGCGGCGCCGCGACAAAGGGGCCGTCCGGGGGCTTTGACCGGGCCGTGGTGCCCGAACCGGTCGTGCCGGGCGCCTCGGATGTGCCGGCTTCGGCCCCACGGTCCACGGCGCGGCCGTCGGAGGCCACGTCAGAAGCCCCCGCGTCCGCAGATCTCCCGCCCGCTGAGCTGCGTGGGCTTGCAGGGACCGCAGGGGCCGCGCCGGTACGGGCCGCGCCCGAGCGGGCCGGGCCAGGTCCGATGACGTCCGGGCGCCCAACCTCCCAGGTACCAGCCTCCGAGACTCCGATGCGCAGGTCGTCCACATCCGGGTTGTCGGCGTGGGAGCGCCGGCGTCTCGCGCTGCGCGAGCGGCTGCCGCTGTGGATCCGGCTCAGGTGCGGGATGGAGCCGAGGACACTCGCCGCGCTGGCGGTCGTCCTCCTGGTGGCCGTGGGGTTCGCCGCGCAGCACTTCTGGGCCGGACGGCCGAAGCCGGTGCCTGCGCCCGAGCTGGTCGGCAAGGACCGCCCCACGTCGGCTGCGCCCGTCGACGGAGGGCCCGGTGCGGAGCCGGAGCCATCGCCGGGACCGCCCCCCACGGCAGGGCCTGGCGCGCCGATCGTCGTCGATGTGAGCGGCAAGGTCCGGCGTCCGGGCGTCCTCCGGCTGCCCGCCGGTTCGAGGGTGGCCGATGCCCTGAGCGCAGCCGGCGGAGTCAAGGCGGGGACGGACCTCACCGGGCTCAACCGGGCGCGGGTGCTCATGGACGGTGAACAGGTGGTCGTGGGCGCAGCTCTGCCCGGCTCACCCGCTGGGGGCCCGGTTGGCGGAGCCGCAGCGGGGCAGGCAGCCGGACCGGCCGCGGGACCGACAAGCCTGAACAGCGCGACTGTGGAGCAGCTCGACGACCTCCCGGGCGTGGGCCCGGTTCTCGCCCGGCACATCGTCGACTACCGCACCGAGCACGGCGGTTTCCGTTCTGTGGACGAACTCCACGAGGTCAAAGGGATCGGCGATCGCCGGTTCGAGGACCTGCGGCCCCTGGTGCGGCCATGAGGAGCCCGGTGGTGCAGACCGAGGCCCGTGACCTGCTCGGCACATCCGGCCGCCCGCACGAGGGCCCGATCGACATCCGTCTGGTCCTGCCGGCGCTGGCCGCGTGGGGAGCGGCGGCCTTCGCCCTCACCGCAAGGCCGCCCTGGCCGGCGGTGTTGTCCGGCGTCTGCCTCACCGTGGCCGCCCTGCTCCTTGCACCCCTGTTCGTGCGCGCCGTCCGACGGCGTTCGCGGCAGGGGCCGGCGAACCGGGTCGCGGCCGCCGCCATATTGGTCTGCGCAGCCGCGGGGGCAGGGGCCGGCGGACTGAGCGGAGCCGACCTCTACCGGGGCCCGGTGCCGGAAGCGGCGAATCAGTACGGCCGGGTCACGGCGGAGGTCACGGTCACAGGCGATCCACGCACCCTCCAGCCGCGTGTCCGCGGCGACCGTATGACGAGAGCGGCGGTCGCGCTGACTGCGGAGGTCATCCGTGTGACGGAACCGGACGGGTCCGCCGTGGCCACACGCGCACCCGTACTGGTGATCGTCAGACCCGGTGAGTCGGCGACGGCGTGGTTACGTCTGCTGCCCTCGACGCGGCTGCGGCTGTACGCCCGCGCGGAGCCGCCGCTGGAGGAGGACGGCCGGTTCGCCGCCGTCCTGAGAACACAGGGTGCCGGACCGCCCCGGATCACCAAGTCCCCGACCGCGATGCAGCGGACCGCGGGGGACCTGCGCGCCGGACTGCGCAGAGCCACCGACGGCCTGGACCCGGATGCCCGGGCCCTGCTCCCAGGGCTGGTCGTCGGCGACACCTCCCGGATCGGGACCGAGCTCCACGACGCCTTCCGCGCGACGGACCTCACTCATCTTCTGGCCGTCTCCGGCAGCAACCTCACGATCGTGCTCTTCCTGCTCATCGGGCCCCCGGGCAGAGCCCTGCAGGCCGAACGCGGAGGTCTCGCACCCCGGTTGGGCATGTCGCTGCGGACCACGGCACTGCTCGGCGGGACCCTCACCATCGCGTTCGTCGTCGTGTGCCGCCCCGACCCGAGCGTCTTACGGGCGGCGGCCTGCGGGCTCATCACCCTGCTCGCCGTCGGCACCGGCCGCCGCAGATCACTGATTCCCGCGCTGGCCGGGGCGGTGCTGCTCCTCGTGCTGTACGACCCGTGGCTGTCCCGCACCTACGGCTTCCTGCTCTCCGTGCTGGCCACGACGGCTCTGCTCACGCTCGCACCGGGCTGGAGCGAGGCGCTGAGGCGTCGCGGGGTGCCGGGGCGGCTTGCCGAGATGCTGGCGGCGGCTGGCGCCGCGCAGGTCATGTGCGCCCCGGTAGTGGCGGTCTTCGCGGCGCGCGTGAGCCTCGTGGCGATCCCGTGCAACCTGTTCGCCGAGCTCGCGGTGGCACCGGCCACGGTCCTGGGCTTCGCGGCGCTCGCAACGGCTCCGGTGGCGATGCCGGTCGCCGAGGTGCTCGCCTGGTGCGCGGGACGGCCGGCCGAGTGGATCGCCGGTGTCGCCCGTACCGGCGCGGCACTGCCGGGTGCCGAGATCGACTGGCCGGACGGCTGGCCCGGAGGGATGCTGCTCGCCCTGGTCAGCGGGCTCGCGGTCCTCGCGGCCCGGGCGCTGGTCCGTCGGCCCTGGACCGCGGCCGGCTGTGCCCTGCTGCTCCTGCTGGCGGTGGTGCGCCCCGCGCCGCTGACCCGGGTGATCACCGGGTGGCCGCCGACGGGCTGGGCGTTCGCGATGTGCGACGTGGGACAGGGCGACGCGACAGTCCTCGCGGCCGGGGAGGGCACGGCTGTGGTCGTGGATGCCGGACCGGACCCCGTGCTCACCGACCGGTGCCTCCGGGAGCTGGGAGTCACGCGGATCCCGCTTCTGCTGCTGACGCACTTTCACGCCGACCATGTGGCGGGGCTGCCCGGCGTGCTGCGTGGCAGGGCGGTCGGCGCGCTGCAGACGACGACGCTCGAAGAGCCGCCCGACCAGGCGGCGTTCGTGCGGCGCACCGCGGCGGAGGCCGGGGTGCCGGTGCTCCGCGCGGTGGCGGGGGAGCGGCGCCGTGTGGGGCGTCTGGACTGGCGGGTTCTGTGGCCGGCGGCAGGGCACGGGCCGCCTCCGGAGGGGCCGAACGACGCGAGCGTCGCGCTCCTCGTCCGGGCCGGCGGCCTCTCGCTGCTCCTTCTCGGAGATCTGGAACCGCCTGCTCAGCGGGGGCTGATACGGGCCCACCCTGCGCTCCCTCCGGTGGACGTCCTCAAGGTCGCCCATCATGGCTCCGCTTTCCAGCACCCCGCCTTGCTGGCGGCTGCCCGGCCCAGGGTGGCCCTGATCTCCTGCGGCCGCGACAACCCGTACGGGCACCCGTCGCCGCGCACCCTCGGCGCTCTGCGGGCCCAAGGGGCGGCCGTCCTCCGCACGGACGAGGACGGAGCGATCGCGGTGACCGCAGAGGGCAAGGAACTGCAAGCCGTGCCGCGAGGTGCGGCTCGGTCCAGCCACTGACCGTCGCGCATGAGCAGTCGGCCGGCCGGCTCGTTTCTCCTCACGCCACGCCTTCACCACGACAGGAGTGACCCTGATGTACACCCACGCCTCAAGATCCCGCGGGTCCCAGCTCAGCATCGCCGCGAACGCCTCGACCGGCTCCGGCTCCGGCTCCGGCTCCGGGGCGGATCCCTCCACGGGTCCGGCGGTTACCTCGACGCGCTGCTCCCGACCGCGGGCCGGCTCTGGAGGTTCCATGCGGGAACGCTATGCGGACCGGACGCTGCCACACCTCGGGCCACGGGCGGACATCTGTCGGCCGACCGGCCTAGGACCAGTGGCGCATGGCGCCCCGATGAGGCCGCGGCGAGACTGCTTTCATGGACACATCACCGCCGGTGCCGCCGAGGGAGACCGTCGAGGCCTATCTGCGCCGTATCGGTGCCGCCCGCCCCGAGCGGCCGGATGCCGGGTCGCTGCGCGAACTGCAACTGCGGCATCTGCTCTCGGTACCGTTCGAGAACCTCTCGATCCACCTGGGCGAGAACATGGTGCTGGAGGACACGCCCCTTCTCGACAAGGTCGTGGAGGCCCGCCGCGGCGGCTTCTGCTACGAACTCAACGGTGCCTTCGCCGCGTTGCTGCGCGGCCTGGGTTTCGGCGTGACCCTGCTCCAGGGCAGGGGCTTCGCCAAGGACGGCCGGCTCGGTATCCCGTACGACCACCTCACGCTGCGCGTGGAGACCTGGGACGGCACCGGGCCCTGGCTGGCCGATGTCGGATTCGGCGACCACAGCTCCCATCCTCTCCTGCTGGAGGAGAGGGGCGAGCAGAGCGACCCGGCGGGCGCGTTCCGGATCGTCGAGGCGCCCGAGGGGGATCTGGACGTACTGCGCGACGGCAAGCCGCAGTTCCGGGTGGACCGGCGCCCCCGGGCGCTGGCGGACTTCGAGGCCGGTGCCTGGTACCACCGCACGTCACCGGCGTCGCACTTCACCCAGTCCCTCGTGTGCTCCCGGCTGACGGCGGAGGGACGGATCACCCTGACGGGACGCAGGCTGGTCACGACCGTGCACGGCGAGAGGGAGGAGCGGCAGCTCGGTGACGACGCCGAAGTACTGGCGGCCTACAGGGACCACTTCGGTGTCGTGCTGGACGGGGTACCGGAGGTCCGTCGGCCGGGCGCCGCATGACCTTGCACAATGTGGCGGTGGACGATGTGAGACATGTGCTGGTGCTGCCCGACCGCGACGCCGCGGAGGAGGTCGCCGAGGCGGTGGGGGACCGCTTCGGCGTGACCCAGGAGCCCCAGCTGGTCCGGGACGCGCTGGCGGGTGAGGACGACGCCGAGGACGCCCAGTGGCTGGTGGTCGTCGAGGACCCGGAGGGGCGGCTGGACGCGGCCGACCTGGACGATTTCGTCGCGGACTGGGACGGGTGGCGCGAGGCGCCGTAGTACCAGGGGCGCCGGGGCGCCTGTGCCGTGGGCCCGGCAGGCCCCGACCGGCGCCCCGGCGCGTCCGCGGTGTCAGCGCCCCGTGCGATGCTGGACCGCGATGGCCACCAGGAAGAACACCAACGACGATCCCCTCGCTCCCCTCACGCTCGCCGTGGGCCAGGAGGACCTGTTGCTGGACCGCGCCGTGCAGCAGGTCGTGGCGGCGGCCCGGGCCGCCGACGCCGACACGGACGTACGCGACCTCGCTCCGGAGCAGCTGCAGCCAGGCACCCTTGCGGAGTTGACGAGTCCCTCGCTCTTCTCGGAGCGGAAGGTCATCGTCGTGCGCAACGCGCAGGATCTGTCCGCCGACACGATCAAGGACGTCAAGGCCTATCTCGACGCTCCTTTCGAGGAGATCACCCTGGTTCTGCTGCACGCCGGCGGGGCGAAGGGGAAAGGCCTGCTGGATGCGGCACGCAAGGCTGGCGCGCGAGAGGTGGCCTGCCCCAGGACGACCAAGCCTGCGGAGCGGCTGACGTTCGTACGCTCGGAGTTCAGGACGCTCGGGCGTTCCGCCACACCGGAGGCGTGCCAGGCTCTGGTCGATGCCATCGGCAGCGATCTGCGGGAGCTGGCGAGCGCGGTGTCGCAGCTTGTCGCCGACGTCGAGGGCACGATCGACGAGGCCGTCGTCGGCCGGTACTACACGGGGCGTGCGGAAGCCTCCAGCTTCACGGTCGCCGACCGGGCAGTGGAGGGCCGGGCGGCGGAGGCGCTTGAGGCACTGCGGTGGTCCCTGTCGACGGGGGTCGCTCCGGTGCTGATCACCAGTGCGCTGGCCCAGGGGGTGCGCGCGATCGGCAAGCTGTCCTCGGCGCGGGGCGGCCGCCCGGCGGACCTCGCCCGGGAGCTGGGCATGCCGCCTTGGAAGATCGACCGGGTGCGGCAGCAGATGCGCGGCTGGACCCCGGACGGGGTGGCGATGGCCCTGCGGGCGGTGGCGGAGGCGGACGCGGGCGTCAAGGGAGGCGGCGACGATCCGGAGTACGCCCTGGAGAAGGCCGTGGTGACGGTGGCGAGGGCGGCGCGGTTGCGTCGCTGACCGGTGCGGTTCCGGAACCGGGAAACAGATCCTGAGCCCCGGCCGGTCCCACCGGCCCCGGCTCCCGGCCCGCAGACGATCACCGGGACGGTGTGCCCGGCGTCCCCTGACGCGCCACCTTCGCGACGCGCGGCGGCCCTCGCCCCGGTTCCGTCCGCTGTCCCTCGCCGACCGGCCGGGTATGTTCTGCCTGGCCTGGCCTGGCCTGGCCCGGCCCGCCCTGCCTCTGCTCGACCGGCCCCGGCCCGACCCTGTAAGGCCCGGTAAGCGCAGCCCGGCCCGACCCTGTAAGGCCCGGTAGGCCCCGCCCGGCACGGCCCGCCCCTGCTCGGTTCCCCGTGTGCCCGCCCGGAGCGTTACAGCGACAGCCCGAGACCTTGGCGCTGTCGCTGGCCCTCCGGCCCCGCGTCGCCCGCCGAAAGCCCCGGGGCCCTGGCTGCCACCCCTCGGCCCGGCAGTACCTGCCGCCCGGCCGGCCTCGGCAGTCGGCCCCGCCGCCCGGAGCCACCATCGGCCGGAAACTCCGGCACGAGAGCCCAGGCACGAGAGCCCAGGCACCAGAGCCCCTGCATACGTCCAAGCCTGTGCGTGCCTACGCCAAAGGCCCCGTCTCTCCGTCCTGGGGAAGGACGAGGAGACGGGGCCTTGGGTGTTCCGGCCTCAAGCCGGGAAAGTGTTGGGCTCGCACCCGCGTGGCGAACGCAGGCCGCGTGCGAGTCCGGGGTGCCGGGAGGGAGCGGATGAGAGAGGGCCCGCTTGGTCCGTTCCGGCGATCAAGTCACCCGACGTGTCACCCCGTAGGGGTTTCTGCCGGGACCGGGGGTCGCCCCCCGGGGGTGGAGCAAGAGCACTCAGGCCTGGAGAGCGGCAACCTTGGACGCCAGCGCCGACTTCTTGTTGGCGGCGGCGTTCTTGTGGATGACACCCTTCGAGACAGCCTTGTCGAGCTTGCGGGACGCCTCGCGAGCGGCCACGGTGGCCTTCTCGACGTCACCGGCGGCGGCAGCCTCACGGGCCTTGCGGATCGCGGTCTTGAGCGACGACTTGACGGCCTTGTTACGCAGGCGCGCCTTCTCGTTCGTCTTGTTCCGCTTGATCTGGGACTTGATGTTCGCCACGAAAGAGCCTTTTCAGGTTCGATTGATCAATCTCTGACGCGCGTCCCGCACATGAGAGGGCGCGAGACACACAGCTGCCCAGGCTACCAGTCGCCGTCCGACCGGCCCAAACCGAGTCCCGGGCCCCAGCCGTGGGACCATGGAGGCTGCGTATCGATCCGACATCGACCCGAGACGAGCGCTCGGCGCTCAAGAATCAGGACCCTGCGTGCCCGCGACCCCTCTCCATGTGCCCGAGCCGAGCCGTACCGCCCCGGCGCTGATCCGCAACTTCTGCATCATCGCGCACATCGACCACGGCAAGTCGACCCTTGCCGACCGGATGCTCCAGCTGACCGGTGTGGTCGAGCAGCGGCAGATGCGCGCTCAGTACCTCGACCGTATGGACATCGAGCGTGAGCGCGGCATCACGATCAAGTCCCAGGCGGTGCGTCTGCCCTGGGCGCCCACGACGGGCGAGGGCCAGGGCAAGACCCACATCCTCAACATGATCGACACCCCGGGCCACGTGGACTTCACCTATGAGGTGTCCCGTTCGCTCGCCGCCTGTGAGGGCACGGTCCTGCTGGTGGACGCCGCCCAGGGCATCGAGGCTCAGACCCTCGCGAACCTCTATCTCGCGATGGAGAACGACCTCACCATCGTCCCGGTCCTCAACAAGATCGACCTGCCGGCCGCGCAGCCCGAGAAGTTCTCGGAGGAGCTCGCGAACCTCATCGGCTGCGACCCGTCGGACGTTCTGAAGGTCTCGGCCAAGACCGGCGTCGGCGTGGAGGCGCTGCTCGACCGGGTGGTCCAGGACGTTCCCGCCCCGGTCGGTGTCGCGGACGCCCCCGCCCGCGCGATGATCTTCGACTCGGTCTACGACTCCTATCGCGGTGTCGTCACCTATGTACGAGTCGTCGACGGCCAGCTCAACAAGCGCGAGCGCATCCGGATGATGTCGACCGGTGCCACGCACGAGCTGCTGGAGATCGGCACCAACTCCCCGGAGATGCTCGCCGCCGACGGCCTCGGAGTCGGCGAGGTCGGCTACCTCATCACCGGTGTGAAGGACGTCCGCCAGTCCAAGGTCGGTGACACGATCACCCAGCAGACCAAGGGCGCGACAGAGGCGCTCGGCGGTTACAAGGACCCCAAGCCGATGGTGTTCTCCGGCCTGTACCCGCTGGACGGCTCGGACTACCCGGACCTCCGCGAGGCCCTGGACAAGCTCCAGCTCAACGATGCCGCGCTGGTGTACGAGCCGGAGACGTCCGCGGCCCTCGGTTTCGGTTTCCGCGTCGGCTTCCTCGGCCTGCTCCACCTCGATGTGATCCGCGAGCGGCTGGAGCGCGAGTTCGGCCTCGACCTGATCGCGACCGCGCCGAACGTGGTCTACCGGGTGGTCATGGAGGACGGCACTGAGCACACCGTCACCAACCCGAGCGAGTTCCCCGAGGGCAAGATCGCGGAGGTGTACGAGCCCGTCGTACGGGCCACGATCCTCGCCCCGAGCGAGTTCATCGGCTCGATCATGGAGCTGTGCCAGAACCGGCGTGGCGTGCTGCTCGGCATGGACTACCTGTCCGAGGACCGGGTCGAGATCCGCTACACCCTGCCGCTCGCCGAGATCGTCTTCGACTTCTTCGACCAGCTGAAGTCCAAGACGCGTGGCTACGCCTCCCTCGACTACGAGCCCACCGGTGAGCAGGACGCGTCGCTCGTCAAGGTCGACATCCTGCTGCACGGTGACAAGGTCGACGCGTTCTCCGCGATCACCCACAAGGATCAGGCGTACGCCTACGGCGTGCGGCTTGTGGCCAAGCTCAAGGAGCTCATCCCGCGGCAGGCCTTCGAAGTGCCCGTCCAGGCGGCCATCGGCTCCCGGGTCATCGCCCGCGAGACGATCCGCGCCATCCGCAAGGACGTCCTTGCCAAGTGCTACGGCGGCGACATCTCCCGGAAGAGGAAGCTGCTGGAGAAGCAGAAGGAGGGCAAGAAGCGGATGAAGATGGTCGGTTCTGTGGAGGTTCCGCAGGAGGCCTTCATCGCGGTGCTGTCCAGCGACGACTCCGCCGGCGGCAAGACGAAGAAGTAGCACCGGCAGGCGACGAGGAAGAACGGTCCTGGACGGGCGGAGGATCTGCGCAGAAGTGATCGAAGCGGAAGCGCCCCTCGTAGCTCAGAAGCACCAAGCGCCCCTGTTTGTCTGATGTGCCCCACAGGCCCCCGTGTCCCCGGCGCGGGGGCCTGTTCGTTATGAAGCGGCAGCCTGCAGCCTCTTACGTGGGGGAGCACGGACCTCTAACCTGACAACGCCCGACGGGTTACTCGTGAGTTAAACAAAGGTGACCCGTCGCGCAATCAGCCAGTCATGCAGCAACGCCGCAGCAGCAGGCCCGGAGGATGTCGTGAGCGACACACAGACCCTGATCGAGAACCGACCGCCCTCCGTGGCGAATCTCTTCGTCCAGCGCGTGGCGGCGACTCCCGATGCGGAGGCGTACCGCTACCCGGTGCCCTCGGCCGGCGGCCAGGGCCCTGACGAATGGAAGTCGCTCAGCTGGGGCGAAGCCGCCGAGCGGGTGTATGCGATCGCGGCCGGACTGATCGAACTGGGGGTACGGTCCGAGGAGCGCGTGGCGCTCGCCTCCGCCACCCGGGTGGAGTGGATCCTGGCCGACCTCGGCATCCTCTGCGCGGGCGCGGCCACCACGACCGTGTACCCGCAGACCAACGCCGAGGAGTCCGCCTACATCCTCGCCGACTCCGAGAGCCGCGTCCTTGTCGCGGAGGACGCCGCCCAGCTGGCCAAGGCCCGCGAGAGGCGCGCCGAGCTTCCGAACCTCCAGCACGTCGTCGTGATCGACTCCGCCGCCGCCGTGCCGGCCGAGGGCGACCCCGAGGGCTGGGTGGTCTCCCTGGCCGACCTGGAAGCCCGCGGCGCCGAGTACCTCGCCAAGCATCCGAGCGCGGTCAAGGAGCGCGTCGAGGCGATCACCTCCGTACAGCTCGCCACCCTCATCTACACCTCGGGCACCACGGGCCGCCCCAAGGGTGTCCGCCTGCCGCACGACAACTGGTCGTACATGGCCAAGGCCATCGCCGCGACCGGTCTTGTGACGAAGGACGACGTGCAGTACCTGTGGCTGCCCCTCGCCCACGTCTTCGGCAAGGTGCTGACCTCCGGTCAGATCGAGGTCGGGCATGTCACGGCGGTCGACGGCCGCGTCGACAAGATCATCGAGAACCTGCCGGTCGTGCAGCCGACGTACATGGCCGCCGTGCCCCGCATCTTCGAGAAGGTCTACAACGGCGTCGCGGCCAAGGCCCGGGCCGGTGGCGCCGCCAAGTACAAGATCTTCCAGTGGGCGGCCGGGGTCGCGCGGGCGTACGCCAAGGAGGCCCAGGACAACTTCCGCCGCACCGGCACCGCATCGGCCTCCTTCGGCCTCACCGCCAAGCACAAGGTCGCCGACGCCCTCGTCTACTCCAAGCTCCGCGAGGCCTTCGGCGGCAGGCTGCGCGCCGCCGTCTCCGGCTCGGCCGCGCTCGCCCCCGAGATCGGTTTCTTCTTCTCGGGCGCCGGTATCCACATCCTGGAGGGGTACGGCCTCACGGAGTCCAGCGCCGCCTCCTTCGTCAACCCCGGCGAGGCGTACCGCACCGGCACGGTCGGCAAGCCCTTCCCCGGCACCGAGGTCCGCATCGCCGACGACGGCGAGATCCTGCTGCGCAGCCCGGGCATCATGGAGGGCTACCACAAGCTTCCGGAGAAGACCGCCGAAGTCCTGGAGTCCGACGGCTGGTTCCACACCGGCGACATCGGCGAGCTGTCGGAGGACGGCTACCTGCGGATCACCGACCGCAAGAAGGACCTCATCAAGACGTCGGGCGGCAAGTACATCGCTCCCGCCGAGGTCGAGGGCCAGTTCAAGGCGGTCTGCCCCTTCGTCTCCAACATCCTGGTCCACGGCGCCGACCGGAACTTCTGCACCGCCCTGATCGCTCTCGACGAGCCCGCCATCCTCGGCTGGGCCAAGGAGAACGGCCTCGGTGGCAAGTCCTATGCCGAGGTCGTCGCCGCTCCGCAGACCGAGCAGTTCATCGAGGGCTATGTGAAGCGCCTCAACGAGGGCCTGCAGCGCTGGCAGACCATCAAGAAGTTCCGTCTGCTGCCGCGTGACCTGGACGTCGAGCACGGCGAACTGACGCCCAGCCTGAAGCTGAAGCGACCAGTCGTGGAGCGCGAGTACAAGCACCTCATCGAGTCCATGTACGGAGGGTCGCGCGAGGCGTAACCGCTCCGGGCCGGCACCCGCCGGGCCACCTGACGCGTGCCGCGGGCGCGACGAGGACTCCTCGTCGCGCCCGCAGCACATTTCACGCCCCCCGCGCCGCAGAATTCGTTCTTCCGAGTGTGGGCATATCGGGCACTTCGATGACTCCATGCTTATGCGCGAGCTCGGTCTGTCACTCTGTCCGTGTCGTCAGTCGTCCACGGAGCAACGCCAGAACCGGACAGGAGCCGCAGCGTGGGGTCCGTTCCGATGCAGCAGGAGACCACCCACCGGTCCGTTCACCTGCTCCCGCAGCGCGGCAGTGTCAGAGCCGCGGCGCGCACCAGCCTGCCCGGCAGCCCGCCGGCCGCCTCGGCGGCGCGGCGGTTTCTGCGGGCGGCGCTCGCCGAGTGGACGCGACTGGGGATGGTCGCCACGCGCGGGGCGGATCAGCTGGCAGACGACGCCGTGGTGGTCGTGAGCGAACTCGTGACGAACGCCGTCGTGCATGCGGGAACCACCGTGGAGGTGCTCGTACGCCTGGACGCCGCGAGCGAGGACGACCCCGCGTCACTGGTCGTCGAGGTGTCGGACCGCCATCCGGCGCGGCCGGTACGCAGCGAGCCGCCCGACCCGGGAGCGGCGTCCGGTGAGCCGGAGTACGGCCGGGGGCTGCAGCTCGTGACGGCGCTGGCCGCGTCCTGGGGGATCACGTACCGGCCCGGGCTCAAGGCGGTCTGGGCGCGGCTCGCGCTCGACGGCTGCGGTCCCGCGGGGCCGGGAGTCGCGCCGCGGGGACCCAGGGCCGCCGAGAGCCCCCCGCCCGCGCCACGCAGGGCCCTGCGCGACGACCGGGACTGGACGGGGCGCGGGGCGCTGTCGTTCCTCGCTGAGGCGTCCGATCTCCTCGCCGGGCAGCTCGACGAGGAGATGGTGACGGCGCTGGCCGGGCAGCTGCTGGTGCCACGGCTCGCGGACTGGTGCGCGATCTGGCTGGACGCCGAGGCGGCCGGTCCCGAGCCCCGGCTGGCCAGGGTCTGGCATGCCGACGAGTCCGCGATCGAGGGCCTGCGTACGGCCCTGGTCAAGGAGCCGCCGCGGTTACCGCAAGAGGCCCGCAGCGCGGCTGTGACCGTCCCCGTCGCCCGGCCCGGGTACGAGGGGGACACCGAGAGCGGCGACAATGGCGCGGGAGTGGAAGGCGGCGGCGCAGCAAGCGACGAAGGCGCGGCAAGGGAAGGCCGGGAAACCGCACAAGGCGCGGCAGGGAACGCCCTCGCCTTCCGGCTGACCGCCGGCGCGCGCCCCCTCGGCATCCTGCTGCTCGGCCGTGAAGGGCTGCCGGGCGCGGGAGTCTCCGACGAAGCGACCGCGCTGATCGAGGACTTCGCCCGCCGGGTGGGCCTCGCCATCGGCGCCGCCCGCGCCTACGCCCGGCAGGCCACCATCAGCCGGGTCCTGCAGCGCGGGCTGCTGCCCGCCCAGGTCGCGCAGATCCCCGGTGTCGACAGCTCACTCGTCTACGAGCCCAGCGACGAGGGCCTCGCGGGCGGCGACTTCTACGACATCTTCCCGGCCGGCAGCGGCGGGCGCTGGTGCTTCATGCTCGGCGACGTGCAGGGCAGCGGTCCGGAAGCCGCCGTCGTCACCGGCCTCGCCCGCCCCTGGCTGCGTCTGCTCGCGCGCGAGGGATACCAGGTGGGCGAGGTGCTCGACCGTCTCAACGGCCTGCTCCTCGACGACGCCATGGAGGCGGCAGAGGCTGCCGCGCTCATGGTCGCGGGCCCCGGCTCGCGCACCGGCTCTGGCCCCGAGGACGGCCCGCACGACGGCCCGCAGTCACGCTTCCTCTCGCTCCTGTACGGGGAGCTCACCCCGCTCCCGGGCGGTGGCGGGGTCCGCTGCACCCTCGCCTGCGCCGGCCACCCGCTGCCTCTTCTGCTCCGGCCCGACGGCACGGTCCGCCCCGCGGCCGCCTCCCAGCTGCTCCTCGGGGTCGTGGAAGGCGCCGCGTACGAGAGCCAGACCTTCGACCTCGAGCCCGGAGACACACTGCTCTGCGTCACCGACGGGGTCACGGAGCGGCGCTCCGGCCCGCTGATGTTCGACGACTCCGACGGGCTGGCGCGGGCACTCGCGGACTGCGCCGGGCTCACCGCGCAGGGGGTGGCAGACCGCATACGGCAGGCCGTGCACACCTTCGCGGAGGCCCCTCCCGGCGACGATCTGGCGCTGCTGGTGCTCCAGGCACGCTGACGGGTCCGGTCCGGTGCGGTCCGGTACGGCCGACGGGTGGCGGGTGGCGGGTGGCGGGTGGCGGGTGGCGGGTGGCGGGTGGCGGACAATGGTCCGTATGCCTTCCGTACTGCCTGATGGTGAGCCCATGCCCGAGGACGGGGCCCTGCCCCCGTCCGCCCTCGCGGGCGCGGGCGACCGGCCCCTCGGGTTCTATCTGCACGTCCCGTACTGCGCGACGCGCTGCGGCTACTGCGATTTCAACACCTACACGGCGACCGAGCTGCGTGGCAGCGGCGGTGTGCTGGCCTCCCGCGACAACTACGCGGACACGCTGATCGAGGAGATCCGGCTCGCCCGCAAGGTCCTCGGGGACGATCCGCGCCCGGTCAGGACCGTCTTCGTCGGCGGTGGTACGCCGACGCTGCTCGCCGCCGCCGATCTCGTACGGATGCTCGGGGCGGTGCGGGAGGAGTTCGGCCTGGCGGACGACGCGGAGGTCACGACGGAGGCGAACCCGGAGTCCGTGGACCCCGCGTATCTGGCGGAGCTGCGCGCCGGAGGCTTCAACCGGGTGTCCTTCGGGATGCAGAGTGCCCGGCAGCACGTGCTGAAGGTGCTCGACCGCACGCACACTCCCGGGCGCCCCGAGGCGTGTGTCGCCGAGGCGAGGGCGGCGGGCTTCGAGCATGTGAACCTCGACCTGATCTACGGCACGCCGGGGGAGAGCGACGACGACTGGCGGGCCTCGCTGGACGCCGCGATCGGGGCGGGGCCGGACCATGTGAGCGCGTACGCCTTGATCGTCGAGGAGGGCACGCAGCTCGCCCGGCGGATCCGGCGCGGCGAGGTGCCGATGACGGACGACGACGTGCACGCCGACCGGTACCTGATCGCCGACGAGGTGCTGTCCGGGGCGGGCTTCGACTGGTACGAGGTCTCGAACTGGGCCACGTCGGAGGCCGGACGGTGCCTGCACAACGAGCTGTACTGGCGCGGCGCCGACTGGTGGGGCGCGGGCCCCGGCGCGCACAGCCATGTGGGCGGCGTGCGCTGGTGGAACGTGAAGCACCCCGGTGCCTATGCGGCGGCGCTCGGGGAGGGGCGCTCCCCCGGGGCCGGGCGGGAGGTCCTGCCGGACGAGGACCGGCGGGTGGAGCGGGTGCTGCTGGAGCTGCGGCTGCGCGAGGGGGTGCCGTTGTCGCTCCTCGAGCCGCAGGGGCTGGCGGCGTCGCGGCGCGCCCTGGCGGACGGGCTGCTCGAGCCCGGGCCGTACGAGGAGGGCCGGGCGGTGCTGACGCTGCGCGGACGGCTGCTGGCGGACGCGGTGGTCCGGGACCTGGTGGACTGAGGCGACCGCCCGATGTCCCCGCGGTGGCGGGGACCGGGCCCCGGCGGCGACGGCGCGCCGCGCCCGTCAGGCCCACGGACCCAGCAGCAGAGCGCGGATGGCCCGGACGCGTCGGGCGGGAAGCGGGAACCGCCCGGCAGCGGCCGACCGCCTGCCTCGCTAGCGCCCCGCGCTCTCTCCGGTCGCGGTGACGTGATCGATCAGTTCCTCCACCCGCCCCAGCAGCGCCGGCTCCAGGTCCTTGTAGCTCGTCACCCTCGACAGGATGTGCTGCCAGGCCGCGCCCGTGTTGTCGGACCATCCCAGGGCGCGGCAGACGCCCGTCTTCCAGTCCTGGCCGCGCGGCACGGACGGCCAGGCCGCGATGCCGAGCGAGGACGGCTTCACGGCCTCCCAGATGTCGATGTACGGATGGCCCACCACCAGCACGTGCGGATCGGTGACGGATGCCGCGATGCGGGACTCCTTGGAGCCGGGGACCAGGTGGTCCACGAGCACGCCGAGGCGGGCGTCCGCCGCCGGGGCGAAGTCCGCGACGACGGCAGGGAGGTCGTCGATGCCCTCGAGGTACTCGACGACCACGCCCTCGATGCGGAGGTCGTCGCCCCAGACCTTCTCGACCAGCTCCGCGTCGTGGCGTCCCTCCACGTAGATGCGGCCGGCGCGGGCGACCCGGGCCCGTGCGCCGGGCACGGTGACCGAGCCGGAGGCCGTGCGGGTGGGCCGCGGCGGAGCGGCGGAAGGGCGGACCAGGGTGACGGTCCTGCCCTCCAGCAGGAATCCGCGGGCTTCCATCGGGAACACCCTGTGCTTGCCGAAGCGGTCCTCCAGCGTCACCGTCCCCGCCTCGCAGCGGATCACCGCGCCGCAGAAGCCCGTCGTGACCTCCTCGACGACGAGACCGGGCTCGGCCGGAACCTCGGGCGCCGCGGCCGGCTTCTTCCAGGGCGGGGTCAGGTCAGGGCTGTAGCTGCGCATTGGGCAGACGCTACGACACCCCGAACCGCCGGGCCAGTTCATCCCGTTGGGCGCGTACGAAAGCGGCGTCCACCGCCGCGCCGTGCCCCGGTACGTAGACCGCGTCGTCCCCGCCGAGCGCGAGCAGCCGGTCCAGCGCGGCAGGCCAGCGACCGGGTATCGAGTCCGGGCCGGCCTGGGGCTCGCCCGACTCCTCGACCAGGTCCCCGCAGAAGACGATCTCCGGTTCGGCGGCGGTGCGCGGTACGAGCGCGACGAGGTCGTGTCCCGAGTGGCCGGGCCCGGCGTTCGCCAGCAGGACCTGTCGACCACCGAGGTCCAGGGTCCACTCGCCGCAGACGACATGCTTCGGGGGGACCAGCACGTCCGTGGCGAGTGCGGCCTCGGAGGGCGCCACACCGTGGCGGACGGCGTCCTCGCGCAGCACGTCCCGGTCCCGCACGAGCAGCTGGTCGACGCCCACCGCGCCGTACACCCGTGCTCCCGAGAAGGCCGCCGTACCGAGAACATGGTCGAAATGCGGATGGCTGAGAGCGATATGGGTCACACGCCGGCCGCCGACGAGGGACTGGATCTGGGTGCGCAGTTCGGCTCCCTCGCGGAGCGTCGCGCCCGTGTCGTACAGGAACACCGACTCGTCCCCGACCACCACGCCGGCCGTCGCGTCCCAGACGGGCAGGCGCCGCCGCCCGACACCGTCACCGAGCCGTTCCCAGCCGACGTCTTCCCAATCGATGTCCATAAGGCGACGCTATCCCCGGGCAACCAGCGACGTCTCGCCGGTCACGGCGCTGTACCGTGACCGGTTCGCCGTCCGGTCGGCCTTGCTAGGGGCGTACCCACCCGCCGTACACTGGCCGGGGAATGCTGGCACTCCGAGGAGGTGAGTGCCAGGTCACACCGGACCCGCCGATGAATCACAGCTGGAGGTGCGCACGGTGCTCAGCGAACGCAGACTCGAGGTCCTGCGCGCCATCGTCCAGGACTATGTCGGTACGGAGGAGCCCGTGGGCTCCAAGGCCCTCACCGAGCGGCACAAGCTGGGTGTGTCACCGGCCACCGTGCGCAACGACATGGCGGTGCTGGAGGAGGAAGGGTTCATCGCCCAGCCCCACACCAGCGCCGGCCGGATTCCGACGGACAAGGGCTACCGCCTGTTCGTGGACAGGCTCGCGGGCGTCAAGCCGCTGTCGTCGCCCGAACGGCGCGCGATCCAGAACTTCCTCGACGGCGCCGTGGACCTCGACGACGTGGTGGCCCGCACGGTACGGCTGCTCGCGCAGCTGACCCGGCAGGTCGCGGTCGTGCAGTACCCCTCGCTGACCCGCTCGACCGTGCGGCACGTGGAGCTTCTGGCACTTGCCCCGGCACGGCTGATGCTCGTGCTGATCACGGACACGGGCCGGGTCGAGCAGCGGCATGTGGACTGCCCGGCGCCGTTCGGCGAGACTTCGCTCGCGGATCTGCGGGCCCGGCTGAACAGCCGGGTGGTGGGCAGGCGCTTCACGGACGTGCCGCAGCTGGTGCAAGATCTTCCCGAGTCGTTCGAGGCGGACGACCGGGGCACGGTCTCGACGGTGCTCTCGATCCTCCTCGAGACACTGGTGGAGGAGACCGAGGAGCGGCTGATGATCGGCGGCACCGCCAATCTGACGCGCTTCGGCCACGACTTCCCGCTGACGATCCGGCCCGTGCTGGAGGCGCTGGAGGAGCAGGTCGTCCTGCTGAAGCTGCTCGGTGAGGCCAAGGACTCCGGCATGACCGTACGGATCGGGCACGAGAACGCCCACGAGGGACTCAACTCCACGTCCGTCGTCGCGGTCGGCTACGGTTCGGGCGACGAGGCAGTCGCCAAACTCGGCGTGGTCGGACCGACCCGCATGGACTACCCCGGAACGATGGGAGCGGTACGCGCAGTGGCACGTTACGTCGGACAGATCCTGGCGGAGTCGTAAGTGGCCACCGATTACTACGCCGTACTCGGCGTACGCCGCGACGCGTCCCAGGACGAGATCAAGAAGGCTTTCCGGCGGCTGGCGCGGGAACTCCACCCGGATGTGAATCCGGACCCGAAGACGCAGGAGCGCTTCAAGGAGATCAACGCCGCCTACGAGGTGCTGTCGGACCCGCAGAAGAAGCAGGTCTACGACCTCGGAGGCGACCCGCTGTCCGCAGGAGGCGGGGGCGGCGCCGGAGGCTTCGGCGCGGGCGGCTTCGGGAACTTCTCGGACATCATGGACGCCTTCTTCGGTACGGCGTCCCAGCGCGGGCCCAGGTCGCGGACGCGGCGCGGGCAGGACGCGATGATCCGGCTGGAGGTCGAGCTCAGCGAGGCGGCCTTCGGCACGACGAAGGACATCCAGGTCGACACGGCCGTCGTCTGTACGACGTGCTCGGGCGAGGGTGCAGCGCCCGGTACGTCCGCCCAGACGTGTGACATGTGCCGGGGCCGCGGTGAGGTCTCGCAGGTCACCCGCTCCTTCCTGGGCCAGGTCATGACCTCCCGGCCGTGCCCGCAGTGCCAGGGCTTCGGGACCGTGGTCCCGACCCCGTGCCCGGAGTGCGCCGGCGACGGGCGGGTGCGTTCCCGCCGGACCCTGACGGTGAAGATCCCCGCCGGTGTCGACAACGGCACCCGCATCCAGCTCGCGGGCGAGGGCGAGGTCGGGCCCGGTGGCGGTCCCGCCGGTGACCTGTACGTGGAGATCCACGAGCTGCCGCACCACATGTTCCAGCGGCGCGGCGACGATCTGCACTGCACGGTGACCATCCCCATGACGGCGGGCGCCCTCGGCACGAAGGTGCCGCTGGAGACGCTCGACGGGATGGAGGAGGTCGACATCCGTCCGGGCACGCAGTCGGGCCAGTCGATCCCGCTGCACGGGCGCGGTGTCACGCACCTGCGGGGCGGGGGCCGCGGTGACCTCATCGTGCATGTCGAGGTCCAGACGCCGTCGAAGCTGGATCCCGAGCAGGAGAGGCTGCTGCGGGAGTTCGCGAAGCTGCGCGGTGAGGAACGGCCGATGGGGCAGTTCCAGCCGGGGCAGCAGGGATTGTTCTCCCGTCTGAAGGACGCGTTCAACGGCAGGTGAGGGGCTCGCCCCTCAGGGCTCAGAGCTTGCCGCAGTGGTGAGCGAGGGCGGGGGCTTCCCCGCCCTCCCCGCCCTCCTGCACCCCGTGCTCAGCGGTGCCCCAGCACATCGACGACCTGGCCGTCGGGGTCCCGGACGAAGAACCGGCGCACTCCCCACTCCTCGTCCTGCAACGGGTGCACGATCTCCGCACCGTTCTCCCCGCATGACGGCGTAGGCGGCGTCCACATCGTCCAGGGGTACTACGGCACACGAGCCCTCGCCCACACTTTCGCGGCATGTCCTGATTCTCGCGGGCGTCCCGGGGCGGAAGCCGGGATTCGGCCACGGCGCCGGGACATGGCACCATGCGGGCATGTCCTCCGCACTGACCGATCTCTGTCGTCATCCGATCGTGCAGGCCCCCATGGCGGGCGGCGCTTCCTGCCCCGAACTGGCCGCCGCCGTGAGCGAGGCGGGCGGCCTGGGGTTCCTGGCCGCGGGGTACAAGACCGCGGACGGGATGTACCAGGAGATCAAACAGGTGCGCGGGCTCACCGGGCGGCCGTTCGGGGTCAACCTGTTCATGCCGCAGCCGCAGTACGCCGACGCCGCGGCCGTCGATGTGTACCGGCATCAGCTCGCGGGTGAGGCGACCTGGTACGACACTCCCCTCGGCGATCCTGAGGCCGGACGGGACGACGGCTACGAGGCCAAGCTGGCCATCCTGCGCGACGACCCCGTGCCCCTGGTGTCGTTCACGTTCGGATGCCCCACCCGGAGCGCCGTCGCCGCTCTCAAGCGCGCCGGAACGCTCATCGTCGTCACCGTCACCACACCCGAAGAGGCCCAGGCCGCCCAGCACGCGGGTGCCGACGCGGTCTGTGTGCAGGGCATCGAGGCCGGAGGCCACCAGGCCACGCACCGGGACGACCCCGCGTCCGACGGGTCCGGCACGGGGCTGCTCGCCCTGGTCCCGCAGATCCGGGAGACCGTGCAGCTCCCCGTCATAGCGACCGGAGGCCTGATGCGCGGCAGCCAGATCGCCGCCGTCCTCGCCGCCGGAGCCGATGCCGCCCAGCTCGGCACCGCGTTCGTCGTCTGCCCCGAGTCCGGGGCGAACGCCCTGCACAAGCAGGCCATGACCAATCCGCTGTTCACCAGGACGGAACTGACCCGCGCCTTCTCCGGCCGCCCCGCCCGCGGGCTCGTCAACCGCTTCATGAGCGAGCACGGACCGTACGCGCCCGCCGCCTACCCCGAGGTGCACCACCTCACCTCCGGTCTGCGCAAGGCCGCCGCGAAGGCGGGTGACCCGCAGGGCATGGCGCTCTGGGCCGGCCAGGGCCATCGCATGGCCCGCGAACTGCCCGCCGGACAGCTCGTCGAGGTCCTCGCCGCCGAACTGGGCGCCGCGAGCGCCGCCCTCGCTCTGAGGAACGGCTCATGACCGCGCCCGTCTTCCTCGTCGACCACGTCCACGCGGGCACCGTCACCCTCGACGGGCCGGAGGGCCGGCACGCCGTTTCCGTACGCCGCCTGCGCGTCGGCGAGGAGATCGTGCTGACCGACGGCCACGGCACCGGCGCCTACGGGACCGTCGCCGCGGTCGAGGGCAAGGACCGCCTCGACGTCACCGTCACCGAGCTTCGCGAGGAGCCGGAGCCCGCGCCCCGTATCAGCGTCGTGCAGGCGCTCCCCAAGGGCGATCGCGGTGAAGTCGCCGTCGAGACCATGACCGAGACCGGCGTCGACGCCATCGTGCCCTGGGCGGCTTCCCGCTGCATCACCCAGTGGAAGGGCGACCGCGGCGCCAAGTCCCTCGCCAAGTGGCGTGCCACCGCACGCGAGGCGGGCAAGCAGTCACGCCGCCTCCGCTTCCCGGAGGTCGCGGACGCGGCGACGACCAGGCAGGTCGCCCAGTTGATCGCCGGAGCCGACTTCGCCGCGGTCCTCCACGAGGAGGGCGCAGAGCCCCTCGCCGGCGCCCCGCTCCCCGCGACCGGTGACATCGTGCTCGTGGTGGGTCCCGAAGGGGGCGTGTCACCAGAGGAGTTGGCCGCCTTCGCGCAGGCGGGGGCGAAGCCGTACCGCCTCGGCCGGAGCGTACTGCGCACCTCCACGGCGGGTACCGCCGCGTCGGCGCTGCTACTGGGGCGTACCGGCCGCTGGTCCTGACCCGAGGTCCCTGACGATCGCGTCGAAAAGCGGCCACCCGTCGGCCTCCGCCATGCCGTGGGCGTCCGGCAGCAGCCCGCGTGAGCCGGCCTCCTCGAGGAACCGGAGCACGACACCCGGCTCGTGCAGATTCAGGGTGTTGTCGTGCGCGTCGCCGAGCAGACCGGACGACCGGTACGCCCCGGCGACCGGACGGCCCGCGCCTGCGCGGAACACCAACCGCAACTGGGCGTGCCGGGCGTCCGCGCGACGCACGGTCAGGATCTCGTGGCATTCCGGGTGCAGATGCCCCACCGACCACAGCCATACCGTCCGGCCCACGGTCAGCCGCCGTGGTACGCGCGCCCGTCTCATGTCCCCACCGTACGGGGCACCTTGTGGCCGCAACTGGTCTACCGCGACGGAAGGCGCGGTGGCACGCTGCCGTCCATGGGCGCGTACAGACGTGTACTGGCAGCGATCGGCCTGGCCGGTGCGGCAGCCCTCGGCGCCGCGGCCTGCGAACCCGGCGCCGGAGGGCTCAGTGCCACCGCGGTGTCCTTCACCACGGACACCACGGGCACGCGCGCGTTCGAACGCGCCGGGGTGGACGTGCGCCGGCTCAGCTGCACGGCCACGCTCGACACCGGGCCCAGCGCCTCCTCCTCCCCGAGGAGTTCCTCCACGCCCCGCAGTGTCGCCACCGTCGACTGCCGGGGCGAGAGCGGTGACGGCCGGAAGATCACACTCAAGGGCAAGGTCACCCAGGAGCTCGGCGGCCGTTGCGTACGCGGCGACCTCACCGCGAAGGCCGGCGACCGGACGGTCTTCCGTGCCAATGTGCTCGGCGACTGCACCGCCTCGGCCACCCTGGCCCCCGGACCCTCCTCCGGAAACGGCGCACCCCGGCCCACGGTCACTGTCACCGTGACCGTCACGGAAACCAGGACCCCCGGCAAGTAGTCGCGGTCGGCGGCCCGCCGCACGGCGATAGCATGCGCACATACTGATCGTCGGAGTCGTGAAGGGGCCCGGACCATGGCGGGAGAACCGCAGGCCGACTGCCTGTTCTGCAAGATCGTCGCGGGGGAGGTGCCCGCCACCGTCGTCCGTGAGTCCGAGACGACCGTCGCCTTCCGCGACATCAACCCGCAGGCGCCGACCCATGTGCTCGTCATCCCCAAGGTGCACTACCCGGACGCCGCGACGCTCGCCGCGGCCGAGCCGTCCGTCGCCGCCGACATACTGCGCGAGGCGGCCGAGGTCGCGGCCGGTGACAAGGTCGACAAGACCGGCTTCCGCATCGTGTTCAACACCGGGAGCGGCGCGGGCCAGACCGTGTTCCACGCACACGCCCATGTCCTCGGAGGCCGCGGCCTCAACTGGCCTCCCGGTTAAGCGATCACTCATGTCAGTACGAGAACTGGTCGTGCTCGGCACCGCCAGCCAGGTCCCGACCCGGCACCGCAACCACAACGGCTACCTGCTGCGCTGGGACGGCGAAGGCATCCTCTTCGACCCGGGTGAGGGCACCCAGCGGCAGATGCTGCGCGCGGGCGTGGCGGCGCACGACATCAACCGGATCTGCGTCACGCACTTCCACGGTGACCACTCCCTGGGGCTCGCCGGGGTGATCCAGCGCATCAACCTCGACCAGGTCCCCCACCCGGTCACCGCGCACTACCCGGCCAGCGGACAGCGGTTCTTCGACCGGCTCCGCTACGCCACCGCCTACCGCGAGTCCGTCGAACTCAACGAGCGCGCGATCGCCGACGGCGGCGTACTGGCCACCACGCCCTCTTACACCCTCGAGGCGCGCAGGCTCTCCCACCCCGTCGAGTCCTTCGGCTACCGGCTCACCGAGCCCGACGGGCGCCGCATGCTGCCGGAACGCCTCGCCGCGCACGGCATCAAGGGCCCCGACGTGGGCCGCGTCCAGCGCGGGGAAGCCGTCGGCGGCGTCACTCTCGAGGACGTCAGCGAGATGCGCAGGGGACAGCGTTTCGCCTTCGTCATGGACACCCGCCTGTGCGACGGTGCCTACGAACTCGCCGACGGCTGCGACATGCTCGTCATCGAGTCGACCTTCCTCGACGAGGACCACCGCCTCGCCACCGACCACGGCCATCTCACCGCCGGCCAGGCGGCCAGAGTGGCGCGCGACGCGGGCGTGCGGCATCTCGTACTGACGCACTTCTCCCAGCGCTACAGCGATCCCGGGGAGTTCGAGCGGCAGGCCCGTGCGGCGGGCTTCGACGGCGAACTCTCCGTGGCCCACGACCTCGTACGGGTCCCCGTACCCAAACGCGAACTCTGAGCGAGCACAGAATGCCACTCCCCAAGGCCGAACTGCACGTCCACATCGAGGGCACCCTCGAACCCGAACTCGCCTTCGTCCTCGCCGAGCGCAACGGTGTCCGGCTGCCCTACGCCGGCACGGAGGACCTCCGCGAGGCGTATCTCTTCAGCGATCTCCAGTCCTTCCTCGACCTCTACTACGGCCTGATGGCCGTCCTGCACACGGCCGACGACTTCACCGAACTCGCCGACGCCTACCTCGCGCGGGCGGCCGCGCAGGGCGTGCGGCACGCCGAGATCTTCTTCGACCCGCAGGCACACACCGCCCGGGGCATCCCCATCGGCACCGTGATCGAAGGGCTCGCGCACGCGCTGGACCGCAGCGAGGAGCGGCACGGCATCTCCACCCAGCTGATCATGTGCTTTCTACGGGACCAGCCGGCCGAGTCCGCGACGGCCACCCTCGACGCCGCGAAGCCGTACCTCCACCACATCGGCGGCGTCGGCCTCGACTCGGCCGAGGCCGGGCATCCGCCCGCCAAGTTCCGCGAGGTCTACGCCGCCGCCGAGTCCCTGGGCCTGCGCAAGGTCGCCCATGCGGGCGAGGAGGGCCCGCCCGCGTACATCGCGGAGGCCCTGGACGTCCTCGGCGTCGAGCGCATCGACCACGGGCTGCGCGCGATGGAGGACCCGCAGCTGGTGGAACGGCTCGTGCGGCAGCGGGTACCGCTCACCCTGTGCCCGCTGTCGAACGTCCGGCTGCGCGCCGTCGACACGCTGGAGGACCACCCGCTCCGCGCGATGATGGACGCCGGTCTGCTGGTGACGGTCAACTCCGACGACCCGGCCTACTTCGGCGGCTACATCGGGGACACCTTCCACGCCGTTCGCGAGGCGCTCGGGCTGGGGCAGGAACAGCTGCGGGAGCTGGCGCGGAACTCCTTCGACGCGGCCTTCCTCGAGCACGACGAGCCGCGTCGTGAGCGCTACCTCGCGGAGGTCGAGTCGTACGACTTCGACACGGACTGAGACCGCCGGCGGGAGCCGTCCGGAGCCCGCCCAGCGGCACGGTCAGGAGGCGAGAGCCTTCGACGACCGGTCCCTCTGAAGAAGCCGGCGCCGGCCCCGGACCGGGGCCGCGATCTCCGCGACGGTCTGCTCGGGTGCGCCGACCTGCGGGACACGCGCGCCCGTGCCCGACGGGGCGGCGCCCGCGACAACGGCTGCCGGGTTGCCGCCGCGCCGGCGGACGGCGCCGGGCACCAGGGGACGGCCGGACGTGTGCAGGGCCACGGCGGTCATCGGGGCCGTCACGACCAGGAGCAGGGCGCACAGGACCAGGCCCATGCCCGGATACCCCGCGTGCTCGGACAGGACGCTCCCCGTCACCGGTCCGCAGGCCACCCCCAGCGACGAGGCGGAACCCACCAGCACCGCCCATCGCCCGCGCGGGTCCAGCGACGCGGCCAGCCCGATCAGATAGGACAGGACCACGGGGTAGAAGACGTTCCACAGGACCTCGCCCAGCGCGAAGCTCATCAGCCCCCGCGCCGACGAACTGACCACGATGCAGACCCCGATCAGCGCCGTGCCGGCCCCGATGGGCACCGCCCGGCCGAGCCTCGAACCCAGCGCACCCGCGCCCATGACGCCCGCGAGCCCGGCGCCCAGGCCCACCGCGAAGACGGCGCCCACGGTGACCTCGCTCAGCCCGGCCTGGGTGATGCCGATCCGTCCGCTGACGCCCCACAGCGCGTTCTGCGCCATCGACCAGCAGAGCATCGCGCCCGCGAGCACGGCACCCGAACGCCGCCGGGGCAGCGGCGCCCGAGGCCTGACCGGGACCGCGGCGGAGCCCCCCGACTCCGCCACCGCCCCCGCCAGCCGCCCTGTCGCCGGCCACACGGCCACCGCGGCCAGGGCGAGCGCCGCGAACGGCAGCACATGTCCGCCCCCGAACTGCGGAATCGTCAGATACAGCGCCCCTGCGGACGCCGACACCGCCAGCAGCCCCAGCGCGGACGCCCGGTGCGGATCCCGCTGCGCCGCGATCCCCGCCGCGGCGACCGCCGTCGCCGTGCCGGAGCCCAGGCCGCCGACCGCCGCCCCCGCGACCACCAGCGGCACGTACGAGGTCAGCGCGGCGGCGCCGTACCCGGTCAGGGCCAGCAGCAGCCCCAGCCTGGACAGCCGCCGCGGCCCGTACCGCTCCACCCGCGACGCCAGCACGAAGCCGGCGACGGCCGAATGGAGCAGGAGGGTGGAACCCACAAGACCGGCCTCGGCCGGGGTGAGTCCGAGTCCGGCGGAGAGACGGCCGACGACGGTCGGCAGGAGGTATGCGGCGAGGTAACCGGCGGCGAAGACGGCGACCAGGGGCCACACGGCGCGGGGGCGCGAAGGCATGGGCGTTCCCGGGAACAGGGCAGGGCGAAACGGGGGGTCAAAGAGGGGAGGAGCGCCCGGTGTTGCACAGGAACGCGCGCCAATTTGTATCAAGCGTGCCCGGGGCCGGAGAAGGTGGGATGGTGTGAGGCGGGACACATTCGGTTTGTGCGGGATCCCCCGGGGTAGGCGATCTCGGTTTTCGCGCGAGGTGCCGCCCTCGGGGACGGCCGGGGATCAGGCACACTGGCCGGATCCGCACCGCTCCGCACTGCTCTGCGCCGCATTCCGGGAGCCGCCGTGATCACGCCCGACGGAGATCCGCAACGCACCCCAGGCGCCCGCCCGTTGGGCGAGCGCGTCGACCCGCCGGTTACCCGGCGGCTGGACCCGCTGGGTGCCCTGCGCGCGGACGGCGACCCCGAGTGCGACGTGTTCCTCACCGGCACGGTCTTCCTCGACATCATCTTCACCGGCCTCGACAGCGCGCCGGTCCGCGGCACCGAGTCCTGGGCCAGGGGCATGGGTTCCAGCCCCGGAGGCGTCGCCAACATGGCCACCGCCCTCGCCCGCCTCGGCCTGCACACGTCACTCTCCGCCGCCTTCGGCGACGACCACTACGGCGACTACTGCTGGGACGCGCTGGAGCAGGGCGAGGGCATCGACCTCTCCCTGTCCCGCACCATCCCGGGCTGGCACTCCCCGGTCACCATCTCCATGGCGTACGAGGGCGAGCGCACCATGGTCTCGCACGGCCACGAGGCACCGCCGCCCGACGACCCCGCGACCAGCGGCGCCCTCCTGGCCGACGCCATCCCGCCGCGCGCACGCGCCGCCGTCGCCTCCCTCGCGCCGCGCCGCCGCGAGGGCTGGATCGCGGAGGCGGCCGCCCGCGGCGCCCGTATCTTCGCCGACGTCGGCTGGGACGAGACCGGTCGCTGGGACCTCGCCGCCCTGCCCGGCCTCGAGCTGTGCGAGGCGTTCCTGCCCAATGCCGAGGAGGCGATGCGCTACACCCGTACCGACTGCCCCCGCGCCGCGGCCCGTGTCCTGGCCGAGAAGGTTCCGGTCGCCGTCGTCACGCTCGGTGCGGAGGGCGCCTACGCGGTGGACGGTGCGACGGGCGAGACCGCGGAGGTCCCGGCGATCGAGGTGGAGGCCCTGGACCCGACCGGCGCGGGCGATGTGTTCGTGGCGGGATTCGTCACCGGCACGCTGGCGGGCTGGCCCCTCGCCGACCGGCTGGCCTTCGCCGGGCTGACGGCCGCGCTGTCGGTGCAGGAGTTCGGCGGGTCACTCTCCGCACCCGGCTGGACGGAGGTGGCGGCCTGGTGGCAGCGCGTCCAGGCCCTGGCCGACCAGGACCCGGCGGCGCTGAACCGTTACGCGTTCCTGGGCAGGCTGCTGCCCGCGTCCTGCCGCCCCTGGCCGCTCGCCCGCGCGGTCCCGACGGTCGGCTTCCGGCGTTCCCCGTGAAAAAGACTTCGGGACTGTCAGCGCGGGGTCGTACGCTTGGTTCCCAGAGGTTGTCGAGCAGCGAGAACCCTGCAACAGGAGGTATGTGCAGGCCACAGTGCCGGCCCATGACTCAGACACCCAACGCCCAGACCCGCCCCCTGGAGCCCTCCGGGGGCACGGGGGACCCCGCAGCGCCGGGGCAGGCGCGAGCCCGGTTCACCGTCCCCGCCAAGCATCCGATGGTGACCGTTCTCGGTTCGGGCGACGCCCTGCTGCGCGTGATCGAGAAGGCCTTCCCGGCGGCCGACATCCATGTCCGGGGCAATGAGGTCAGTGCGACCGGTGACGAGCGGGAAGTCGCTCTGATCCAGCGCCTGTTCGACGAGATGATGCTGGTGCTCCGCACCGGACAGCCGATGACGGAGGACGCAGTGGAACGCTCGATCGCCATGCTCCGGGCGAGCGAGAACGGCAACGGACCGGACGAGACCCCGGCCGAAGTCCTCACGCAGAACATCCTCTCCAGCCGCGGCCGCACCATCCGTCCCAAGACCCTCAACCAGAAGCGTTACGTCGACGCGATCGACAAGCACACGGTCGTGTTCGGCATCGGCCCCGCCGGTACCGGCAAGACGTACCTGGCCATGGCCAAGGCGGTCCAGGCCCTGCAGTCCAAGCAGGTCAACCGGATCATCCTGACCCGGCCGGCCGTGGAGGCGGGCGAGCGCCTCGGCTTCCTGCCCGGCACGCTCTACGAGAAGATCGACCCGTATCTGCGGCCGCTCTACGACGCCCTGCACGACATGATCGACCCGGACTCGATCCCGCGCCTGATGGCCGCGGGCACGATCGAGGTCGCGCCGCTGGCGTACATGCGGGGCCGCACGCTCAACGACGCGTTCATCATCCTCGACGAGGCGCAGAACACGAATCCGGAACAGATGAAGATGTTCCTGACGCGTCTGGGCTTCGAGTCGAAGATCGTCATCACCGGTGACATCACCCAGGTCGACCTGCCCGGCGGGACCAAGAGCGGTCTGCGCCAGGTCCGCGAGATCCTGGACGGGGTCCCGGATGTGCACTTCTCCATGCTGACGTCGCAGGATGTCGTCCGGCACAAGCTCGTCGGCCGTATCGTCGACGCTTACGAGCAGTACGACAGCCGCAACGGCAACACCCACGGGAAGTGAACCGATCAGCACCATGTCGATCGACGTCAACAACGAGTCCGGAACCGAGGTCGACGAGCAGGCGATCCTCGACATCGCCCGCTATGCGCTCGCTCGGATGCGTATCCACCCGCTCTCCGAGCTCTCGGTGATCGTCGTGGACGCCGACGCCATGGAGCAGCTCCACATCCAGTGGATGGATCTGCCGGGTCCGACCGATGTCATGTCCTTCCCGATGGACGAGCTCCGTCCGCCGGTGAAGGACTCCGACGAGCCCCCGCAGGGGCTCCTCGGCGACATCGTGCTCTGCCCCGAGGTCGCGGCCAAGCAGGGTGAGGAAGCGCCGACCCAGCACTCCATGGACGAGGAGCTCCAGCTCCTCACCGTCCATGGAGTGCTGCACCTCCTCGGATACGACCACGAGGAGCCGAACGAGCGCGCCGAGATGTTCGGCCTGCAGGCGGCGATCGTCGACGGCTGGCGGGCGGAGAAGGGCCTGACGGGCCCCTCCCCGGCGCCGACCGTCTCATGAGTCCCACGCTGATCATCGGTGCGGTTCTGCTCGTCGTCGTCGCCTGGCTCGCGGCCTGCGCCGAGGCGGGCATCGCCCGGGTCTCCAGCTTCCGGGCCGCCGAGGCACTGCGCGCGGGCCGGCGAGGCGCGGAGCGGCTCGTCCAGGTGTCCTCCGACCCCACCCGCTATCTCAACGTGGCCCTGCTGGTCCGCGTCGCCTGCGAGATGGCGGCCGGGGTCCTCGTCACCTACGCCTGTCTGCAGGAGTTCTCCGAGACCTGGCAGGCGCTGGCCGTCGCCATCGGCGTCATGGTCCTCGTCTCCTTCGTCGCCGTCGGTGTCTCCCCGCGCACCATCGGTCGCCAGCACCCGCTGAACACCGCGACCGCCGCCGCGTACGTGCTGCTGCCGCTCGCCCGCGTCATGGGGCCGGTCCCGCAACTGCTGATCCTCATCGGCAACGCGCTGACGCCGGGCAAGGGCTTCCGGAAGGGCCCGTTCGCGAGCGAGGCCGAGCTGCGCGCCATGGTCGACCTCGCCGAACAGGAGTCACTGATCGAGGACGAGGAGCGCCGCATGGTGCACTCGGTCTTCGAGCTCGGCGACACCCTCGTACGGGAGGTCATGGTCCCGCGCACCGACCTGGTGGTCATCGAGCGCTACAAGACCATCCGCCAGGCGCTGACCCTGGCCCTGCGCTCCGGTTTCTCCCGGATCCCGGTCACCGGGGAGAACGAGGACGACATCGTCGGGATCGTGTATCTGAAGGACCTCGTCCGCAAGACGCACATCAACCGGGACGCGGAGGCCGAGTTGGTCTCCACGGCGATGAGGCCCGCGGCGTTCGTGCCGGACACCAAGAACGCGGGCGACCTGCTGCGTGAGATGCAGCAGGAGCGCAACCACGTCGCCGTCGTCATCGACGAGTACGGCGGGACTGCCGGGATCGTCACGATCGAGGACATCCTGGAGGAGATCGTCGGCGAGATCACCGACGAGTACGACAGGGAGCTGCCGCCCGTGGAGGACCTGGGCGACTCCCGTTACCGGGTGACCGCGCGGCTCGACATCGGGGACCTCGGTGAACTGTTCGGCCTCGACGAGTTCGACGACGAGGACGTCGAGACGGTCGGCGGCCTGCTGGCCAAGTTCCTCGGACGCGTCCCCATCGCGGGCGCGAGCGCGGTGGTGGACCTCCCGGACGGCCGGGCACTGCGGCTGACGGCCGAGTCACCCGCCGGACGCCGGAACAAGATCGTCACGGTACTGGTGGAGCCCGCATGACGGACCGGCTCGGCGCGGAGCAGCTGAAGGCCTGCTGCCTGGAGCAGAACGCCGCGGTGGAGGAGTTCCCGTTCGGCCCGGAATGGTCGGTCTTCAAGGTCGCCGGGAAGATGTTCGCCATCACCGACCTGGCGGCGGCGCCGCTGAAGGTCGGCCTCAAGTGCGACCCTGACGAGGCGGTACGGCTGCGCGCCGAGCACCCGGCGATCGTGCCTGGCTGGCACCTCAACAAGCGTCACTGGAACACGGTGACGGTGGACGAGTTGCCGGCCCGCATGGTCCGCGAGCTCGTCGAGGACTCGTACGACCTCGTTGTCGCAGGCCTCCCGAAGGCGCAGCGGCTCCGTCTGGACCGACCCTGACGCTCCGCACCGCCGGCCTCGCAGGGGCGCGCACCTCGCAGGGGCGTGCGCGTCTCAGCCCGCGGTCAGCGTCACCCGGACCGCACCGTCCGGTCCCGCCAGCAGCACCGGTGTTCCCGCGCCGCCCAGGTCGCGAACCGCCGCACGGTCCGCGTCCGGCACCGTGTCGCGGTCGGCGACCACCGCCGCGGCCTCCAGCGACTTGGCCCCGCTCGCCACCGCCATCGCCACGGCGGTCTGCAGAGCGCTGAGCTTCAGCGAGTCCAGGTCCACGGTGCCCGCCACATATGTACGCCCGGTCTCGTCCCGCACCGCCGCGCCCTCCGGCACGCCGTTGCGGGCGCGTGCGCTGCGGGCAAGCGTGATGATCTTGCGGTCCTCGGGGCCGAGTTCGGTGCTCTCAGTCATGAACCGAGCATAGGACGGGGCCCCCGTCGCCGTGACGGCGCCCGGTCCGCGGCGGGTCCGCTGCGCGGGCGGTGCGGGTCCGCTGCGCGGTGCGGTGCCGGGTGTGGTTGTCGTGGTTGGCCTGTGCCGTGTTGGTTGGCCGGGGTGTCCGTCCTCAAGCGCCGGACGGGCTGTGGGGGTGGGGCGGGGCCCCTCCGGGCTCGACTCCTCGGGGACGGCGGCGTACCGCTCACCTCGTAGGCAGCCGGTGGTTCCGCCGTCCCCTGCGGGGTCGACCCTGCACGGCCCCGCCCCGGCCGTGTTGCCGACTGCTCCCCGGTGGGTGGGCAACAGACACGCGACCACGGCGATCGGCCCACTACCCCTGGGCACGAGGGGGGCCGTGGAGGGGTCGTGTCCGGGACACTAAAGCGTGATTTGTGGCGCGGCGCGGGCGTCGCCATCGAGGTGCCGGTCGGTGCGCCGTAAATCATGCCGTCCAGGATGCGAGCCCCGGAACGGCCCCCAACGCCCGCGACCCGGTCCGGGCCGACCCCGTACACCTGAGCCCGTCCGGCGATTGAGGACGGACACACCGGCCAACCGTCACGGCACCGGCCAACCACGACAACCACACCCCGAACCGCCCGCGCCAGCGAAACGCGGGGGGATCTTGACAGTATCTGATGGGTCATCAGTCGGTGCATTTCGATTCCATTGACTTCTTTCCCCCTCAACCCGTCAATGGCGGCCACCCACTGAAGGGGGAAGCACATGGCATCCTTACGCCCCACGACGCGAAGACGCCGCTGGGCAGCCGTCCTGGGCGCTACCGCCCTCGCGGTCTCCGGCGGCGGGCTTCTCGCGGCGCCTGCCGCGGGCGCCGCCCACACGCAGGTGACGGCGTCACAAGCAGCGGTGGATTTCCCGACCCACTGCATACCGCCGCCCATCGCCGGCATCCCGCCGATCGACGGCACGACCACCGCCGAGATCACGGTCGACAACGCCGCACCCAAGGTCGGCGACACGGTCACCGTCACGTACACGGTGACCAAGCCCGCCGCCGGTAACCCCGTCGACCTCGCGCTCCCCGCCGACATCATGACGCCCACCGGAAAGGTCGCCCTCGGCGGAGCCCAGAGCGGCAGTGTCACCGTGGCCGGTCCCAAGAAGAACCCGCCGGTGCCGGGCAAGGGCACGTTCCCGCCGTTCTCGATGACCGGTACGTTCACGGTCTCCGCGCCCGGGTCGATCACCCTGTCTCCGGGCGACTACAACATCCACACCAGCTACATCATGGAGCTGGACACCCCCTGCACGGTGACGAACCCGCCCGCACCCGTCTCCCAGACGATCGTCGCCACCCCCCAGCCCGGAGCAAACGAACGCAGCATCCAGCTCGGTACGGCCTCCGGCAAGCCGGGTGACAAGGTCACCGTCACCGGCGCCAAGTTCACCCCGAACGCCGACATCACCGTCGTGGGCCGCTCGGGAGCCGCGGAGACCGCCGACAGGACGACCGTCAAGGCGAGCGCGACGGGCGCCCTCAGCGCGAGTCTCACGGTCAACGACAAGGCGACGACCGGCGTCGTCGCGTACGAGGGCGCGGCATGGAACGCGGACAAGGGGGCGGGTCCGGCGGCGTACACCGTCATCGACGACACCCCGCTGCCCGCGAACAGCCAGAAGCTCAACTCCGCGGTCGCGGCCGGCGCCCTGTCCATGACCCAGGCCGGTGACACCGTCCAGCTGACGTCCGTCGACTTCGGCAAGGGCGGCGCCTCCGCCGGGGACCTGAACGCGGTGACGGTCAAGGACTTCCGCGGTGGCCCCGCGGGCTGGTCCCTGACCGGCAAGGTCACCGACTTCACCGGACCCGGCGGAAAGATCGACGCGGGCAAGCTCTCCTGGACCCCGTCCTGCACCACGAAGGCGGGTAGCCCCAGCACCTGCGCGGCGGGCACCGCGGGCGTCGTCGGCGGCGCCGGCGCAACCCTGGCGTCCACCCCCAACGGGACGCTCACCGGCGGTGAGTTCACCGCGGGCGCGAAGGTGTCGCTGGACGTTCCGGCGTTCACGGCCCCGGGCGCGTACGCCGGTGTGCTGACGCTCACCCTCACGTAACCACCAGGCGGGCCGGGCGCGCACCCGGTCGGCCCGCCCCGACCCCGGGGGGTCCCGCACCGTGCGAAGGCTGTCCGCACTCCTCCTGACCCTCGCCGCGCTTCTGTACGGCGGTCCGGGCGCCGCCCACGCCGCGGACAACGGCGAATGGTCCGTCGAGCCCGCCGCGTCAGGCCTCGGCAGACGCCCTTACTTCTACCTCTCCGCAGACCCCGGCACGACCCTCACCGACCGGGTCACCGTCAGCAACAAGACCGGGGGCCCGCTGACCTTCAGGCTGTACGCCGCCGACGCGTACAACACGGAAAGGGACGGCGGTTTCGCCGTACGCACCCAGAAGGAACGCCAGCGCTCCGTCGGCGCCTGGGCGAAGCCGGAGCGCGACCGTGTGACCGTTCCCGCGCGCTCCTCGGTCACCGTCCCGTACTCGCTCACCGTCCCGGAGGGCGCCGAGCCCGGCGACCACCCGGGTGCGCTCGTGGCCCTCGACGAGCGTGTCGCCGCCGGGTCCGGGGGAGCGGTCGCGGTCGGCATCCAGCGGGCCGTCGGCGCCCGGATCTATCTCCGGGTGAACGGCCCGACGATGTCCGCGCTGTCGGTCGAGGACGTCCGGTACGCGCCGGACAAGCCCCTGGTGCCCGGGACCGGCGAGAGCAGCGCGCTCATCTCGTACACCCTCCACAACCGTGGCAACGTGACACTGAACCCCAAGGTCGCGCTCCGCGCCGAGGGGCTCTTCGGCCGTACGCTCCTGGCCCGCGATCTGACGAGGATTCCCAGCGAGCTGCTGCCGCGCCAGAAGATCCGGCTGACCGAGCGGTGGGCCGGGGCACCGCAGCTCGACTGGGGTGAGGTCACGCTGACCGCGAGCGCCCGTGATGTGCGTGAGTCGGCTGCGGTGTCCTTCCTGGCCCTGCCGTGGCTGGCCGCCGCCGTCCTCGCGTCCGGCGCCGCGGGCACCGTGGTGTGGCTGCGGACACGGCAGCGGCGGGCCCGCGGTACGGGGTGAGAAGAGGCGTCCGGCCGTACGCGCGGCGAGCGAAGCGGAGGCCCGGCGGGTGCGTGGTACGTGAGGGGCCCGCGGATCGGGGAGAATGGCCCGCATGAGCGTTCACACCTCCGGATCCGAAGCCCCGCACCGTGCCGGCTTCGCCTGCTTCGTCGGCCGCCCCAACGCGGGCAAGTCCACCCTCACGAACGCTCTGGTCGGTCAGAAGGTGGCCATCACCTCCAACCGGCCGCAGACCACCCGCCACACCGTCCGCGGCATCGTGCACCGCCCCGACCTGAACGCGCAGCTCGTGCTCGTGGACACGCCCGGTCTGCACAAGCCGCGCACGCTGCTCGGCGAGCGCCTCAACGATGTCGTGCGCACGACCTGGGCCGAGGTCGACGTGATCGGTTTCTGTCTTCCGGCCAACGAGAAGATCGGTCCGGGGGATCGTTTCATCGCCAAGGAACTGGCCGGGATCAAGAAGACCCCCAAGGTCGCAATCGTCACCAAGACCGACCTGGTCGACTCCAAGACGCTCGCCGAGCAGCTGATCGCCGTCGACCGGCTGGGCCAGGAGCTCGGCATCGAGTGGGCGGAGATCGTCCCGGTCTCCGCGGTCGGCGACAAGCAGGTCTCCCTCCTCGGCGACCTGCTCGTCCCGCTCATGCCGGAGAGCCCCCCGCTCTACCCGGAGGGCGACCTCACCGACGAGCCCGAGCAGGTCATGGTCGCGGAGCTGATCCGGGAGGCCGCGCTGGAGGGCGTACGGGACGAGCTGCCGCACTCCATCGCGGTCGTCGTCGAGGAGATGCTGCCCCGCGAGGACCGCCCCGCGGACAAGCCGCTGCTCGACATCCACGCGAACCTCTACATCGAGCGCCCCAGCCAGAAGGGCATCATCATCGGCCCCAAGGGCAGCCGCCTGAAGGAGGTCGGCATCAAGTCCCGCAAGCACATCGAGGCGCTGCTGGGCACGCCGGTCTTCCTCGATCTGCATGTGAAGGTCGCGAAGGACTGGCAGCGGGACCCGAAGCAGCTGCGGAAGCTGGGCTTCTAGGGCCGCTCGTTCGGATCCTGCCGGGCTCGCGTGTCCTGGCCCCGCGCCGTACCTCGCTGCGTTGTCTTCGGTCACCGGCGTCCCCCGGCTGCCGCTGGGAGGGGCCCCACCGCGTGGGCTCCTTCCTCCGCCCGGCTCGAAGGCCCAGGCCCGGTGGCCCTTGCCCGGATGCTCTGTCCCGAGGCAGGCCCGGCCCGGCGGAGGCCGCGGCGGCCCGGGGCTCCGTCCCGGGCCCCACGCCGCTACGCGCCTTCCTTCAGCACCCGCGAGATCAGCTTGCGCTGCGGCTCGGTGAGCCGTGGATCCGCGCAGTAGACGGTCTTCCCGTCGACCGTGAGCTGGTACTGGAACCCGTCCGGCACGCCCACCGGCGGTGTGCCCCGCCCGTCGCTCATGGCCTGCTCGGCCAGGGCGTGCCACTCGTGGGCGTCGGGCCGCCCCGAGGTGTCCACCTCGGCGACCCGCTCGATCCCCGCGAAACCACCTGTGCGTCGCACTTGGATACGCATGGGTCCTGTCTAGTACGGATCGGCGTCAGTTGGCAGGCACACCGACCTGGGACCAGGCCTTCAGCACCGCCTCGTGCTCCTCGCGCTCGCCGTAGCGCGCCGCCGCGGCCGCGACCGTCGCCCTGGCGAAGTCCGTGAAGGAGGCGTCGACCTCGAGGGCCCCTCCGGTCAGCACGTCGTACCAGATCTGCCCGGCCCGCTCCCAGGCCTTGCCGCCGAGTTCCGTCGCCAGCAGGTAGAACGCGTGGTTGGGGATACCGGAGTTGATGTGCACCCCTCCGTTGTCCCGGCCCGTGCGGACGTAGTCCTCCATCGTCGCGGGCTGCGGGTCCTTGCCGAGCACGTCGTCGTCGTACGCCGAACCCGGTTCCTTCATCGACCGCAGCGCCACGCCCGTCACCCGCGGTGCGAGCAGCCCGGCGCCGATCAGCCAGTCGGCCCGGTCGGCGGTCTGGTCGAGGGTGTACTGCTTCACGAGCGAGCCGAAGACGTCCGACACCGACTCGTTGAGCGCGCCCGGCTGGCCGAAGTAGGTGAGGTTCGCCGTGTACTGGGTGAGGCCGTGGGCCAGCTCATGGCCGATGACGTCGACCGGCACGGTGAAGTCGAGGAAGATCTCGCCGTCACCGTCGCCGAACACCATCTGCTCGCCGTTCCAGAAGGCGTTCCCGTAGTTCTCGTCGTAGTGGACGGTGGCGATCAGCGGCAGGCCCTCGCCGTCGACGGAGTTCCGCCCGTAGGCGGACAGCAGAAGCTCGAAGGTCGCGCCGAGGCCGGCGTAGGCGCGGTTGACGGTGGCGTCCCGGCCGGGGTCCTCACCCTCGTCACGAACCTTCGTGCCGGGAAGCACGGTGCCGTGCTCCGCGTCGTACAGAGTGCGCCGGGGCGTCGCCCCGCCGTCCGCGGAGCGCCCGGCGGCGGCGCCGATGACGGTGGTCAGCCGGCGGCTGGTGCGCTGCGCGGCGTCGGCGACCAGAGTGCGGCGGGCGGCATCGGCGATCGCCGGATCGCCGGAGCGCGCGAGCTTGTCGAGGAGGTGGGGCGGCACGATTCCGCAGAAGACGGGCGGGTGCTGGGCGGGCGTGTGGAAGCCAGGTGGCGTGGAGGAGTCCATGTCCCGCAATGTGGCATTGGGTCATGGAACTGTCACTAGTAGCGACGATGATTAGTGAAATGGAGTGACAGGGGAACTTTGCCCGTTACTGATCGGTCGTCCCGCATACTGGAACGGGACCGGCGCTCCCGCCGAAGCTCAGTTAGGCTTCTACGCATCATGCGTTTCGGGCTGCTTCTTCTTAGCTGCCGCGGCGAGGGCCTGTAGTCGTAGGCCGACCCCCTCCCCGCGGAGTCTGGTGCTGCTTCGCAGTCGGCCGTCCCTCTGAAGGACACCCGAGGAGCCCTACGCAATGTCCCAGTCGCAGTGGACCGGCCGCCCTACGCCGGTCACCAGCACGACGCACACCCAGAAGCCCTCCGGGATGCCGATCCACAAGTACGGCAAGTACGAAGCCGTGCACATCCCGGACCGCACCTGGCCGGAGAAGCGGATCACCAAGGCGCCGCGCTGGCTGTCCACCGATCTGCGCGACGGCAACCAGGCCCTCATCGACCCCATGTCCCCGGCCCGCAAGCGCGAGATGTTCGATCTGCTGGTCCGCATGGGTTACAAGGAGATCGAGGTCGGCTTCCCGGCGTCGGGCGAGACGGACTTCGCCTTCGTGCGCTCGATCATCGAAGAGGGTGCGATCCCCGAGGACGTGACCATTTCCGTCCTGACCCAGGCCCGCGAGGACCTGATCGAGCGCACCCTCGAGTCCCTGGTCGGCGCCCACCGCGCCACCGTTCATCTGTACAACGCGACGGCGCCCACGTTCCGCCGGGTCGTCTTCCGCGGCTCCAAGGACGACATCAAGCAGATCGCCGTCGACGGCACCCGTCTGGTGATGGAGTACGCCGACAAGATCCTGGGTCCCGAGACGGCCTTCGGCTACCAGTACAGCCCCGAGATCTTCACCGACACCGAGCTGGACTTCGCCCTGGAGGTGTGCGAGGCGGTCTGTGACGTCTGGCAGCCCCAGGCCGGACGCGAGATCATCCTGAACCTGCCCGCCACCGTGGAGCGTTCGACGCCGTCCACGCACGCGGACCGCTTCGAGTGGATGTCCCGCAATCTGTCCCGCCGCGAGTTCGTCTGTCTGTCCGTCCACCCGCACAACGACCGCGGTACGGCCGTGGCCGCGGCCGAGCTCGCGATCATGGCGGGCGCCGACCGGATCGAGGGCTGCCTGTTCGGGCAGGGCGAGCGGACCGGCAACGTCGACCTGGTCACCCTGGGGATGAACCTGTTCTCACAGGGTGTCGACCCGCAGATCGACTTCTCGCAGATCGACGAGATCCGCCGTACGTCCGAGTACTGCAACCAGATGGAGGTCCACCCGCGCCACCCCTACGCGGGCGACCTGGTCTACACCTCCTTCTCCGGTTCCCACCAGGACGCCATCAAGAAGGGCTTCGACGCCATGGAGGCCGACGCGGCCGCCCAGGGCAAGACCGTCGACGATCTCGAGTGGGCGGTCCCGTACCTGCCCATCGACCCGAAGGACGTCGGCCGCTCCTACGAGGCCGTCATCCGCGTCAACTCGCAGTCCGGCAAGGGCGGTATCGCCTACGTCCTGAAGAACGACCACAAGCTGGACCTGCCGCGCCGGATGCAGATCGAGTTCTCCCGCATCATTCAGGCCAAGACCGACGCCGAGGGCGGCGAGGTCACGCCGAAGGAGATCTGGTCGGTCTTCCAGGACGAATACCTGCCCAACCCGGACAACCGCTGGGGTCGCGTCCAGCTGCGCAGCGGCCAGACGACCTCCGACACCGACGGCACCGACACGCTGACCGTCGAGGCGGTCGTGGACGGCGCCGACACCGTGCTGTCCGGTGCCGGCAACGGTCCCATCTCCGCGTTCATCGACGCGCTGAACACGATCGGCGTCGACGCCCGCGTCCTGGACTACCAGGAGCACACGATGAGCGAGGGTGCCTCCGCGCAGGCCGCCTCGTACATCGAGTGCGCCATCGACGGAAAGGTCCTGTGGGGCATCGGCATCGACGCGAACACCACGCGCGCGTCGCTGAAGGCGGTCATCTCCGCGGTCAACCGCGCGGCCCGCTGACGGATCCCGTCGGCGGATCCGCTCCCGGAGGCCGGTTCCGTCCCGTTCGGGACGGTGCGGTGCGTTCCGGCCACGTTCGTCACGAACCCCGTCCACGCTCACGTGGGCGGGGTTCGGCCATGTACGGGTGATCTGGCTCCTGGGTGCTGACGTCGCTTCGCCGATGTGGCTAACATCACGTCAACGCGGCGGTGTTGCCGTGGGGCACTCCCCCTGACTCCGCCGGGGGACCCCCACCCGAGCCGAAGGGCTACGGGGGAGTTACGGAGGTGCGACGTGCTGCCAGCCCGAGGACAACGCGGTCGAAAAGTGGGCATCAACGGCATTCCGTCCATTCGTGCCTTCGGTGTGCGCACGTCCTGGACGACCGTCGGTGACGGCGAGTTCTTCTGCTCCGACTGCGGAGGCGACCGCAACTACCGCCGCCGCACCGGCCGCCGGAGATTCACCGTCTTCGGGGTCCCGGTGCTCCCGCGCGGACTCACCGGCCCGGTCGTCGAATGCACTGCCTGTCATGCCCACTTCGGTACGGATGCCCTCGACCATCCGACGACCGCCCGTTTCTCCGCGATGCTCCGCGACGCCGTCCATACGGTCGCGCTCGCCGTCCTGGCCGCCGGCGGCACGGAGTCCCGTACGGTCAGGGAGACCGCGGTCGCCGCGGTCCGTGGAGCCGGGATAACGGACTGCACCGAGGATCAGCTGACGACGATGATCGAAGCCCTCGCCGCCGACACCGGCCGCTTCGTCACCGACACCGGCCCGTGCGGTGCGGCGCTCGCCATCGAACTCCACGAGGCCCTGGAGCCGCTGGCGCCGCATCTGGCCCCGGCCGGCCGTGAATCGATCCTGCTGCAGGGCGCGAGGATCGCACTTGCCGACGGGCCGTACAGCCCGTCCGAGCGCGAGGTGCTGGCCACGGTCGGCAGCGCGCTGCAGCTGTGCGCGGACGACACCGCCAGGCTGCTGGCGACCGCGCGCACCCCTTCACCGTGACGGTGGCCGTCCGTGTGACGCCGTGAGGCCATGACGCCGTGAGGCCATGACGTCGCCGTATTGCCGTGACGTCCTGACGCGGTGAGGGGGGCGGGTGCGCAGTGCCCTCCGACGCGACGGCGCCTCGCCGCTCGTGCGAGGGCGGCGGTCCCACCGCATGCGCGGTCCGCGGGGCCTGCTCGACGCCGAGGACGGCGCGGATCGCGAGGCATCGCCCCTCGCTCCGCCGGCGCCGCGCGTCTCGTACGGCGCGACCGTCGAGCGGAGTGAAGCCGTCGAAATGCGCTGACCGAGCAGGCACTTCCCCTCTTCCGCGGAGCCGGGTCGCTCCCCGGCCGGAGCGTCGCGACCGACGCCGTGGCGGCACGGCGGAGATCCGGAAGCGGCGTGAATGCCAGGTCCGGACGAATTCCCGCCACTTGATCACGGTGCATGTCAACTTCCGGTAAACAACTGCGCGTTGGTGGACACCAATGTGACGAACCAGTGTGCGCATGACATGCTTCCGCCGTCATTACTCGCGAGTAAACCCTCGCGGGATCCGCGCGTGATGACAGCCACCCCCCCATCACCACCGCCGGAGGACCACCCGTGCGTGCCTTCACCAGGAGACTCCTGGTTCCCGTCGCCCTGACAACGTTCGCCCTCGCCGCGAGCGGATGCTCCACCTCCACCTCCGACACCGGCCCCGCCACCGGTGCAACTCCCGCCGCCCGGGCCGCCGATGCCGACGGGTCCCAGCAGCTCGACGTCACCGCCGCGCCCACCGGCGCCCCCGCGCCGACAGCCGTGGCCGAGGCGGGCCACCAGGGTTCTGGCGCCAAGAAGACCTCCCTGAAGGTCGCGTCCTTCGACAAGCGCACCGGACGCGCCGTCATATCCAAGCCGCGCAAGAGCTCACCCGGCCCCGCCCCCACGGTCACGCAGTCCGCCCGCCCGACGGCCACCCCGTCCCCGGCGCGGACCGCGGAGAACCCCGTCAGGACCGGCGACATCATCGCCAGCGCCCCTGCACCCGGCGCCCCCGACGGGCTGCTCGCCCAGGTCACCGAGGTCGTCGGAGAGACCGGCCAGGGCACCCAGGTCGCCACCAAGCCGGCCACCCTCAGCGCACTGCTCGCCGACGACAAGGCCGACGGCCAGGTCCCCGTCGACCCGTCGTCCGTCGACGTCGAACCCCTGGTGCAGGGCGTCAAGTTCTCCTGGGCCAAGCCCGGCGGAGTCACCTTCGGACCCAAGGGCGCGAAGCTTCCCCTCGGCAGCCTGCGCCTCGACGTCGGTACCTCCATCGCCACCGCGGAGGACGCACCCGTGTCCGCCGCGGCCTCCGTCTCCGGCTTCGTCCAGCTCGCGCCCCAGGTGGAGTTCTCGTACGACGGAAGCGCCAACGGCCAGGCGGGCAGCCCCGCGCCCGGCTCCGCCTTCCTCGGCCTGACCGGCGACTGGAGCGCCCAGTGGGCCCTGAAGGGCCGCGCGAAGGGCGGCGTCAAGCAGCGGATCCCGTTCGCCAAGCTCCACGCCGACCCCGTCATCCAGGTCGGCCCCGTCCCGGTCGTCGTGAACCTCGATCTGACCTGCTACATCCAGGTGGAGGCCGACGGCCGCATCACCCTGGACGTCGAGCAGAACGTCAAGGGCGACTTCCGCGTCGGCGGCAGCTACGCACCCGCCAAGGGCTGGACCGCGGTCAGCACATCCGACGTCAAGAGCTCGCCCGTGAAGGCGACCCTCACCGCTGCCGGCCAGGCGAAGACCGCGCTCGGCGCCGAGGCGTCCGTCGGTCTCTACGGCATGGTCGGCGTCACCGCCGACTTCGCCCCGTACCTGCGCGGCGAGGCCTCCGCCACCGCCACCGGTTCCACGGACGGCACCGGCTCACTCGTCGGAAGCTGGGCCCTGCACGGCGGATTCGACCTGAGCGGCAATCTCCAGCTGCAGCTCTCCATCTTCGGCACGCCCATCTTCAGCCACCGCATCCCGCTGGGCAGCCTCCACCGCGAATGGCCGCTCGCGAGCGGCAAGGGCGGCGTCTCGGCCCCGCCCAAGCAGCGCGCCTGACCCACGGCTTCCCGCCGCCCTGATCTCCTGCTCGCCCGCCGGCCGGGACCGGACCGTGCGGCACCGACGCGTGGGTGCCACCAGCTGTTCCGGGCGGCGGGTGAGCCATCCGGGCCTGCGGGCGGGCCGGGTCGGACGGGGCCGACGGCCCCTCACGACCCATCGGGGCCATGAGGACGGGAGGCCCTGGCTTCTGCGTCGCCACGTAGTGAGGCCAGGAGGTCCAGGGCGGGCTCATCGACCGCGGCGTGGGTGACCAGGCAGTACAGAAAGGCGTCACGCGAGTCCGGGGGCAGCGAACTCCAGGTCTCCGGAGCTTGCTCAGAGGCGAGTCTCTCCAGACTGCGCACGCGCACGGGTACGGAGGTGGAGGCGCCGGCCCGAGCGGCGGTGGCGGCGGCGAGGCCAGGCAGGTGCGAGGCGACGAAGGGCTCCATCAGGCAGCGGGCAGGGCAGTCGGCGCACCCGGGGAGTTCTCGGCGGGGCCGGGTGCCGATGAGACTGCGCAACGCCGCCTGGGCTTCGGTGACCTGCTGCCGTGCAGTTCGGTCGAGTTCGCGGGCATCGGCCCACTCGGCGCCGAGCCTGCCGATCCAGCGGGCGGCGCGATCGATGCCCAGCAGTCGTTCGGAGCCCGTCGCGGGTGCGCAGAAGCGCTGCAGCCACCGGTGACCCGCTTGGGAGACCGTGCAGTACAGCAGGCCCGACAGCATGTCGGGGCTGGTGGCGCGCCGCCCTGCGGTCGCAGTCCAGTCGGCGCGCCATGTGTCCCACGTCTGCCAGGCATCCTCGGGTCCGGCGAGCATGACGCTGCGGAAGAAGGGGGCCAGGGCCGAGTCGGCCGGATTCGGGTCGGCCAGGCCGCCCCCGGTCAGATGGAGGAAGGAACAAGGAGCAGGGCAGTCGCGGCAGCCGGCGTTGCGGTGCAGGTAGGAGAGGTCGACAGGGCGGGCCGAGGGGGCGGCTGCCGTCGCGGGCGCCGGAGCGGCCATCCTCACCAGCACCGGAGAGCCGATCCTGTCGTCATGGACCACGGCCTCGCCCGGGGAGAGGGCAGCGATATGACGGCTCTGCGCTTCCGTGAGGTTCACCGTGGCGGCCACGGCGGTGCGGTCGTCCTGGGCCACCAGGCGGTGCAGGATCTTGACGTTGGAGTTCTTCAGGGTCTCAGGGGCGAGCTTGGTGGGGATCTGGTCGGCGACGATGAACCCCTCCCCATACGCGCGCATCTCAGCGAGCATGTCGGTGAACATCGTCACGGCCTTGGCCTGCGCGTCAGGAGTCTCCGGGCCGGCCGGGGGCCGAGCGGCACGCAGCAGTCTGTGGGCCTCCTCGATCAGGGTGACGTGCTGGAGAGCGGTGGGCGCGCCGGCGCCCGAGGCCGACTGGCGGGATTCGGCGTACTCGTACAGCAGGCACAGCAGCAGTGCCATGACGAATGCCTTCTCCTCGTCGTCACCGAGGTTGCGCAGCTCGATCACGCAAGGCCGCCGGAAGAGTTCGTGGGCGGGGACGGAGCGGCGGGTGTCCATGGCCATGCCCTTGCTGCCGACCATCAGGCTGCCTAGCCGGGAGCGCAGGGCCGCCCCCATGTTCTGGTGCACCTCCCGGCCGTACCGGCGCCGCTCCAGCACCTCCTCGATCTTGCTGTGCAGGTCTCCGATCGAGGGGGTGAGTGCACTGAGGTCCTCCGCGGTGGGACTGGGGCCGAGGAGGTCGTTGGCGGACGAGTGCAGGTTCCAGCCACGTTCGGCGTAGATCTCCAGCATCGCCTCCTCCAGGACGTACGACATGCCGGCGAACATCGGGAACGAGGCATTGAACACGGCCTTGAGCAGGTCGATGTGACGAGCGAGCGGTACCGATTCGATCGGTACGAAGGGATTGAGGCGCAGAGGCAGTGTGGCGGTGTCGGCGCCGATCGAGTACACGCGCAGTCGGCCGTGCAACGCCGGATGCGCTGCGAGGGCCCGGTATTCGGCTTTCACGGGTTCGATCACCAGGAAGGGGACGTCGAGGCGCGAATAGGCCTCGACCAGCAGGTTCTTGGCGGTGGTGGTCTTGCCGTAGCCGGTCATTCCGGTGATGAAGACATGCCGGTTGAGAGCCTCGGCCGTGACGGTGACGGGCCCCAGGCCGCGCCCGAGTGGGCCGAGCAGAGTGCCGACCGGTACCGAGGCGTCGGTCTCGGGAGGCGCGGACAAGGCGAACTCGCCTATGTCGCGCATCGGCAGACCGGGAATCTCCCGGCGGGGAAGGCTGACCAGGACGGCCAGCTCGGGCGAGGTGACGCAGGTGCCGAGGGAGTCGAAGGACTCTCCCAGCGGGTGGCCCTGCTGCCCGGCGGCGGGCGCGAGACGCAGTGACTGGCCGCGTACGACGGCGGAGCGGATCGTCCACGGGTCGAGCCGGACGACCCGCATGGGGTCGAGGGCGGTGTCCTCGCCGCTGCAGATGCCACGCAGCGCGCTGGTCACGGCTTCCAGGGTCCCGTCCCCGTCGGCGGCGACATACACGGAGGTGTGCCACCAGCCGTGACTTCGGGCGGTCTGGATGCGGTCGATATGGCGTTGGAGGAGTTCCTCGCAGGCTTGGGCGTTGGCATCGAGCAGTTGCACGGTGCCACCACGGCTGAGCGTCTCGGAGCTGCCGGTCTGCGTGCTGGTGGGGAACCCGGTGCCGAGGGCGACCGGGGCAAGACGGCCGAGCCCCGTGACCGCGCCCGCGGCAGAGGCGTAGCCGTGCAGGCCCGGGATGGTGCCCGCCGCGCTGCAGAAGGCGGCGAGGGCGGAGAGGTAGACGGGCAGGGTCGTGCGCCAGTCCATTTCATCCGCACTGGACTTGCTGACGGAGGAGGACTCACCGACGGTCTGGGAGATGGTGCGATGGACCAGGGCGTGGACCTCGCTCTTGAGCCGGCGGGTCCGGTCCAGCACCTCGTCCAGGGCCGTGGGGTCGAGGGGCTCGGCGATGACCACGAGAGCGTAGCGGCGTTCCCCGACGGCGGTGGTCAGGCGGTCGAGGCTCTGCAGGCCCCGGGCGGAGGAGCCGGCCCGGGGTGACGGGACGCCGGTGACCAGGGCGAGGGCGGGAGCGGAACGCAGGAAGCCGGACAGGCAGGGGATCCCGTCGCCGTCGAGCGGGGAGGGGTCGCCGAGCCGGAGCCCGGGGAAGTGGGCCTGCAGGGCGCTGGCCTGACCTTCGAGGAAGTCCTGGGTCGAGCCGCGGGCGGCGCCGGCGATCCTGCGGCCGCCGAGGTAGACCCTGTGGCGGGCGCCGTCGCCGTGCACCACGGCGACCGTGGCCTGCCCCGCCCAGTGCCCCGCGGTCAGGACCTGCGTCATCGCGCTGCCCGGATCGTCGCCTGGCTGCGGCCGGCCCATGCCCAGCACCTCGCGCAGCAGAGGCCGCCCGGAGTCGTCGGGGGCGGCGCTCACCTCCCAGCGGGAGGGCTGGAAGTCGGTGAGGTGGCGGCGTTCCAGCAGGGACACCAGCAGACCCGGCATGACCTCGGCCAGGGACAGTGCCGCAGGCTCCGGCAGGAGGTGGAGGGGGTCGGGAACCGGGAGGGAAGGCTGGGAAGGGGACATGGTGGCTTCCTCGGGGCTGGGCCCGCAGGGCCGCGGCGGGCGTCGGACGGGTGTGCCCCGCGTTCCGGGTGGTCGGACGGAAGAGGCCGGCAGGGCCGGGCGGGAGCGGTGCTCAGGGCCGCAACCAGGGCGGCACATCGTCGTGGCCAGATGTCCTTGTGGCCGCCGGTTCCGTGCGCCGCTCCGGGGAGCGGGCCGAGGACGGGATACCGGTGGACGCGCCCGGCCGCGTGGCGGCAGCGGGCCGAGTGGTGTCGAAGCGGGTGCGCAACAGCGGCCACCATGCTGCCCCGGCGGCGAGGTCGCGGCAGGGTGCGGAGCTCTGCCGGACGGTGCCGAACGGTGTGAGGGCATCGCCGAGGAACGGCCACGACGCGCCGCAGCCGCCGACGAGGATCAGCGGGCGGCCCGCTTCCCGTCCGTCTCCCGCCAGGGCGGTGACCGCGCGGCTCACCAGGGCGGCGACCGTACCGGAGGCGGCGCGGATCTCCTGGCGGGCGAGCAGTTCCCGCCGGGTCAGCCGCAGCGGGGCGTACATGCGGTCGGCGAGCGGTCCCGACCACTCCAGCGCGCGGTCGGCGTCCGTGCCCCGCAACCCGGTGGCGAACTCGCCGACGCCGTCCAGCAGGGCCAGCACCGCTGTCGCCGGCACGCCGGGTCGGCAGCGTGCCAGTACCTGAAGGGCGAGCTCCGTGCACCAGGTGCCGGTGCCGGTCGCGACGGTCTCCGGGTACGTGCGGGCACGTCTCACCCGGCCACCCTCGATCCGGTAGGCGGCGGCGGACGTCCAGGTCTCCCCGCAGACGACGGCCACCACGGCCGGGGACGCCTCCCAGGGGGTGCCCCCGGGGTCCGGCTCGGTCAGCCAGCGGCACAACAGCGCGTCCGTGGGGTCCACGGTGGCGACGTCGGTCAGACCGGCGGCCGCGCAGCGCTTTCGGAGGTCCGTCGGCGGAGGCTCACCGTCCGAGGCTGTAGCGGAGGGCAGGACGCTCACGACGACCCGGTAGCCGTTGGGCGGTGTGGGCGCCACCTGCCCCAGGTATCCGGTGAGTCGTGCGTGCAGGCCGCGCAGGAACTGCTCGGACCAGGGGCTGCGGCGCCAGCACAGCAGGTCGGCAGCGGCGGGTGCGGAACCGGGGTCGCCGCAGGAGACCAGAGACGCCTCGGCAGCCGCACTGCCCCAACGTCCCTGGTCGTCGCAGGCGTTGGGCACCGCGTAGCGGATGCCGTCCCCGACGGGGGCGAGAACCGTCCGCACGCCCTCCCCCTCCCGCAGCACGATCATGCTTCTGGAGTGCTGCAGATCCAGCCCGATCACCCCGGTCACGCGCTTCCTCCGACCGCGGCGGGCGGTTTCCCGGGAGCGGAGGAAGCATCGGCCTCCCGGCCGCACTCCTTGGCCTTTCTGCGCAGGTTCGCCTCAAGGGCGAGCAGGGCGTCGAGCGGCTCGGTGCAGGGGTCCTCGGCCGCGGCGTCCAGCGGGGCGCAGGAGGCAAGCAGCAGCTCGCGGGCCTTGCGCTGCTTGCCGACGAAGGCGGCGCTGCTCGCGGCCGCGGCGGCCCTGGCGGACGCCTGCGCGGCGGTCCGGTCGCGGGTGACGGCGTCGTCGGCGCCGCTGCCGGCCCCGGCCGCCCCGCCGATCAGTGCGCCGATGGCGGTGCCGAATCCCGGCAGGAGGACGGTGCCGATGGCGCCGCCCAGGATCGCGCCCATGCCGCCCTTGGCCACGCCCACCGGGGAGTTCGGCACGGTCACCGTCAGCGTGCCCGGCCGCAGCAGGGAGGTGAGCCGGGCCAGGGTGGCCGGCGCCGGCGGGCCGTGCCGGTGCCGTGCCGCGCTACGGGTCACCGACTCGACCAGGTCCGCGGCCAGCGCATCCGCCACCGCATCGAACTTCGCCGTCAGGGAGGTGCCGTAGCTGTCGTCCCAGCGCAGCGGCCCGGTGGCGAGTTCCGCGACGACCGCGGGCCCGCACTGTTCGGCCTCTGTCCGGTGCCGTGCGAAGCAGCCTTCGACGAGCTCACGGATGTTGCGGTGGAAGGCACTTCGCTGCCGCTCGGCGGTCTTCCGTCGCTCGTCGACCTGCTCCCGTTCCCGGTCCAGGCGGACGTGCTCCTGCTGGATCCGGCCCGCCACCGTGTCGGCGAGCCGCTCGCACCGGGTGGCGGCCCGCCGCAGCCGGGCCGCCCGGACACGGGGGTGGGAATGCTCTCCGAACTCGGTGAGCAGCCGGCGCACCTGTGGTCCGCCGAAGCCCTCCGAGGCGGCGCCGCGGGCCGAGACGAAGACCACGTCGGGCTGCTCCGCTCCGCCGTCGTTGCTCCAGCAGGCCAGCGTGGCGATCCGCTCGCGGTGGTGGTCCGCGCGCTCGGCGAGGAAGCGCGCCCACTCCTGCGGGGTGTCCGAGGGCAGGAACACGTTCACCGCGAAGACGACCGCTCCTCCGCCCTGCGCCTCCTGGTGCTCGTACAGGAACTGCTGTTCGGTCTCGGACATGGGCCGCCGCGAGTCCACCACCCACACCAGCACGTCGGCGCTCCGGGCGGCCCGGCGGGCCCGGGCGCCCATGGCCTCGGAGTCGTTGATCCCGGGCGAGTCGACCCACCGCACGCGAGGCGGGAGGACCTCACCGGCCAGGGTGATCCGGACCTGCTCGACGGCCCCCACGCCGCCGCGGTACTCGCCGTCCCGGTCGACCAGCGACACCACCTCGGCGAGCGCCTCCTGGCACAGGAGCAACGACCGGGTGGTGCCGGAGGCCGTGACGGCGACCGCGCCGTCACGGGAGCCGTTGCTCATCCAGCAGGCGACCCCCGTCTCCGGAAAGTCGTCCGTGGGCAGCAGCGGACGGCCGATGAGTGCGTTGACAAGGCTGGACTTGCCGCAGCTGAAGTGGCCGCCGAAGACGATGGTCACTTCCTCCTCCACGACGCTCTCGTCCAGCTCCACGAGCGTGCGGCCCACCTCCTCGACCAGTGCATCGCCGTGGTGGTGCAGCAGTCGGCGGCGCAGCTGCGGAGGCAGGACCTGATGGGATGCCGATGTCATGGCGCTCACCCCTGCTGCGCGGTGACCAGGGCGCGCTGCAGCGCCAGCCGGTGGTCGGCCAGTGCCCGCGCCGCGTCGTCGAGCGATGCCAGGGCCCGGTCGCGCTCCGCCTGGTCACGCTGGTTGAGCTCGACGATCTCCTCGATGTTGCGTCGCTCCTCCTGGAGCAGCGCGGTGATTTCGACGGTGACGGCCCGTTCGACGGTGTCGAACTGCTCCTTGAGTTCTGTCGCGATCATGGAGGTCTTCTCGTCGGGCATCAGAGCGAGCTTGCCGTCCACGTCTGCCAGCACCTTCCTCTTCGCCCGGTTCACCAGGCCGGCTCCGCCTCCGGCGATGCTCGCCAACGCGGCTGCCACAAGGGCCACGGGCAGGAAGACCGCGGCGGACGTCACTCCGGCCAAAGCCAGCACCAGACCTGCGCTGAACCCGCCGGCGGCGGCGCCGACCGCGCCACGCCATCCGCCTGCCCCGCCGCCCAGCGCGCTGGCCAGATCGCCGACCAGGACGGCGCCGATGGTGGAGAGCACGCGCTCCTTGGTGCTGACGATGCCGCCGCCGGAGGACGCGACCTGCCAGCCCGTCAGACCCAGGTGGATCTCCTCGAGTTCGCGCCCGATGCTCGCGACCTCCTTCTCGATCTCCGTGGCGAGGTCCTCCAGCACGGGCCGCAGCAGCAGGACGCTCTCCTTCTCGATCCAGGTGCGGATCTGCTCGGTGACGAATTCGCCCGCCTTGCCGTACGCCTCGGCGACCAGCTTTCGCTGATGGAACACCTTGGTGAACTTGTCTCCGGTCGGCAGCTCCACCGTCTCCATGTGGCCCGGCAGCTCCTGCCGTAGCCGCGCCACCAGGCTGAGGAAGCTGGCCGTCATCTCGGCCTCGGCCCGACGCCGGTGCCGGTCGAAGATGCCGGGCAGCCGACTGGGCCTGTCCTGGAGGGCCGTCAGCCGCGGCAGGATCGCCTCGTACGCGGTGTGCAGCCGTTCCTGGTCGGTGCGGGCCGCCACCCGGCGCTGGTCGATGTGCTGCTCGATGCCGGCCGACAGGTTCGTCGCCTGTGTGGCGAACTTCCGCAGATGGATCTGGCTGCGCTCGCGCCGCAGGTAGTCGCCCAGTTGCTGCTCGAACGCGGTCAGGCCCGACGCCGCCACCAGCGCCTCGTCGCCGTCATAGCGGCCGCGGCGGGCTTTCTCCGCGTCCAGGAAGTAGATGCTCTGCGCCGCCAGGTCCTGGCCGTCGTACTTGGGGCCGCCCAGCTGGTCGCGGACGTACCGGTTCCATACGAAGCCCTTGAGGCGCTCGTCGGGCGCGCGGCCCCACAGGTTGACCACGGTGAACACCCGGGTTCCGTCGGCGACCACCCGGGCGGCGTCCATCATCTCGCCCTGCCCCATCAGGACGTCCGACCGGTAGACGATGATCGCCGCGTCGCAGCGCCTGGTCGCCTCCTGGGTGATCGGGGTCCGGGTGGGGTGGTCGTCGAGCCCCGGCGAGTCGTACACCGTGACCCCGGACTTGCACAGCTTCGCCGGGAATCCCATCTCGAACTCCTTGATGCCCGCGAAGCGGCGCTCGCTCTCCTCCTGGTCGGTGTCCAGCACCGACTCGGTGAGGTACCTGCGCAGGGACCACGGCTGGGCCTTGCCGTCGAACCCCCAGGCTTTGACGTACGGTTCCTCCGCGTACCTGACACCGGTCAGCGTGGCGGTGGCCGGCAGATCGTCGACCACCATCGGGCCGTACTGGCCGCCGAGGTCCACCTGCGTGGTCGTCCCCCCGAGAACGGCGTTGAGCAGGGTCGACTTGCCGTTCTTGAAGCGGCCCATGACGATCAGTTTGAAAGTGTCGGCCCTGAGCTGCTCCTCGGTGGTGCGCAGCCGGTCGGCGGTCTCCGCCATGTCGAGGTCCTTGGCCAGCGCGGCCAGGCCCGAGATGGCCTTCCCCGCGTTCTCCTTGGCTTCCTTCACGGCGGTCTGCACGGCATCTGCGAGCGTCGTGCTCTGCGTCTGAGACACGTGTGCTTCCTTTCCCTTCGGGCGGGTGAGACGGGGTCAGGCCGCGTGAGCGGCTTCCAGCCGGCGACGCAGCCCGGCGAGCTGCTGCTCGGCGGTCGGATCTCCGGACGGTTCCAGGGCCCCTGCGGGAGCCGGCGGCCGGGCGAACGCCTTGTCCAGCGCGCGGTCCAGGGCGCCGAACCGGTTCTCGGTGGCCCGGGCGGTCCGGTCGGTGGCGCGCCGCAGGTGCTCGCGCAACGCGGCACGGGCCGTGGCCACCCGGCGGGGGACCAGCCACTTCGCGTACTCCGCGGCGAGTCGTTCGGACTCCCTGGCCGCCACATAGCCGTCGACGGCGTGCCCGCCGACCGCACCGGCCACCCCGGCGATCGGGATGACGACCGGGATGCCGGTCAGGGTCGCGGCAGCGAGGCCGATCGCCCCGCCCACGAGGGTGCCGCGGGAGACGGGGGAGCGGCGGCGGCCGGGGCTACCGGACCGCGGGGCGCCGGTCGGGCAGAGCTCGTCGGCCAGGGTCTCCAGCCGGACCTCGAAGCGCGCCCCGTCCAGCAGTTCCTGCGGGTACGGGCCGGAGCCGTCGGTGACGATCTCGCGCACCAGAGTCCAGTCCACGTCTTCGAGCTGGGCGCGGGTCTCGTCGTCGAACTGCCGGGTCCGGTCGCGGAGGGTCGCCGCGGTGTCCGACAACCACTGCAGGAGCGCCGTATCGACCTTGCCGTCGATCTTGGCGCGTACGGCGGCCTGGCCGGTGTCACGGTCGGGGCCGGTTCCGAGGACGTCGGTGGCGGCGCGCAGCAGGTCCTGCTCCAGCATGTCCAGCGTGGCGCCGGTCTGCCGTTCCAGTGAGTCGCGGTTCTCCTCCAGGCGCTTCAGCCTGCGCCGCAGGGCCGCATCGAGTTCCTCACGCAGCGGGGCCACCCGACGGCCGGAGTCCTTCGAGTGTCCGGGCTGCGGCCCCTTCGCGGCGGCTGCCTGCTCGGCCAGGGTCAGGGCGTACGAGGCGCGCTGCTCCCGGAGCAGGCCGACGGGACCGGCCGCGTCGGCGCGCAGCCAGTGGCGCAGCAGGTCCGCGTCCCGGGTGAGCCGGTCGCCCAGGAAGTCGAGGGGCCGGCCTGCCGGTGCGCTCCACAGCAGACAGCCGCGCTCACCGAGATCCTCTCCCGCCCAGTCCTGGCCGCCCCACTCCGCCACGGCGCCCGCCAGCAGCATCCGCCACACACCGCGCTGCACCATGTCCAGGTCGTCGGGGCTCTGAAACGCTTCGGCCCCGGCCAGCACGATCAGGGTGGTCCCTGCGGGGCGCTGCATCACCGCTGCGGCGGCCTCCACGACCTCGGGGGTCAGCAACTCGCCGCAGGGCAGGACCAGCAGAGCGCGATTGGGCCGCAGGGCGGCCCCGGGGTCGTCCACCACGGTTTCCAGCGGTGCCGTGGCGACCGGGTCGCTGTACTCGCCGGCCGCCAGCTCACGGGCAAGGGCCGCGGCGTGGCCGTCGGTGCGGGAGTCCAGCAGCAGCACCGTGCGGTCGTCGGCGCCGGGCAGCGCATCGATGAAGGCGGACACCGCGGCCCAGCCGTGCTGCCGTGCCAGGACGGCCAGGTCGGCGAGGACGCCGCCGACCGGGTCCTCTGTTGAGACGGGCGTGTCGTCGGGCATGTCGGTCATCCCTCCAGCCAGTTGAAGAAGTCCGGGGTCAGCGCGCGGTACCAGGGCAGCGTCTCGGCCGGCAGCACGGCGGCGAGGATCTCGCCGAGGTCGCCGCGCGCCACGGGTGCGCCCGGCTCGCCGCGGAAGAAGGCGGGGGCCGCTTCGTTCAGGCACTCGTCGAGCATCCGCAGGTTCTCGCGGGCCGAGGCCACGGAGCGTCCGGCGGGGACGACAGTGACCGGTCCGGCCCGCAGCTCCGCGCTGAACGGCACTGCGGCCGTGAGGCCGTATACGAGCAGGGCACGACGCCGGCCGCCCAGGGCCCACCAGCGGTCGGGTGTGCCGAGGACGAGTGGCTGTCCCGGCGTGCGGACGGCCGGTGCGGCGAAGCCGGCGTATCCGGGGTCCGCCCAGCGCAAGGTGGGCAGCGGCAGGGAGACGAAGTGACCCACCGGCACCTCGGCCTGGGCCACGGCATGGGTGGTGAACTCCTTGCGGGCCTGCTCGTACGGGACGAACCCGCCCTCGGGTGCGGAAGTGCTCATGGTGCCGTCCTTCGCTCGGCCTGGCTGTCTGCTTGTGCGCTGTCCTTCGGTGCGGAAAGCCGGACCACGTCGGTCATCACGCTCACACCCCCGGCGTCCAGCCAGGCCACGCTCATGGTCTCCGCGTCGATGAACCGGCCGGCCTGGCCGGACCCACTGTCGTTGAGGTAGAAGCCCTGGATCTCGCCGGTGCCGGGATCGCGGGCCACACCCGTCACCACCACGGCGTGGTTGCTGCCGCCGAAGTCGTAGTAGGCGGCGTCGTCCCACAGCACACCGGCGTTCGCCTCGACGATCACTCCGTGCCCCCGCTCCATGGCCGCCGCCAGCTCCTCCAGGGAGCGGCACTGCTCCACATGCGCGGGCACGCCGTGGTCCGCGAGGATCTCGGCCTGCATCGACGCGGTGGTGCCGCCGCATTCCTCGGGAGCGTCGCCGACGTGGCACAGTCCGTTGCGCAGGGCGTGCTCGACCACGTCGGCCTCGGTGACCTCGATGCCGAACTGCCGCAGCACCCCCTCGCACGAGCACAGTCCGCAAGTGCCCTTGAACCCGTGCGGGTTGTCGCCCTGCGGGTGGGTGAAGTCGGCGAGCCGCGGGACGTCGCCGATCACCAGGGTCTCCCTGCCGTCCGGGAGCACGTCGAGGTGCTGGGGCACCTCCGAGGCTGTGTCGGGCTGCAGCGGCGGCAGGTCCGGTGGAGCGTCTCCGGCCCACCAGCCCGCCTGCGCATCCGGGATCATGAGTTCGGCCCCCTCGGCTAGGTCTCGGGTCGGTGTTCACAGGTATCGACCCTTTCGGCGCCGGGCCATTACAGAGTTGACTGACCGTCAGAAATGTGAGCGGTGCAACCCAGCCACGTCTCACGGGAGTTCGAGGTGGCGGATCACCTTGGTGCAGGCAGCCCTCAGTGCCGCCTGCCAGCCCCGTCTCCGGTAGTCCGTGCGGCGGGCCAGCACCATCAGCCGGAACGCCTCCGCCTCGGAGTCGGTCAGCGGATCGGAAGCCGCCGAACGCGCGGCCTCATAGGCCTCGGCCAGTGCGGACGGCCCGCCCAGACGGTCCGGCTCGCGCAGGAACAGAAGGACCCTCAGCTTCGGCAGCGCCCGGCAGTGGGCCACAGCACAGGCGTTGGCCGTGCTGCCGAGTTTCTCTGCGAGCTCGTCCCAGCCGATGCCGGGCTGCGACAGCCGGGCGGTGACCGACCGGTACTCGAGCTCTCCGAGGACGCCCTCGTCGTGGGCCTTCTCGGCCAGCACCGGCAGCCAGTGGGCACCCGAGCGGTCCTGGGGCAGGTCCGGCTCCTGCGCCGGACCCGTCATGGCCGGCGCGTGTCCCTGCGGCTCCGCCACTCCGCTCCACCCGGTTTCCCGGGCATGTGTCCGCGCCAGCCTCGCCCCGAGCCGGGCCGCCTCACGCTCGGCGATGGACATCACCCATGTCACGAAGGACGAGTCGCCACGGAACGAGGCGAACCCGCGCCACGCCCGTAACGCCACGACCTGGCTCAGGTCCTCGGCATCCGCGCGCCCCGGCATGACCCGCCTGCAATACGCCGCCACATGGGGCCGTGCCGCGGCCCAAAGTAATGCGAAGTCGCCGTCCCCGGGCGAAGTCGTGCTCATCGGCAACCCGCCATTGCGCCCCCCTGTTACCCGATGTGCGCAGAGAGTAAGGCAGTCGTGCCGGTGCGGGAGGCCCTTTCGGCGGGCCGATGGAAGGAGGGTTTCAGCCGTATGCCAGTGATGCGGGAGGTCGGCCAGGACAGTCTGTTTTCGGGCATACGTCGTACGCCGGAATGATGAACAGCCAGGTGGACGCGGACGGACAGGATCTACGTCAAGGCCCTTCATGCGTTGCGCACGGCTGCCGATGCCGTTCTGCACCGGCGGACGGGTCACCGGCCCGACCGCATCGCCATCGACGACTTTCCGCCCTTGTCCCGCAGGAACGCCCTTCCGTCAGGTCCCTCGAGCATTCCCGGGCCAACCGTCGTCCTCGGAGCGGCGACGGCCTCGTCGGGCCGAATTGCTCCCCTCCGAGCAGGCGTTGGGACGCGTCCGTCCGAGGACGGGGGGCGTCCACGCACGGGGAGTCCCCGCACTCCGGGGCCGCCGCAGCGGCCCCGAGGGACCACCGGGCACCACCGGCGGCCGGTGAGGTGCCCTCAACTGCGCGCAAACGGAACTCCCCTGGAGGAATCCTCGCGCCCCGGCACGGGGAGAACGCCACAATGGGCACACATGTACGGTGGCCGGGGACGGGGGGATTGTGCGGCGCTCTCACGCGACGGTTGTGCTGGTCATGGGATCCGGCCTGCTGTCCGTGCTGCTCGCCGTCGCCGTGAACGTGGCGACCGGCGGCGCACTTCCCCCCACGATGGCCCCTCTGGTCCCCGTCGCCTGGCCCCTGGTCGGCGCGCTCACCGTCGTCACAGGCTGGGTCGCGATACGCCAGTCACGCTCCCTCCGTCCCCCGGCGGGCCCCGGCCGTGCGGACCCGGCCGCCCCGCCCCCGTACGCCACCCACGACCCGGCCGAACTTCCCGCCCCCGTACCGGACTTCTCCGGCCGCACCACTTCCCTCTGCGACCTCGCCCGGCTCGTCGACGAGGGCCGTCGCGTCATCGCCGTCACCGGGGCGCCCGGACTCGGCAAGTCCGCCCTCACCGTCCGTCTCGCGCACGAACTGCGCCACCGCTACCCGGACGGCCGGCTCTACGCCGACCTCGGCACCGGCCGCGGCGACCCCGCCACCCCCGGCGCCGTGCTCGCCCGCCTCCTCGGCGCCCTCGGTGCACCCGCCGAGGAGCAGTCCGGTGACACCGCGGCCCTCTCCGCCCGATTCCGCAGCCGGACCGCGGGCCACCGCATCCTCCTCCTGCTGGACGACGCCGCCGACGCGGCCCAGGTACGCCCCCTGCTGCCCGGCGGCGACCTCTGCCTCGCCCTGATCACCAGCCGCAACGCCCTCACCGACCTTCCCGAGGCCACGCCCCACCCCCTGGGCACCCTCAGCGAGTCCGAAGCACTCGCCCTCCTCGCCGCCGTCGCCGGTCCCGGCCGCATCGCCTCGGAACACCGGGCCGCCCTCGACGTCGTCCATGCCTGCGGGCTGCTGCCCCTCGCACTCCGCATCGCCGGTGCCCGCCTGCGCGCCCGCCCCTCCTGGCCGGTGTACGAACTCGCCGACCGCCTCGCCGACGAGCGCAGCCGCCTCGACGAGCTCCGCGTCGGCGACCTCGCCGTGCGGGCGGGCTTCGAGGCCGGCTACGACACGCTCGACGCCGCCGACCGCCACCTCTTCCGCAGCCTCGGCGCCTACCCCGGCTCACGTCTCACCACCCGGATCGCCGCCGCCGCGGCCGGCTGGGGGCAACTCCCCGCCGGGGAAGGCCTGGAACGACTCGTCGACGCCCAACTCCTCGTCCCCTCCGGCCGCGACGGCTACCGGTTGCACGACCTGATCCGCCTCTTCGCCGCCGAACGTCTCGAACGCGACACGGCACCCGCCGAGCGAACAGCCGCTCTCGAACGGCTCCTCGACGCGTACACGGAGGACGCCACGGAGCACGGCAGCCACGCCTGGGGCGGCGCCGAGCAGGCCACGGTCTCCCTTCTCGTACGCGCGGGCGTACGCGAAGGACTCCCCGCCCGCGCGCACCACCTCGCGCGGACGGCCGACCGCTGGTTGTACGACCAGCCCGGCCAGCTCCCGCGCCTCGCCATGTGGACCACCCTGCTCGACGCCGCACGGCGCGCCGGCAACGAGGCGCAGGCGGCGCACGCACTGCGCGGCATGGGCGCGGCCTACCTCTACGAAGGCCGCTACGACCAGGCCATCGACCACCTGCGGATGGCGGTCGCCGTCCAGCAGCGCGCAGCCACCCGTGCCGAACAGATCAAGACCCGCCGGCTGCTGGGCGACGCCCTGCGCCGGGCCGGGCGCTACGAGCAGGCGCTGCGGGAGTTCCGCACGGCGCTGGACGACTACCGCGCGACGGGCCACGCCATGGGCGAGGCGGAAGTGCTCAGCAGCCTCGGCGCCCTTCACCTCGACCGGCGCCGCCCCGACGAGGCGATCGCCTGCCTCGAACCCGCGGTCGCGACCCTCGCCCTGCGCGTGGGCAGCGCGGGGGACGTCGCCGACGCGGAACGCGGACTGGGCGCGGCCTACGCCCAGGCCCGGAACTTCACCCCGGCCGAACGGTGTCTGCGGTCGGCCCTCGCCCGGTACAGGCACCACGACCGCGCGGTGGGGGAGGGCTGGACCCTGCGCGAACTCGGCTACCTGGACGAGTCCCGCGGCGCCTACGCACGCGGCGCGGAGCACCACCGTGCGGCGCTCGCCGTATTCGCCCGCATCGGCTACGGCACGGGCGTCGCCGCGGTCGCGGACGCGATCGGCGACAACCTGCTCGCGCAGGGCGACGAGGCGGGCGCCGACGCGGAGTACCGGCGGTCGGCGACGGTGTACGCGGACCTCGGCGACCACACCCGCGAGGCCGAGGTCCGGCGCAAGCTCAGCGCGTGACGGTCCGGTCGACGAAGGCGGCCCAGGCGGCGGCCGGGACGACGGGGAACGGGGCCGGCGGGCACCTTGCTGTCGCGGACGGGGACGACGACGGGGGGTGTCGTCGAGGACTTCGACGCAGTCGCCGCCCTGGCCGTTGCTGCAGGTGCTCTTGCGCCAGGGCGCGGCACCGGGGAAGCCGTACGCCATTTCGACGGACGACTCGCCGCCGTCGCCGCCGCTGGGCCGTGACGATCGGGACGGCTGTCTATCCGTGGTCCGGACCTGGTCGGGCGGTGTCGTTCGAGGTTGTCCCGGGTTTGGTGTGGAGGACTTCACGGGCCTGTTCGGCGGCGCGGGTGATGCTTTCGCTGATGAAGTCGAGGAAGCGGGCGATGTTCTCCAGGCGGGTGGCGGCGGGAGTGTGGGCGCCGAGGATGGCGACGCCTTGGCGTGCGGTGGCGACGAGCTGGTCGTTGGACCGGGCGCTGGCGATCGTCGCCTGGTAGAAGAGTTCGTCGTCGACGACGTAGCGGTCGCGGCGGCGCTCGTCGCGTTCCCGGCGGACGAGGCTCTGGCTCTCCAGGAAGGCGATCGCTTTGGAGATGGACGCCGGGCTGACCTGGAGGCGCTGGGCGAGTTGGGACGCGGTGAGGCTGCCGGCGTCCGTGGTGAACAGGCAGGTCAGCACCCGGGCCGTCATCTTGGTCAGGCCCGAGGCCATGAGGACGGTGGTGAACGTCTCCTCGTACTCGGCCACGGCCTCGGCGTCGCGTCCGTGCGGCTGGGGGACCGACTCCGTCCCTCGGGAGGAGGAGGGCCTGCGCCGGTGGGCGCGGCGTTCGGTGGCGCGGTGGGCCAGGTCGGCGCGGTAGGCGGTGGGGCCGCCGTTGCGCATCACCTCACGCGTGATCGTCGAGGTCGGGCGGTCGAGGCGTCGGGCGATCTCGGCGTAGGGGAGGCTGTCGGCCAGCCCCAGCGCGATCTGCTGGCGTTCCTGCTGGGTGAGCCTGCCTCCCGGCATCGCGATCTCCTTGGTGATCCTTCGTGGCGGTCCCTGGTCCTCCCTCCACCATAGCGTTCACTTCTCATCCATTGCAATGATCAGAGCAGCTGTCGTTGCGTTACGCTCAAGTCCGTTGCAACAGTTTACCGTTCTTCACCTGCGCAGATGCAGATTCTGCGCAACAGATACGTTGAAGAATTTTGGAAAGCAACGTAGCGTTTCCGATGTCAGAAACAACGAGCGAGCAACCAGGACCATCCCGCCGGGTCCACCGCGATCGAGATCCTGTCGGTCGTCGCCGAGGACGCGGCGATCCGCCCCGAGGGGCCCGCGATCCACGTGCAAGGCCTGGAGAAGTCGTACAAGACGCTCTCACGCGACCAGGGAGAACACATGACGAAGAACAGCACTTCCTCGACCGGTTCGAAGTGGACCGGAATGGTGCCGGTCGACGATACGGCCCTGGCGGTCACCGACACCGGCGGTCCCGGTATCCCGGTGGTCTACCTCAACGGCCAGTTCGCCACTCAGGGGTACTGGAGGCGGGTCATCGCCGAACTGGGAACGGGGTGGCGGCACATCACCTACGACGAGCGGGCCCGTGGCAGGTCGAAGCGTTCGGCGGACCATTCCTTCGAGGCGGCAGTCCGGGACGTCGATGCCGTTCTCGCGGCCAGGGGTGTGGACCGGGCGCTGGTGGTGGGCTGGTCCTACGGGGCGTGCGTCGGGGCGCACTGGGCCGGCCGGAATCCGGAGCGCGCCCTGGGCGCGGTCCTGGTCGACGGCGCCTTCCCGTACGACTGGCTCGACGAGGCCATGGAGCAGCGGATCCGGAAGCTGTTCCGGCGGATGAGCTGGTTCCTGCCGCTGCTGCGCCCGACGGGCCTGGCCCCGCGGATGACCGCCGAACAGCAGGCCGACAGCAACATCGAGCTCGGCAGGCTCTCCCGCGAGCGCGAGCTCGGACCCGTGCTGGACAACATCACCGTCCCGGTGCGGTACGTGGTCGCTTCGGGGACGTCCTTCGGAAGCCGCGGTGATGAGCAGGAACGGATACGCACCAGCCTCGATGCGGTGACCGCCCACAACCCGAACATCCGGATCGGCGCGAAGGTCGCCTCCAACCACGGCGCGATCCTCAGGAAGGACTTCCCGGCCATCGCCGGGGCCGTACGCGAGGTCGCCGCCCTCGACCGCGGGGGGCGCTGAAGACACGACCGGCGCACCGACGACAACCACACGTCCTCGCCACCGTCGTCATCATCGGCCGGTTCGACCGCGTCCGGGTCGCGCAGGGGCCGCAGCCCCTCGCGCGGCGGCGCGCGGCGAAGCTGTAGCGGCCCAGGCAGTCGAGGTCGGCGTGCCTGAGCGGAGACGCGGGCCACGCCAACGTCCTCGTACAGGACGTCGTGCTGACGCTCGTGCGCGGGAAGGCCCCGCAAGTGCTCGACGGCGGCGTCCGGACAGCGGGTCGTCCAGAGCACGACGGCGTCGAGGACCAGGCCGAGCGCGCCGGCTGGTCCTCCTGCCCCGTCCGGTACGCCTGCATGATCCGGCCGCGCTTGCCGTGGCAGATGTCGCGGGCGAGCCTGTGCCCTCCAGTTCGGCCACGGCCGGGGAATACCCGGCGTAGGGCGACTTGTCGATGGGCTTTCGGCACATCCGCTCGAAAAGCCGTCGGTCCGCAGTGCCTCGTCGATCCGCTGCGCCACATCCATCCGCGGCTCCGAATGGCCTGTTCGAATTGGCCGATGTGACCGCCGGACACGAATACCCGTTGCCCCAGCTCCCCTTGCGTCAGCCCCGCCGTTTCCCTCCTCCGCTTCAGCTCCGCGCCGAAGAACTCCCAGGCCGCCTGCCTGGACCTTGCCCCACGCCCCTTACCTGCGTTGGCCATGGATTAACTCCTTTGTGCTGCCGTGCAGTTGTCGCGCGCGTATGTCTGCCGATTCCAGGTCCGTGTCTTCACACTCGAGATGGGAAGAGAAGAAGGTATCCGGACGCATCGGGACGTATCCGGAGCCATGAGCAGAGGAGAGCCGTGGAAGAAAAGGAACATCTCCAGGACGCCGAGGCGGCAGTGGCGGAATTGCGTGACGCCCTGGCCCGGGCCGGAGTGACCCTGCCGTCGCTCCGGCTGGACCCCGTGTCGTGCGCCGGCAGGGACCCGCGGCTGCTGGTGGAGCTCGGCCGCTGCACCGTCGAGACCGCGCGGCGGATCGCCACGGCCCTGCCGGGGGAGAAAGCGGACCGATGACAGCACCGGCCGTGGGTTCGTATGTGATCGACACGAGAAACGGGCAGATGGGGCAGGTCATGGGACACGAAGGCCCGTACGTCCAGCTCCGGCCGATCGGCGGTGGCCGCGAATGGGACTGTGACCCGGAGGTGCTGCGCATCGCGACCCCGGCGGAGCGACTGAGCGCGGCGATGTCGCACGTGAACGCCCGGAGCCGGGGCGAGGTGCCGTAGGAGCTCCTGTGCCGTCAGCCGTACCAGGTGATGTTGCACACGTACACGTACACGCACGCGTGGCGGGGGACATGCCCGCAGATGGCAAGGCCCTGCGTCTGCTGGGCGTTCGCACCGTACCGGCCGGGGCGGGCCGGGTACCGGCCGTTGCAGCCGGTACGACCGGGGACGTGGTCGGCCGACCCAGGAGTACTCGATTCTTCCTGCATCGGGCTACATCGGGCCTGAGGCCGATGCCCGCGCCCGGCCCGTGGACCCCTCTCCCATACGCGAGAATGGCCCCATGACTCTGTTCCGCGACGACGGCATCGTGCTGCGCACCCAGAAGCTGGGTGAAGCGGACCGGATCATCACGATCCTCACCCGAGGGCACGGCCGTGTCCGTGCCGTCGCCCGCGGGGTGCGCCGCACCAAGTCGAAGTTCGGTGCCCGGCTGGAGCCCTTCTCGCACGTGGACGTGCAGTTCTTCGCCCGCGGCAGCGAACTCGTCGGCCGAGGACTCCCGCTGTTCACACAGAGCGAGACCATCGCTCCGTACGGTGGCGGGATCGTCACCGACTACGCCCGCTACACGGCAGGCACCGCCATGCTCGAGACGGCGGAACGGTTCACCGATCATGAGGGCGAGCCGGCCGTCCAGCAGTATCTGCTGCTCGTCGGAGGGCTGCGCACCCTCTCCCGGGGCGAGCACGCCCCGAACCTCATCCTCGACGCGTTCCTGCTGCGTTCCCTCGCCGTCAACGGCTACGCGCCCAGCTTCGAGGACTGCGCGAGATGCGGCATCCACGGGCCCAACCGCTTCTTCTCCGTCGCGGCGGGCGGAGTGATATGCGGCGACTGCCGGGTGCCCGGCAGCGTCGTACCCTCTGCGGAGGCCGTCGGTCTGCTCAGCGCACTGCTGACCGGCGACTGGGACACGGCGGACGCCTGCGAGTCGCGCCACGTCCGGGAGGCGAGCGGGCTCGTGTCCGCCTATCTGCACTGGCACCTCGAGCGCGGCCTGCGCTCGCTGCGGTACGTAGAGAAAAGCTAGGAGAGTGTGACCCCCATGGCACGACGCGGAATCCTGGGACGTTCCCGCCGCGAGTACAAGGTCCCCGAGCCCCACCCGTCCGGCGCCCGGCCGCCGAGGATCCCGGCCGAGCTCGTACCGAACCACGTCGCGTGTGTCATGGACGGCAACGGCCGCTGGGCCAAGGAGCGCGGCCTGCCGCGCACCGAGGGGCACAAGGTCGGCGAGGGCGTCGTCCTCGACGTGCTCAAGGGCTGCCTGGAGATGGGCGTCAAGAACCTCTCGCTGTACGCCTTTTCCACCGAGAACTGGAAGCGCTCGCCCGAGGAGGTGCGCTTCCTGATGAACTTCAACCGGGACGTGATCCGGCGCCGCCGCGACGAGATGGACGAACTCGGCATCCGTATCCGCTGGGTCGGCCGTATGCCCAAGATGTGGAAGTCCGTCGTCCAGGAACTCCAGGTCGCGCAGGAGCAGACGAAGACGAACGACGCCATGACGCTGTACTTCTGCGTCAACTACGGCGGACGTGCCGAGGTCGCGGACGCCGCGAAGAAGATCGCCGAGGACGTGGCGGCCGGGAAGCTCGACCCGTCGAAGGTCAACGAGAAGACGTTCCAGAAGTACCTGTACTATCCGGACATGCCGGACGTCGACCTCTTCCTCCGTCCGAGCGGTGAGCAGCGCACCTCCAACTACCTGATCTGGCAGAGCAGTTACGCCGAGATGATCTTCCAGGACGTGCTGTGGCCGGACTTCGACCGCCGTGACCTGTGGCGGGCCTGCCTCGAATTCGCCTCCCGTGACCGGCGGTTCGGCGGCGCGATCCCCAACGAGGAGCTCCTCGCCCTGGACAAGAGCCAGGGCTAGGTCCTTCGTTCGGATCAGGCCGGATCAGGCCGGATCGGTGAGCGGGGGCCGGCGGCGCGCGACGCGGCGAGGTGCGGCGCCAGGGCACGCGAGCCCGGCAGGATCCGAACGAGACGCCCTGGCGGGGCCCGGTGCCGTTCCCCGGCATCGCGTGGCGGTGGTGACCGGGCCCGGGGCCTGCTGCCCCGGGTCCGACCGGCCCGGGAGCCGGCAGGTCAGGGCAGTCCGTCACCCGGAGGAGGCGCCGGCCGCCCGTGCGCCGGCCTCGTCGTCGAGCCGGTCGACGAGGACCATCGCCACATCGTCCGCGAGGCAGTACTCCGTGTGCCGGAGCAGTCCCTCGTGCAACTCTTCCAGGAACTCCTGCGGGGTGCCCGCAGGGGCCGCTTCCATCGCCTCCGGCAGGGCGAAGAAGTCGTTGTCGCGGTCGCGGGCCTCGATCACGCCGTCTGTGTACAGCAGCAGACGGTCGCCGGGAGCGAACGGACAGCTCTCCGACTTCTCGGGAGGGCCGATCATCAGGTCCTCCAGGCCCAGCGGCGGCATCGAGGAGGCGGGCATCAGGGCCTCGGCCTTGCCCCGGCGCAGCACCAGCGGAGGCGGATGGCCGCGGTTGACCAGCTCGACCACGGGCCTGTCGTCCGGCACCTGCGCCACGACCGCCGTGACGAAGCCCTCCAGCAGGGCATCCTGATCCAGCGCACCCGGAACGGCGCTGTCCCGCCGCAGTGCGGCCGCGCAGTGGTTCATCACCTCGACCAGGTCGTCCTCGTAATGCACGGCCTCCCGGAACGCGCCCAGGACAGCCGCGGCAGCGCGTACGGCGGGCAGCCCCTTGCCCCGTACGTCCCCCACGATCATCCGGACCCCGTAGCGGGTCTGCACGGCCTCGTAGAGATCACCGCCGATCTGCGCCCCCGTCTCCGCCGCGAGATACATGCTGGCCGCACGCACCGGGCCCAGCCAGGCGGGAACGGGCCGCAGGAGAACGTCCTGTGCCGCCGCAGCGATCCGGCGGATCTGATTGAGCTCGCTCTCGCTGCGCGTACGCATCGCCCTGCTCGCCGTCACACCGGCCACGGACACCAGAAGAAGGGCGAAGAGGTTGGTGTAGACCTGCTGGCTGCCCCATGCCTGGTTGTAGGTGGCGGTGGTCGCGCTGACGGCAAAGGCGAGACCCGAGGCCGCGAGGGTGCCCTTGGGGCCCGCCGTCACCGCGGCCAGCGCCGGCGTGGCGACGAGGAGGGGCCCCGTGTACACGGTGTGTGCGGGCGAGAGCTCGATGCCCACCACCAGCAGGGCGATCGCAAAGGGCACACACTGGGCGAGTGTGAAAAGGACCCGGCTGTGACCGCCCCCTCCTGGTCGAAGTGAGGAGCGGAAGAGCGACCGCATGGGTACAGGCTGCCCCCTGGAGGCCGGGCCTTCCACTCGTCGCAGCTCTGTCGGACCCGCAGGCCCCCAGGATCATTGCCCGCGCATGAGAGAACCGGCGCACATGGACGCCGTGAACGCCGTCAGGCCTCCGTCGCAGTGGCCGCGCACTCCGCGCACGTACCGAAGATCTCCACCGTGTGCGCCACGTTCACATAACCGTGCTGAGCCGCGATCGTCTCCGCCCACTGCTCCACCGCGGGGCCCTCGACCTCGACCGCCTTGCCGCACATCCGGCACACCAGATGGTGGTGGTGCTCACCGGACGCACAACGCCGGTACACCGCCTCGCCGTCGCTCGTGCGCAGCACGTCCACCTCGCCCGCGTCGGCGAGGGACTGCAGCGTGCGGTACACCGTCGTCAGGCCGACCGAGTCGCCGCGGTGCTTGAGCATGTCGTGCAGGTCCTGCGCGCTGCGGAACTCGTCCACCTCGTCGAGTGCCGCCGCCACCGCGGCCCGCTGTCGGGTCGACCGGCCGCGTACGGGGGGTCCAGCCGTCGCCACAGGTGCCTCCTTCGTTCCGCCCGTTGCCGGCGGCCATTCTGCCAGCCCGGGTCAGACCTTCACGTCGTCGGCCGGGCGGCGGCCGACCGGAACGTCCAGATCGCACCGAGCCTCCGCGGCCGCCAGGGCCCTCGCCCGCCGTCCGGCCAGCGGCGTGGCGAGCAGCGTCAGCAGCACGAACACGGCGATCGCCAGCAACACGATCGTCGCACCCGGCGGCACGTCCTGGTAGTAGGAAGTGACCGTGCCCGACAGCGTCACCGCGATACCGATCGCCACCGCCACGACGAACGTCACCGCGAACGAGCGGGTGATCTGCTGCGCGGCCGCCACCGGCACCACCATCAGCGCACTCACCAGCAGCAGACCCACCACGCGCATCGCGACGGTGACGGTGACCGCCGCAGTCACGGCGACGAGCAGATTCAGCGCCCGCACCGGAAGCCCCGTGACCCGGGCGAACTCCTCGTCTTGGCTGATGGCGAACAGCTGCCGCCGCAGCCCCACCGTCACCAGCAGCACGAAGGCCGCAAGCAGACAGATCGCCGTGATGTCCTCGTCGGAGACCGTGGACAGCGATCCGAACAGATAGGAGGTGAGGTTGGCGTTCGACCCGGAGTCACTGAGGCTCATGAGCATGACGCCGCCCGCCATACCGCCGTAGAACAGCATCGCCAGCGCGATGTCGCCGCGCGTGCGCCCGTACGCCCGGATCAGTTCCATCGCGACCGAGCCGACGACCGCGACCAGCGTCGCCATCCACACGGGGTTCGTGGAGAGCAGGAAACCGAGGCCGACGCCCGTCATCGCGACATGGCCGATGCCGTCGCCCATCAGCGCCTGGCGGCGCTGCACCAGATGGATGCCGACGGCGGGCGCGGTGATGCCGACCAGTACGGCGGCCAGCAGCGCCCGCTGCATGAAGGGGTCCTGGAGGAATTCCATGATCAGGTCAGCAGTCCCGTGCGGAGCGGCTCGTCGGCCGCGTGCGGATGTACGTGGTCGTGGCCCGGCAGCGCATGCTGGCCGACGGCCTCGGGGGGCGGACCGTCGTGGACCACACAGCCGTCGCGCAGCACCACCGCGCGGTCGATCAGCGGCTCCAGCGGGCCCAGCTCGTGCAGGACCAGCAGCACCGTGGTTCCGGCCGCGACCTGCTCGCGCAGCGTCCCGGCAAGGATCTCCTGGCTGGCCAGGTCCACGCCCGCCATCGGCTCGTCCATGATCAGCAGCTCGGGGTCGGCGGCGAGCGCGCGGGCGATCAGCACCCGCTGGTGCTGGCCGCCGGACAGGGCGCTCACCGCGTCCTTCGCCCGGTCGGCGAGCCCGACGAGCTCGATGGCACGCTGTACGGCCGTCCTGTCGGCCCTGGAGGGCCACCTCAGCTTCGTACGCGACAACCGGCCGGAGGAGACCACCTCACGGACGGTCGCGGGGACGCCGCTCGTCGCCGTGGTGCGCTGGGGTACGTAACCGACCCGCGCCCAGTCCCGGAACCGGCGCAGCTCCGTACCGAAGAGGGACACCGTGCCGTCGGTGAGCGGCACCTGGCCGATCACCGACCGTACGGCGGTCGACTTGCCGGAGCCGTTGGCGCCGAGCAGCGCCACGACCTCGCCGCGGCCGACGGTGAGGTCGACGCCGCGCAGCACGGGGCGCGAGCCGAGCGTGGCCTTGGCCCCGCGGACGGATATGACGGGCTCGCTCACACTCATGACTGCTCCTCCCGGTACTGCTGCCGTACTGCTCGTCACTTCGCGCCGAGAGCCTTCTGCAGCGCGGCGAGGTTGGACTCCATCACCCCGACGTAGTCATCGCCCCTGGACCGGTCCGTGATTCCCTCCAGCGGGTCCAGGACGTCCGTCTTCAGGCCCGCGTCCTTGGCGAGGGTCTTCGCGGTCCGGTCGCTGGCGAGGGTCTCGAAGAAGACCGTGGTGACCTTGTCCTCCTCGGCGATGGTCCGGAGCTCCTTGATGCGCGCGGGGCTGGGCTCGGACTCGGGGTCGATGCCGGCGATGCCCTGCTGCTCCAGCCCGTAGCGCTCGGCGAGGTAGCCGAAGGCGGAGTGGGTGGTGATGAAGGTCTTGGTGCCGGTGTTCTTCAGGCCCTCGGTGAACTTGGTGTTCAGGCCGTTCAGCTTGGCGACCAGCGCGTCGGTGTTCTTCTTGTAGTCCGCGGCGTGGGCCGGGTCGGCCTTCTCCAGCGAGGCGCCCACGCCCTTGGCGACCTCCGTGTACTTGACCGGGTCCAGCCAGACGTGCGGGTCGGCGGCGCCTTCGTGTTCTTCGCCGGTGTCCTCCTCGCCCTCGTGGCCGTGGCCGTGGTCGTGACCGGCGCCGGTGCCGTGGGCCTCGAGCTCGGTGAGAGTGGCGGCGTCGACGGTGTTCTTGACGCCCGCCTGCGCGATGGCCTCGTCGACGGCGGGCTGGATGCCCTTGAGGTAGAGAACGTAGTCGGCCCGGCGGAGCTCAGAGACCTGCCTGGGCTTCAGCTCCAGGTCATGCGGCTCGACGCCCGGCTTGGTGAGGGTTGTGACCTCGACATGGTTGCCGCCGATCTGCTCGGCGAGATACTGCATGGGGTAGAAGGACGCCACCACATCCAGCTTGCCGCCGCTGTTGCCGCCGTCCGCCGTGGAGGACCCCGAGCATGCGGAGAGCGTGAGGAGGCTCAGCGCGGTCGCTCCGGCGACGGCGGTGGCGGGTATGAGGCGTCGTACGTTCATGACAGTCATTTTCAACAAAATTGGAAACGATTGTCAACAAAGTTCGGGGCGGGCCTGCACCCGGGACCGATTTGATCCCAGGGGTGCGGCCGCCGGTAACCTGAAGCATTCGCTTCGCCCGTCGTCGTAATGAAGAGAGCACCGTGGCCGCCGACAAGATCGACACGATCGTCAACCTGAGCAAGCGCCGTGGCTTTGTCTACCCGTGCAGCGAGATCTACGGCGGACAGCGTGCCGCCTGGGACTACGGGCCGCTGGGTGTCGAGCTCAAGGAGAACATCAAGCGCCAGTGGTGGCGCTACATGGTCACCGCGCGTGAGGACGTCGTCGGTCTCGACTCGTCGGTGATCCTGGCGACCGAGGTCTGGGAGGCCTCCGGCCACGTCGCCACGTTCACCGACCCCCTGACCGAGTGCACCTCCTGCCACAAGCGCTTCCGCGCCGACCACCTGGAAGAGGCGTACGAGGAGAAGCACGGCCACGCCCCCGCCAACGGCCTGGCCGACATCAACTGCCCCAACTGCGGCAACAAGGGCCAGTTCACCGAGCCCAAGCAGTTCTCGGGCCTCCTCTCCACCCACCTCGGCCCCACCCAGGACTCCGGCTCCGTCGCCTACCTGCGGCCCGAGACGGCCCAGGGCATCTTCACCAACTTCGCCCAGGTCCAGCAGACCTCGCGCCGCAAGCCGCCGTTCGGCATCGCCCAGGTCGGCAAGTCGTTCCGCAACGAGATCACGCCGGGCAACTTCATCTTCCGCACCCGCGAGTTCGAGCAGATGGAGATGGAGTTCTTCGTCAAGCCGGGCGAGGACGAGAAGTGGCACGAGTACTGGATGGAGCAGCGCTGGAACTGGTACACCGGCCTGGGCCTCCGTGAGGAGAACATGCGCTGGTACGAGCACCCCAAGGAGAAGCTCTCCCACTACTCCAAGCGCACCGCCGACATCGAGTACCGCTTCCAGTTCGGCGGCAGCGAGTGGGGCGAGCTCGAGGGCGTCGCCAACCGCACCGACTACGACCTCAACGCCCACTCCAAGGCATCCGGCCAGGACCTGTCGTACTTCGACCAGGAAGCCGGCGAGCGCTGGACGCCGTACGTCATCGAGCCTGCCGCCGGTGTCGGCCGCACCATGCTGGCCTTCCTCCTCGACGGCTACAACGAGGACGAGGCCCCCAACGCCAAGGGCGTCATGGAGAAGCGCACCGTGCTGCGCCTCGACCACCGCCTCGCCCCGGTGAAGGTCGCGGTCCTGCCGCTGTCCCGCAACCCGCAGCTCTCCCCGAAGGCCAAGGGCCTCGCGGCCGACCTCCGGCAGAACTGGAACATCGAGTTCGACGACGCCGGCGCCATCGGCCGCCGCTACCGCCGCCAGGACGAGATCGGCACCCCGTTCTGCGTCACCGTCGACTTCGACACCCTCGACGACAACGCCGTGACCGTGCGCGAGCGCGACACCATGAAGCAGGAACGTGTCTCCCTGGACCAGATCCAGGGCTACCTCGCCACCCGCCTCATCGGCGCCTGACGCGAACCCCGTCGAAAAGGCCGGCCGGGCACCAGCCCGGGCCGGCCTTTTCCGCGCTCACGCGCAACACAAGACCTCACCCAGAGCCGCGCCGGCGCCGTCGACGCGATCGCCGCCGAACGCCGCAGCATCGAACGGGACCTCACGACGGCGCCCGGCAACGCCTCGTCCCACTCGCCCTCAACCTGGGCATCGATCGCCAAGGCCACCCTCACCGACCTGCCGCGCGCGGACGCCGACCACCGCAAGTGCCCGCCGTTCCGCGCGCCCTGAAAGGTGGCGGCTGAGAACCAGGAAGGCAACGCTCAGGACAACAGCATCACGAGACCCTGCCGTTGATGTTGCTACTGCTGCACACTGGGGCGCACTCGCCACCAGGAGAAACGATGCCTTCCATGACCAGCAGCAAGGTCAGCAGATGGGACCAGCACGGCCGCGAACACGTCGTCCACGTCAGGAAGTCGGGCATACAGCGCACATTGACCTGCGACACCTGCGGCTGGCGCAAGGGCGCGCAGTTCCTGCCGTGGCTGAAGGCGGAGGAACACCTCGCGGAGGCCCACCAGGCGACGGTCGACCCGGGAGCGGGCAGCGGCACGGCCTGACCCGCACGACATGACCCGCACGACCGACCCTCGCGGCCCGCGCGGCCTCAGAGGAGGAGCTCAGGCGCGCAGACCACGCAGCAACAGCTCGCACACCGCACGGAACTCGTCGTCGACCGAAGGCCTCCGCCACTCCGGAGCATGCACGGGATCGTGGAAACGGACCGTCGCGTCGAACACCGCCTGAGCGGCCGCGATCGGGGACGGAGCCTCGAACTCGCCACTGCGGACACCTTCTTCGACGATCCGGGTGAGCTGGCTGACCAGCACCACCAGATGCTCGTCCACCACGCCACTGGCCTCGGTGATCAGCACGCTGTAGGTGGCGAACAGCTCGGGATCGTCGCCCGCCTTGTGGCGCTTCGCCTCGAAGAGGCCCGCCAGCCACGCGCGCAGCTTCTCCTCCGCCGACCGGGCCGGTGCTTCCGTGATCTCAGAGAGAAGTGCCTCGGTCCTGCCGAGCCAGCGGGCCGTCACGGCTTCGCGCAGCGCCGCCTTCGTACGGAAGTGGCGGTAGACGCTGCCGTGGCTCACGCCGAGCACGCGCGCCACGTCGACGACCGTGGCCTTCGCCGGGCCGTAGCGGCGCAGCACCTCCTCGGTTGCTTCGAGGATGCGCTCGGTCGTCAGGGTCTCCGTGGTCGGCATGGCACCGACGGTACCCGGAGGCTTTCTGCCCGCCGTCATCAGTGCTCGCTGTCCAGATGGGCCATCTGCGCCTCCGGGTAGCGCGCACCGGCCGCCGCATCCGCCGGGACGGCCCGCTCGATCGCCTCCAGATCGGCGGCGTCGAGGCCGACGCCGAGGGCGCCGAGCGCCTCGGAGAGCCGGTCGCGACGACGGGCACCGACCAGCGGGACGATGTCCTCGCCGCGCGCCAGTACCCAGGCGATCGCGATCTGCGCGACCGAGACACCCTTCTGCTCGGCGATCTTGCGGAGCTGCTCGACCAGATCGAGATTGTGCTGCAGATTCTCGCCCTGGAAACGCGGACTCATGCCACGGAAGTCGTTCGGGGCGAGCTTGCGGTCGCTGGTGAAGTGGCCACTGATCAGGCCCCGGGACAGCACCCCGTAGGCAGTGATGCCGATGCCCAGCTCGCGGGCCGTGGGCAGGATCTCCGGCTCGATACCGCGCGAGATCAGTGAGTACTCGATCTGGAGATCGGCGATCGGGGCGACGGAGGCCGCCCGGCGCAGGGTCTCCGCGCCGACCTCGGACATACCGATGTGGCGCACATGGCCGGCCTGGACGAGGTCGGCGATGGCGCCGACGGTCTCCTCGATCGGGACGTCGGGGTCGACGCGGGCGATCCGGTAGATGTCGATGTGATCCGTGCCGAGGCGCTGCAGGGAGTACGCCACGAAGTTCTTCACCGCGGCCCGCCTGCCGTCATAGCCGGACCAGCCGCCGTCCGGGTCGCGCAACGCACCGAACTTCACGCTGGTCAGCGCCTTTTCACGCGCCCCGGGCGACGCGGTGCGCAGCGCCTCGCTGATCAGGAGCTCGTTGTGGCCCATTCCGTAGAAGTCGCCGGTGTCGAGCAGCGTGATCCCGGCGTCGAGCGCGGCGTGGATCGTGGCGATGGACTCGGCCCGGTCGGATTCCCCGTAGAGCGCGGACATGCCCATGGTGCCGAGGCCGAGGGCGGAAACCTGGGGGCCGGTGGTGCCGAGGGTGCGGGTGGGGAGGGGCTGAGGGACGTTGGAGGTCATGAGGATTCCTCGCGGAGGGGAGACGGGTCGTCGGATAACAACCATGACATGACGGATGACAGATTTCAATATTTGTCAGTCGTCATCTGTCCGCGCCCGGTCGTCAGGGCGGGCTTCGCCTGCGTCCAGGGCGTCCGGCCCCCCTCGTCCTCCGGCCTCGCCCCGGCCCTTGGCTCCGCCCCGTCCCTCCGGCCCCGCCCCGCCCCCTGGCTCCGCCCCGCGTCCTTCCGGTTCCGGCCCGGCCCCTCTCCCTCCGACACAAAAAACCAGGTGACCCACCGGTGCCCGGGGCGGTACCGTCGCGTCATGTTCTCCTTCTTCCAGATCTACGAGTGAGCGAGCGGCGGCTCCGTCCCGCCCTCACCAGCTGACATCCGGATCACTTCTCACCAGGACGGGAGAACCCCCATGGCCAAGAGCCGAAACAACCTCCTCGGCGTCGGCGGACAGCGCAAGAAGCTGTCCCGCGCCGACCAGCACGGCAATGGACCCGCGCGCAACGCAGAGCGCCAGGCGTCCGCCGACCAGAAGCAGGAACTGCTGCGCAAGATGCGTGAGCGCGCCCAGGGCCAGCAGTCCGAGGAGGCGCAGTCGCAGTCGGCACCGGCCGAGGGTGGCACCGGCACGCAGAGCTGACGCTCGTCCCGCATGCAGATGGGCCCGGTTCACTTCCTGTGAACCGGGCCCATCGGTCTTTCTCCCCGCTCTCTCCTCATCTCCGCCAGGCGCGTTCCCTGGGCCCGGCGCGATGGTCCCGCCAGGCGTCCAGTGCCTGTCGGCGCGTGCCCGACGGATGTTCGGCGTGCCAGGCGCGCAGAAAGCGGTTGAACTCGAACTGCTCGCCGATCGCCTGTGGCCGGCGCGCCTCGTCCCGTGTGTCGTGCCAGTGCCGTACGGCGTCGGACAGGGTCCTGCCGGCGTTCTCCGCGATGAACGCCCGCATGAAGGCGTCGAAGTGGAACGCCTCGCCGATCTCCCTGGTGAAGAAGGCCCGCAGCACCTGGCTGCATCGCTGACCTCCGGGAATGACCGTGTCCCCGTCGACCGGTGCGGTGAGCTGTGCCGCGCGGCGCGGGCGGCGCGCCGCGGCGGGCGGGGTCGTGTCCGGGAGGGGTGTCCCGTCGAGAGCTGCGGCGAGCCGCCCCGTCAGCGCGGCCTTCCCGCCCCCGGTCGCGACCTCCATCGACCGGGCGAGGCCGGTGAGTTCGCTCAGGGTCCAGTACCAGCGCAGGAGTTCGTGTCCGGAGAGCTCCGCGGTCAGCGGTGGCCGGGACTCACTTGGATCCGTACTCACGTTCCTATTCTTGCTCATGTCCGTGGCACCCGGAGACGCCGGAGCGGACTCGTGGGCCGGGACCACGTGGGGTGGTCCCGGCCCACACCGCGTTCCGCGGGCACGATGCCGTCAGCCGCCGTAGCGGGTGGCTGCCGGTACCAGGTCGCCCCGCTTGGCGATACCCACGGTCCACAGTCCACCGGTGCCGGGTACCGCGGAGAACCCGCGGATCACGACACCGGGGTCGGGGGCCTGCGACCAGCGGCGCTGCTGGGCGTCCCAGCGCAGGGCGAGGGAGACGGCGCCCTTGCCGCCGACGGCCCACAGGGTGCCGTCCCCGCCGCGGCCCACGGCCCGAAGCCGGCCGTCCGGGACGTCCGGTGTGGGGGCCGTGGACCACTGCTCGCCGTCCCAGCGGACGGCGAAGGGGCGTTCGGAGCCCTCGGTGACCGCGCCGCCCACCGCCCAGACGTCGCCGGCGGCTGTTGCGGTGACGCCGGCCAGCCAGCGGTGTTCGCCCTTCCTCGCCGCGGGTGCGGCGACCCGCTTCCAGGAGGTGCCGTCGAAGTGCAGCAGCAGGGCGGTCTGTTCGGCGCCATCGGTGGCATAGGCCGCGCCCACCGCCCAGATGTCGTCGGGGGCGATGACGGTGAGGCCGGTCAGTTCGCCCTTGCCGACGTCGGGCAGGCTCTGCCTGCGCCAGGCCGAGCCGTCCCACGACTGGACGGCCGGCACCGCGTTCTTGACGGACTGCGGCACCGCCCGGCCCACGGTCCACGCCTTGCCGTCGGAGGTTGTCGCCACCGCGTCGGGTACGACCCGGCCGTTCGGGTCGCGTGCCAGGTCGTGGGCGGTCCAGGAGGTGCCGTTCCAGTGCGCCGTCGTGGTGCCCACCGACCAGATGTCACCGGCCGCCCGTACGGCGAGGGCCTGGGGGAAGCTGTTGGGCGGCAGTGTCGACTGCTGCTTCCAGGAGGTGCCGTCCCAGCGCAGGGCCAGGGCCTCCACCTGGTTGGTGCTCGTCAGCCGGTATCCGACGGCCCACGCCTGGGTGGCGCTGAGCGCAGCCACGGCGGTGAGGTCCCCCTTGGCCACCGGGACGGGGGTGGACTGCCACTGCCCGGCCCGCGGTGACAGCGCGGTCCGCGCCGCGGCCGGGGCGGCATCGGAGGCGGACCCACCGGCCCCCGTCAACACCAGGGTCCCGGTCGCGACGGCCCCGGCGGCCAGAGCGGCCAGCAGGGGGACCCGGCGTTTCCTCGTGTTCATCACGGACTCCTCGGGGGTGGGCCGTTCGTGGCCGGTCACCGGACGGCGGTCTTGACGACGAAGTCGAACGCGCCGCTGTAGCGGCCGTCCTGCGGGTCCGGGCCCGTCAGCGCGATCGTGCAGGCGCGGTTGATGATCCCGTCCATGGCGTTCAGAGCGGCGAAGTCCCTGCCGTACGCCTCGGTGTTGTCGGGGAAGTACAGCTGCGTGATCAGTACGGGGCCGCCCGGGGCCTGGACCTGGGTGTGGATATGGGGGGCCCTTCTGCCCCAGCGGCCCCAGTAGTCGCGGGGGATGATGGTCCGCAGCCGGAAGGTGCCCCGTGCGGTCGTGTACTGGTGGCCGCGCAGGGAGAAGCCGGACGTGTCGTAGTCGCCGTTCCGGTCGCACTGCCAGAACTCGACGAGTGTGCCGGGCAGCGGCGTGCAGGCGGTGTCGTAGACCACGCCGGTCAGATCGAGCCGGACGCCGTCGACTGCCGGGGTGATGAGGTCCGTACGCTCCGGCGACTGCGGTTTGAACAGCGGCCCTTCCATCGCGGCGGGGGTTTCGTGACCGTCGCAGGCGGGTGTGACGGCCAGGGGGCGCCCGGCCCGGCGTGCCTCCTGCACGACGGTGAGCCGGCCCGCGGGGGCCGCGGGTGCGGCGGCGGCCCCGGTGACCGCGAGGGCGGCCGCGGTCACCCCTACCGAGCTCGTTCTGATGAACGTCCGCCGTGAGCTGGAGTGTTCACCGCTTGGATCATGCTCCTGGCGCATTGCGTCTCCTCGCCGTATCCGACCTTGGTCCGAACAGCTTGGCCGCCGCTGCGGGAGAGCGGATCGGTCGGACGACCGGTCGCCCGGTGGCGTTACGAAACCTCGTGCCTGCGGATCCACAAGGCGATCTGCGTACGGGACCGCAGCCCCAGCTTGTCGCGGACGTTGTCGAGGTGGGTGGAAACGGTGCTCGCCGAGAGGCCGAGACGGACGGCGATCTCGCGATTGGTCAGGCCGTCGGCGACGAGTGCGGCCACCGCGGCCTCCCGCCCGGTCAGCGGGGACGTGTGGCTCCCGTCCGTTGCCCGGCCCTCGTGAGCGCGGTGACGCAGGGCGTACGCGATCAGGCGCGGCCAGGTCAGTCGCAGGGCGCCTGCCGCCGCCGTGTCCCGGACCGCGGACGGCAGCGCGGCCGCGGCCGCTGCCGCAGAGGCCTCGATCCGGCACTGCCAGGCGGCCTCCGGTTCGGTGTCCAGGCGATCACGGGCCTCGGCGGCGGCCGTGAACAGGCGCACCGCGCGCCGCATCTCACCCCGTTCGGCGGCGGCGACGGCCAGACCCTCCAGGGGATAGAGCGCGTGGAAACTCTCCCCGGGTACGGCACGCAGCGCCTCGGCGAACAGGCCCTCGGCCGCGTGGAGATCGCGCAGGGCGAGCCGGGCCGCGCCGGCCGTGTGCAGGGCCGCCGCGAGCCGGCACCAGGAGGACTGCTTCCGCAGCGGCGGCAGGCAGCGCGACATGAGCTCGTCGGCCTCGGCGGCTCTGCCGGTGTGGAGGAGGGCCCAGGCGAGGTGGTGCCGGGACCAGGCTTCGTCGTGGGGGCGGCCGAGCCGGGTGACGAAGGTCAGGCACTCGTCGAGGTCGGCGACGGCCTCGGCGAACTCGCTGCGGCACAGCCGGGCGGCGGCCCGGGCGTCCAGGGCGTTGGCGAGTTCAGCGGGGTGGCCGAGGCTTCGCGCGACGGCGACTGCCTGCTCGGCGTGGCGGAGCGCGGCCTCGCGGTCGGCCTGCTGGGCGGCGGCGCGGGCGGCGAGGGCGAGGGCGGAGGCCCTGGTCCGGGAGCCGCCGTTCTGTCCGAGCAACTGTGTCAGGAGGGCGCGGGCGGCGGTCGGTTGCTCCTGCTGGAAGCGGATGCGGGCCAGTGCCAGGGCCAGTGGGACGGGCGGGGAGCCGTGGCGGTGGGTGGTGTGCGCGACGGCCGCCGCGAGGTTCTCCCGCTCCTGGGTCGTCGGTCCGCCCGACTGGTCCGCGAAGACCTGGTCGGCGGCGGGCTCCAGCAGACGGGTCAGCCAGTCGACGGCGCGCTGCCAGGTGGTGTGCAGCTCACCGGCCTCGGTGAGACGGTCCAGGGCGTAGGCGCGGATGGCGCTCAGCTGCCGGAAGCGTGCGGCGCCGTCGCCGCCCGGCATCCGTACGACAAGGGATTTGGCTTCCAGGGCGAGGAGTACGCGCAGAACGTGCTGCGGCTGCTTCTCGGTGCAGACCGCGGCAGCTCCCTCGGCGTCGAATCCGCCGACGAGGACGGAGAGGCGGCGGAAGAGGATCCGCTCCTGCGGATCCAGTAGTCGATGGCTCCAGTCGATCGCGGCGGCCAGCTCGCGATGGCGGCCGGGGCCGGTTCTGCTGCCGTCCGTCAGCAGGCTGAGCTGATCGTCGAGCCCGGCGAGGATGTCCGCGGGAGGGAGGGCGGCCGCGCGGCGGGCGGCCAGTTCGATGGCGAGCGGCATGCCGTCCAGGCGACGGCAGATCTCGGCGACGGCCCGGGCGTTGGAAGGGTTCAGCCCGAAACCGGGCGCGGCGCCGGTGGCACGCTCCACGAAGAGCCGCACGGCATCGGCCTTGACGACGGCCGCCGGGTCGTCGTCCTCGCCGGCCGCCGTCAGCGACAGCTCGCCGACCCGGAACACGACCTCGCCCGGTACGCGCAGCACCTCACGGCTGGTGGCGAGGATCCGCAGCTCCGGGCAGCGGCCCAGCAGATCCGCGGCGAGCCTGGCGCACGCCTCGGCCAGATGCTCGCAGTTGTCCAGGACCAGCAGAGTGCGGCGGTCACCGAGCGCATGGGCGAGTACGTCGACGCCGGTGCGGCCGCCCCGTTCACCGACGCCGAGGGCCGCGGCGACGGCAGCGGGCACCCGGTCGCCCTCGTCGAGCGAGTCCAGTTCGACGAACAGCGCGGGAGTGTTCGCCGTGAACTCCAGAGCCAGCCGGGTCTTGCCCACGCCGCCCGGGCCGGTCAGGGTCAGCAGCCGTGCGGTCCTGAACAGGGTGCGCAGACGGGACAGTTCGTGGCGTCGTCCGACGAAAGAGTCCAGCGCCCCGGGCGGCGCGCCGCCCGGCAGCCGGGCGGGGGCGGGCTTCTGCCCGGGCCGCGCCGCCCGGCGCCGGAAGGCGCGCTGTCTGCACGCTCCGGAGCAGTACCGGGCGGGCCGCCCGCCCTGCCCCGCCCGTCCTTTACCGGGCAACTCGACCCCGCACACCTCACACGTCCGACTCGGGCTCACCTGTCGCATCCTGGCGGAGCGGGCCTGCCCGCACCATCAGGTCCCGGGAAGGGTGATCCACGCCGCAGTGGGTGTCAGTCCTCTGCGGGTCCGGGAGGAACCTTGAACGTCGAGGTGTCGAGCTCGCAGCCGTACGGGTCGGGGATTTCCAGCTTTCCGCCGAACGCGACCGTTGTCCGCGAGAGGTAGCCCTTCGTGGACGGGCCCCAGAACACCGAGGCGGTCTCCTCCTGCATGTCGATGAGGAGATACACGGGCACGCCCGACCTGCCGTATACCGGGGCCTTGTCCTGCCGGTCCACAAGCCGGGTCGAGGAGGACGTCAGCTCGCAGACGAAGGAGAGGGCCTCGCCGTCGACGTGCCTGCCGTCGCCCTGAAAGGCGGATTCTGCGACACCGTAGATGTCGGGGCCGTACGCACGCTCCTCATCAGGAAAGGTGAACAGGAACGGCGCGTGGTCAACGAAGTGACCCTCTGGTGCGTGGGGATCCAGCTGCGAGCGGATGGAGCGCATGATGGGCGAGTAGAACTTGCGCGACCAAGGCGACATGACGATGTTTCCCCCGACGATCTCTGCCCGGTAGCCGTCGGGCACCTCCATGGTCAGCAAGGTCCGGCACAGCGCCTCGAAGCGCGGTGAGCCGTGGGGAACCTCTATGGTCGTCGGTCGCTCAAGCATCAGTGTCATGATGCGCCCTCCCTCGCACACGAGGCCAGACAGCCACGCGTGATTCACTGAACACCCAGCGTATCCAACGGGTGTGACAGCCCATCCTCGCTCGGAGGAATCAGGACGTACGGCTGTCCGCCGGCACCCGCACCCGCGCCCACTCCAGCCTCTCGGCCGTCCGCCGTGCCGTTCCCCGCGCCCACCGGCCGCTGGTCGCGAGGCCGACGAAGAGGACGGACAGTCCGCAGCCCGTGATGATCCACCAGGCGGGCCGGCTGGCCTCGACGAAGCTCTCCGTGTGGCCGACGGCGCCGGTGCCCGCGGCCAGGACCGAGCCGATGACCGCGACGCCGAGCGTGGCGCCCGTCTGGCGGCTGGTGGAGGCGACCGCGGCGGCGACGCCTGCCTGGGAGCGGGGCATTCCGGAGACGGCGGTGTTGGTGATGGGGGCGTTGACCATGCCGAAGCCGAGGCCGAACAGGACGTACCCGGTGAAGAGGAGTGCCGTGGTCGTCTCGGCCTCGAACGCGGCGAAGAGCAGGCCGCACGCGGCCATGGAGACCCCGGCGACGATCAGCGGCAGTCGTGGCCCCCGGCTGCCGACGAGGCGGCCCGACAGCGGGGCGCAGACGAAGGTGAGCGCGGCCATGGGGAGCATGTAGAGGCCGGCGTCGAGCGGGGAGAGTCCGCGGACGTCCTGCAGATAGAGGGTGTTGAGGAAGAGGAAGCCGCTGAGGGCGGCGAACGAACTGATCGCGATCACGGTCGCGCCGCTGAAGGGTGCCGAGCGGAAGAACCGGAGGTCGATGAGGGGTTCGGGGTGTCTGGGCTCGTACGTCAGCACCCCCGCGAGGGCGAGCACGGCGATCCCGGCGAAGGGGAGCACACCGGCTCCCTCGCTGGGCGCCTCGATGATGGCGTAGGTGACCGAGCCGAGGAGGGCCATGACGAGGAGCTGGCCGACCGGGTCGGGGCGGCGGGGCTTCGGCGCGCGGGACTCGGGGATGAAGCGCCAGGTGAGGACGAGGGCGACGAGGCCGACCGGGACGTTGATCCAGAAGATGGAGCGCCAGCCGACCGTTTGGACGAGGAGGCCGCCGACGACCGGCCCCGCGGCCATCGAGATGCCGACGACACCGCCCCAGGCACCGATGGCGCGGGCGCGTTCGCGCGGGGCGGTGAAGGTGTTGGTGATGATCGACATGGCGACCGGGTTGAGCATCGACCCGCCCACGGCCTGGACCATGCGGAAGGCGACGAGCGATTCGAGGTTCGGGGCGAGGGAGCAGAGGACGGAGCCGAGGGTGAAGAGGACGAGCCCGGCCTTGAAGACCTTGCGGCGGCCGATCCGGTCGGCGGTGGATCCGGCGAGGATCAGCAGCGAGGCGAGGACGAGGGTGTAGGCGTCGATCGTCCACTGCATACCGGCGACCGAGGCGCCCAGCTCGCTGCGCATGGAGGGAAGGGCGACATTGAGGACGGTGTTGTCCAGGCTGACGATCAGCAGGCTCATACAGCAGATTGCCAGGATCAGGAGCCGCCGCCTGGGGCTCGGCAGGGGCGGGGGAGCGCCGGCGGGGCCTTGCGCGGGCTCGGACACGGACATGCGTACATAGTACGGCTAACTAATGAACTTGACGGTGAGCGACAATGGGCGAATGACCACGCTCGCCCAGCCCTCCACGCTGTCCATCGGCCCGCACGCCGTGCAGCCCCCCGTGGTGCTCGCTCCGATGGCCGGCATCACCAACGCGCCGTTCCGTACCCTCTGCCGTGAGTTCGCCGAAGGCGTGCGGGGCTTCGGGGGTCGCCCCCCGGTGGATGCGGCCTCGGGCGGCAAGGGGCTGTTCGTCAGCGAGATGATCACGACGCGGGCGCTGGTCGAGCGCAACGAGAAGACGATGCAGCTCATCCACTTCGACGAGAGCGAGACGCCGCGCTCGATCCAGCTGTACGGAGTGGACCCGGTCACCGTGGGCAAGGCCGTCCGCATGATCGTGGACGAGGACCTGGCCGATCACATCGATCTGAACTTCGGCTGCCCGGTCCCGAAGGTGACCCGCAAGGGCGGGGGCTCGGCGCTCCCGTACAAGCGGAATCTGCTGCGGGCCATCCTGAACGAGGCCGTCGGCAACGCCGGGAGCCTGCCGGTGACGATGAAGATGCGCAAGGGCATCGACGACGGCCACATCACCTACCTGGACGCCGGCCGGATCGCGGTCGACGAGGGTGTCACCGCCATCTCGCTGCACGGGCGTACGGCGGCGCAGCACTACGGCGGCACGGCCGACTGGGACGCCATCGCGCGCCTCAAGGAGCACGTCCCGGAGATCCCGGTGCTCGGCAACGGCGACATCTGGTCGGCGGACGACGCCCTGCGGATGATGCGCGAGACCGGCTGCGACGGGGTGGTCGTGGGGCGCGGCTGCCTGGGCCGGCCGTGGCTGTTCGGCGACCTGGTCAGCGCCTTCGAGGGCGGGGGCACGTACGCGCGGCCCTCGCTGCGTGAGGTCGCGGACGTCATGGTGCGTCATGCGCAGCTGTTGGGGCAGTGGATCGGTGACGAGTCCCGCGGGGTGATCGACTTCCGAAAGCATGTGGCCTGGTACCTCAAGGGCTTCGCGGTCGGTTCCGAGATGCGCAGGAAGCTCGCGGTGACGTCGTCGCTGGACGAGCTGCGCGCTCAGTTGAGCGAGCTCGATCTGGACCAGCCGTGGCCGGCGGGCGCGGACGGGCCGCGCGGGCGTACGTCCGGGAACAACCGGGTCGTCCTGCCCGACGGCTGGCTGAAGGACCCCTACGACTGTGCGGGTGTGAGCGAGGATGCGGAACTGGACACCTCGGGGGGCTGACCGGGACCCGGGCACGGATGGGTCCGGATGCTGGAACGCGCCTGTTCAGGGCGGCGTGATTCTCGCCACCCTTGATAGAGGGTCCGCTCAGATGAGCGTTTCCGGGACGGCTGCAACCTTAGAAAGGGTGGCACTGAGTGCCACCCTTTCTGTGTTCAAGAGTTGAACTCAAATGCCCTGAAGGTCGCTCATCTGAGCGGATAACCTTCGCGTTGGGTCAAGCGCTCTTCGAGGCGTGAAGAAGTCCCGGCAGGAGCGTTAACACGTCAGTAACCTGCGATCTACTGGCGGACGGGTGGTTAAGGCCGAATGACAGACAAGTGGACGTACCCAAACGCCTTCGATCTGGGTATGTTCCTCGCCGTCAGGGCAGCCACCGAGTCCTCGAGGAGTCGAGACCCGTGTCGGAAAACAAAGATCAGAAGTTCGTCTACGACTTCACCGAGGGCAACAAGGACCTCAAGGACCTCCTCGGTGGCAAGGGTGCGAACCTCGCCGAGATGACCAACCTCGGTCTGCCCGTCCCTCCGGGCTTCACGATCACCACAGAGGCGTGCAAGGTCTACCTCGACAGCGGCGAGGAGCCCGTGGCACTGCGTGACGAGGTGAGTGCGCACCTCGAGGCGCTGGAGCAGCGCATGGGGAAGAAGCTCGGCCAGGCCGACGATCCCCTTCTCGTATCCGTACGCTCCGGTGCCAAGTTCTCCATGCCCGGCATGATGGACACCGTCCTCAACATCGGGCTCTCGGACAAGTCGGTGGAGGGCCTGGCCGAGCAGGCCGGTGACGAGCGCTTCGCCTGGGACTCCTACCGCCGGCTCATCCAGATGTTCGGCAAGACCGTCCTCGGCGTCGAGGGCGAGCTCTTCGAGGACGCCCTCGACGAGGCCAAGGCGGGCAAGAAGGTCACCGTCGACACCGACCTCGAGGCCGCCGACCTCAAGAAGCTCGTCAAGCAGTTCAAGAAGATCGTCAAGACCGAGGCGGGCCGCGACTTCCCGCAGGACCCGCGCGAGCAGATGGACCTCGCCATCAAGGCGGTCTTCGACTCCTGGAACACCGACCGCGCGAAGCTCTACCGCCGCCAGGAGCGCATCCCCGGCGACCTCGGCACCGCGGTCAACGTCTGCTCCATGGTCTTCGGCAACCTCGGCCCCGACTCCGGCACCGGTGTCGCCTTCACCCGTGACCCCGCGTCCGGCCACCAGGGCGTCTACGGCGACTACCTGCAGAACGCGCAGGGCGAGGACGTCGTCGCCGGTATCCGCAACACCGTGCCGCTCGCCGATCTGGAGAAGATCGACAAGAAGTCGTACGACGAGCTGATGCAGATCATGGAAACGCTCGAGACGCACTACAAGGACCTGTGCGACATCGAGTTCACCATCGAGCGCGGCCAGCTGTGGATGCTGCAGACCCGCGTCGGCAAGCGCACCGCCGGCGCCGCCTTCCGTATCGCCACCCAGCTGGTCGACCAGGGCCTGATCGACGAGGCAGAGGCGCTGCAGCGCGTCAACGGCGCGCAGCTGGCGCAGCTGATGTTCCCGCGCTTCGACGACAAGGCCAGGACCGAGCTGCTGGGCCGCGGTATCGCCGCGTCACCCGGTGCCGCGGTCGGCAAGGCCGTCTTCGACTCCTACACGGCCGTCAAGTGGTCGCGCTCCGGCGAGAGGGTCATCCTGATCCGCCGTGAGACCAACCCCGACGACCTCGACGGCATGATCGCGGCCGAGGGCATCCTGACCTCCCGAGGCGGCAAGACGTCGCACGCCGCTGTCGTCGCCCGCGGCATGGGCAAGACCTGTGTCTGCGGCGCCGAGGAACTCGAGGTCGACACCAAGCGGCGCCGGATGACGGTGAACGGCACCGTCGTCGAGGAGGGCGACCTCGTCTCCGTCGACGGCTCCACCGGCAAGGTGTACCTCGGCGAGGTCCCGGTCGTGCCGTCCCCGGTCGTCGAGTACTTCGAGGGCCGGATGCACGCGGGCGCCGACGATGCCGACGAGCTCGTCCAGGCCGTGCACCGGATCATGGCCTACGCGGACCGGGTACGCCGGCTGCGCGTCCGTGCCAACGCCGACAACGCCGAGGACGCGCTGCGGGCGCGGCGCTTCGGTGCACAGGGCATCGGCCTGTGCCGCACCGAGCACATGTTCCTCGGTGAGCGCCGCGAGATGGTCGAGAAGCTGATCCTCGCCGACACCGACGAGGAGCGCGAGGACGCGCTGAAGAACCTGCTGCCGCTGCAGAAGAAGGACTTCGTCGAGCTCTTCGAGGCGATGGACGGGCTGCCGGTGACCGTGCGGCTGCTCGACCCGCCGCTGCACGAGTTCCTGCCGGACATCACCGAGTTGTCGGTGCGCGTCGCCCTCGCAGAGGCCCGCAAGGACCACAACGAGAACGACCTGCGCCTGCTCCAGGCCGTGCACCGGCTGCACGAGCAGAACCCGATGCTGGGACTGCGCGGTGTCCGTCTCGGCCTGGTCATCCCCGGCCTGTTCACCATGCAGGTACGGGCGATCGCCGAGGCCGTTGCCGAGCGCAAGAACGCCAAGGGCGACCCGCGCGCCGAGATCATGATCCCGCTCGTCGGCACCGTCCAGGAGCTGGAGATCGTCCGCGAGGAGGCCGAGCAGGTCATCGCCGAGGTCCAGGCGAAGACCGGCGTCGAGCTCAGGCTCGCGCTCGGCACCATGATCGAGCTGCCGCGCGCCGCGCTGACCGCCGGTCAGATCGCCGAGGCCGCCGAGTTCTTCTCCTTCGGTACGAACGACCTCACCCAGACGGTGTGGGGCTTCAGCCGGGACGACGTGGAGGCCAGCTTCTTCACCGCGTACCTCGAGAAGGGCATCTTCGGCGTCAGCCCCTTCGAGACCATCGACAAGGACGGCGTCGGCTCGCTCGTACGGTCCGCCGTGGAGGCCGGCCGCGCCACCCGCCCCGACCTCAAGCTCGGTGTCTGCGGTGAGCACGGCGGCGACCCCGAGTCGGTGCACTTCTTCCACGAGGTGGGCCTGGACTACGTGTCCTGCTCGCCCTTCCGGATCCCGGTCGCCCGGCTGGAGGCGGGTCGCGCGGCGGCGCAGTCGTCCGGCAGCGACAGCCGCTGATCCGGTGATCGGTGCGGGGCCGGCGTTTCGGCCGCCCCGCATATGACTCCGGGGCCGTCGGTGGTTCACCCTCACCCTCACCGACCCGCCGACGGCCCCGGCGCACCACGAGACGAGCGGGACGAGCACCTTGTGCGGAGGTGCCCGTCCCGCTCGTCTTCTTTTCCGCGCCCGGGTGCCTGTTGAACGGCGGAGCAGTAAGGGCTTTAACGGAAGTTGGATTTCCGCCATTCGTTGAGCAAAGAACAGGCGGGGCGCGGACGGCGGATCCCCACCCGCCGGCCGCGCCCCATTACCAATGTCGGACACGGAGCCGCAACCTCCGCCGACCGCCGCCAGGCGTGGAAAGCCCCCCACGGTCTTTACCTCGCCCCTCGGTACCCGAAGGTTTCGTGCCCGACGTCGTACAGCTTTTCGGTTCGCTGTGGTTCTCCGCACTGCGTTTCAACTGTGGCTGAAACTCCGTGGTGACGGCCTGTGATTGCATGCATACTCAGTGGCTGGGACGATTGCGGATGCAACAGTGGGGGTTCCGTGCTGCGTATCCATTTCACGGGCGAGGACCTTGCGAGGGTAAGGATGGCGGCCAGACCGGACGTTTTGTGGGAGACGATTCTGAGCTTTCACCGTTTACGGGACCGCCGTGGCGCCACCGTCTACGGAGAATGGCGCACGGAAACCCGGGCCCGGTTGAATGGTGAAACACGCCTGCTGGCGGCGCTCGTGCCGTCGCGCGGATATTTCCCGGACTTCCTCACCCCGCCCGAGGCGCTGCACGGCCTCGACGAAGGCCTCGAAGCGATGCGTGCGACTCCGGTGCGGCGGCTGCGGGCCGAGCTCGGGCTGCTCGCCGCCGACCGCCCGCACACCGGGCTGCCGGCCCGGCTCGCCGGGCTCGCCGAGGGCGCGGCCGAACCCATGGCCCGGCTCGTCGGAGCGCTGCGCAGCTATCACCGGGCCGCGATCGAGCCGTGGTGGACGCAGATCCAGGCCGCCGTGGAGGCCGACCGGGCCGCCCGCGGCCGGGCCCTGCTCGACGGCGGAGCGGACGAATTGCTCGCCTCACTGCCCCCGATCCTGCGCTGGCAGGCCCCGGTGCTGGAGGCGGACTACCCGGTCGACCGGGACGTCCATCTGGAGGGGCGCGGGCTGCTGCTGCAGCCTTCGTACTTCTGCCGGGGTGCGCCGGTCGTCCGGCGCGACCCGGAACTGCCGCCCGCGCTGGTCTATCCCGTCACGCACTCGGGCGCGTCGTCGGCCGTCGACACCGAGCGGGGCCGGGTGTCCCTCGGGCGGCTCGTCGGCCACACCCGCTCGGCCGTCCTGCGGTCCATCGGCAACGGCTGCACGACGAGCGAACTGGCCCGCAGGGCCGGGGTGTCGCTGGCCTCCGCGAGCCAGCACGCCTGCGTACTGCGGGAGGCAGGACTCGTGGTCACGCTGCGCAACGGCAACGCCGTGCTGCACACGATGACCCCGCTGGGCACCGCCCTGCTCAGGGGCGGTGGCCAGCGGGATCCGGTGGCGCCGGGGGGTGGTTATGCCCGGAACGGTCCCGTCACCTCATAGGTGATGCCGCCCGACGAACTGCCGCTCGTGCCGCGCTGGCTGGAGAAGTACAGCCGCCTTCCGTCCGGCGAGAAGGCCGGTCCGGTGATCTCGGAGCCGGACTGGCCGCCGATCCGCAGGAACGGGGCGACGACATCGTCCGGGGTGATCAGGCAGATCTCCATGTTGCCGCCGTCCTCGGCGATGTACAGATCGCCGGAGGACGCGCCGGTCACGTTGTCCACGCCGGTCAGCGGGGCGGAGCCGCCCGGCACCAGCGAGTCGTCGTAGGCCAGCTCGTAGGTGCTGCTGTTCAGGTTGAGCTGCCAGAGGCGGTTGTCGCCCTTGGTGGTGAACCAGACGGTGTCGTTGGCGTAGTGGCAGCCCTCACCGCCGTTGAACTTCTTCGCGCCGGACACCTGGCTGCGGGTCGCGGTCGGCGAGCCGTCCGGGTCGGGGACGTTCGCCCAGCTGAACGAGCCGGAGGTGGCGGTGCCGGCGACCAGTACCTGAAGCGTGCCGGAGGAGAGGCTGCCCCAGGTGGCGGGGACGAACCGGTAGAGGCAGCCGTTCGTCTCGTCCTCGGTCAGGTACACGACCTTGCGGACCGGGTCCGCGGCCGCCGCCTCGTGCTTGAACCGGCCCATGGCGTTCCGGCGGACGGCCGCGTTCACGCCCCACGGGTCGGTCTCGTAGACATAGCCGAGGCTGACCTCCTCGCAGGACAGCCACGTGTTCCACGGGGTCCTGCCGCCGGCGCAGTTCTGGCGGGTGCCGGAGAGGATGCGGTACGCGCCGGTGATCGCGCCTGTCGAGGAGAACCTGACCGCGCTCACCCCGCCCGACGGGTTGATCTCCGAGTTGGAGACGTAGATCCAGCCGGAGCCGTCGGCGAAGCAGGCGCCGCCGTCAGGTGCGCTGTGCCAGGTGTAGGAGGTGGAGCCGACCCGCTGACCGGACCGGGCGATCACCCGGCTGGTGAACCCGGCGGGCAGCTGGATGCCGTTCGCGTCCGCCGCCCCGAGCGCCCCGTAGGGGCCGGGGCCGGGCTGCGCCGGGGCCGCGGAGGCGGCGCCCTGCCACAGTGTGCCGCCGAAGGCGGCGGCGGAGGTTCCGATGACGGCTCCGCGCAGGAAGCTGCGTCGTTCCACTGTCACTCCATGAGGGTCGTGACCGCCCCGCGCCGCCGGACGGCGTGCGGGGTCGCGCGCCAACGGACCATAGAAGCGCGGAGTTGACGCACCATCAACGAGCGGTGAAGCGGAAACGTCGGTCTGCGGGGCTGTGGCCGACGCGCGTGCCGGGGCGCGGCTCCCGGGCAGTGGCGCCGACGGCCGCCGCCCTGCTCCCGAGCTGCTTCTTCAGCTCCGCCAGGTGGTCCTTCCAGAAGATCTCGTACGCCGAGAACGAGACCGGGACCGGGACCACGACCGGGACGAAGACCGCGACCGGGACCGGGACCGAGACCGCGACCCCGACCGCGTCCGCGTCCGGCAGCTCGGTGTGCGCGTGGCCGAGGCCGATCCGGGTCTTCCGCTCGTTCTTCAGCGTCAGACGGACGGAGACCCGGCTGGTGCCGCCGCCTCGGGGCCCGCTTCTGTTCATGGCCCACGGTGACCGACCGGGCGCACGGCCATGAACCGACGGTCCCCGACGGCTCCCGCCCCTCGCCGTCGGCGCCCGGCGGGCCCGTGTCCCCCGGTCGCGTGCCTCGTACGGCCGTGCCTCGCGGTCGCCGGGAGAATCTGCCCGAGTGGGCGATGAGTTCTCCGCGGCTCCCCGGTCTACCCCACGAAAGCCGACAGCACGGTGTGCGACCAGAAGAGAGAGAACCGCGATGAACCAGATGATCTTCGTGAATCTGCCGGTGAAGGACCTCGAGAAGTCGAAGGCCTTCTGGAGCAAGCTCGGCTACTCCTTCAACCCCCGGTTCACCGACGAGAACGGGGCCTGCCTCGTCTTCAGCGACACCATCTTCGCGATGCTCCTCACCGAATCCCGTTTCAAGGACTTCACGCAGAAGGACATCGCCGACGCGGCCACCAGCACCGAGGTGATCCTCGCGCTCAGCGCCGAGAGCCGGGAGAAGGTCGACGAACTGACCGACGCGGCCCTCGCCTCCGGCGGGTCGCCGGCCAACGAGACCCAGGACCACGGCTTCATGTACGGCCGCTCCTTCCAGGACCCGGACCACCACATCTGGGAGGTCATGTGGATGGACCCGAAGGCGGTCGAGGGGGAGTAGACCGAGGCCCGGGCGCCGGAGCCGGCAGGGCCGCCGGCCGCCGGCCGCCGGACCACGGCGGGTATCAGCCCTTCAGCTCGTCGTACGTCACGCCTGTGAGCTGCTCGGACGCCGCCCAGAGCCGCTCACCGGTCGTGTCGTCCAGGGTCCGCCGGGCCCGCCACGACTTCGCGGGAGTGCCCCGCAGGCCCTGGATCCTCGGCCCGGTGAACGAGTCGGGCCGTACGCCCGGCGCGGTCGCGGCGTGCAGCGTCGGCAGGGCGCCCGTCTCGGCGGGCTGGGCGATGAGGCGGTTGCCGAACTCGATGAGCTTCTCGGCCCTCCGGCGGCCTTCCATCCTCGCCCCCGCGGTCTGGAGATTGGTCGCCGCATAGCCCGGGTGTGCCGCCGCCGCGACGACATCGGAGCCCGTCGCCCGCAGCCGCCGCGCAAGCTCGTGCACGAACAGCAGATTGGCCGACTTGGAGCGGCCGTACGCCACCCAACGGCGGTAGCGGCGCTCGCTGTTGAGGTCCCCCAGATCGACGTCGGCGAGGGCGTGCATCACGCTGGACACGGTCACCACCCGGGCGCGCGGTGTGTTCAGCAGCTTCGGGAGCAGCAGCCCGGTGAGGGCGAAGTGCCCCAGGTGGTTGACCCCGAACTGGGTCTCGAAGCCGTCGGCCGTCGTGCCGTACGGCAGGGCCATCACGCCCGCGTTGTTGATGAGCAGGTCCAGCGTGCCGGGCTCGTAGGAATCCGCGAACCGCCGTACGGAGGCGAGATCGGCCAGGTCCAGCGGGCTGAACTCCACATCCGCGCCCGGTACTTGCGCCTTGATGAACGCCTCTGCCTCCTTGCCGCGGGCCTCGCTGCGGCACGCGAGGACCACACGGGCACCGCGGCGGGCGAGCTCGCGGGCCGTGACGAGCCCGATTCCGCTGTTGGCTCCGGTGACCACGACGGTGCGGCCGTTCTGGTCGGGGATGTCGCGCGTGGTCCAGCCGGTCGTCGTCGGCATGTGGTGCTCCTCCGGTGCTTGTCGGCAGGAAAGACCTCAGCTGCCAGCGTACGCCCGGACCATACGATTGCGTATGGTCCGGAGGAGGTCCCCGCACGGTCCCCGCACGGCCCTTTCGCAGCTGGTTCAGGCCCGCGACGCCGCGCGCCGGTACGCCCCCGGCGTCACCCCGTAGTACCGCATGAACCACCGGTGGAAATGCGGCTGGTCCGCGAACCCGGACTCGACCGCCGCCTGCGCCGCCGTGGCCCCGCCCGCCAGCAGCTCCCGCCCGCGCCGCAGCCGCAGCAGCCGCTGGTAGTCGCTCGGCGTCATCCCGTACTCGGCACGGAACGCCCGGTAGAGCGCGAACCTGCTCAGCCCGGCCGCGTCGGCCAGCCACTGCGCCGGGACCTGCTCCTCGTACCGCTCCCGCAGCAACTCCCGTGCCCTGCGGGCCGCCCGCGACCGCGCACCTCCGGCCACGTCGGTCACCCGCACCGCGCCGGACGCACCCCTGCGCACCATCGCCGTCACCGCTGCCGCCAGCCGCTCGTCCCGCACCAGCGGATCCGCCCCTCCGGCCAGCGCCGTGTGCAGCCGCATCAGGGAGCCCCGCAGTACCGGGTCGTGCAGGACCGGCGCCGTGAACAGGGGCAGCGTCCCGTGCCCTGCGGTCGCGTCCGCGAGCACGTCCCGCACCAGTTCGGGGCCGATGTGCACCATCCGGTACCGGTACCCGAGATCGGCCGCGGCCCGGCCGTCGTGAGGGTCGTCGGGATTGAACGCCATCAGCAGTCCGGCGGCGCTGGTGTGCGCCCCGCCGCGGCAGCTGAACCGCTGGGCACCCGCCTCGGTGAAGCCGAAGGAGTACGCGTCGTGACTGTGCCGTGCATACACATGCCGGTGGAAGTGTGCGTGCATGGCTTCGAGCGGTCGGTGCGGGTCCCGCCAGTAGCGGGCCCAGTCGTCACGCGGTCCGGTGGTCACCGGTCCATTGTCCGACGCCTGGTGTCCGACGCCTGGTGACCGACGCCTGGTGCCCGACGCCCGGTTCTTCCCCGTCGGTCTCCGGCGCCGCCTCGTCCGGGAACGCCTCGGGCCCGGCATCGAGGAGATCCCCGCAGGCCGTCTCGTCGCCCTCAGCCGGCCGGTGGAACCGGTCCGGGCCCTGCCGGGGCGGTTGCCCCCGGCAGGTGGCGCTGCTCGGGCGCCGGCTCACCGGGGATCTGTGGCCCTGCCGGGCCGGTGGACCCCGGGTCCCTCAGTAGTAGCCCTTGCCGCCGTCGAGAATCTCCCGTATGGCATCCATGTGCCCTGCGTGCCGTGCGGTCTCCTCCACCATGTGGATCAGCATCCAGCGCAGGGACGCGGCGGCGGACCCGAAGTCCGGGTGCTTGCCCACCTCGTCCAGCGGGTGGGCCGCGATGATCTCGTCCGACACCGCGCACTGCTGCTCGTACTCCTCCAGCAGCCGGGCGAGCGGGATGCCGTCGACCATCATGTCGGCGTCCTCCGGCTCCTCGACGAACTGCGGCCCGTCGGCCGGGCGGCCGAGGAAGAGGACCTCGAACCAGGTCTGTTCGGTCCAGCGCAGGTGCGAGACGATGCCGGCCATCGTCATGAGGGGCGAGGCCGGGAGGACCGACCGGTGGGCATCCTCCTCGGACAGCCCTTCGCACTTGAAGTGGATGATCGCGCGCTGCATCTCGAACCAGCCGAGGAGCTGCGTCCGCTCGTCGGCGGTGAAGGGCGGGCGGGTGCGGGGAGGCGTCATGGGCGCCGACCGTAGTGGAGACCCGCGCGGCGCCGCACCGCATTTACCCGCCGGCCCGGACCGGGTAGGCGGGCACCGACACCGACTCGTCGTCCAGGCACCGGCCCGTCTCCAGGTCGAACCTCTGCTTGAGCAGCGGCGACGCCACGAAGGGCCGGCCGTCCGCGCGGCCGACCAGACCGCGCGAGAGGACCTGTGCGCCGGTGAAAGGATCACGGTTGCCGATCGCGTACGCCCGGCCGGAGCGGTCCAGGAAGACGGCGGCCTGGCGGCCGTCGGGCAGGAGTACCGCCATGCCGCGCCCGGGCGTGAGACGGGACGGCTCGCAGACCGGGAACCAGTCGTCGTCCAGGTGGAGTTGGAGCATCATCGGGTGAGGGTCCCTTCCAGGGTCAGGACGGTCAGGTCGGGCTTGATCTGGTCCCGCTCGGCGACGAACCTCACCGACGGGTCCGGCGCGTCCGGCGCGTTCACGAACGACACGAAGCGGCGCAGACGGTCCGGGTCGTCCAAGGTCTGTGCCCACTCGTCGCGATAGCCCGCGACATGCTCGGCCATCAGCGCCTCCAGCTCGTCGCACAGCCCGAGGGAGTCGTGCACGACGACGTCCCGCAGGTGGTCCAGGCCACCCTCCAGGCGCTCCAGCCAGGTGGACGTGCGCTCCAGCCGGTCCGCGGTGCGGATGTAGAACATCAGGAACCGGTCGATGAGCCGCACCAGTTCGGCGTCGGACAGGTCCTGGGCGAGCAGATCGGCGTGCCGGGGCGTGGCGCCGCCGTTTCCGCCGACGTAGAGGTTCCAGCCGCCGGCGGTGGCGATCACACCGAAGTCCTTGGACTGCGCCTCCGCGCATTCGCGGGCACATCCGGAGACCGCCGACTTCAGCTTGTGCGGGGCCCGCAGACCCCGGTAGCGCAGCTCGAGGCCGATGGCCATGCGGACGCTGTCCTGGACGCCGTAGCGGCACCAGGTCTGCCCCACGCAGGACTTGACCGTTCGCAGCGCCTTTCCGTACGCGTGACCCGATTCGAAACCGGCGTCGACGAGACGGGTCCAGATCGCCGGGAGCTGGTCCACGCGCGCCCCGAACATGTCGATCCGCTGACCGCCCGTGATCTTCGTGTAGAGCCCGAAGTCCCGTGCCACCTCGCCGATCACGATCAGTTTGTCGGGGGTGATCTCACCGCCGGGGATGCGCGGCACGATCGAGTACGAGCCGTTGCGCTGCATGTTGGCGAGGAAGTGGTCGTTGGTGTCCTGCAGGGCGGCCTGCTCGCCGTCGAGGATGTAACCGCCCCCGAGCGACGCCAGGATGGAGGCGACGGCGGGCTTGCAGATCTCGCAGCCGTCGCCGCCGCGCGCCTCCTCGCGGCCGTGGGAGTCGAGCAGTGCCGCGTACGAGGTGAGGCGCAGGGCCCGGACGATCTCGTACAGCTCGCTGCGCGTGTGCGGGAAGCAGCCGCACAGTCCCTTGTCGGCGGACTGCGGCAGCAACTGGCCGATGACCTTGACACAACTACCGCAACCCGTACCGGCCTTGGTGCACTTCTTCACCTCTGGCAGCGAGGTGTGGGCGCAGATCTCGCCCTTGGTGACGTTGTGGCAGGAACAGATGACCGCCTCGTCGGGCAGGGCCGAGGGCCCGAGCGCGACGGGCGCGCCCGCACCCGCGGGCAGCACCAACTGCGCCGGCGGCACGGGCGGAACGCTGCCGGTCAGCGGGCGGAGCATGCCGTACGAATCGGCGTCACCGACGAGCACCCCGCCGAGCAGCTCCCCGTCCCGGCCGAGGACCAGCTTCTTGTACACCCCGGAGCGTGAGTCGGAGTACACGACGTCCAGACAGCCGTCGGCCGTGCCGTGCGCGTCGCCGAAGGACGCCACGTCCACACCGAGGAGCTTCAGCTTCGTCGACAGATCGGCACCGGTGAAGCCGCCTTCCTCGCCTCCGACGACGTCCGCGACGGTCCTCGCCATCTCGTAACCGGGCGCGACCAGACCGTACACACGGCCGTCCGACGCGAGGGCGCACTCGCCGATCGCGAACACGTCCGGATCCGACGTACGGCACTGCTCGTCGACGACGATCCCGCCGCGCTCGCCCACGTCCAGCCCCATGTCACGGGCGAGCTGGTCGCGGGGCCGGACACCGGCCGAGAAGACGACGAGATCGGTGGCAAGTGCCGACCCGTCGGAGAGGTTCATGCCGGTGACCACGCCGTCGCCCGTCACGATCTCCTGGGTTCCCACTCCCGTGTGCACGGTCAGCCCCATGCCCTCGATGGTCCGGAGCAGCGCCGCGCCGCCGCCCGCGTCGACCTGCACCGGCATCAGCCGCGGCGCGAACTCCACGATGTGCGTGTCCAGGCCCAGGCCCTTGAGCGCGCCCGCCGCCTCCAGACCGAGCAGTCCACCGCCCACGACGACACCCGTGCGGGACGTCTTCGCGTACTCCTCGATCGCGAGGAGATCCTCGATCGTGCGGTACACGAAGCAGCCCTCGGCGTCCCTGCCAGGGACGGGCGGCACGAACGGGTACGAGCCGGTGGCGAGCACGAGCGTGTCGTACGTGAACGTCCGCCCGGAGCGCGAGACCACCGTGCGCGAGGCGCGGTCGATGCGCTCGGCAGGGTCGTCGAGACGGAGCTCGATGCCGTGCCGGTCCATGAAACCCTCCTCGACGAGGGAGAGCTCGTCAGGGGTGCGGCCGGAGAAGTACGAGGTGAGCTGTACCCGGTCGTACGCCGGCCGCGGCTCCTCGCACAGCACGACGACCCGCGCGCGGCCGGTGACGCCCCGCTCGGCGAGGGCCTCCAGGAAACGCTGGCCGACCATCCCGTGGCCGACGAGCACGATCGTGGGCGTGGTCATCTCAGAGTCCTCCATCGGTGGTGAGCAGGTCGAGCAGTGGGGCGTCAGGAACGGGGTCGTCGCCCTCCCAGGCCCGGGCGAGCGCCCCGACACCGGCGAGATCCCCGAGCAGTACGCCGCCGACGAGACGGTCACCGCGGACGACGACCTTCCGGTACGCGCCCCGGGTGGCGTCGGCCAGTTGCAGCACGTCGTCCCCGGGGCGCGGCGACGGCTCCCCGAACGCGGCGAGATCGAAGCTGCCGGTGCCGCCGAGAGTGAGCCGGGTCAGCGCACGGGTGCCGGTGTAGCGGGGCCCGGCGCCGGACTCGTCGACGAGCAGGGCCGCGAGGGCGTCCGCCTGTTCCAGGGCCGCCGTCGCCAGGCCGTACACCGTCCCCGCGTGTTCGGCGCAGTCGCCCACGGCATGGATGTACGGGTCCGACGTACGCAGGGAATCGTCGACGACGATTCCCTGACGGACCTCCAGCCCCGCATCGGCGGCCAGGCCCGTGCGCGGGCGGACGCCGCAGGCGAGGACCACACACTCCGCGTCCAGGACGAACCCGTCGGCGAGCTCGACGCCCGAGACGCCCGCCCCCGCGCTGCGCAGCCCACGGGCACGGCACTGCGTGTGGACCTCCACGCCGAGGCCCTCCAGATGTCCCCGGACCAGGGCGCCCGCCGCCGGGTCGAGATGGCGGTCCATCAGCGCGGCGCCCTGATGGACCAGCACCACGTCACTGCCGCGCTCCGCCAGGGCCCGTGCCGCAGAGACGCCGAGAAGGCCACCGCCGACGACCACGGCACGGACACCGGTACGGGCCGTGCCCGCCAGGGCCAGGCAGTCGTCGAGCGTGCGGAACGGATGCACGCCGTCCGGCAGCCGCCCCCGGCCAAGACCGCGCAGGGGCGGCAGCACCGGGTTGGAGCCCGTCGCCAGCACCAGCCGGTCGTATGCCACCGCGGAGCCGTCGGCGCAGTGCACGAGGCGCTCCACGCGGTCGATCCGCACCGCCCGCACCCCGCGCCGGACCGTCTCCGTCCCGCCGGGCACCGGCGGAAGCGCGATCACCTCGGGGCCGTACCGGCCGGCCAGAACCTCGGCGAGCAGGACCCGGTTGTATGGGGCGTGCGGCTCCTCGCCGAGGAGCGTGACGCCGCACGCCGGGGCGAGCCCGCGCGCCAGCCGCGCCCCCGCCATCCCTGCGCCGATCACCACGATCCTCGAAACCATGTACGCAGCATGCGGTGGCGCTGTTACCTGCCCGCATCCCGCTTGTTTCCCGTGCGGAACGCTGCCCTCAGCGCGGTGCGGCCCGGCTTGTGAGGCGGCGGGCCGCCGTACGGGTGCCGGGACGCAACCTCAGACGCAGCTCAACAATCCCGGGAAAGGTGGACCGCACACTTATCTGGTCCATAGGGTCGCGAGCATGCCCGACATATCACTGACGACGCTCGTCCTCCTGTGCCTCGCCGCCGCGGCGGCCGGATGGATCGACGCCGTCGTCGGAGGCGGCGGACTGCTGCTGCTGCCCGCCCTGCTCCTCGGAATGCCGAACGTGCCCGCCGCACACATCCTCGGGACCAACAAGGCCGTGGCCATCGTCGGCACGACCGGCGCGGCCGTGACCTACGTCCGCAAGGCCCGCGTACAGGTGAGGACGGCCGTACGGATCGGGCTCGCCGCCCTCACGGGCTCCATGGCCGGGGCGTTCTTCGCCGCCGGAATCAGCAGCGACGTCCTGCGACCCGTGATCATGGTGGTCCTGCTCGGTGTCGCGGCCTTCGTGATGCTGCGCCCGTCCTTCGGCACCACACAGGACAGCGGCCCGCCCACCCGCGCCCGGGTCGTCACCGCGATCGTCCTCGTCGGCGGCGGAATCGGCTTCTACGACGGCCTCTTCGGCCCCGGCACCGGCACCTTCCTGGTGCTCGCGCTCACCGCGGTCCTCCACCTCGACCTGGTCACGGCCTCCGCCACCGCCAAGATCGTCAACGTCTGCACCAACGCGGGCGCCCTCGCGATGTTCTCCTACCAGGGCACCGTCATGTGGCAACTGGCCGCCGTGATGGCGGTCTTCAACCTCGCGGGCGGCCTGTTCGGCGCGCGCACGGCCCTGCGCAAGGGCGCCGAATTCGTCCGCGGCGTACTGCTCGTGGTCGTGTTCTCGCTGGTCGCGAAGCTCGCCTTCGACCAGTGGTCCGGGTAGGCCCGGGCGCTACGGCCGGGCCGGTTCCGCCGCCCGGCCGCGTACGCCGATGAGATGCGCGTACACCACCACGTTCCCCCGGTAGCCGGACCCGCCGTCGAAGCCGCCGCCACACGTGATCACGCGCAGCTCCGCCCGGTCCGCCGGCCCGTACACCTTCCTGTCCGGGAAGTCCTCGTTCTCGTACACCTCCACCGCGTCGACCGTGAACACCGCCGTGCGGCCGTCCTTACGGAGGACCTCGATCCGGTGGCCCTTTTTCATGGTGCCGAGGCTGTAGAAGACGGCAGGGCCCCGAGCGTCGTCGACATGCCCGGCAACGATCGCGGTGCCCCGCGCACCCGGGGAAGTGCCGTCCTCGTACCAGCCCGCCAGATTGCGCATCCCCGTCGGCGGCACCTCGAGGCTGCTGTCGGAGGCGAGACCGAGTCCCATCACCGGCGCGTCCACCCGGAGCCGCGGGATGCGGAAGCGGACCGGCTCGGACGGCGGCAGCGGGTCGGCCGCCTCGTCCGTGTGCCGGCCCGCCGCGAAGGCCTCTGCGGCGGACGGCACCGGCGGCGTGACGCTCCTGGAGCCGTTCTGCACCAGCCACAGGCCGGTGCAGACCGACACCGCTATCAGCCAGCCCCAACCCCGGCCCCTGCCCCTGCCGTCGCGCGTGCCCTGCATCGGATGTCCTCCGCAACCGGGAGATGGTTCCCCGCCCCCGTCAGTCGAACGCATGACGGGGGCGGGGACGGCGGTACGAGGACGGTGGAGGCCGAGCCCCGTCAGCTGCCCTGTGCGCCGCTCGCCCGGCGGCACAGGAGCCACGCCCCGCCGACGGCGGCTGCGGTCATCACGACCACACCCGCCGCGATCTGGGTGGTGTCAGGCCCGACGCTGCCGCCGACGCCCGTCTTCACATGGCCGCTCGGCTGCTGCCCGTGGGACCGGACAACCAGGTCCCCGGTGGCCTCCTTGCCGTTGTCGCACAACATCGCGATGCCGTAGTTCCCCGGCTTCGCCCCCTTCGGCACCTTGAACCGGCCGACGACGACCGACTTGCCCTTGTCCGGCGACGCCTTGAACTCGCCCGCCCCTATCGACTGCGCGTCACCCGTGCCGTGGCCGCCCTTGCCGCAGGCCGTGCTGGTCACGGTGACGGTCGTACCGGGGGACACGGACGAGGGCGTGATCTGCAGCGCCTCGAACTCCGCCGCATACGCCGACGGGACGGCGGCGAACGCGCCCAGACACACCGCGGCCGCCAGCGCAGGTCCGGACGTGCCGGTCAGCAGGCGGGCGGTGATGAGCATGTCGTCCTCCGAAGGCGATGGCGTCCTCGTTCACTTCAGAGGTAAGGGCCCCTCCGCCACCCACGCTTGCTGATGGGCGATCAGATCCGTCCCGCGGGACCCGGGAATCGCGCTGCTCGCGGCATGTCGCCGCAGGTCACGGGGGCCGGACTGCGCCATCGGGCGCGCAGCGCGGGCGGGCGCGCCGAACGGGTGACAATCCGTCGGGCCCGGCGTGTCGGATCCCCTCCGGGGGGTTCGGTGTCGTACACGTACGCCGCGGCGCTACAGCCGGGACACGCTGCGGCGCGTCGCTCCACGGTGGCGCTTGACCTCAACCATGGTTCACGTCCGAGGCTCATCGGTATGGACCTCACCACATCCGCACAGGCCGCCCCGCTCAAGCTCGCCCTCGTCATCGCCAGCAACCGCGAGGGCCGTTTCGCACCCGTCGTCGCCGACTGGTTCCTGTCCCGGGCCACCACCCGCGACGACTTCACCATCGACGTGATCGACCTCGCCGACGTGGAACTGCCCACCGCGCTCTCGTACAACCCCGACGAGCGGGTCAGGGACGAACTCGCCGGAGTCTCCCCACGCCTCGCCGACGCCGACGCCTTCGTCGTCCTCACCCCCGAGTACAACCACTCCTTCCCCGCATCCCTGAAGAACCTCATCGACTGGCACTACACCCCATGGCAGGCCAAGCCCGTCGGCTTCATCTCCTACGGCGGGATCTCCGGCGGACTGCGCGCCGTCGAGCAGCTCCGTCAGGTGTTCGCCGAGATGCACGCCGTCACCATCCGCGACACCGTCTCCTTCGCGCACGCCCGGGCCCAGTTCGACGACGACGGCCGGCACAGGGACCCCGCGGGACCCGACGCCGCCGCCAAGACGATGCTCGACCAGCTCGCCTGGTGGGGCACCGCACTCAGGGACGCCAAGGCCCTGCGCCCCTACTCGGGCTGATCGCCTAGGGTCTTTCGTTCGGATCAGGCCGGATCAGTGAGCGGGGTCTGGCGGCGTGCATCGCAAGGCGGAGGAGGGAGTCCACGCGGTGGGGGCACCTCCCAGCGGTAGCTGGGGGACGTCGGCGACTGACGACAACGCAGCGAGGTGCGGTGCCAGGGCACGCGAACCCGGCAAGATCCGAACGAGAGGCCCTAGGTTATGCACGCGTGTGCCAGTGAGGCCCCAAGTGGAGGAGAGCTCGTGAACCCGACCCGGGCCCTGACGGTCCTGACCACCACCGACAGCGCCGCGAAGGCCGAGGCGCTGGCCCGCGGCGCCGTGGAGGCGAGGCTGGCCGCGTGCGCCCAGATCTCCGCGCCCGTCACCTCCGTCTACCGCTGGCGGAACGCGATCGAGACCAGCGAGGAGTGGCAGATCCTCTTCAAGACCACCGAGGCCCGCTACGACGCGCTCGAAACCCACCTGCGGACCCACCACGACTACGAGACCCCGGAGATCATCGCGACCCCGGTGGTACGCGGCAGCGCCGCGTACCTCGCGTGGGTCGCGGAGGAGACGACCGCACCGGAGCAGCCGTGACCGGGGCGGGAGGCGCGGGGAGGAGCCGGCAACTGCCGTTCTTCGTCTACGGCACGCTGCGCCCCGGGGAACACAACCACGACCTGTTCCTGCGGGGCCGTACGTCCGCGGAGGAGACCGCACGGCTGCCGGGCGCGGTGCTGTACGAAGGTCCGGGATATCCGTACGCGGTCGAGGGTGAAGGCACCGTGATCGGTGAAGTCGTCACCGCGGGGCCGGGGCGGTACCGCGAGCTGATAGCGGTGCTGGACCACCTGGAGGAGTACTTCGGCCCCGGCGACCCGCGGAACCTGTACGTACGGGTGGCCCGGGACGTGCACACGGCGAAGGGTGCCGTCGCCGCCTGGGTGTACGTGGCGGCGGAGGCGAAGGCCGCGGAGCTGAGGGCGCGGGGGACGGTGATCGCCGGGGGCGACTGGTCGGCGGTCGGGTGAGGGCGGCTGTCGGTGACGGCGACGGCGTCGAGCGCGTCCGGTCGCTTCCTGCCGGCCGCGCTGGTGCGTCAACGCGCCGGGGCGGTCTTTCTGCGCCCTTGCCCGTAGCAGGTGCAGGATGACGTCATGACGTCCCACCCCGACGGTCCGTCAGGCCGCCCATGGCCACGCCCGGTCATCCGTCTGCCCCATGAACAGGAGATCCTCGCGCGCCGCCGTGGCGCGCAGGACCGAATCGCGGACGTCATCACCGCCTTCGCGGGGTCGATGGCCTTTGTGTATGTGCACATGGTCTGGTTCGCCGGCTGGATCGTGGTCAACGAGGGCGTGTTCGGGCAGGCCGCGGTCTTCGACCCTTTCCCGTTCGGCCTGCTCACCATGATCGTCAGCCTTGAGGCGATCTTCCTGTCGACGTTCGTCATGGTGAGTCAGAACCGTCAGGCCGCCCGTGACACGGTCCGCGCCGATCTGAACTACGAGGCCGCCGTGCGTTCGGAGGTCTGGTCGACCAGTCTGGGGCGTGCCCTGGGCCTGGACCCGGAAGAGATCGAGAGGCAGACGCAGGACCTCATCGCCAAGAGCCGGGAGAAGATGGACGAGACCCAGCGCCCGTCGTGAGTGCGGGACGTTCGACGCGCGCACCGACCCCCGCGCCGCAGGAGTCACCGCATCCGGGCATCCGTCGTCGTCTCCAGTCGCACCGCACACACCTTGAACTCCGGCATACGAGAAGTCGGATCGAGCGCCGGGTTGGTCAGCGTGTTGGCCCGTCCCTCGCCCGCCCAGTGGAAGGGCATGAACACCGTGTCCGGCCGGATGGCCTCTGTCACCCGCGCCGGCGCCACCGCCCGCCCCCGCCGCGACACGACGGCGAGCGGTTCCCCGTCCGCCACCCCGATCCGCGCGGCGAGGTGCGGGTGGATCTCGACGAACGGCCCGGGCGCGGCGGTGTTCAGCTCAGGGACCCGGCGCGTCTGTGCCCCGGACTGGTACTGCGCCACGACCCGCCCGGTCGTCAGCAGCACGGGGTACTCGGCGTCGGTCTCCTCCGCGGCCTCCCGGTGCACGACGGGTACGAACCGCGCCCGCCCGTCCGCCGTGGCGAAGCGGTCGAGGAACAACCGCGGCGTCCCGGGATGCGTGTCCGGGACCGAACCCGAGCCGGAACCCGACCCGTCGTCGGAAGCCGGTCCCGGTCCCGGTCCCGGTCCCGGTCCGTCGCTCGGTCCCGCGCCCGGGTCCGGGTGCGAACCACCCCCCTCGCCCTCACCCGTCTCCGGGCACGGCCAGAAGACGCCGTTCTCCTCCTCCAGCCGCCGGTAGGTGATGCCCGAGTAGTCCGCGGCCCCGCCCGCCGACGCCCGCCGCAGTTCCCCGAAGACCTCCTCCGGGTCCGTCGGGAACCCCTTCTCGTGACCCAGCAGTGCGGCCAGCCCGTGCAGGACCTGCAGATCGCTCCGTACGTTCTCCGGAGGGGTGATCGCCCGCCGCCGCAGCAGCACGCGCCCCTCCAGATTGGTCATGGTGCCCGTCTCCTCCGCCCACTGGGTCACCGGGAACACCACATCCGCGAGCGCTGCCGTCTCCGACAGCACGACGTCCGCGACGGCGAGGAAGTCCAGGGCCCGGATCCGCTCCTCCACGTGCGCGGCGCGCGGCGCGGAGACCACCGGGTTGGATCCCATGAGCAGCAGGGCCTTCACATCCCCGCCGAGCGCGTCGAGGAGTTCGTACGCGCTGCGCCCCGGTCCCGGCAGCGAGTCGGGGTCGACGCCCCACACCTCCGCCACATGCGCCCGCGCCGCCGGGTCGTCGAGCTTGCGGTAGCCGGGCAGCTGGTCGGCCTTCTGGCCGTGCTCGCGTCCGCCTTGCCCGTTGCCCTGACCGGTGAGACATCCGTATCCGGACAGTGGCCGCCCCGCCTTCCCGGTCGCGAGGGCGAGATTGATCCAGGCGCCGACCGTGTCGGTGCCCTTTGACTGCTGCTCGGGCCCGCGTGCCGTGAGCACCATCGCGGCGGGCGCGTCGCAGTACATGCCGACGGCGGCGCGCAGCTGCGGTACGCCGACCCCGGTGATCCGCTCGACCAGTTCGGGCCAGTGGGCCATGGCCGCGGCCCTGGCCTCTTCCCATCCGCTCGTGCGCTCCCGGATGAACTCCTCGTCCGTGCGTCCCTGCGCCACCACCAGATGCAGCAGCCCGAGCGCGAGGGCCAGGTCCGTGCCGGGGCGGGGTGCGAGGTGCAGGTCGGCCTGCTCGGCGGTCCTGGTGCGGCGCGGGTCGACGACGATCAGCGTGCCGCCGTTCTCCTTCAGTTCCGTGAGATAGCGCAGGGCGGGCGGCATCGTCTCGGCGAGGTTCGATCCGACGAGGACGACGCAGCCGGTGCGCGGAATGTCCTCGAGCGGGAACGGCAGCCCCCGGTCGAGGCCGAATGCCCTGTTGTGCGCGGCGGCGGCCGACGACATGCAGAAGCGGCCGTTGTAGTCGATCTGCGAGGTGCCGAGCACGACCCGGGCGAACTTCCCGAGCGCGTAGGCCTTCTCGTTCGTCAGACCTCCGCCGCCGAAGACCCCGACCGCGTCGGCGCCGTGGACCGCCCGGGTGCGCCGCAGGCCGTCGGCCGTCGCGCGGAGGGCCTCCTCCCAGGTGGCCGGTTCGAGCCTGCCTGTGGCGGGGCGTCGGACCAGGGGCCCGGTCAGGCGCACCCGGGAGGAGAGCACCGCGGGTGCCGTGCGTCCCTTGCCGCACAGCGCACCCCGGTTCACGGGGAAGTCCGGGCGCTCGACGACCTCGACGGATCCCGTCCCCGAGGCGCGCAGGTTCATGCCGCACTGCAGCGAGCAGTAGGGGCAGTGGGTCGGAACGAGCGCGGAGGCCGCCGGTGCGTGGGACATGGAGCCAGCGTGCGTCGTCCGTGTTACGGGGGCCGGCCGGTCGCATTACGGCCCCGGTACGGGGCGCTCAGGGTGCCGTCCGGCGCGCCGTGAGCTGCTCAGGGGCCCGTGGCCGAGGCCAGGGCCTTGGTGACGCCGGGCTCCTGCCGCCCGAGGAAGTGCGGGTCCGGCTCGAACGCCGCGTCCAGAGCCGCCTTCCCCGCCGCGAACATCTCCCGTGTGCCGCCGTAGTACCAGGTCGCGTCGAGCGGCTCTGCGACCCCGACGCCGTACGACTCGACTCCCGCGGCGGCGCACAGCGCGATCGCCCGCTCGATGTGGAACCCCTGCGTCACGAGTACGGCGCGGTCGACCCCGAAGATCTTCTTGGCGCGTACGCACGAGTCCCAGGTGTCGAAGCCCGCGTAGTCGCTGACGATCCGCCCGTCGGGCACCCCGCGTTCGGTGAGGTACGAGCGCATCGCGTCCGGCTCGTCGTACTCGGCCCGGCTGTTGTCCCCGGTCACGAGCACGACCTTGACCTTCCCCGTCCGGTACAACTCGGCGGCCGTGTCGAGCCGGTGTGCGAGGTACGGGGTGGGCCTGCCCTTCCACAGTCCGGCGCCGAAGACGACGGCGACGTCCTGGGCGGGGACGTCGGCGACGGTTCGGACACGGCTGTCCGCGACGGCGTGCATCCATGTCGACGGGGCCAGCGCGAACACGAATCCGAGCATCACGGCCTGCACCGCGCGTCGCTGCCCGCGGCGGCTCCTGGGCAGGAGCGTGAGCTTGTGCATGGGTTGAGACCCCCCTGGTCCGATTGTCGTGCCCGACTCATCTCATCCGACGCCGTCAGAGGCGCAACGGTTCAGCGCACCACGCGGATGTGATCAGGGAAACCCTCTGCGGAGCCATCCCTTCGAGGGACGCTTCCGTGGCACCGGCACGCATGACCGCCGCCGGCCCGGCGCCGGAAGCGCCCGGTTGGTTGAGGGGGTGCCTCTCCCGCACGGTGTACGGGGCGTGCGGGAGCGGGGACGTGGGAGCGGAGGAACTCCGGCCTGACGAGGGCGTGATGGCGGGGGCGGGTCTTTCGTGGACGTCGGCGGTCAGCGGTCCGGGAGCCCGGCAGTCCGGCCCGTCCCGGGCCGACGGTCCGGCATGATTGCTCCGTGATCACTGTGTCTGCTCGTAACAACGCCGAATGGTGCGATGCGATGTGCCGTGCGCACGGGAACCCGGGGGTGTTCGGCGAACGTGCCTGGACCAGCGAGCGGCGCACGCCGCCGCTGTACCCGGACGCCGTCACCCTGGCGCCGGATGCGACGGCCCGCGAGGTGCTGGAGGAGATCGACCGCGAGGCTCCCGGTTGTTCCGTCAAGGACAGTTTCGGTCGCCTGGACCTGTCCGCGGACGGCTTCGACGTGCTCTTCGAGGCGCGCTGGATCTACCGTCCGGCCACTCTCGCGGCGCCCGCCGCCCCGGACGACGTCGTCTGGCGGCCGGTCCGCACGGCAGGCAACCTGGCTGCGTGGGCGGTGGCCTGGTCCGACGGTGACGAGGATCTGGCCGGCCTCTTCCGTCCCGAACTCCTCGAGGACCGTGCCACGACCGTTCTCGCCGGGACGACCGACGGTGGCACGCGCACGGTCGCCGGAGCGGTCGTGAGCCGCAGCTCCTCCGTCGTCGGCATCTCCAACCTCTTCGGCACCGACGCCGACCTCGAGCGCGCCTGGGCCGGCTGCCTGGCCACGGTCACCCGCTTCTGGCCGGGGACCCCGGTCGTGGGCTACGAAGACGGCGACTCCCTGACCGAGGCGATCCGGCAGGGCTGTGTGCCGGGGGCGCCGTTGCGCGTCTGGCTGGCGAGCTGACGCGTCCCGCTCCCCGCAAATGTCCCGGGTGGGACGGAAGGAAGCCGCCGCGCCGAGGCGGATCCGACTGTCACCGCGGCCGTCGAGTGGTCTGACAACGGCCCCGGCGAGCCGGTGAGGTGGTGGAAAAGACCCGTCACCGCGGCGCAACGACGCGGCAATCTACGCCCGCCAGGATCGGTTCATGACGGCGTCGGCACATCCTCGCGAGTCCACGGCCCCGAGCACGCTGCCCCTCGACAGCACCGCGGAGCTGCTCACGCGGATCACCGCGCAGCTCGGGGCACAGCTCAGTCATGTCCAGCTCAATGGAGTGCGCAGACCCATGAGTCCTCCCGCCATGAACACCGCCTCCGATCCGTCCTCGTACGGGGTCAGGGGCTTCGCCGCCCGTGCCTCCGTGCCCGCCCCGGCCCTGGTCGCCGTCGCGCACGGCAGCCGGGATCCTCGTGCCGTGCACACCGTGACCCGGCTGCTCGACCGGGTACGGGAGCTGCGGCCCGGTCTGGACGTACGGCTCGGGCACATCGAGCTCGAAGAACCGCTGCTGCCCGACGCGCTCGCCGGCCTTTCCGTCCCTGCCGGCCGGGGCGAGCGCGAGGCCGTCCTCGTACCGCTGCTGCTCGGCCGCGGCTACCACGTGAAGCGGGACATACCGGGCGCCGTCGCGGATGTGCCGGGGCTGCGGGCCGCGATCGCGCCACCGCTCGGGCCGCATCCGCTGCTCGTCGAGGCGCTGTACGGCAGGCTCGCCGAGGCGGGCTGGCGCGCCGACGACGACGGCAGCCGCGCCGCCGGGGTCGTCCTCGCCGCCGCCGGATCGCGTGACCCGGAGTCGGCCGCCGACGCCCGCCGCGCCGCCGCCATGCTCAGTGAGCGCCTGGGCGGGGTGCCGGTCGTCCCGGCGTACGCCTCCGCGGTCTCGCCGAGCGTCCCCGAGGCGGTGCGTGCGCTGTCCGCGCGAGGCCGGCACCGTATCGCCGTGGCCTCGTACTTCACCGCACCTGGGCGGTTCGCCTCGGCGGCGGCCGCGGCGGCCCCGTGGCTCGCGGCCGCTCCGCTGGGCGCCCACCCCGCCCTTGCGCGGCTCGTACTGCAGCGCTACGACGAGACGGTGCCGGCGCTCGGCACGGCGGTCCGGCGCCGGCTGGTCACCGCCTGAGCCGTACCTCGCCGCTCGTACCTGGCAACTCGCACGGCGGCCAGGCACCGGCTGATCACCGCCTGAGCCACGCTGTTGGCGCGAGCGGTTACCGTCAGGGGCATGGAAGGCACCACTGGCACCACCTCCGACCCCCGCTGCTACGACGAAGCGGCCACCGCGCGCTGGGCCGCCGAGCCCGACAAGCGCCCGGGCCGCACGGCCTTCCAGCGCGACCGCGCGCGTGTGCTGCACTCCGCCGCGCTCCGCCGCCTCGCCGGCAAGACCCAGGTGGTCACCCCCGGCTCGCGCAGCGCGGCCTGGGACCCGAGTCCGCGCACCCGGCTGACGCACTCCCTGGAGTGCGCCCAGGTCGGACGCGAGCTCGGCGCCGCCCTCGGCTGCGACCCCGATCTGGTGGAGGCCGCGTGCCTGGCACACGACCTGGGCCATCCGCCCTTCGGGCACAACGGCGAGCAGGCACTCAACGACGTCGCCAAGGACTGCGGCGGCTTCGAGGGCAACGCCCAGTCGCTGCGGCTGCTCACCCGTATCGAGCCCAAGCGGTTCGTCCACGCCCCCGCCGGATCGTCCGGGGCCGCCGATGAGGGCGGTGAGCTGGTCAGCGTCGGCCTGAACCTGACCCGGGCGGCGCTCGACGCCGCCACCAAGTACCCCTGGGCACGCGGCGGCCATCCGACCGATCCCGGCTCGCCCAAGTTCGGGGTGTACGAGGACGACCTCCCGGTCTTCGCCTGGGCCAGGCAAGGCGCCCCGGCCCACCGCAAGTGCTTCGAGGCCCAGGTCATGGACTGGTCGGACGACGTGGCGTATTCCGTCCATGACTTCGAGGACGGGCTCCACGCCGGTCACATCGACCCGAACGCGCTCCTGTCCGAGCAGGAGCGCCAGGAGATCTGGAAGGTGGCCGTCGGCCGCTACGTCGCGGAGGACACCGATCCGCAGGAGCTCGCCGACGCCCTCGACCGCCTCGTCGAACAGGAGTGGTGGCCGCACGGCTACGACGGCTCCGCCGTCGCCCAGGCCCGCCTCAAGGACGCGACGAGCCAGCTCATCGGCCGGTTCTGCCTGGCCGCAGAGGCGGCGACGCGGCAGGCGTACGGCCCCGGCAGGCTCACCCGGTACGCCGCCGAGCTCGTCGTCCCCCACGAGGCCCACCTCGAGTGCGCGGTCCTGAAGGCGGTCGCCGACCGCTATGTGATGCAGCGCGCCGAGCAGGAGGCGCTCCGCGCCGAGCAGCGCATCGTCGTGGCCGAACTCGCCGACGCCCTGGTCACGCGCGCCCCCGAGGGCCTGGACCCGCAGTTCCGCGCACTGTTCGAGGCCGCTGCCGACGACCGGTCGCGCAAGAGGGTGATCATTGACCAGATCTCTTCGCTGACGGACGCCTCGGCCCGCACCCTGCACGCCCGCCTCACCTCACGGCCCCTTTGAGCGCCGCCGGGTGTGGCCTGAACCGACAGGCCCACCGTGACACCCCCTCTTTCGCCATCACGCTCCGTGCGGGACGCTCGCAGAAGGCGGCGTAGCGTGCTGGTGTCCGGGGGGCCAACCCCAGGACCCCGGCAGTGAACAAGGAGGAGCCAAGTGGTCGACGCGCATCGGACATTCGTCATCGTGGGCGGGGGACTCGCCGGGGCGAAGGCTGCGGAAACCCTCCGCGCCGAGGGGTTCACCGGCAGGGTGATCCTGATCGGTGACGAACGCGACCACCCGTACGAGCGGCCGCCGCTGTCCAAGGGCTATCTGTCCGGCAAGGAGGAGCGCGACAGCGTCTTCGTCCACGAGCCGGCCTGGTACGCCCAGAACGACGTCGAGCTGCACCTCGGCCAGCCCGTCACCTCCGTCGACCGTGAGGGCCGGTCCGTACGGCTCGGCGACGGCACCACCGTCCACTACGACAAGCTGCTGCTCGCCACCGGGGCCGAGCCGCGCCGCCTGGACATCCCCGGGACCGGCCTGGCCGGTGTGCACCATCTGCGCCGCCTGGCCCACGCCGACCGGCTGCGTCAGGTTCTCGCCGGCCTCGGCCGCGACAACGGCCATCTGCTGATCGCGGGGGCGGGCTGGATCGGCCTGGAGGTCGCCGCCGCCGCCCGCGGCTACGGCGCCGAGGTCACCGTCGTCGAGCCCGAGCCCACCCCGCTCCACCAGGTCATCGGCCCCGAGCTCGGCCAGATCTTCGCCGATCTGCACCGCGAGCACGGCGTACGGTTCCACTTCGGCGCCCGCCTCACCGAGATCACCGGTCAGGACGGCATGGTTCTCGCCGCCCGCACGGACGACGGCGAGGAGCACCCCGCCCACAGCGTTCTCGCCGCGATCGGCGCCGCCCCGCGCAGCGGTCTCGCAGAGGCCGCCGGTCTCGCCCTCGTCGACCGGGCCCACGGTGGCGGGATCGCCGTCGACGCCTCGCTGCGCACCTCCGACCCCGAGATCTACGCGGCCGGTGACGTCGCCGCCGTGCACCACCCGCTGCTCGACATCCGGCTGCGCGTCGAGCACTGGGCGAACGCGCTGAACGGCGGCCCCGCCGCCGCCCGCGCGATGCTCGGCCAGGACGTCTCTTACGACCGGATCCCTTACTTCTTCTCCGACCAGTACGACCTCGGCATGGAGTACTCGGGCTGGGCGCCGCCCGGCTCGTACGACCAGGTCGTGCTCCGCGGCGACGTGGGCAAGCGCCAGTTCATCGCCTTCTGGCTCAAGGACCGCAAGGTTCTCGCCGGGATGAACGTCAATGTGTGGGACGTCACCGAGCAGATCCAGGAGCTCATCCGGTCCGCCAGGCCCGTGGACACCGAGGCCCTGGCCGACCCGGCGACCGCGCTCAGCGCTGTCACTCCGGCACCTTAAGCTTTACGCGTGGCAGGCAGGATCAACGATGACGACGTGAAGGCGGTACGGGACGCGGTCCCGATCGACTCCGTCGTGTCCGAATACCTCCAGCTGCGCAATGCCGGCGGCGGCAACCTCAAGGGGCTGTGCCCCTTCCACGACGAGAAGTCCCCCTCCTTCCAGGTCAGTCCGAGCAAGGGCCTCTTCCACTGCTTCGGCTGCCAGGAGGGCGGGGACACCATCGCCTTCGTCCGCAAGATCGACCATCTCTCCTTCTCCGAGGCGGTCGAGCGGCTCGCCGCCAAGGCGGGGATCACGCTGCGCTACGAGGAGGGCGGGTACAACCCGAGCCACCAGCGCGGCGAGCGCATCCGCCTGGTCGAGGCGCACAAGGTCGCCGCGCAGTTCTACACCGAGCAACTGGAGTCGGGCGCCGAGGCCGAGATCGGCCGCAAGTTCCTCGCCGAGCGAGGCTTCGACCAGGCCGCCGCGCAGCACTTCGGCGTGGGATACAGCCCGGCGGGCTGGGACCACCTCACCCGCTTTCTGCGCGGGAAGGGCTTCTCCGACAAGGAGCTCGTCCTCTCCGGGCTTTCCCAGGAGGGCCGCCGCGGCCCCATCGACCGCTTCCGCGGCCGGCTGATGTGGCCGATCAGGGACATTTCCGGCGATGTCGTGGGATTCGGTGCGCGCAAGCTCCGCGACGACGACAACGGCCCGAAGTATCTGAACACGCCCGACACGGCGATCTACAAGAAGTCCCAGGTGCTGTACGGCATCGACCTGGCCAAGAAGGAGATCGCCAAGTCCAGCCGTGCCGTGGTCGTCGAGGGCTACACGGATGTGATGGCCTGCCATCTCGCCGGGGTGACGACGGCGATCGCCACCTGCGGTACGGCTTTCGGCGGCGAGCACATCAAGATCCTCCGCCGGCTGCTGATGGACAACGGCAGCGCGAAGGTGATCTTCACCTTCGACGGTGACGCGGCCGGGCAGAAGGCCGCTCTGCGCGCGTTCGAGGACGACCAGAAGTTCGCCGCCGAGACGTTCATCGCGGTCGCCCCCGACGGGATGGACCCGTGCGAACTGCGCCTCGCGAAGGGCGACGAGGCGGTGCGCGAGCTGGCAGAGCCGCGCAACCAGCTCTTCGAGTTCGCGATCCGGCACCTCGTGAAGAACTACGACCTCGAGACCCCCGTCGGCCGGGCCGCCGCGCTCGACGAGGCCGCGCCGATCGTCGCGCGGATCAAGAACAGCTCCTCGCAGCACGAGGTCGCCGTCCAACTCGCCGGCCTTCTCGGCATCCTCGACACACAGTTCGTGGTGAAGCGGGTCTCCCAGCTCGCCCGGTGGGCGCGGGAGCGGGGGAGCGGCGGCCAGGGCCAGGGCGGTCCGGGCGCGGGGCGCGGCCCTGGCGCCGGGCGCGCGCAGAGCCGGCAGGCGCCCTCGTACGACTCCCAGCGCCCCGCCACCCCCGGCGGCCCCGCCCTCAACCTCCGCAGCCCCGCCCATCGCACCGAGCGCGAGCTGCTGAAGCTCGCCCTCCAGCACCCGGAGCTGGTCTCCCCGGCCTTCGACGCGTACGGGGCGGACGAGTTCACCGCTCCGCCCTACGCCGCCGTGCGCCGGGCCGTCGCCGACGCGGGCGGCGCCGAGCAGGGCATCCCCGACGCCCCCGGCTATCTCGCCCGGGTCCGCGACGCCGCGCCCGACGACGTCGTCCGCGCGATGATCACCGAGCTCGCCGTGGAGGCCGTCCACGCCAGGACGGTCGACGAGACGTACGCGGGCATGCAGCTCGTCCAGGTCCGTCTGCGCGCCGTCGACCGCCGCATCCGCGATGTGCAGGGCACGCTCGCCCGCCTCGGCGCCCACGCCGACCCGGAACATCTCGCGGCCGTGCAGAACGAACTGTGGGTGCTCCAGCAGTACGCGCAGTCGCTGCGCAACCGGGGCGCGGACGCTCTCTAGCGTCCTGAGTCAGGATTTCGTCGGCAGTTCTCCGTCCGTGAATCGCCATCCCTGGCCTGCCTGGCACTCGCGGATGCCGACCTCGCCGTCGAGCGCGAACCCGGCGCCCGGCGGCGGGAACTGCCCGGAGAATCTCCGACTCGGGACACCAGGGCCTGTCGTCGGATCCTGCCGGGCTCGCGTGCCCCGGCGGCGCACTTCGCTGCGTTGTCGTCGGTCGCCGACGTCCCCCGGCTACCGCCGGGAGGTCCCCGCCGCTTGGGCCTTCCTCCGCCTTGCGAGGCACGCCGCCGGACCCCGCTCACCGATCCGGCCTGATCCAAATGAAAGCCCAGGGGCGCCCCGGATCACGGCCGCCGTAACCGCCCGGTCACGGACCGGACTCAAAAAGTCATCGCACGCCCCTCGTGGCAGTGATGTGTCGTACCCCACACTGGGGGCGGTGCCTGAGTCCCCGGAGCGCGGCCGGTCCACCGAAACTGGGCCGCTCACCCCCGCGGATCCGCTCATCGTGCACGGGACGGACAGCGGTCGGCCGCCGTCCCCGTCCCGCTGCCGCCTGCCCCCCAACCGGCAGCGCTCACCCTGGAGGTCGCGCCCGTGCAGACCCAGACCCGGACCCCGGCAGAAGCAGATCCGGTCACGGCCGTACCACCGCAGAGCCGGGCCGCTCACCACCCCGAGAACGAGCCGGGGGGCCATGTCGGGAACGAGCCCGCGGGCGGCCCCGGGAACGGGCCCGCCGGCCGGGCCGGGAGCGAACCCCCGGGCGGCCTCGGGGCCGGATCAGCGGGCCACCTCGGCGGCGACGATGCAGAGGGCCACCCGGGGGACGGCCCGCGTACGGTCCCGGAAGCGGAACTGCGGGAGGCGACGGAGCTGCCCGAGCGGCCGGCCCGTATCGACCAGCAGGCCGGCGGGCCGTCCTCCGACCTCTTCCGCCAGTACCTCCGTGAGATCGGCCGGATCCCTCTCCTCACGGCCGCCGAGGAAGTGGAACTCGCCCGCCGCGTCGAAGCGGGCCTCTTCGCGGAGGAGAAGCTCGGCAGCACCCCGGACCTCGACTCACAGCTCGCCGTCGACCTGGACAAGCTCGTCGTCATGGGCCGGATGGCCAAGCGCCGTCTCATCGAGGCCAATCTGCGCCTGGTCGTCTCCGTCGCCAAGCGCTACGTCGGCCGCGGCCTGACCATGCTCGACCTCGTCCAGGAGGGCAACCTCGGGCTGATCAGGGCAGTCGAGAAGTTCGACTACGCGCGCGGCTACAAGTTCTCCACGTACGCGACCTGGTGGATCCGTCAGGCCATGTCGCGAGCTCTCGCCGACCAGGCCCGGACCATACGCGTACCCGTCCATGTCGTCGAGCTGATCAACCGCGTCGTCCGGATCCAGCGCCGCATGCTCCAGGAGCGCGGCTACGAACCGACCGCAGAGGAAGTCGCCGCCCAGCTCGACCTGACGCCCGAACGCGTCGGCGAAGTTCTGAGGCTCGCCCAGGAACCGGTGTCGCTGCACGCGCCCGTCGGTGAGGAGGACGACGTCGCGCTCGGCGACCTCATCGAGGACGGCGACGCCGCGTCGCCCGTCGAATCGGCGGCCTTCCTCCTGCTCCGCGAACACCTCGAAGCGGTCCTCTCCACCCTCGGCGAGCGCGAACGCAAGGTCGTCCAGCTCCGCTACGGCCTGGACGACGGGCGGCCCCGCACCCTGGAGGAGATCGGACGCATCTTCGGCGTGACGCGCGAACGCATCCGCCAGATCGAGTCCAAGACCCTCAACAAGCTGCGGGACCACGCCTTCGCGGACCAGCTTCGCGGCTACCTGGACTGAGTGCCGCCGTCCGAGGACGCCGAGTCCCCGGCCGCCTGCGCCTGCCGCTTCCTGCGCGCGTCGACGCCGGCGCCGACCGCGGCACCGAAGGCGACTCCCAGGCCGAGGCCCAGTGCCAGGCTGTCCAGGGCCGGTCCGAAGGAGATTGCGAACACCACGCCCAGCGGCAGTCCGAGCGCGAGCCCCGTCGCCGTTGCCGTGCCCGCCGGAGCCCCGCCCCCGCCACCCGGTTCCTCAGCCATGTTTCCTTTTCCTCCCCGTTCTCGCCGCCGCTGACGGCGAACTTCCCTGCGCGTCAGTCGACTTCGGCCACCGCCTGCGCGAACTGCGCCGAGTAGAGGCGCGCGTACGCGCCCCCGGCGAGCAGCAGCTTCTCATGCGTGCCCTGCTCGACGATGGAGCCGTTCTCCATCACCAAGATCACGTCCGCATCGCGGATCGTGGAGAGCCGGTGCGCGATCACGAACGACGTACGGCCGTGCGCGAGGCGCGCCATCCCCTTCTGGATCAGCACCTCGGTACGGGTGTCGACCGAACTCGTCGCCTCGTCGAGCACCAGGATCACCGGGTCGGACAGGAACGCCCGCGCGATGGTGATCAGCTGCTTCTCGCCGGCGCTGACGCCGGAGCCCTCGTCGTCGATGACGGTGTCGTAGCCGTCGGGCAGCGTGCGGATGAAACGGTCGGCGTGCGCGGCGCGCGCGGCCTCCTCGATCTCCTCCCGGGTGACCTCGCGGGAGGTCCCGTAGGCGATGTTCTCGGCGATCGTGCCGCCGAAGAGCCAGGTGTCCTGCAGCACCATGCCGATCCCGGACCGCAGTTCGTCCCGGGACATCGCGGCGACGTCGACGCCGTCGAGGGTGATCCGGCCGCCCGTGACCTCGTAGAACCGCATCAGCAGATTGACCAGTGTGGTCTTGCCCGCGCCGGTCGGCCCGACGATCGCCACCGTGTGGCCCGGCTCGACGGCCAGCGACAGATCCTCGATGAGCGGCTTGTCCGGGTCGTAGCGGAACGACACCTTCTCCAGCGCCACCGCGCCGCGCAGCTCGTGGGCACGTGTCCCGCGCACCGGGTCGGGCGCCTGCTCGTCCGCGTCCAGCAGCTCGAAGATCCGCTCGGCGGAGGCGACCCCGGACTGCACCAGGTTCGCCATCGAGGCGACCTGCGTCAGCGGCATCGAGAACTGCCTGGAGTACTGGATGAAGGCCTGCACATCACCGATCGACAGCGTTCCCGACGCGACCCTCAGCCCGCCGACCACGGCCACCAGCACATAGTTGATGTTGGAGACGAAGAACATCAGCGGCTGCATGATCCCGCTGTTGAACTGCGCCCGGAAACCGGCCTCGTAGAGCGCCTCGTTCTGCTCGGCGAAGTCCTTCGCCGACTCCTCCTGGCGCCCGAAGACCTTCACCAGCGCATGGCCGGTGTACATCTCCTCGATGTGCGCGTTGAGCCGGCCCGTGGACTTCCACTGCTGCACGAACTGCGGCTGCGAGCGCTTGCCCACCCGCGCCGCGACATACACCGACACCGGCACGGTGACCAGTGCGACCAGTGCCAGCAGCGGCGAGATCCAGAACATCATCGCCAGCACACCGACGATGGTCAGCAGCGAGTTGATCAGCTGGCCCATCGACTGCTGCATGGTCTGCGAGATGTTGTCGATGTCGTTCGTCGCGCGGCTCAGCACCTCACCGCGCTTGGCCCGGTCGAAGTACGACAGCGGCAGCCGCGACAGCTTCGTCTGGACGTCCTCACGCATCCGGTACACGGTCCGGTTGATGACGCGGATCGACATGCGGGTCGACACCAGCATCAGCAGGCCCGCCGCCACGTACACGGCGAGAGCCACCAGCAGCACGTTCCCGACCGCGGTGAAGTCGATGCCCCGACCCGGCGTGAAGTCCACCCCCGACAGCAGGTCGGCGAGCCCGCCGTCGCCCCGCTCGCGCAGGCCCTCGACGGCCTGTTCCTTGGTCGTGCCTTCGGGCATCTCCCGCCCGACGACACCCGCGAAGACCAGGTCCGTCGCCGTCCCCAGGATCTTCGGCCCGACCACCGCGAACGCCACGCTCAGCACTCCGGCCCCGAGCATCACCCACAGGGTGCGCCGCTCCGGCGCGAGCTGCGCGAGCAGCCTCCTGCCCGAGCCCTTGAAGTCCATGGACCGCTCACCGGACTGGCCCATCATCATGCGTCCACCAGGACCGGCCATCAGGCAGCCTCCGCCTCGGTCAGCTGGGAGAGCACGATCTCCCGGTACGTCTCGTTGCTCTCCATCAGGTCGTGATGGCGCCCCGTGCCCACGACACGGCCCTCGTCGAGGACCACGATCCGGTCGGCATCACGGATGGTCGACACCCGCTGGGCGACGATCACGACGGTCGACTCGGCCGTCTCCTGGGCCAGCGCCCCGCGCAGCGCCGCGTCCGTCGCATAGTCCAGTGCCGAGAAGGAGTCGTCGAAGAGATAGATCTCCGGCCGCTGGACCAGCGTCCTCGCTATCGCGAGCCGCTGGCGCTGACCGCCCGACACGTTCGTGCCGCCCTGCGCGACAGGCGCGTCCAGCCCTCCGTCGAGCTCACGCACGAAGTCGGCGGCCTGGGCCACCTCCAGCGCATGCCACAGCTCCTCGTCCGTGGCATCGGGATTCCCGTACCGCAGATTCGTGGCGACCGTGCCGGAGAACAGATACGGCTTCTGCGGTACGAGCCCGACGGTCCGCGCCATCAGAGCCGGCTCCAGCTCGCGTACGTCCACACCGTCGACGAGCACCTCGCCGCCGGTCACGTCGAACAGCCGCGGGACGAGTCCGAGCAGTGTCGACTTGCCGCTGCCCGTCGACCCGATGACCGCGGTGGTCTCACCCGGCCGCGCCACCAGTTCCACGTCCCGGAGCACGGGCTCCTCGGCACCCGGATAGCGGAAGTGCGCCCCCTTCACCTCAAGATGGCCCCGGCGGAGGAGCTCCCGCACCGGCCGCGCCGGCGGTACGACGCTCGACTCCGTGTCCAGGACCTCCTCGATCCGCTCGGCACAGACCTCGGCGCGCGGCACCATCATGAACATGAAGGTCGCCATCATGACGGCCATCACGATCTGCATCAGATAGGCGAGGAACGCGGTGAGCGCACCGATCTGCATCTCGCCGCTGTCGATGCGGTGGGCACCGAACCAGACGACCGCGATGCTCGATACATTCACCACCGTCATGACGGTCGGGAACATCAGCGCCATCAGCCGGCCGGTCGACATGGCGACATCGGTCAGCTCGGTGTTCGCACCCCGGAACCGCTCCTCCTCGTAGCCGTCCTTCACGAACGCCCTGATCACCCGGTTGCCGGTGATCTGCTCCCGCAGCACCCGGTTCACCGTGTCGAGACGCTCCTGCATGGTGCGGAACAGCGGGCGCATCTTCTTCACGATCAGGGCCACGGCGATGCCCAGCACCGGAACGACCGCCAGCAGCACCGCCGACAGCGGCACGTCCAGGCCGAGCGCCAGCACGATGCCGCCGACGCACATGATCGGCGCGGACACCATCAGCGTGAACGCCATCAGCACCAGCATCTGGACCTGCTGGACGTCGTTGGTCGTCCGGGTGATCAGCGAGGGCGCGCCGAAATGCCCGACCTCGCGGGCCGAGAACGACTGCACCCGGTCGAAGACGGCGGCACGCACGTCCCGGCCGAGCGCGGCGGCCGTCCTGGCGCCGTAGTACACGGCCCCGATGTTGCACACCACCTGGGCGACGCTGACGCCGATCATCAGCGCGCCGAACGTGAGAATGTAGCCGGTGTCACCCTTGACGACACCGTTGTCAATGATGTCCGCGTTCAGGGTCGGCAGATAGAGGGTGGCACTGGTCTGGAGCAGCTGCAGCGCCACCAGAAGGGCAAGCGGTTTTCGGTACGGACGCAGGAACGTCCGGAGCAGTCTTATGAGCACGCGTGGTCTCTCGGGTCGGCCGGGGTGGGCAGAGGCATGGGTCGCCCCATCCTCCGACACCCGACCCCCGCACGCCCAAGGGATTTCTTCAAGCCCAGGTCAAGAACGCGCCGCGGGGCGCACGGCTCACAACGACGGGCCGAACGCGCCCGGGTGCAGCTGCTCCCGCGTCGCGACGAACTGCTGCCGCACCGCCTGGCCGACAGCCAGCTCGTCGCCCGGCTCGAAGATCTGCGCCGCCGCGCCCTGCCAGGCCGGCGGGGTGTGCGGGGCGAGATTTCCCTGCGCCACACCGAGCGCCCACGCCGCCTGGCGTGCCGCGCCCAGCGCCGCGTAGTCGGCGGGCTGCGGCACGACGACCTGCGCGCCGAAGATCGCCGGCGCCGACGACTGCACCGCGGGCAGCTCGGCGGCGTGCCCCAGCAGGAAGACCCGGCGTACGCTCACGCCCCGCCCGCGCAGTACGTCCAGGGCGTCCGCGAGCCCGCACAGCATGCCCTCGAAGGCCGCGCGTGCCAGGTGCTCGCGCTTCATCGACTCACGGCGCAGGCCGCTGAGGGTGCCGGCGGTGTGCGGAAGGTGCGGGGTGCGTTCGCCCTCGAGATAGGGGAGCAGGACAAGACCGGAGGCGCCCGGTGTCGACTTCATCGCGAGCGCGGACAGCTCGCTCAGGTCCTCCGCGCCCAGGAGTTCGGCCGTACCGCGCAGCGTGCGCACGGCGTTGAGGGTGTGGACGACCGGCAGATGCATGCCGGTGGCGTCCGCGAAGGACGTGATCATTCCGGAGGGATCGGCGAGCGCCTCGTGATGGACGGCCATCACGGACCCGGAGGCTCCCAGCGACACCACCGCGTCGCCGGACCCGAGGCCGAGACCGAACGCGGCGGCCATGGTCTCGCCGGTGCCGGCGGAGATCAGCAGCCCTTCCGGGGTAGTGCCCGCTGCCTCTGACGGGCCGAGCACCTCGGGCAGCGCGGCTTGATGGCCGAGTGCGAGCTCCACCAGATCCGGACGGTAGGAGCCGGTGCCCGCCGACCAGTACCCGGTCGCAGAGGCCGCTCCCCGGTCGGTCGTGCGGCGGGTGGGCCTGCCGAGCAGCTGCCACACCAGCCAGTCGTGCGGCTGCATCACAAACGCGGTGCGCTTGGCCGTCTCGGGCTCGTTCCGCGCCAGCCAGCGCAACTTCGCCACGGGCAGCCCGGACTGCGGTACGCACCCGACGGCTTCGGCCCAGGCCTCCCGCCCGCCGTACGCCTCGATCAGATCAGCCGCAGCGACCTGCGCCCGCTTGTCGTTCCCGACGAGCGCCGCCCGCGCCGGGGCACCGGTCGCGTCGAGCGGGACCAGCCCGTACTGCTGCGCGGACACGCCGATGGCCTGCACGCCTTCCAGCAGTCCCCCGGCCGCGGCCTCGCCCAGCGACAGCAGCCACGCCTGCGGATCGACGTCGCTCGCCTTCGCCTCCACCGGGTGCGGTGCGTAGCCCTGGCGCAGCACGGCGCCCGTGTCCGTGTCGCAGACGACGATGCGAGTGAAGGCGGACGAACTGTCCAGCCCGGCGACTATCCCCATGTCTTCAGATTCTGCCGCACTCCGGGGCCGAGTACGGCCCTGGCCCGGCCGAACGGCTTGCTCTCAGCCGTCGGGCCGGGCCAGGCGTGCGCGTCCGCGGGCACCGGAGGCCATGGCCCGCGCCGTGCAGGCGCCATTGCCCGGCGCCGCCGGGCCCGCGGATCCTCGGCCGTCCGGGGTCAGGTGTTGGTCGTACCCCAGTCGTCCTCGCCGCCCTGGTTGCGCTCCCGCAGCGACCGCACCCGCTCGGCCACCGAGTCGGGCACACGGTCGCCGACCTTGTCGCTCACCGCATGGAGCGCTTTGCCCGCCACCTCGCGGCTCGTCTGCGCCGCGGACTCCGCGGCGTTGCGCACCGCCGGGTTCTGGGCGAGCTCCCGCGCGGACTTCTTCAGCTGCTCGTAACGCTCGCGCCCGGCGCGGGCTCCGAGCACGTAACCGACGGCCATTCCGGCGCCGAAGGTGAGCCGGTATCGCATCGCTGCCACCCTTCCCCTGCGCCGTCCCCGACGCCGGGATCTGAGGTCACGAGGTCACGGGGGGAACCGATTGGCGGAGCACCCCCCTGCTTGCGCTAATGTATGTGTCGCAGCGAGCGAGCGCCGCCCGGGGAGCCCGGGGTAGGTACGTTCGGTGCACACGCAGCAATCCCCTGTAGCTCAATTGGCAGAGCAGCCGGCTGTTAACCGGCAGGTTACTGGTTCGAGTCCAGTCGGGGGAGCGCGATCCCCTGTAGCTCAATTGGCAGAGCATTCGGCTGTTAACCGGAGGGTTGCTGGTTCGAGTCCAGCCGGGGGAGCAGGAACGGAAGAGGACCCCTCGGGGTCCTTTTTCATGTGTTCCCCGATCTTCCGGAACCGCGCACGCGACAGCGCAGTCCTCATGGTCATAGCGATGCCGACCATCCGAGGCAGGAGATCGTATGAGCGGCTATGCTGCGGCAGACGGCGCGCACAAATGTGCGCGACGCGCCGTTAAGGGGCGGTAGCTCAGCCGGTTAGAGCAGCGGACTCATAATCCGTCGGCCGTGGGTTCGAGTCCCACCCGCCCCACCAAAAGCAGGTCAAAGAAACGTTCTGACCTGTGGAAACGTCCTTTCGAGCCCCAGGGCTCGGGACTCTGGCCCAACGGATTGACTCCGTTCATCGTTACTTCGGTAAACGCATGGGTCTGGAGTCGTCTTCCGGGTTGTGACCTGCGGTGATGCAGTGACTGGAGGTGCGGCGGGCTGAGGCCGAGTCGCGTCCAGGGGACGTTCAGGGGACACGAGGTTCCAGAACTGCGGTGCGAGGGCCTGCGCGTCGGGGGCGACGGCTCCCGCGCTGATGCGGTCACTGCGGACGGTGAGCGACGGCACCAGGTCCGGCCGAAGCCGTCGGTGCCCATGAGAAGGGTGCTGAGACCGCCGCTCGGCACGAGACACCGGCATCCCTGTGATCCGCGTACGCCCGCTCGTCGTCACGCAGATGACACCGCGTACGTGCAGGTTCGGCGGGTCGAGAGCCAGGTCGCCGACGGTGTGGTTTGTGCAGTTGGCGACGTAGCCGATGGTGGCTGTGCTCGCATGCGGTCGCGCACGCGTGGACGGCGGGGCCGTCGGGCCTCCAAGAGCTGCCGATCCGCGGTTGAATACCGGTGTGGCACGGAAAGTCGTGGGATTCGGCGAGGACGATCTGCGGGCACTGGCCGGGGCTTGGTCCTTCGAGCGGGGGCTGGGGTATCTGGACGCGGTGAGTGGTCCGGAGGTGGGGGAGGGCTCGGTCACCGCCGTGGTGCAGGGTACGGACGTCTACGAGGTGGAGCTCACCCTGGGCGGGGACGGCGGGCTCTCGGGGTGGTGCGACTGCCCGTACGGGCAGGAGGGCAACTTCTGCAAGCACTGTGTGGCGGTGGGACTGACCGTGCTGCGGCGGGCGAAGACGATCCCGCGTCAGCGAGCCGCCGCACGGTCACGGGCCTCCGGCCTGGAGGCGTGGCTTTCGGCACTGTCCCGTGACGAACTCCTGGCGCTGGTGCGGGAGCAGATCGCCGAGGACCGCGGGCTGCGTCGGCGCCTGGAGCTGCGGGCCGCCGCCGCTCGCTCCGACCTCGGTACGGTCCGGGAGCGGATCCTGGCGCTGATCGATCCGCGGCCTTTCGCCCGGTACGGGTACGTCGAGTACGTCGATGCCCCCGGGTATGCGCAGCAAGTCGTAGAGGCGGCGCACGCGGTTCGCGCACTGACCGCCGGCGGGCAGGCGGCGCAGGCGGTCGGTCTGGCCGAGGAGGCGATCCGCGTGCTGGGGGAGGCGCACGAGGAGATCGACGACTCCGACGGGGCGGTGGGGCAGGCCGCTGTCGCGGTGATCGAGGCCCATCGGGAAGCGTGCGGAGTCGCGCGCCCCGATTCGGTGCGGCTGGCCGAGTGGCTGGTCGGCCAGGTGCTCGGCGACGGCAACGACGTGACGGACCTGGACCCGCTCGACTACGCCGAGGTGCTGGGGCCGAGCGGGCTTGCCCGCCTGCGGCAGCTGGCGGCCGAGGCGCGGCGGCGCAGGCCGTCCGGCTGGGCGGAGCGGTATCTGATGGAGCGTCTGGCCAAGGCGGAGGGCGACGTCGACGCGCTGGTCGCTCTGTACGCGCAGGACCTCGACCTGTCCGGGGCCGCGCATCTGCGCATCGCCGAGGAACTCGAATCGGCGGGCCGCGCGGACGAGGCGCTCGCGTGGGCGGAGCGCGGACTGCGGGACTGTGCCGCCGAGACGTACATCGACGGTCGTCTGGTCGACTATGTGTGTGCCCGTTACGCGAAGGCGGGGCGGCCGGTGGACGTGGTCGAGGTGCGCCGGGACCGGTTCCGTGCCGAGCGGTCTCTGGCCGCCTACCAGCAGCTGGGCTCTGCCGCTCGGGCGGCGCAGTGCTGGGAGGCCGAGCGTGTGGCCGCGCTGGCCGTTCTGAGGGAGGACGCCCGCCGTGAGCGCGGCGGCCGGTATGGCGGGCCCGTGCTGATCGACGCGCTGCTCGATGACGGCGATGTGGACGCGGCCTGGCGCGAGGCCGCCGGCCTCGCCGACGACCGGCAGTGGGAACGCCTCGCCGACGTGTCACGCGAGACGCACCCGGCCGAGGCGCTCGCGGTCTACCTGCGGATGGTCGACCGGCTGAAGGAGCCGACCGGCGACCGTGCCTACGAGCACCTGGCGCGACTGCTGCTGGGCGCTCGTGACTGCCATCGCGCGCTGGAGACGCAGGAGGCGTTCACCGACCATCTCGCCGGCCTGCGGGCGGAACTGAAACGCCGGCGCAAGCTGATGGGCATCCTCGACCGGTACGGGCTGTGAAGGTGGGCGGGCCCGGCGCCCGCTCACTGTGGGTTGGACGGCGTCGCTCAGTCCTGAGACCGATCAGCCCCTTGAGACCGGTCAGTCCTTGAGATCGATCGTCCGTACCGGCTGTCCGGTCGTACGGGCAATCGTCTCGAAGTCGCGGTCGTAGTGGAGCAGTGTCAGCCCCGCCTCTTCCGCGGCAGCGGCGACCAGCAGGTCGACGGGGCCGGCACTGCGATGCTCGCCCTTGGTGGTGAGCAGTTCCTGGACGACGCGTGCCCGCCGGTAGATGCCGTCAGGCATGGGGCACCAGGTGTAGTGGGCGTTCAACGTGCTCTTCACGCGCTCCCGGTCCGCCGCCGAGCGTGCTGAGTAAAGGACTTCCAGTTCGGTGATGTCGCACAGGGCGACGAGTCCCGCGCCGATCCTGTCGTCCCACTCGGCCGTGGTCCGGCCGAGGAGGACACGGGCGAGGGCGGAGGTGTCGATCAGGTAGTCGGCGACGGTCACTCGTGCGCCCCTGAGTCGTGGACACCGTTCGGCCCGCCGGAGGGCCGGTACTTGCTCTTGTCAAGGAGGATGTCGATGTCCAGGGCGCCTTCGGTGACCAGTTCGCGGGCTTCTCCCAGAGCGCGCAGTCGCCGGTAGCGGGCGGTGACCTCCCGCAGGGCGGTGTTGATGGTGTCGCGCTTGGTTGTGGTGCCGAGTTCCTTGGCGGCGGCATCCAGCGCCTCGTCGTCGAGATCGATCACGGTGCGGCTCATGGCGACCCCCTTGTGTATACGGCGTTGTATATCAATATACATTACCCGGTATGCCTGGCGGGGTGTTGCCTGTTCCGAGTCCCCTGCGCCTGGCCGGTACCGACATGACAAGCACGGTCCGAAGGGCAGGAACGGCGGCAACTCCCGCGATGGCACGCGGCAAGACCGTGCTGACCGACGTCGCGCCGGTGGAGATGACTGTGCCCCAGGACCGGGACGACACCTTCGCCCGGGCACGGCTTGGACACGCCCAAGAGCGCCTGGCCGAAGAAATCCGCGGTCCTGTACGGCAAAGCCAGGACCTGTTCCCTGTTCCGGTCCTGCCGCGGGCCATGGGACCGACCCTCCGAGGACCGGGCGCCACCCGTCAGCCGACCACGCGTCGCGGGGGCAGCGCGGAGGCCAGGTCCCGTAGTGGCGTGGGAGATGGTGCGAAGGTCATTGAGGACAGGAAGGACAGGGACCTCAGCGAGGACAGGGAAGTCCGCGCAGGCAAGAGGGGTAGGCCGCGCATCAGCCGGATCACCACCGTCCCGTACGCGATGCCGAAGAGCAGCGAGACGAGCAGCGCCAGGTGTTTCGAGAACCCGTCGATGAGCGGGTAGATCTGCCAGTGCGTCAGATAGATGTACATCGAGCTGGTCGCGACGAGACCGGCGACCTGGTTGACGCGCTCCCGGCTGGGCAGTGTGGGCACCCAGACCAGCAGCGTGAACCCGGCGACGACGATCGCCTCGCGCCAGGGCTCGCCGGGGAAGAACCCGGGCACGGTGGCGACTGCCGCCGCGGTGACCAGCAGCCGCTGCGCGACGGTACGGGACTTCGCCGCCGCCCAGCCGAGCGCGAACAGCCAGAAGACGGTGACCGAGTCCGTCATCTGCGAGCGGTCCGGGAGGCCGACGAGGTCGTACCGGGTGAGCAGTCCGAGGCCCGCCAGCGCCACCGGAAGGCCGTACGGGAAGCGGCGCTCCGCCCGGTCGACGGCGGGGACCGAGAGCACGGCGACGACGGCGACCAGGATGTAGACGAGGGCCTCGATGAACCAGGTGTGGATGCCCGACCCCATGTCCTGCGGGTTCAGGGCGTTGTGCAGCAGGAACACGTTGTCCAGCGTGTAGGCGCCGCTGACGAGGAGGGCGAAACCGATCCAGGCCATGCTGGGCAGGGCGACGCGGCCGATGCTGCGGCTGACGCGGCGGACGCGTTCGCGCCGCGCGGCGTCGGTGAGATGGAAGCGGGCGAAGTTGTACCCGGCGACGGCGAGCAGCAGATGGGCTCCGCCCCTGATCGTGAAGACGCCGATGTGCGAGCCGACGACGCAGATGATCGCGGCGGCGCGCAGGGCGACACCGGTCTCCAGCGTGCGCCTTCGCGAACGGGAGGACCCGGAGCGGGACCGCGCTGAGGGCGGCTTGTGCTCGCACGGCCTCACGAGTTCGCGGATCGGCGTCGTGTGCCAGTCGGGCGGCAGATGCCCCAGGCGGTCCTCCAGGTGGATGGACATCTCCACGTACGACAGCGAGTCGCCGCCGAGGCCGACGAAGGTGCTGTCCTCCGTCACGTCCGTCCGGTCGAGGATCTGCGCGTAGAGCTCGCGCAGGGCCTCCGTGCCGTCGCCGAGGGCGGGGGAGGGGGATGCCCGGAGGTCGTCGCGGTCCGGCTGGTGGGCGAGCGCGAGCACCGCCCGGTAGTCGGGCTTGCCAGTGGGGAGCCGTGGGAGCTCGTCCACGACCCGGACGCGGACGGCGGGCACCGGCAGGTTGCACTCGTCGGCGACCAGCCGTCGTATGCGCCGTTCGTCGGAGGCGCCAGAGCCGCCCGGGTCCCCGGAGACACCGGGGGTTTCCGAGTCCCCCGAGCGGTCCGGGCGGCCCGACGCGACGGCCGCCACGGCGAGTGCCTCGTCGTCGCCGGTGCACAGCGCCTGGACCCCGTGCCGTTCGAGTATCGCCTCGACGCGCTGCGGATCGATGCGCAGGCCGAGGATCTTCACGAACCGGCTGCGCCGCCCGACGATCTCGTACAGCCCCTCGGAAGTGCGGTGCGCGATGTCGCCGGTGCGCAGTTCGTCGACGGTCCGGCCGAGCGCGAGGTCGCCGGGGGTGCGGGCGTAGCCCAGCATGACGTTCGGCCCGGAGTACACCAGCTCCCCGGTGTCCGCAGCAGGTTGGTCGTCGACGGGCTCGAGGCGGAACGAGCCGCCGGGCACGGGCACACCGATCGACGCGGGGTGCGTGCCCGCCAGCGCGGGCGGCAGATAGGCCATGCGGGCGGTCGCCTCGGTCTGGCCGTACATGACGAACAGGTCCCAGCCGTGGCGTTCACCCAGTGCGGCATAGCGCGCCACGCGGTCGGGCGCCAGGCGGCCGCCGGCCTGGGTCACGTATCGCAGTTGCGGCAGGTCCATGTCGGCGAAACCGACCCGGTCGAGCAGGTCGAAGGTGTACGGGACGCCCGCGAGAGAGGTGCCGCCGGCGCGGCGGAAGAGGTCCCAGAAGCAGGAGTCCGCCACAGACAGCCCGGTGAGGATCAGACCCGCCCCGCGCAGCAGATTGCTGTGGACGACGGAGAGCCCGTAGCAGTAGTGCAGTGGCAGGGTCGTCGCGGCCCGGTCGGTGTCGCGGATGCCGAGATAGGTGGCGATCGCCTCGGCGTTCGACTGGAGGTTGTCGTACGAGAGCCGGACCAGTTTCGGCGACCCGGTCGAGCCGGAGGTGCTGAGCAGTAGGGCCAGGTCCGGGTGCAGGTCGTGGGCGGAGACCGCGCGCCGCTCCTCGAACTCCCACTCTCCGGGCGCCGGGCGGACCACGACATCGGGGTCGTACGCGGCGGTCAGTGACTCCACGGCCTCAGGGTGGTCGCCCGGGGCGAGGAGCAGGGGATGCCCCGCCGACAGCGCGGCCAGATGGACGACCAGGGCGGCGGTGGTATTGGCGCCGGGCAGCAGCACGAGCCGCCGCTCGGCGCCCAGGCGCTGGGCGGTGTCGGCGACCCGCGCGGCGAGTTCGCGGTAGGAGATCTCACCGTCGTCGGTGACGAGGGCGGTGCGATCGCCGTGGGCCGCGAGGCCATGGGCGAGGGACAGCGTTCTGCCGCTGGTGTGCGGTGCAGGGGGGAGCGTCACGGGCGCATCGTAGGTAAGCCTTCCCTTATCGGGAAGAGTGGCGGATGTCACCCGCCGGAGCGCCGGGAGCGGGAGATTCGCCGTGCTCTCCCCGGGTGCCCGTCAACTGGTTTGCCTCGTAGGGGAGATGGACCCGAAAGGTCTGACGGACCGTGCCGGCCCCGCACTCCTGTGCTCAAGCCGTTACCGAAGACCCTATTGACTCTTAGGTGAGGTTTACCTTACCAATGCTCTGTTTCGTTGAGCACGTCAGGAAGGCCTCACCCTCATGCGACGCCAGTTGGCCCGCAACCTCGCCGCCGTCGCCGCGGCAGCCCTGCTCGTGCCCGCCCTCGCCGGCTGCAGCGACGAACCGGCGGGGCTCGTCATCTACTCCGGCCGCAACGAGAACCTCGTCGGGCCGCTGCTCGAGAAGCTGGAGGAGCACCTCGGCACCAACGTCGAGGTCCGCTACGGCGACAGTGCCGAACTCTCGGCACAGCTCCTCGAGGAGGGCGACAAGACCGAGGCCGGCCTCTTCCTGTCGCAGGACGCGGGCGCGCTCGGCGCGCTGTCCACGGAAGGCCGGCTCGCGCCGCTGCCGCAGACGACGCTCGACAAGGTCGCACCGAACTACCGCAGCGCCGCCGGCGACTGGGTCGGCGTCAGCGGACGTGTCCGCGTCATCGCGTACAACTCCGGGAGCGTGCCCACGCCCCCGGACAGCGTGCACGACCTGGTGAAGCCCGAATGGCAAGGAAAGATCGGTTACGCCCCGACCAACGCCTCCTTCCAGGCGTTCGTCACCGGCATGCGCATCCTCGAGGGCGACGAGGCCACCCGCACCTGGCTGAAGGGCCTGAAGGCCAACAAGCCGAAGACGTACGAGAGCAACCTCAACGTCTTCGATGCCGTGGACTCCGGCGAGGTGTCGCTCGGCCTCCTCAACCACTACTACTGGTACGAGAAGGCGGCCGAGAAGGGCGCGGACAAGCTCAAGGCCAAGGTGCACTACCTGCCCAAGGGCGACCCGGGAGGCCTGGTCAACGTCGCCGGGGTAGGCCTGATGAAGGGCGCCGACAAGCAGCAGAGCGCGTACGGGCAGAAGGCCGCTGACTTCCTGCTGTCCGCCGAGTCGCAGCGTTACTTCGCCGAGGAGACCAAGGAGTATCCGCTGGCCGCGGGCATCAAGCAGGCCGACGGGGTGCCGCCGCTCGACTCCCTCCAGCCCCCGAAGATCGACCTGGGCCAACTCGACTCGCTGAAGGCGACCCTGGCCATGCTCCAGGACGTCGGACTGGTCTGACTCGTGACCACACCGGAATCCCCCGTCCGGACGCGTCACGACACCCGCCCGTCCCGCCCGGCAGGCGCCCCCGCGCCCGCCGGGCGGTCGCGCGCCGCGGTCCGACCCTCCTGGCCGCTGCTCCTCCCCGCCTGCGTGGCCGGGGCGCTCGCCGTGCTGCCGCTCGGCTACCTTGCCGTACGGGCACTGGCGCGCGGCCCCGCCTTCGCCTTGGACGTCGTCGCCGACGGGCGGACCGGACTGCTCCTCCTGCGCAGCCTCGGCCTCGCCGTCGTCGTCGTCGCGGCCTGCCTGGTGCTCGGCGTATCCCTGGCCTGGCTGACCGTGCGCACGGCGCTCCCCGGCGCCCGCGCCTGGTCGGTACTCGTGACGCTGCCGCTGGCTGTGCCCAGCTATGTCGCGGCGTTCGCCTGGCTGTCCGCCGCGCCCTGGCTCGCCGGGTTCACCGGGGCCGCACTGGCAATGACCCTGGTCAGCTTCCCGTACGTATTCCTGCCCGTCGCCGCCGCGCTCCGCGGCATCGACCCCGCGCAGGAGGAGGTGTCCCGCTCGCTCGGGCACGGCCCGCTGCGCACGTTCCTGCGCGTCACGCTCCCCCAGTTGCGACCGGCCGCCGCCGGTGGCGGGCTGCTGGTCGCGCTCTACGTCCTGTCGGACTTCGGTGCGGTGTCACTGATGCGATACGACACCTTTACCCGCGGCATCTACACCTCGTACCGGGCGAGTTTCGACCGGACCCCGGCCGCCGCGCTCAGCGCCGTCCTCGTGATCATGACTGTGGCGCTGGTGGCGGCAGAGGCCCGTTCCCGGGGCCGCGCCGGACACGCCAGGACCGGCACGGGCACCGCGCGCCCGGCCGTGCCCGTTGCGCTCGGCCGGCTGCAGCTGCCCGCGCTCGCCTGGTGCGGAACCGTCGTCGTCGCGGCCGTCGGCTTCCCGCTGGCCGTGCTCGGCTACTGGCTGGCCGTCGGCTCATCGGCGATATGGGAGCCCGCGCTGCTCACCGACACGGCGCTCACCACGCTGGGTGTGGCCGCGGCGGGCGCCGCGCTCACCACCTTGCTCGCCCTGCCGGTCGGCGTGATCGCGGCCCGCCACCGCGGCCGGACCGCGGAACTACTGGAGCAGGCCGCGTACGCGGGGCACGCCCTGCCCGGCATCACCGTCGCGCTCGCACTGGTGTTCTTCGCGGTCCGCTACGCCCGCCCGCTTTACCAGGAACTCCCGCTGCTGGTGTGCGCGTACACGGTGCTGTTCCTACCGGTCGCCGTGGCCGCCATCCGGGCGGCCGTCCTCCAGGCTCCGCCCGTGCTGGAGGACGTCGCCCGCTCCCTCGGCCGTTCACCGCTGGGGGTGCTGCGCGAGGTCACCGTGCCGCTCGCCGCGCCCGGTGTCGCCGCCGGAGCCGCCTTGACCTTCGTCGTCTGCATGAAGGAACTGCCCGCGACCCTGCTGCTGCGGCCCACCGGCATGGACACCCTGGCCACCCGCCTGTGGACGGAGACCGGCGCCGGATCGTTCGCCGCCGCGGCTCCCTACGCGGCCGCGCTGATCCTCCTCGCCGCCGTCCCGTCCTACCTGCTCGGAAGGCACCGCACATGACAGACCTTCGGATCGCGGGACTGACCAAGGCGTACGGCCCCGGCGCCACCGTCCTCGAAGAGCTCGACCTCACCATCCCCGGCGGCTCCCTGGCCGCCGTCCTCGGTCCGTCCGGCTGCGGCAAGACCACCCTGCTGCGCATCGTCGCCGGCTTCCTGCGCGCCGACGCGGGCACCGTCACGCTCGACGGACACACGCTCGCCGCCGAGGGCGTGCATGTGCCGCCGGAGCACCGGCGCATCGGCATCGTGCCGCAGGAAGGCGCGCTGTTCCCGCACCTCAGCGTGGGCCGCAACGTCGCCTTCGGCCTCACCGGCCTCGCTCGAGGTGCACGCGGCCGCCGCGTCGACGAGATGCTGAAACTGGTCGGGCTGGCCGGCTACGGCGACCGTATGCCGCACGAGCTCTCCGGCGGCCAGCAGCAGCGCGTCGCCCTCGCCCGCGCCCTCGCCCCCGAACCCCAACTCGTCCTGCTCGACGAGCCGTTCAACGCCCTGGACAGCGCGCTGCGGGCGGGGGTGCGGGCCGATGTGCGCGCCGCCCTCCGGGCCACCGGCGCCACCGCTGTCCTGGTCACCCACGACCAGCAGGAGGCCCTGTCCACGGCGGACCTCGTCGCGGTCGTCAGGGACGGCCGCGTGGCGCAGTGCGCCGCCCCGCAGGAGCTGTACCGCCGTCCCGTCGACCCCTGGGTGGCCGCCTTCGTCGGCGACGCGGTGCTCGTCAGCGGCGCCGCGGACGACGGGACCGTGACCACCCCGCTGGGCCGCATCGCCCTGGCGGAGGGCGGGCCCGGCGGACCGGACGGCATGCACGAGGGCCTGGTGCTCCTCCGTCCGGAACAGATGCAGCTGACAGACCCTGCCTCGGCGGACGTCCGGGGCACGGTGATCGACGTCCGCTTCTACGGCCACGACGCCATGGTCACCGTCGCCCTCGACGGCGTGGACGGGCCGATCGACGTCCGCGTCCCCGGTCCAGTGTCTGTGCGCGCGGGCGGGCAGACAGGTATTCGCGTGACGGGAGAGGTGACGTTCCACCCGGCGGCCGGTTGAGGGGGCGACTGGCTGGCGGTGTTGTCGGTCGAGGGGGTGACTGCTTGGCGGCCGCTCCTTGACGTGGCCGACCGGCCGGCCCGGCCCCGTGCTGCCGGCCCTGATGCCTTGTAGCGCGAGGCATGTCGTCCAGCGACGGTGACCGCATCGCCCCGGTCGAGTTCGCCGGCCTTGGTCTGCTCGGGGTACTTGCCCGTCCGAGGACCTTCACCACGATGTCGCGGTCGGTCGAGCGGCGTACCGTGGGGAGCCGATTCCAGCCTCGCCTGTCGACGGACCATGGGCGGAAGGCGGTTACCGTGTCGATCAAGTCGCGGGTGTTCGGTGCTCCGTGCCGGGTGAGCCTGATGAACTCAGGACAGCCGCGCCGCGGAGGAGCCCTGGCGCCGGCCCTGCCGGTGTGGGCCTCCTCTCTCGTCGTCGTCCGGGTGCTGCCGGCCCTCACGGCCGCCCTCGCCCCCGTGGGCATGAGGCGCGGGAGCCAGGATCCCTCCGCTGCTCCCGAGCAGGCCGTCAGGAGGTCGAAGCCGATGCCGCCGAGATCAAGGAAAGGATGTCCCAGCCATGACCGGTAACTTCCCGGACAGCGACCCCACCCCCGCCACCCCTGAGGAACTGGGCGAGCAGGCCCGAGCCACCCGTGAGCAGCTCGCTCGGACCCTGGAGGCCCTTGTCGGCAGGACGGAAGTCAAAGAGAAGGCCGGCGACATCAAGGGCCACGTGGAGCACTTTGCGGCGGAGGCGAAGGGCAGGGCCGTTCAAGCAGCCCATCTCTTGCAGGAGAGCGCGCCTGAGACTGTGCGCGAAGCTGCCGCCGCGGCGCGTCGCAACCGCGCCGCCCTGTTCGTCACCGTCGGAGCCGCCCTGGCTGTGCTGTTCCTCCTGCGGCGCGGCAGGAGGAAGCGCTGAGGAAAGCGTCGAAGATCGTCTTGAGGGGCCTGACGGGCCGCTGCATGTTCACCGAACGCGAGCTTTCACGGCGCCACGGACCGGTTGGCCGTGCTGCGCCACGCGGACAAGGTGAGCGGCCGCAAGCCGGGAAACACCGAGTCGGTGGTCCCAAGTCACCGGGACATCAGCGTCGTTGCCGACGGCTCCGTACTCAACGTCTCGGTCAGGCGCCGGCGTCGGCTCATGCCGCCACGGCCAGGTGGCGGGCGCGGACCTGAGCCGACCGGCACCGGGCCGTACGTACCAAGTGGTTCGGTCGACGCGACGACACGGGGTGGCAGCGCCGCCCGGGGCCGCTGCCCGACGCGCTTTGCTCACTCGCGTCCGTCGAGCGCGTCGGCGAGGTGGGGGTCGATGTGTCTGAGCGCCGCCGCGGCGAACTGGGTCGTGAACTCGGCGGCCGATGCCTGATCCAGCGAGTCGGCGACCAGCGTGTACCGCGCGCCCTCGACCACCAGGCCGACGACGTAGGAGGCGCAGAGCTCCGCACTCGTCCCCCAGGTGCCACGACCGTGGCGCTGGGTGAAGTACCGGATCCGGCGCGTGATCTCCTGGGTGGCGGCCGACATCAGCCGTTGCCTGGCCTCGGCCGCCGACCCCGTTGCGTGCGCGCCGAAGAGCAGCCGGAATCTCGCCGGGTGGACGTCCGCGTAGTCGAAGAACGAGGCGACGCCTGCGCGCACCTGCTGTTCGAGCGGGAGATCGGCCGCTGCCGCGTAGGCCTCGAAGAGCGCGCTCGCCAAGGTGTCGGCCGCGAGGTCGGCGCATTTGCCGAACAGGTCCTCCTTGCTGCCGAAGTGTGCGTACAGCGTGGGTTTGGTGGATCTCGCACGCCTGGCGACGACGTCCATTGTCGCCGCGTGGAATCCGGCCTCGCTGAAGACCGCGGAGGCCGCGTCCAGCATGTCGTCGTCGGTCGGGCGTGCCGCAGGGGGGCGGCGACGGCCCGCTGGACGCTGTGCCGCGGGGCCGGCCTCGGGCGGGTGATCAGCCATGGCCACCACTTTACTTCCGGGTAAACCCGGATTACGGTTTTACTCCAGAGTAAATGCGGTTGTGATCAACTCCCTGACCGGGGAACCGGCCGGGGCTTTGTGGAGGCTTTCATGCACCACACGCACCTCGTACAACCCACCGCGACCGCCGCAACGCGCCCCGTCCCTGCCCCGTCCTTGGGCATCGCCCCCGACCGGGAGCTGACCGTCGCGGGCCCCTGGCGGCTTCCGCGGGCTCCGGACGCCTGTGGTCAGGCCCGCAGGGCGGTGTGCGGCACCCTGGCCGACTGGGGTCTGGACCATCTTTCGGACACGGCCGAACTCCTGGTCAGCGAACTGGTCGGCAATGCGCTGCTTCACACGTACGGTCCCGTCCGCCTCACCTTGGTACGCGGCGAGGTCATCTGCTGCCAGGTCCGCGACGGCAGCCGGGAACTGCCGCAGCTCCGCTCGGCGCGGACGACCGACGAATTCGGCCGCGGCCTGCGTCTGGTCGACCTGATGGCGAGCAAGTGGGGCGTCGACCCCACATCCTGGGGCAAGGAAGTCTGGTTCGAACTTCCGGAAGCGCCGGATTCCCTCGGTGGAAGGTGGCGCTGAGTGAGGCGCCCTCCCTCCGTGCGCCGGGTCCCGTCCGATGACGAGGCGCTGCTGAAGCATGGTCAGGGCGGTGGCGATGTCCACGGCTGAGAGCCGGAGGCGTACGACGACGTCGGGGCGTTCGGCCTGAAAGGTGCTCAGGGCGCTGACGAGGTCGAAGGATCCGGTCGATAGCACCGTGCCCAGCGTGACGGTTCCGCTGAGTCCGCCCGCGAGACGGCCGACGCCGCTGACCGGGCGATGTGCGCCCGCCGGGCGCCGCGTGAAGCTGCGTTCTCGGCGACCGCGACGAAGTACGCCGGCCGACGAAGCTCCACGGGGTCGCACGGCCCACGCCAGAGGCGGCCCGTGAAAGGCGGTCACGTCGCGGATGCGGACCTCGTCCAGATCGCGGGCGGAACAACGCAACGGGACGCGGGAACCGGGCCACCGGGCGCGCACGTCCTCGTAGTCCGGGACGGGTCGGCCGTCCGCCGACAGTGCCAGGTCCGCGCTGCTGACCCGCTTCAGCCGCATGATTCTTACCGGGGGAGACCGCCTGTGAACGCGAGAGGGATCGAGTTTCACGCCTCGTGCGGGCACCTCATGTCCGTGCCGCCTGGGCAGAGCAACACAGACGTGCGGTGTCCGCACTGCCACCAGGTCGTCCGCGTGCCGCCGCCGGACGTGCCGTACGCCTCCCCGGTGGTCCCGTCGGCGGGTCCGCCCGAGGCGGCGGCGCTCAAACCCCTCTACCTGGTCGCCCTGCTGGGCGGCCTGACGGCCGCGGCGGTCATCTACCTCGTGATGTTCGACGATCTGTCGGAGAGCTTGCTCGTCAACATCACGCCGTTCTGGTTCTTCCCCATCGTCTTCGGCCTCTACGGCTTCACCTCCCAACGCCTGATCGGCTATCTCGCGCAGGGCCGGGCGAGGACGCTGGCCGAGGCGGCCCGGGTGTTCATCGATGTCGCCGGGCACTGGGCAGCCCTGGTGATGTTCCCTTTCCTGGTGCTGAAGTGGCGCAGCTCCCTCCTGGTTTCGCTCACCGCGGCCTTGTTCTGGGCGGTGCTGCTGTGGCTTTTCTTCGCCGCGGTCTTCCCGGTGCTGTGAGGACCGCGACGACCCCGAGGGCAAGCGCCGGGGGGAGGGGGCGAGCAGGCGGGGCAGCAGGCAGGGTACGTTTTCCGGCTGTGTGCTCCGTGCCGGGTGAGCCCGATGACCCAGTACAGCCGCGCCGTCGAGGAGCCCTGGCTCCGGCCCTGCCCGGTGTGGGCCTCCTCTCTCGTCGTCACCCGGGTGCCGCCCTCACGGCCGTCCTCGCCCCCGTGGGCATGAGGCGCGGTGCTTGATGGTGGTGAGGTCGCCGGTGTGGTCGATCCGTCGACGCACCGCACAGGTCACCTGCGCCTGCCGGATACGGACACGCGCTTCCGGCAGGAGCTGTCCTCGCGCCGCTTCGCGGTACGTTCGGTGACAAACCGGGCGTCGCCGCCCGGTCCCCTGAGGAGACTGGGGTCATGGAATGCCGCACGAGGCCTTGATCCGCTGGTCTGACGGTGCCACCAGGTGGGCGATCGTGGCATTCGTCGATCCCGGCACGGGACCCGGCACGAGGCCTGTCGTCCCGGCGGACCGGCACGCCGCCTCCGTAGCGACAGCACTCTGTGGGGCGTGGTCGGAGCCGCAGGCGAGCACCCGCGCCCCGACCCCGCGCAGCAGCCGAACATGACCGGACATCACCCCACCCGTGCCGACGGACCGGGCGCTCCGCACGAGCCGGAGCCGCAGCAGGCGGAGTTCGGTGAGGCCCGCTGGCCGATGGCCGGAGCCGTCATCGCGGCCATGGTGCTGCTCCTGCTGATGCCCGACGACCTGCGCCTGGGGCCCCGCTGGCTGCTCCCGTTTGTCGAAGGACTGCTCCTGGTAACCCTGATCGCGGGCGACCCGGGCCGGATCAACCGTCGCTCGGCCGTCCTGCGCGCAGTGTCGATCGCCCTGGTCGGCGTGCTCGCACTCAGCGCCATCTGGTCGACCGTCAGGCTGGTCGACGACCTCATCCACGGCGGGACCGAGACGAGTTCCGCCGCCGGCCTGCTGCGGGCCGGCGGCGTCGTCTGGGTCTCCACCGTCCTCGCCTTCTCCCTGCTGTACTTCGAACTCGACGGTGGCGGAGCCGCCGCCCGTGCCCACCGCATGCCCACCACCCCCGAACTCGCCTTCCCGCAGCAGCTCAACCCCGACCTGAACGCCATGCACTGGCGCCCCCGCTACGTCGACTACCTCTACCTCGGACTCACCAATTCCACCGCCTTCAGCCCCACCGACGTCATGCCGCTGGCTCCCTGGGCCAAGATCGCCATGGCCGTCCAGTCCCTCATCTCCCTGCTCATCCTGGGTCTCGTGATCGCCCGAGCCGTGAACGTCCTCGCCTGAGTACCAACCCCCGCAACCCGGCGGGGCCTCTCGTGTCCAGGAGACCTGCATGTTCGCCGAACGCGAGCCTTCACGGCGCCAGGCGCCGGCCGGCTTTGCTGCGCCACGTGGACAAGGCGAGGGGGAGGGGCGCTGCACCTGGCAGCCGGAGGCGGCGCAACAGGTGATGAGCCGCTCAGGTGAGGTGCGGACTCCCTTACGGTGCCCCTGGGGCGACGGTGCCTTACCCCGTCGGCGGATCTCCGGGATCGGGCACGGACCGTCGGCCGGGACGCCGACGCGGAGGCGTGCGCCGACCGGGTGGCCGATCCCGGTGTCCTACGAAGGAAGCGCGCGGTGCTCCGCCGAAGCCGGTTGACTCCCCGTGGCGCCCGGTGATCGAGGAAAGAAGCAGCTGTGACGGACGACGAGATCCTCCTCGGCATCGCGCTGACGCTGGTGCTCGCGACCGGATCGCAGATCCTGGCGAACAAGCTGAGAGTCCCCGCCCTGATTCTCCTGCTGCCGGTCGGCTTCACCGCGGGCGCCCTGACCGACATCATCCACCCCGCGAGGCTGGTGGGCCCGGACTTCTCCGCGCTGGTGTCGCTGTCCGTGGCGGTGATTCTGTACGACGCCGGTCTCGGACTCGACCTGCGCAATCTCACCGGCCGGACCCGCGCCGTCGTGGGCAGGCTGCTGGTGTTCGGCGTGGTCCTGACCTTCCTGGTCGTCTCGGCGGTCGGCCCGGCGCTGTTCAGCATGCCGCTCAGGGTGGCGTCGATGCTGGGCACGATCCTCGTGGTGTCCGGTCCGACCGTCGTGGGTCCGCTGCTCGACTATGTGCGTCCCACGGAAAAGGTGCGGCGCATCCTGATCTGGGAAGGGACACTGACCGACCCGATCGGCGGCATTCTCGGAGCACTCGTCTTCCACGCCATCGCCACGACGCACCGCATCGACATCGGCAGGGGCTATCAGCTCGGCCAGTTCCTCATCAGTTTGAGCGTCGGTCTCGTGGGCGGGGCGGTGGGCACCGCAGTGCTCTGGCTGACGCTGCGCACCCTCCGGCTCGGTGAAACGCTCGGCACGCTGGCACAACTGACCACGGTGATCGCCGTGTCGGCGGGATGCGACATCGTCCGCGACGACACAGGGCTCATCGCGGCGATCGTCACCGGACTGGCCGTCACCAACATCCGCGGCTTCGACATGCCGGCCCGCCGCCCCTTCTTCGGAACGCTGGTCCAGCTGATCATCGGGCTGTTGTTCGTCTCCATCTCGTCCACCGTCACCCCGGCGTCGGTAGTGCCGGTGCTCGTGCCGGCACTTGTCCTCATCGCGGTCCTCGTCCTGGTCGTACGGCCGGTCGTGGCCTTCTCCGCCACCCGGAAGACGGGCCTGACCTTCGGGGAGCGGGCCTTCGTCGGATGGATGGCTCCCCGCGGCATCGTCGCCGCGTCGACCGCGTCGGCCTTCGCCGCCGCCCTTGTCGAGAAGGGGATTCCCGGCGCCACCAGGATCCTTCCGGTCACGTTCCTGGTGATCGTGGGAACGGTCCTGCTGTACGCGCTGACCGCCGCGCCCATGGCCCGACGTCTGGGAGCGGTCGAACCGTCGGGCACCCGGCCGCTACTGGTGGGCGGTCATCCGTGGGTGATCGACCTGGGAAGGGCATTGCGGTCTGCCGGGCTCGACGTGCTCATGTGGGCCGGACTCGACGAGCAACGGGACCGGATCCGGGGTGCCGGGATCGAACTGGCAACTGGGGACATGCTGGCCACGGCCACCAACCCCCGGGCACGGCTGGAGGGCGTCACGGCCGTGTTCCTGCTCACTGACGACGACGACTTCAACGCACTCGCCTCGGTCGTGGCGCAGGACAATGTGGAAGGACCTGTCTACCGGGTCGGCCCCCCGAGCGAAAGCCATGGCGTCGTCGCCCCCTACACGGGCGGCGAGATCCTCTTCGGCGCTTCACTGGTCCGGCACGTCCTGGCCGCGCGCTACGAGCGGGGTGCCCGTTTCCTGGTGCAGCCCGCATCCCAGCCGATCCCGCCGGACCACGAGACGCTGTTCGTCGTCCGCGCCGACGGCCGGCTGGATCCGGTCGCCGAGACACAGTCCCCCACCCCGCAGCAGGGCGACACCGTCGTACTTTTCGGCCCGGCGTCGTCCACTGCATGAACGGCTTACGCGCCGCTGTTCCTCGTGCGGTCCAGTGCGGCGTCACCGGAACTCGGAGAGCCGGATCTCACGTGGCGGGCCGTCGGCGGACGACTCCAGTACCAGGCCCCGCTGCTGACCGGCCAGCAGCGTCAACGCGAAGTGCAGGTCCTGGTCGCCCGTCAGGCCTTGAGGAGCCGCTCGTCCTGCGGTTCACGCACGGCGTGAACCGTCAGCCCGAGGTCCTCCTAGGCGAACACCGCGCCGTGCTCGGAGATGTGCAGCGTGTGCGGCTTGCGGCCGTAGTCGAACCGGGGAGCGATGTCGACCTCGAAGGCCATGCTGCCCCGCACGCACCGGAGCATAGGGACCGGACGGTGCCGGTCGGTGGCCGTGCTCCCGGTGACGGGCATGAAGTCGATCACCTCGCCGGCACCCGCCTCGGTCATGAAACGGGTCACCAGACACGCGGTGTCGGGGAAGTGGAGCTGCTTGGTCGCGTACGTCGTGTGCGACGGCCGGACCGAGAAGTGTCCGCCCTTCTCCAGGTCCAGCAATGCGCCGAACACGCTGGGTGAGTCGAAACGCGGACATCAGCTCCGGCACGGAACCTCCGCAGGGCCTCAAGTGTGGACTCGCAGGCCCGTCGGCCCTGCGGTCCTGCCGTGCCGCCGGCCGGCGGGCTTACCGTGGGCCTGCGGGCCCGATGAGACGAACGGCCGAATCCGGAGGTGCCTGTGGTGTCGAGCCCTAAGCGGGTGCCCGCAGTGGCCTCGATCCTCGGGTGCGCACGATGATCTCGTGGGCCGCCGCCTTCCGGCTGCGGCAGTACGCCAAGGCGAGCCTGTGGATCGTCCCTCTGTTCGGACTCCTCCTCGGGGCGGTACTGGCCGAGTGTGCCGCTGCTCTGGACGGAGCGGACTGGCTGCCGTACGACGGGCAGTACTCCGCGACGACGGCCAGCAGTGTGCTCAGCTCTGTCGTCGGTGCGATGGTCGCGCTGCTGGGATTCGTGGTGACCATCGGCGTCCTCGTCGTCCAGCAGGCCACGGGCACGCTGTCGCCGCGCTACATGCGCCTGTGGTACCGCGACCGCCTGCAGAAAGCCGTGCTCGCCACCTTCACCGGAACGTTCGCGTTCGCCTACACCCTGCTGCGGAGCATCGAGTCGGACTCCGTACCCGACCTGGGGGTGACCTTGGCCGGCGTGGCCGTCGCGGTCAGCCTGCTGCTCCTGCTGGTCTACCTCAACCGTTTCACCCACAACCTCCGGCCGGTGGCCATCGCGGACCTGGTGGGAGGCATGGGCGCGAAGGTCCTGATCCACGGAGCAGCGAAGGTCCGGGGCTCCGCTGCACGCGGCGGGGAACCCTTGCTGCCGGCCGGTCCGGTGGCGCACATGCGATCCGAGCGTGGCGGAGTGCTCCAGGCGATCGACGTGGCGGGGCTGATGGCCGCCGCAACCCGCCACGACTGCGTCTTCGTGATGGTCCACCCGGTCGGCGACTTCGTGGCGCCCGGCATGACCCTCGTCGAAGTCCATGGCGGCAGGACGTCGGAGCTCGATCCGCGCAGGGTGACCGGACACGTCGCCCTCGGCGCGGAGCGGACCATCGAACAGGACCCTGCCTTCGCCCTGCGCATCCTCGTCGACATCGCCATCCGTGCGCTCTCACCAGCCGTGAACGACCCCACGACCGCCGTTCAGGTGCTCAACCACATCGAGGCTTTCCTGCACACGATCGGTCGTGTCGGACTCCGCGGTCGCTACGTGCTGGCCGACGACCACGGCCGGCCACGCCTCGTGGTGCCGGGTCGCACATGGGAGGAGTACCTCCAGGTCGGTGTCACCGAGATCCGCGAGTACGGCGCGACATCCCTCCAGATCTGCAGACGGCTGCGCGCGCTGCTGGACGGCTTGCTCGAGACCCTGTCGGCCGAGCATCTGCCGGCGGTCCGCATGGAGCTCGAGTTCCTCGAGGAGGCGGTGGAAAGCCAGTTCACCGACCCTCGTCGCCACGCCATGGCACGCACGGCCGACCCGCAGGGCATCGGCGGCGGGCAACGCCCGGAAGCCGCACCTCCGGGATGAACGTGCGCGGCGGTGGGCCGACCCTGGCCGCTCCGTCTGGAGCTCCGGTCTGCGAGTTCACCTATGCGGGCCTGCTCGTCCACGCCCCCGCCGGCTTACGAGGCCACCACCGCAAAAGGGATTTTCCACACCAGAGCGCTAAGGTCGGCAGGTGAGCCGAACTGAGGAGCACGCGGAGGGCGCAGGGCCGTTCACAACCCGGCTGACCTGGCGTCTGCTGGATGGGGGCACTGCGGTCTGGGAGTCGCGCCTGGCACGCAAGCGTGGACTGCTCACCGTACGGGCCGCGGGCGAGCTGGAACCCCGTTCCCGAAGAGCAGACAGCGTGTCGGTCGGCCGTCTGCGCAGGCTGAATGCCATTACCGCGGGTGCGTTCGTGGTCGGCGGTGCCCTTTTCGCTCTCGGGGCAGGGGCCGCTCAGTTCGGCTCGGGCGACGCGACGGGCGCCTGGATCTACTTTGCCGGCGGCCTGTTCTTCAACACCGGCGGCTACGTCTCGCTGCTCCAGGTGATCAACGCTCCTCGCCGGGACAGCGGGGCTGGTGCGCTGGCCGCGCGGAGCTGGAGATGGTGGAGCTACGAGCCCACTCGGATCGACTGGCTCAGCACCTTCCTGCTCTTCGTGGGAACGCTCGTGTTCGGTGTCAACCTGCTGGATTCCTTGCTGCAAGGGCTCTCGGTCCAGCAGGTGAACAGGCTGATCTGGGCCCCCGACATGGTCGGGTGCATCCTGTTCCTGATCTCGGGGCACCTCGCACTCGTCGAGGTCTGCCATGGCCGGCCGGGCGTCCGTCCCCGAGACCTCGGCTGGTGGATCGTCGCGATCAATCAGCTCGGATCCGTTCTCTTCCTGGGTTCGGCACTGGCTGCTTTCACCCGTCCCGCGACCGGAAGCGTGGTGAACGTCGACATCGCCAACTGGGGAACGCTCACGGGAGCGCTGTGCTTCTCCGTCGGAGGCGTGTTCCAGTTCTTCGAGCGCCCCTGACCCCGTCAAAGCAAATGCGCGTCCCCCGGTGGGAGGGTGGAGGCGAGCTTGGGCAACCTGGCAACAGGTGTTGAGCCGCTGAGGTGAGGCGCGGACTCCTGCCGCCTGTAGTCTCTGCGGTACTTCTGGTGCAAATGTGTCGATACGGTCGGGAGTGGGGCGCCATGAGCGGGAGGATCGGGGGGCGACGAGCGGAGGGGAACGGCGGATCGTCCCTCATCGGACTCTGCGAACGATGAGTCCCCGGGGCGATGGCCCGCGCGACGGCGAACGAGCCGAACGGGGCGCGGCGGTGCTGCCGCAGCGGCTGGTCGTACGCCTTCTGCCGGTGTTCGCCGCCGCGGCGGGGAGCCTGGATGCCGTCTGCGTGACGCACTTCGGCGGGGTGTTCGCCAGCGTCATCACCGGCAACCTCGTGCAACTCGGTCGCGCCGTCGCGGCGCCGGACGGCCGACTGGCGGTGGGTGCGACGGTGGCGGTCGGGTGCTATGCCCTGGGCGTCGCGGGCGGCACCGCCGGGCTGGGCCGCCGCGGTGCCGGGTGGCACCGGCGAGCCAGCCTTGTCGCGGCGGCGGAGCTGGCCCTGCTGGCAGGCGTGGCCGCCGGGTGGCTGGCCACCGACGGGCGCCCGGACGCGAGGACCACTTCACTGCTTCTCGCGTTGGCCGCGGCGGCGATGGGAATGCAGAGCGCGATCACGATCGGCTCCGGTGTGCAGGGAGCGTCGACCACCTACCTGACCGGTGCGTTGACCGGTCTGGTCCGCGGGCTCACCGGTGAGCCGCACCGGTTCGCTGCGGACGCCGCCGCCCGGGTGGGCGCCTTCCTGTGCGGCGCGACGGCCGGCGCTCTGCTGCTGCGGTTCGCGTCATCGTGGGCGCCGATACTGCCGGTGGCGCTGGTAGGTCTGGCCGTTGTGATCGCAGCCGCATCCACAGGTGCACGGGTGGAGCGGTCATGAAGGCTGTACATGAAGGCTGTAGCTGAACCCGGAAGTGCGGACCGTCGACCAGCGCGGCGGCAGCGATCGTCCGTGGAGGTCGGACCGGTCGGTGGCATCGCCGCTCTTCTCGGTGACACCCACGGTGTCACCACCACGGTGGCGTCGGTCAGTTCCTCGTAGCCACCGGAGCGTACGTCCACGGTGGGCGACAGCGGCGCGGCGTGACGCACGTCGGCGGCGACGCCGTCAGCACGGGCGGTGTTGCGGTCGACCGCCACGGTCTCCCGGTAGCTCCCACCGCGCTCGGCCAAGGACAACACGTCGGCGGCTCCGACCGCGCCGGCCCCTGACGACGGGTCACGATGGCGTCTCGAGGGCCACCACGGCCTCACTCGTGTACGCCAGGAAGGTCAGCGTCTCCTGGAAGTAGAGCCAGATGCTGCTGTCGTCGTGCGACAGGTAGCCGATGGACACGTCCTGGCCGATGTGCAGTTCGAAGTCGCCGCCCCGCGTGGACAGCAGAAAGGCCCCGTCGATGGCCGGTGCCCAGATGATCTCGCCGTCCAGAAGCCGGGCGATGTGGTTGATGATCGGGTAGCCGTGATCGGAGGTCTCGCTGACGGCGGTGTACGTTTCGGCGCTGAGCGCCAGCGTGTACGCGCCGCCGACACCCGCCAGCCGCAGTGCGCTCTCCGCCTGGCTGATGGCGTCCGGGTAGTCGCGTACCTCAGCCGGCAGGGTCACGGGCGGGTTCGACGAACTCTCACGAAGGCCTGCGATGCCGGCGGCCGCATAGCCTTCGAACACCACGCGGTCCTCGGCGAACGCGATCTGCCGGGCAGCGTCCTTTACCGGCTGCCAGTCCGCGTCCTTGGCCCCGCGTGCGACGTCATCGACCTGCCGACGATCCACGACGAACGGAACGCGCAGCTCCACGATCGGCCGCGCACGGCGCGTGTGGGCGACGACCCCCTCGGCCGGAGCCTCCACCGGTTGCAGATGCCCGGTGCCCACCGCCGACAGCTCGAAGCCTCCTGGCTCGGGCACGTCGACGATCCGGCGGGCGGCCACATGGCGCTTAAACGTGCGTCGTGCCTCCTCCTCCAAGTCGTCCCAGGCGGCGGAGGAGATGGGCGCCAGTTCACGGTGCAGATTGTTCATCGGCGGTGCTCACCTTCAAGTCGCCGATCCCCAGGGAAGGGTCCAGGATCCCGGTCCGGACATCGGGTGCCGAGTGAGCCTCGGACTCCGCGCTGCCGGTCTCGGATTCCGCGCCCGCGCCGGGCGGATCGGGAAGGTTGTCCAGGAAATCAGTGGTCGGCACGTGGAAGAGCGATCCGGTGACCGCGGTGGAGAAGTCCAGGATCCGGTCGTGGGACGCCGACGGGTCTCCCAGGAACATGCGCTCCAGCATCGTCTCCGTCACCGCCGGCGTACGGGCGTACCCGATGAAGTACGTGCCGAACTCCCCTTGCCCGACTCTGCCGAAAGGCATGTTGTCGCGCAGGATCTGCCGCTCCGTCCCATCGGGATCGACGACCGTGGTCAGGGCGACATGCGAATCGGCCGGCTTGATCTCGTCGTCCAGCTCGATGTCGGACAGCTTTCTGCGCCCGATCACCATCTCCTGTACCTCTACCGGGAGGACGTTCCACGCCTGCAGATCGTGGAGGTACTTCTGCACGATCACATAACTTCCCCCCGCGAACTGCGGGTCCTCGTCACCGATCAGGACCGCCGCACTCGCTGCCGGCCCCACCGGGTTCTCCGTCCCGTCGACGAAGCCGAGCAGGTCACGCTCGTCGAAGTACTTGAAGCCGTGCACCTCGTCGCGCATGGTGACGGCACCACGGAGACGTTCCATGATCTCGGCGGCCAGCCCGAAGCACAGGTCCAGTCGTGCGGCCCGGATGTGGAAGAGCAGGTCACCGGGCGTCGATACGGCACGGTGTCTGGCGCCGGCCAGTTCGCGGAACGGGTGCAACTCCGCCGGGCGCGGCCCGGCGAACAAGCGTCCCCAGGCGAATGATCCGATACCGGTGACACAGCTCAGCTTCCCGTTCGGCGCCCGGAAGCCTACGGCCCGCTGCAGACCTGTCAGGTCGGACAGCAATCCCCGCGCGGCCTGCTCACCGCCCTGATCGACCGTCACCACCAAGAAGATCGCCGCGGTCGTAAGGGGGGACAGTACCGGCTGGGGAACTGGCCCGTGGGAGAGTCCGGCCATACGCCACCCCTTCGCAGTCGCCGCGAGCGGTGCACGTCGCGTGGCGATGTCGGCACCTGTCCCCCGAGGGGCCCGAGCGGCCCGATGCGGATACGTCGGCCGGCCGGTGTGGAGGGACCTGACTGGAAGCGCCCTTTCACCCTAGGCGAGCGACAAGGCACCTGCCACCGCGGCGCGGGGCTCAGCTCCTGGTAGTCGGCCCGAGCCCGCGCGGATGGCACCCGCGGAGCCCGAGTGGACGCTGCTGCCCCGGGGGCCGGGCCGCTCGCTCACGTCCAGGCGAGCCGCGCTCTGTTCGCCCAGTAGCGCTCGGGGGGCTCGGCCGCTGCGAGAAGACGGTCGAGCTCCTCGGGCTCGAGGTGCACGTCCGCCGCCGTGAGGTTGCTCGTGAGTTGTACGACAGTGGCCGCCCCCGAGAGCACCACGTCCGCCCACGGCTGTGCGGCGACCGCGGCCAGCGCCATGGCGTCGGAGGGGACTCCTGCCGCTCCCGCCGTCTCGCGCAGCGCGGCCGTGTCCGGGCCCGTGGCGTGGGGATCGGCCAGGCGGCCGTTGGCCATCGCTTCCTTGACGATCACCGTGCGTCCGGCGGCGCGCGCCTCGGCGAGCGCCGGACCGGCTGACGGCTCCAGCAGGTTGTAGGTGGCTTGTACGCTGCCGAAGAGCGGTTCGCCGTCCACCGTGACCGCCAGTGCTGCGCGGATGGCTTCCGCCTGGTCCGGGCCACTGGTCGAAAGTCCGATCGTCACGCCTTCCGCGGCGAGCGAGGCCAGTCGCTCGTGAAGGGCGGGGTCGGTCAGCGCGGGACTGCCCGGGGTGACCGAGTGGATCTGGTAGAGGTCGAGCCGGGCACCGAGCAGCGCGCGGGTCTCGGCGAGCTGGCGTTCGTAGGTGCCGGTGCTGTGGTCCTTGACCTCGTGCACCTCGGCGTCCGTGCGCCAGTCGGCGATGTAGGTGTAGCCCCACTTGCTGCCGACCACCACATCCTCGGCGTCGGGGCGCGTAGCCAGCCATTCGGCGAGGAACTCCTCGGCCCGGCCGTAGGAGCGGGCGGTGTCGACGTACCGCACGCCCTGGGAGTAGGCAGCGTCCAGCAGTTCGTGGGTGCGGGCCCGCAGCGCGTCGACCGAGCGGTCGCCCGGCAGGTCCTCGTCCCGGCCCAGGTTGATGTAGCCGGGACGCCCGACCGCGGCCAGGCCGAGGCCGAAGCGCGCGATCGGCGAGGCCGCGGCCGTAAGGCGCTCAAGGGGCATGGGAAAGTCCTCCGGTGGGCCGGTCGCACGGACCGTCCTTCAGTCGTTCGGTCGCGCCATGTGCGTGGCTCGGGTCAGGGCGGCGACACCCGGCAGTGTCCTCGACGAGTCGCCGGACCTCTTCCGGCGTTCCGTGGGTGAGGGCGATGGCGGCTATGGAAGCACAGGAGTCATGGCCGAAGGCGGCAACGTGCACAGCCCTCACCCCGGGTGGGGCGAGGGCTGCGTTGCCGACGGGCTCAGGCCGCGGCACCGCCGCGGCCCCCGACAGCCCTCACCGTCCACCGCCTGCCGCGTTCCGGAGCAGGTCCACGAGCAACGGTGCGGCCCGTTCCCCCCGGGCCTCTGTCACCGGCACACCTGTGGCGCTCGGCGAGGGACTGCCGGTAGGGGAGGCAGCGGCGCTGCCGGTGGGACTGGGTGGAGGAGTCGCCGTCGGGGAGGGCGGCGGGCTGGGGCGGCCGGTGGAGGGGCGGGGCGCCGGCCTGGTCGTCGCGGGCGGTGGAGTGGTGCGGGCGGCCGGAGTCCGGGAGGCCGGCGGTTCCCGGTGAGTGGGCGTCGCCCGAGGACGCCGGGTCACATCACGGCTCCGGTCCCGGGCGGATCCTCTCGCCGGGTGCGTGGCCGGACGTTCCGGTGAACCCGAGGCCTCTGGTGAGGTGCCGGCGGGCCCCGGCGGCTCGTCGGGGGACGACCGTTCCGGGACCGGCGCCGCTTTGGAGGCGCCGGCGGATTGGTCGGGCAGCAGCGATGCGGTGGCCAGGCCGCCCAGAATCGCGAAGGTGGCCGCGGCCAGAGTCCGCCCTCCGTAGTTCCTCCATCGCGGCGGACCGTGGCGCCGGTGCGCGGGCATGTCCGCCGAGGGGGCCGGGGGCACGGTGGCGCCGGAAGGCCGGGCGGAATCCGGGCTCTCGCGGAAGAGGGCCTCCATGGCCGCCGTGTCGACCGTGGGAGCGTCGCCGCCCGAGTCGTCCGGCGGTGCCATGCCGGAGTCGTACGCCCCGCATTCCGGGCACGTCACCGTGCCGTTGAGGGGGCGGCGGCAGGGAATGCAGAAGTCCATGGGCTCGACCGCTCAGTGCGTGGGTCGCCGACAGGAACCGTTGCCCGCCCACGGGCCCGGGCAGCAGCCCGCAGCCGTGAGGCGGACCTGGGTGTGGTGCAGATGGATCCTTGGCATGTGCGAACCTCACTCACTCACCGGTCTGGATGGGTCACCGGTTACCGAGGTCAACGCGCCTGGGCGAGCCGGTGTTCAATCAGCGGCTGAAACGTGGGCTACGCAACTCCCTTGGACGTCGTAGCTGTTCATGCCGCCGTTCCCGCGTCGGCGCCCGAGCCGGACAGCCACGGCTGACTCCGGGTCAACTGCGTTCACCGCAGGAGGTTCGTCCACTTCGATGCCGTGATTCTCTTCGCCCCTGTGATGTACTCGGCCGCCCTGTGGCGGTCCGTTCGCCCCGCGTCGCCGCGCCGCCGCGTCGCCGTGTCGCCGGGCACACCGGTCGACCGCCCCGGCCACCAGCAGCCGGAAACGACCTGCCCTGCATCACCGATGCGGGATCGAGTGGGGGCGCGATGATTCCGTGGAAGCGCGACAGTCTCCATTGCCGTAGCCCGGACCGATGAAGAGGAGCGACTCCCATGCGCATCGTGATCAGTGAGTTCATCAGCCTGGACGGCGTCGTGCAGGCGCCCGGCGGACCCGGTGAGGACACCGACGGTGGCTTCGCCCACGGCGGCTGGTCGCACCCGTTCTTCGATCCGGAGGTGGTGGGCGGTGCCTTCGACAGGGCGTTGGCCGATGCCGAGGCGCTGTTGTTCGGGCGGCGCACCTGGCAGACGATGGCCGGGGCGTGGCCCGGGCGGGCAGGTGACCCGTTCGCCGACCGGATGAACGCCATCCGGAAGTACGTCGTGTCAGAGACGCTGGGCGACGGCGGGCCGACGTGGGACAACACCACGCGCATTCCCGGCGACAAGGCCGTCGCCCGCATCCGGGAGCTGCACGACACCGACGGCGGGGACCTGTTGGTCATGGGGAGCCCCACGCTCGTGCGCACTCTCCTGCGCGAGGGCCTGGTGGACGAGCTCCGGCTCATGACCATGCCGGTGCTCCTCGGCGGAGGGAAGACGATCTTTCCCGACGACGGTGTGCGGCGGGCGCTCGAGCTGGTCTCGACCGTCACCGGCAGCACGGGCGTACAGGTGTGCACCTACCGGCCGGTCGCCGAGGGGTAGACGCGGGGCGCCCGGGAAGGTGGGCGCAGGGCCTGTTCCCCTTCACCCGGACGGCTCACTCGTCCCGCCCGGCCGGTTCACCCGGCGGGCGCTCCGGGACCCGGCGGGGGAGGCTCACCGTGGAGGTGGGTCATGGAGCGGGTGACAGCGGACGTGTGTGTCGTGGGCGCCGGATTCGCGGGACTGGCGGCCGCCAGGCAGCTGGCCGGGGCCGGACGTGACGTCGTGGTGCTGGAGGCCAGGGACCGCGTGGGCGGTCGGGTCTGGAACCGGGAGCTGCCCGACGGCACCGTGGTCTCCGTCGGCGGCACCTGGCTGGGCAAGGGGCAGGACCGGATGTTCCAGCTCTGCCGGGAGCTGGGGCTCGAGGTCTACCCCCAGTACGACGAGGGCGACAACATCGTGCGCCTCGACGGTGTCAACCACCGCTACCGGGGCACCGTCCCCAAAACCGGCCCGGCCGCACTCGCCGCACTCGGGCTGGCGCTCATGCGCCTGAACCTGATGGCACGCCGGCTTCCGGAGGACGCCCCCTGGCAGGCCCGCCGGGCACGGGCGTGGGACGCCCGCACGCTCGGGCAGTGGCTCTCCGACCCGCTCAACGTGCCCTCGGCCACGGCCCGCACCCTTCTCAGGTCGACCATGAGTCTGCTGTTCTGCGCCGACCCGGCCGAGGTCTCCCTGCTGGGCGCGCTCGTCCTGGCCCGTGGCGGCGGCGGCTTCGGCTTCGGCTACTACACCGACACCCGCAGGACGGAAACCCATCTCGTCGACGGCGGGGCCCCCGAACTGGCCCGGCGAATGGCCGAGCGCCTGGGCGCGGCGGTGCACCTGTCCAGTCCGGTCCGGCAGATCGAGCAGAACACCACCGATGTCCAGGTCGTCTCCGACGGCCTCGCGGTACGGGCCCGGCGGGTGATCGTGGCCGTTCCGCCGGTGCTGGCGGGGCGAATCCTCTTCGACCCGCCGCTGCCCGCCGCGCACAGCCATCTGCGGCAGCGCCTGGTGCCCGGGACGATCATCCGGGTGCTCACCCGGTATCCCGAGCCTTTCTGGAGGAGGCAGGGGTTGTCGGGGCAGACTCTCGCGCCCGGTTCACCCGGCACGATCACCATCGACCAGACACCGCGCCGGGGGACGCCGGGAGTGCTGAGCAGCTATGCGTTCGGGCCCGGGGCGCTGCGGCTGGGGCGCCTGGAACCCAAGGAGCGGCGGGACGTCTGGCTGGCCGCGCTCGCCGAGCGGTTCGGCCCCGAGGCGCGCCGTCCCACCGCCTACATGGAGACCGACTGGTCGGAGCAGCCGTGGTCGCTGGGCGCGATGGTCGCCCACTTCCCGCCGGGTGCGCTGACCGGTTACGGCAGCGCGCTGCGCGAGCCCGCGGGCCGGATCCACTGGGCGGGCACGGAGTCGGCGACGCTGATGCACGGGCTCATGGAGGGAGCGGTGCGCTCCGGCGAGCGGGCCGCCCACGAAGTCCTCGCCGCGACATGATGCCGCCGGGCCGTACGGGTGAGGCCCACCGCGCCCGGGCCGCCTGAACCACCGCTCAGCCCCGGCCGCCGGACCGCCGACCTGCCGCGGACCGCGCCCCGGCCGCCGGACCGCCGACCTGCTGCGGACCGCGCCTCTCCCGCGGACCGCCGACCTGCCGCGGACCGCGGATCCGCCGTCGACCGTGCCGCCCACGAAGTCCTCGCCGCGACATGATGCCGCCGGGCCGTACGGGTGAGGCCCACCGCGCCCGGGCCGCCTGAACCACCGCTCAGCCCCGGCC